>NZ_JALGBI010000002.1:133684-804726 GCF_022809125.1 Variovorax terrae | reverse complement strand
CAGTGCGGACTATGCGCTCACGCGCGATCTGAAGTCAGCGCTGGCGCTGGTGGAGGTGCGGGTGCTCGATCACGTGATCACCAGTGATCTGGGGGCGCTTTCTATGGCGGAGCGGGGGGTGGTGTGAGGAGGCCCGTCTAAGCAATCAGCGCGGCAAAGCTGTTGCCAATTGCGACTGGATCTGGTCGACAAACTCGTGCGGGTCCACTTCCAGTGCACGCAGGATGTCAAGCAATTCGATCAAATCGATACGACGAGCCCCGCTCTCGTATTTGGAAACGAAGGTTTGATTCCTGCCCAAGCGCTCAGCCACCTCCTGCTGCAGCCACCCCCGCTCTTTGCGCAACTGTGCTAACAGCGTTGCGATCTGCTGATAGCGATGGTCATGGAGTGGATGTGGCATTCCAAAAATTCTAAATGCACATTAATATTATTCTGTATGCGAATATTGGATAATTCGAGGGGAAATGTTCTTGCTCATCGTGTTCTGGATCTTGGGGGCCGTGTTGACGGCACTCGGCATCGCACTCGACATGCATCGTATGCGCGTAAACAGCGTAGGCATTTCGCTTGTGGGCTGGCTGCTGGCGACCGCCTGCCTGTGGCCTGCGGCAGCAGTTGCTTATATGTGGCTACGGCCTGCAGTACGCCGACGCCTCATCAACGCGGTCTGGCGGTATGTGGGGGATGCGACTCAGCCCATGCCCCTTCGTCGCGCACGACTGCTCACGCTTTGGCGCTCAGGGTTAATTGGCTCGTCCATCTTCTCGGCCTGCCTCAAGGAATTGGGCGAAGGGAGGACGGCATTTCAGCCCTAGGACTGTCGTTCCGGCGGTCTCTGACTGCGCCCTGCCCCACTCCGTCCTGGCCCCTCAACCCCTTCAACCCACCCATTTCCATTCACCACCAAAGGAAAAAGAAAATGGCTTTCTGCCGTGGCTGCGCCAAGGAACTGCACGACTCCGCCCAGAGCTGTCCGCAGTGCGGCGCTGTTCAATATCCAGGCATGAGTTCCTCGCCGCATTGGTCGGCGATCGTGACGCTGATCCTCAGCGTCCTGCTCTTCCTGTCCGTTCTTTCCGTCGACCTATGGGACACCGACTCCAGAGTCGGCATCGTCCTGTTCTCGATGTTCCCGATCTCGTTCGGCATTTACTCCCTCACCGAGGAAAAGCTCAGGAACGAGAAGTGGATGAGCATCGTCGGCATCGTTGTGTCGGCGCTTTCCGTTCTCTGCGCATTTTGACCCCCCATCACTTTTTCAAAGGAAATCCTATGAACAACACTGAGTCTGCCCAAGACAGGCCCGCTCTCTCCGAGACCTGGAAAAAGCGCTTTGCCTTGATCGACAAGGCCGGAGGCCCCGACTGGGGGCATGTCAGCACGCTTCCATTCCAGGAAAGAGTCACGGTCTGCTTCAACCTGTGGGCCTGCCTGTTCGGTCCGTTCTACTACCTGGCAAAGGGCCTGTGGAAGAAGGCGATTGCCTACGCCGGCCTTTGTTTCGTGCTCGGCCTGGCCAATGACTATGTTGAGGCCGAGTTTGGTGCCGGCAACTTCATCTTCGGCAATGGCGCGGTCCTGCTGTTTCCCATCTTCGCCAACATGGATTACTTCAAGAAGGTCCGCCTGGGCGACAACGGCTGGTGGTAGGGCTCCTGGCGGCATGCCCTGTGCCGGTGCCTGGCACCGATCTCGGGGCCGGGTTTGTCGCCATGGCCACCTGCTTCTTCATCACCGCCTGGGCCGGGTTCATGGAGCCTGCGGGGTGCTTTCTCAATCACACATTCACGAGTTCGGAGGGTAAGCATGAAAGGATTTCTTCGTTCGGTCCTGGCCGCTGCGGTGGCCGTGGGGCTGGCAGGGTGTGGGGCGTCCGGCAAGCCATCGGAGTCCGATGCCAAGCAGCAGATCAAGCGGGGGTTTGAGAACTGCGATGTGATTTCCGTCGGCAGCTTCGAGAAGACCAATGGGGTGGCCCAGCGCGACGGCAGCTACACGCTGTATGTCAAGTTCACGCTGAAGGGGGCCGCCTTGAAGAAGAACAAGAAGCTCGTGGAGCAGTACTCGGCACGCCTGGAGGAGCTCAAGCCGCTCAACCAGGCGTTCAATGACAGGTTGCAGGCACTAATGGACGACAGAGATGCGCTTTCTCGGGCGCATGCGAGCTTCGAGCGATGGGAGCTCGCCAATCAGAAGGTGGAGAAGTACTTGAACGAGAACGGCAAGGTCCTGGAGGAGCTTCGGCAACACGAGCAGTTCTTCTCGGGTACCGGACCGCTGCGGCAGACGTTCAACGCGAATCTGGAAGAGGCCTGTCGTGTCCAGGATTTCCCCACCAGTTTCTTCAATCGGCTTTTCAATTCCGTCTACCAGGAGACGCATGGGTTCACGGAAAAGGGCGAGAGCAGTTTCACCGCGACGCTCAACATGGTGAGGACCGACAACGGATGGGTGATGGCTGATTTGATGCGGCGCTAAGCCCCGCCCGTGATCAGCGGTCGGCAACCTGGGTCCGCCATGCCGGAGCCACCGTTCAGTTCCTGACCACTCGGGGTCCAGGCCGATCGGGCCTGGACCCAACGAGGTCATTCATCGAGTTTCAACATTTCAAGAAAGAGCATATGGAAGAGCACATGCAAGAACACATCGAAGACACCCAGGCCAGCCCGGAGGACACCTGGTTCTATGAAGAAAACGGCCAGAGAAAGGGGCCGGTCTCCGAGGCCGGGATCGTTCAGCTGATCAAGACCTCGGTCCTGTCCAAGGGCTCGTCGGTCTGGAAGCAGGGATCTCCCGACTGGTCCAGGGTCGAGGACACGGCGTTGCGGGTTCATTTCGATGACAGCACTCCGCCGCCGCTGTCGGGCGAGCATATTGACAACACGGTGGTCTGGGTGCTGGCGTTCGCGCCGCTGATCGGGGCGGTGCTGGAGTACGTGGTTGCGGGGATTGTGCACCGGGGCAATCAGTATGCCGCCCAGAGTGCCATGGACAGCAACAAGTACTGGTTCGTGACGGTGGGCTTGAATATCGCGCTGGCCTATTTCGATGAGAAGCGCCTGGTGGCGGCGGGGCACAACACGGACAAGTTCAAGGGCTGGACCTGGCTGGTGCCGGTGTATCTGTACCAGCGCTCGAAAGCCACCAAGCAGAATCTGGCGTATTTCATTGTCTGGATCGCCTGTTTCGTGCTCATGCTTCTGGGCTGATTTCATCATGATGAAGATCTTGGTGATTCTGCTGGCGCTTGCGTTTGGCGTGGTTCCTGAGTTGTGGCCCAAGCTGCAGGAGTGGCGTCTGCAACGGCTTTTCCTGTCCGATGAGATCACCCAGGCCGCCCGGTGCGTGGTGGCGCTGGAACATGTGTTCCCCGGCTCGGGCGCAGATGAGGGCTGGGGCCAGGAGGCGCGGCTGCTGCACCGGTCGGCCCTGGACCGGGCTTTCGAGCAGTATGGCGATGAGTTGCAGGGGGCCAGCGGCGATCTGAGCATTGCCCGCTATCTGCGGTTTTCTTCCAACCGGATCTGGCTATACCAGATGCTGGCCATGAATCAGGCCCGGCAGGAGCTGGGGCTGGGTACGGGACGCCTCAATGGTGCGTTGGCCAAGTCCTGGCTGTTGTCGCCGACCTGCCAGGTGGCGCGGCGCAACGCTCTGAGCAAGGGCCGAGGGCCTGCGGCTGGCCTGGACGTGCGGCCGGAGTCAAAGGCGTCGGCGGGGGACGGACAGGCGGTGGGGGACGTTGTGGTGCCTGCGCCGCAGGGCTGTGACTATGAGTATGGCCAGAAGCTTCAGGCGGTGGGGCTGGTGCCGCGAAAGGTTTCTGTCCATGGGCCGGACGACGGGGACTTTGCGGGCTGGGGGTGTGCTTATCGCATTCAGCCGGCACCGGGGACGTCGGTGGAGCCGAACTCGGTGGTTACGTTCAGGAGTGCTTGGGAGGCGGGGTAGGTTGCGCGGGGGTAAGAGCGAGGTCGCTCGTGCGTTGAGCGATGCGCCCTCCTCCCCCTGCGCTCTCTGGCGCGGCTGCTTCAGGCAGTTGGCCTGGCTTCTTCAGGAGGCCGGGCCTTTCTTTTTTTTTGTAAGCGCTTTGCTTCACAGCCAGGTCCGCGACGCAAGTTGGCCAAGAGGACAGCGCAAACGATGCTGACTTGACAAGCCGAGGGTTAGTTGTGGTGGCGCGTACGAAAATGTCTAGTTCAGGCTGGATGCTGCCCTTCAGTTCTTGCTGCTGAACGACCGCTGAAGCGAGAGCGGTCACTCGCTAGAACTTCGGGGCTGGTTAGGGCTGGGTAGGTTGGGAATTACGTAGGTACAAAACGCAGCGATCCGGATTGCGCTCCTCGCAAGCGGCAAGATCCCTCTTTAGCCACCACCAGTTTTTCGGTGGAGAGCAAGTTAGACGAATGTGGCCCCCCGGTCAGTGTTTGGCTGAACTTGCCAAAGATATTGGCTTGGTGAGGCGACGTCCAGATCTGCAGCGAACACCGAACAGACGTACCGCACCTGGACACCTAACCGCCGTTACCATGTAGTGATTGGCGCGCGAGAACAGCCTGCCACCAATCTAACACCAGACCGTGCTGTCTGGCCGAGATATGACCGGAATTCCGAGTCCAATCGCCCTGGAGAAAATCCATGACGCCGCAGGAAGAAGCTGATATGCAATCTAGATATCGGCAATCGCTACGCGAAACGGAGACACGCGAACTTCAAGCAGCGGCGGGACTCATTGAGCGCTTTCGACAACGCGCGGCCAACAAGGGGATCTGCATGAAAGACAAGGACTTTCGCTACAGCCACACCACGGGCATCACGGCGTGCCATCCGCAGCTTTTGCGCGCGCTGCTGGACGTGAATCCAGATCCCAGCGACGGACTCTACCGCTGGAGTGATCTCAAGGCTGTCTTGAGGCCTGCCAAGTTTGACGGTGGTTGTTTGCAGGCCGACGAATTCGTCGTCTTGGCGCACCCCTGCTTCAGGCGAGCCATGCACCCCCTCCACAATTGGGCGCCATTGTTCATTGACATCTTCTGGCGTCTGGAGCAGCCTGGTTTGGACAAGTACATCGCGCTTGATGAGGACAGAGTCCGCATTGATGTCGACGGGCCGTTGATCATGGAACTCGACACTTGGTACGGTCCGCCCTTCAACCGGGACATAGTCCGAATTGTCTCAGGTACGACCAAGCTCCGTCCGCCGGCAGATCTCGATACAAAGCGCATCGCGTCCTGGTACGCCAATACCTACTGCGTGGATGTTAAATGGACGGATGGACCTATCCGCACGTTCCAGGCTCTCGAGCTGAAACACGGAAGCGTGCTGCTGGAGGAAAGCGGCAAAAACTGGCACCCGGCACGCTACCTTCATGCCGAGTATGACGTTCGCGCACGCTCCTTCCGCCATTTCGATGGCGCCATTCAGTACCTAAGCGACGACGAGCACAGCCTGCGCAAGGACAGCGACTTCAATCTGATCTACAAGAGCCAGCTGCACGTCAAACCCAAGTCAAGGAAGCTTTTCAAGCTTAACGGTTCGCTCGATGTCCACACCTGAATCGAACTGGCGAGCCATTTCTATGCCGCAAACCCTTTGATTTACGAGTACTTTAACCAAGGCAAGTCACCGCCGCACCTCGCAGACCTTCTCAATCGCCTGCGTTCTCCTAGACCTAGGTGACAGCCTTCGCATCAGGTGATAGTCCGCGTCGCTACATGCGGGCTGCGGCGCAGATCCCGCGAAGTTAAACACCGTTAGCCATAGGCTGGCTGCTGCCATTTAGGCTCGCCGCCCCAATGGCAGTGGATATGAGAGCCGGTAATTCACCAAGTACCCCAATTCCGGTCATTGGCTGCGGGGGAATTTCTACGCCGTGGTTTTATGTGATAAAAATAGGTCCATAGGGTTCTATCGGTACCACCGGGTTTGTCAGATTTCGATGTGTCTGACCGTCCATGATTACTTTAATAAGGCGGAACTTAGCAGTTCATGACTACGGTCGGCAAACAGATCCAGAGCGCTGATAAGGCCATTTGTCAGAATATCGAAGCGCTCGCCAACCAGCGAGCATTGCTCTCGCAGAACGTTCTTTCACTGATTCGGAACCTAATCGAGGGGATTACGGTCCGCCTTCACACGGGAACCGCCGACGCCGAGTTCAACTACGACGCGATAGAGCCAGGGCTCGCCTTCATCAAAAGTAAGGCGAAATTCAACTTCCTGGGAAGGTTTCATAAACTGATTCAGAAAAGTGCATCCCACTACACGCTGGACGGAGATGCTTCCGAGCGTTTGATGCTCAAGTACTACGAGTACCTTCATCGCACTCGCAGTTTGCTTCAAGATAGCTGTGGGATTGCGGTGCTAGCGAATCTCGAAGCCTTTCCGATCGATCTCGATCCATCCTTACGGGAGTACCACGAGAAGATCGCCGAAAGAATTGATGCGCCTCGCTCATCTCGATCGGACGGCGGGACTCGGGAAAGGTACTACATCCATAAAACGCGCCCCTTCTTTGTTCGCGGGCGTATCTACTACGAAGTTACCTTCTACCGCGCCGTCAATAAGGTGAGCAAATTCGACCGTCTTATCGCCTTCACGCGTGTCGATATGACAGACAAGTACGCGGCCATGTTGATGCTCCAGAGAGACTCCATTGAAGTGCTTGGTCATACAATGCCAGTCGCGATCATCCGTGAGTGGGAGGTGTCGATCCGTCCGTGCGAGTTCGACAATTTCGCGCGCTTGCTCGGTAAATCAATTTCAACACGGACTAACTCGGTAGAGTACCAACACTTAATGGGGTGGCTTACGGAGGGTGCTGGTAGTTTGGTCGACCTGCTTGACATGAGCGACAGTCAGTACGCTGTGTGGAGGACGGCCGGCACAGATTTTGTTACCAAATTACAGATATTCCCCGTGCTTGACGAAGTACGACGCATTGTGAAGTCAGCCTCATCGGGGCAGAACATCCTTCGCTATCTCATGCTGCGGATGCACAATCAAACCATCAAAGCGCAGTACAACTGGAATGGTTGTGACCGACTTTCCGGGATGAAGCTCCAATTCGGGTGCATCCCCTTCGAAACCATGCCATTTTGCACCTCGTTACCAGGGCACAACCCCCGGTATTGGGACCTCGTCGAGAGTCTCGAGGTGACAGGACGGAATCACGAACTGCTCGCGCGACGTGTGAAGAACAACGTAGAACGTCACGGAATTCTCTACGCGCCTGTGGCCGACCTCGAGGAGTTTGGCGAGGTCAGCGGCTTAATCTTCACTTACAACAATAGGCTTTACTACAAACACACAGAGCGTCGACTCATGCTCGACAAGAAGCATGTCTTTATTTGCGGGTACGAGAACGAAACCGTCTCCATAGTTGAAAAACTTCAGACCTACGCATTGTCTCGGATCGACGGCTATACCCAAGCCGTAGAGCGTTGGCTCAGTGAAGCACGTCGTGGCATCGACGATCCGGCGAAGGAGAATGCGCTCAAGCAGTTGTTCAGCCAGTCGCGCGTCGCCCTGATCTACGGGGCGGCTGGGACTGGAAAGTCTACGATGGTGGACCACATCGCGCACTACTTCAACGACAAGCAGAAGCTCTTCCTGGCGCACACCAACCCGGCGATCGACAATCTCAAGCGCAAGGTAACTGCGCAGAACTCGGACTTCCGTACGATCAGCAGTCAAATTAGTAGGAAAACCTCTAGTTTGGAGTTTGACCTACTAGTTATCGACGAGTGCAGTACCGTCAGCAACGCAGACCTGATCAAGGTGCTGGAAAAGACCTCGTTCAAGCTGCTCGTACTTGTAGGCGACGTCTACCAGATCGAGTCGATCCAGTTCGGGAACTGGTTCGGGATCATTCGCTCATTTATTCCGAGTGCGTCGGTGTTTGAATTGACAACGCCCTTCAGAACCAAGAACAACTCACTTTTAAGGTTCTGGGACAAGGTTCGAGCCATCGAGGACGATATCGCCGAGGTCATGGCCCACAACGGGTACTCAACTGTGCTCGACAAGACGCTATTCGAAGCCCAAGGACAGGACGAGATCATCCTGTGCTTGAATTACGATGGCCTCTACGGCATTAACAATGTCAATCGATTCCTACAGAGCGGCAATCCCGGTGCAGCGACCATTTGGCGCGTTTCCACGTACAAAATCGGTGATCCCGTATTGTTCAACGAGACTGAGCGGTTTCGACCGGTAATCTACAACAACCTCAAGGGTCGGATAGTCGGCATCGACCACGCCCGTGGTCGCATCCAGTTCGACATCGAGCTCGATCGACCGCTCAGCGAGTTCGACGTCGATAGCGATGAGCTCGAATGGATGGGTGGCTCAACTGTGCGCTTCTCCGTCTACGAATCCGATGCTAGCGACGAGGATGACGATTCACTGAACATCACCGTTCCATTTCAGGTGGCCTACGCCGTGTCGATCCACAAGGCACAGGGCCTGGAGTATGACTCCGTCAAGATCGTAGTTACCGATGCCAATGAAGACGACATCACACACAGCATCTTCTACACAGCCATAACGCGGGCACGTGAGCGTCTGCAGATTTTCTGGACACCAGAGACGCAGCAGCGTGTTCTAAAAAAACTCACTCGCGGCTCCGACTCTAAGGACGTCACTCTTCTCGCTAGCCGTCGTAGCCTTACGCCTGTCGGCGGATGAGCTATAGGATCATTTATGGTCAACTCTGGTTCCAAAGGGAGGCTGCAACTCATCGTGCTCGATCATACATCTCGGTGTGTGTGGGGCGATGTCGATGGTGCCGTTGGTCTGCTGGAGTGGCGCAACGGGGTCAAGCTCGTGCCTATCGACTGGCTTATTGGCGCCTGACAGAAACGATCCTACTTGCACATGTTGTCTACGGTAGGGATACGAGGCCGGCAAGGGCAACTGCGCTGGCGGCCGGGGGCGAGACGCCTAGCACTGAGGAGTTGCCAGCCAGTCTTCAGCGCCTGCCCGCCAAGTCTCGAAGTCATTGAATCCGGGGTCGCTCATGTTGAGGACAAATTCTTCTCCAAAAAGCACTAAAGAGATGTAGCAGGCATAGGGGTCGTTGGTCTCGTCGATTGGCCTCAAAAGCAGCTCATATTCGTGAAGAAGGTTATAGTGCTCGCCCCCATCTGAGAAGACCTTGTCTGGTGGGTACGGCTGCCTTCGGGCTACGGACCATTGGTGTGGTCCGTAGCCACGGCGGACAAAGCTCCTGAGATCGTCCAAGTCTGCCTTGTCAACCAGTTCCTCATGCGACATACCAGCCTGGATCATCCGGGTGCACGCGTATGCCGATATCCTCGCCGGTGTCCGCGCCAGTCTGGACGCGCGTACCTGACTGCAGATGGAAACCATCTAGCGGGATGACGCGTCCTCGTTTGCTTGGGACGATGACGCTGAACCGGCGTTCCTTAAAGTAAACGGAATCAAGGATCGGCTTCTCGACCTCGCGTGCCAAGTAGTTATTGCACCCATCGCAGACGACACCCGGCTCCAGAAGATGCTCGATACTTCTGAGTGATTCAGGCACGATGTGCTCTCTGGACCGGGAGCCCGACGAGCCAGCTTTGCAGAAGAGGCAGCGCAGTTTTTCTCCCCTTTGACGCTAGGCTATTAGCGAGGGGCTCTCGCACTTTTCGAGAACCGCTCCAACCAGGCCTCCACCTCCTGGGCACTCGGCGAATCGAGAATCTTCAAGGGAATGCCCAACGCCTTGGCTACCTCGGCGCCATGAGCATCCTCGGCCTTGCTGAACTCGGTGAGTTCTGCCTCACTCCAGCTCATGTCCTGCCTTGCCTGTAGACGCTCCAGCAGTACCAGCACCGGGCTATGAATCAACAAGACGGACGAGCAATCCAGTGCTCGGAAAACGTCGACAGACAGCCTCTCATGGTTCCTAGGCGCCCGTCGGAGCACGAAGTGGCCGTCTATGACGAGCGTTGCGCCGCTCTCAAGGATGCGTTTGGCGGCCGAGATGAGCGCTGCCTGGTTCTGCTCCACGTCGGAGACCACCTTTGCGCCGTCCCACGTAGCCTGGCCGCGCTCCTCTTTGATGAGTTGGCTGGCGGTGGCGTGCACGAGCCCCAGCCTCTGACAAGCCGGCTTGGTAACAAAGGTTTTCCCCGCACCATGGACACCTGCAACGAAGACGGTCATTCTGGCGGCTCCTCGACGAAGCCGAACTGCTTGCCGATGCGGCGCAGCTCGGCTGCACTTAAGTAGCGATAGGACTGCGGCGGGCGAAACCCCCTGAACAATGACTTCGGCAGAATAGGCTTCGCCGGAAAGGTCAGTCCTCCCAGCAGCACGCCATAGGCCTTATCCTTACCTGCGAAGTATTCCATCAGCTCCTTTCGTTCTATACCCGGACCGCGCGCGCGGCATTTCGTCCAGACCGACGCAGGTGACGCGACAACCGCTCCCTCGATTTCTACGATGCCGACGAGGCGCTGGACCGGAGAGCTGGAATAGACAACGGCCAGGCCAACAGGCTCGGCAGCCCATGACCGACGGAACTCCACAGTCTTGGTCCCGGCGAGGATCTGGTCAGCAAACCTTGGCTTGACGGAAAGCAGAACGGCTCTAGGCCCCTGCGGTCGTAAGCACTCTTGAAAACGCGTCATCGGAAATCTTGGTAATGGATTGAATGTTGCCAGCGACCACTCCGTCGGTTAGAAGGCGCTTGATCGAAACCGGTGCTGAAAAATGCTTAACGAGTCTGAAGAGGATGACCTTCGTTGGCCGGGCAGCCATATCCTCAATCTCTTTGATACTGTAGACGGTACGTCTGCTAACCAAGGCGGCAATGCTCGCCGCGTCGCTAAGCACGGCGAATTGGTCTACGACGCCCAGCGAGGTGACCGCCTGCTCGTCTTCTGACCTGTAGAACAGCAGCACATCGCCCGGTCGAATCTGTTTCGACGCCGCATGGCAGAGGTAGGCCAGCTTAATCGCATTGCCCACGCTCCCACACGCCGCGAAAAGAAGGGGTTGGAGCGCGTGATAGTCAGGAAAGAGGATTCGATGAAATCCTTGCTGGATGGGAACCAGGAACTTCTGAACTTGAGGGCCGGCTTGGTAATGGGGGTAGAACCGCTGAACGTACTCCAGTGGAGACAGGCCTGCAGCGTCTGGCGCGTTGACTGGGTGCCGCTTTACGAAGACCCGGTCCGGTCCATAGAGGCCGACATCGTGGAAGCCGAAGTCAACAAGGAGGTTCGCCAAGTAGGCATGCTTTTCCACGTCTGCGTGGATGAAGATGTGTTCACAGACGTTCTCGGTGCCGTAACGGAACGCCGCCTTTAGGAAGAGCTCGCCAATCTTGCGCCCTCTGACACTCTGGCCGACCTTGAAAGTGCAGAGTTTCAACGCCTTCCCTTCAAGGCGCTTTCCCTCATCGGTGACTACCTCGTCCATCTGAACGTCATATACGCAGATCGCGCCCAGCACGCCGGCCTCGTCCCTGTACACCCATGCCTTCCTGTTCTCCCTGGCCTTCTTCCGAAACCAGTCGTCGAATCCGTCGTAGCCATCGCGCAGGCTGTTGAAGAAGGAGGCTGCTAGCTCTGGTGTAAGGCTGTGCAGCGGCACATCGTCGATGTTTGGCAGCGAGATATCTGACGGCTGATGCAACCGCCGCAGCCAGTCTTCCGCCGTCTGAATGTTGTAAGTGCGGTGGCCAAGGCCGCGTGCTCGGGCTTTGTTGAGGAGCCCTTTGTCTTCAGTTACGAGTGCGTGTGCAGCATCGCACTCTAGGGCGTACAGGATTTCGTTGTCGCAGGCGTCGTTCGGGCTCGTGGTCAGCGTGTTCCATGGGCACTTGGCAGGTTGCTCGAGCGCGGGATACCGGCGAATGTGCTCCAGGTTCCTAGCCCGCCGACCTTGGTCCGAATCCCTCTCGAAGTCGTCGATGCTTGCTGGGTGGTAAACAAGCTTGTGGCCTCCGACAAGGACTAACCGATGGAAGTTGGCTAGATTGTCATCCAGGACGGCATATGAGTCCTGCAGCGGAATTAGGACGTTCGTGTCGAGTAAAAGCGTGAGTTGCTTTGGCACTGGTTTCCTCCCTGGAGTCCTGTGGACATAAGGCCATCAACTTTGGCCCTGCCTTCCCGCATGGCGTGTTTTACGTATGGATGCTCCATGCGATCTTACAGGTGGGCCAAGCTGATGGTTTTACTCCGCAACCAAGAAGGCGCGATATGGTTCCGGCTTCAGCTTTAGGCTGATGTGAGTCGTTCGCGCATCCGTACTTGGACGGCAGCATCCGCCAACACCAGCCATTGAGCGTCGCCGGCTGCGAATGGCCGCGTCACCCTCGGAATCGGTCACTCGGCCGTGTGGCCGGCCGCGTACACGTCCGAATGGCAGCTTCTTCGTGTCGCGGCAGACTCATGTCACCATAGGCGGAAGTAGAGTTCTGCGAATGAGCCGCGCAAAGATGACGTTCAACGTCAATGATCAGCCCCTCGTCGGCTGTGCTCAACGACGGTCCTACAGCGATGTCAGCAACTGGTGATTCGGGAAGTCTTCCTTCGCCACCGCTATCAGAGAGCCAAAGTTGATGTTCTTGCCGCCTCCGCCTTGCTTGAGGGTCCGCATCGCGGAATGCCACATGGCTTGACCCGAGCCATAGAGTTGAAGCTTCGAAAGGTCGCCACCGGCCCGCGTCCACAACTCCTGTTCACGCGGCCCAGTCGGGAAGAGTTCGACGAGGCACTGCTCCAGCTGGCGCCAACGGTCAGCATCGACCGGCATTGACGGCGTGGAAGTGCTGGTGAGTGATTTCCTTCCGCCACGACTCAACGCGATCGGGAAGTTCTGCTCAAGGTTGTCAGCCTTGAAGACGGGATGCTGGTCGTCCGAGACAGCCTTAGGAACCTCTTCGGCCACGTATTCGAACAGGTCGAAGACCTTGATGACCCCGCTGTTGTCTTTTTCCGCGGCGCCCTTTAGCCCTGCAAGCAACGCCGTGGTGAATATGCTGTTCCTCGCTCCCGTGAAGACGCCGGACTCCTCATCGGCGCGGCACGATGCCATCAAGGCTCGCCCTGTGCCGACCGCGAGCTTGGCGAAAGCGCTTGGGCTGTAACCAGACTTGAATTCGTGGCCTTGGCCGTCCGTCAGGCCCTTGGAAAGGACGGCGCCGCCAGCGTGGCAGGAGTCGATGAAAACAAGGACGCGCTTTGCCTGGATTTGGCCGAGTGCGGCAGCCAGATCGGCGGAACTGATGGCGGTGCCTGCGAGGTCGGCAAGGTCGCTGTCCACGGTGAGCAGCGCACTGTCATCGCCACCGGCGCTCGGCAGAACTGCACCGTGGCCAGAGAAGTACACGCAGACGGTGTCATCTTCCCCGGCGCGGGCGGCCAGAGCGCCCAGACCAGCCAGCACCGTTTGTCGCGTGGCATCGGCATTGAGCAGCGACACGACGTTGTCCTGCGCGTAGCCGCAGTAGTCAGCCGACGACAGCGTCGCGGCGATGTCCTTCACGTCGTTGAGGATCGCGGTCGGCAGGGATGAGATGTGTTGGTACGTAGAAACGCCGACCAGCAGCGCATGTCCTTGGTGGTAGCTAGGCGAACTCATGACTGAAATGGGTTGTGATGCGCGGGTCAGCGATAGCCCACGATGTCGGTGTCGCTGGCGTAGAGCCGCAACTGCTCGTTGTCGGGGAAGTCCTTCAGCATGTGGAAAAGAAGCTCTCGGGCTTTAGGTCGGCCGCCGAATCGAACTGAACTGAGCGCCGCATGCCAACGGGCGGCGCCGCTCTGGAATCCTCCGGGAAGATCGGACTTCTTTCCTCCTGCCCGTGACCAAAGCTGCTCGTCATCAGGGCCGGCGGGGTAAAGATCGCATGCTGCATCTTCCAGAGCGGCCCATTTCTCAGTGACCGTCGGAGCAAACACGCCCAGCCGCCAGCGGGTAAACACGCCCAGCAACCCCGAACACGCACGGAGCGCCGGCAAAAGGTCAGCGCGCCGACGCGTCGAATAAAAGTCGGCAAGAGTATTCGCAGCACGGTCCCAGCGCCGGGATGCAACGAGCGTCCCCAGCCTCCCCGAGGAAGCGGTGGAAAGCACACTCATGCCCCGCAGCATCGTTTCGAGCCATGTGATGAACATCGACTCCGAGAACGACGCAAGCGCGGCGACGATCGAAAGGCTTGCGTCGACTGGCACAGACGGCCTACCAAGGAGAGCTCGCAGGTGGGGGCTTGCAATGATGGCTTGCTCGAGCGTGTCTTCGGGCGCTGTTGCTTTGCCGCTGGTCCCAGCCTGCTCCAGCCACCCGGCTGCTGTTGCCTGCAGGTAGGCATCGCGTTGGGGCAGCCGATGCCAAAGTTCAGCTCGTCGCGGGAACGAACAGACATCCGCAAGCGGTGTGTGCGCCAAAGCTTCGAGCAGGCTCGGCTCGACTGCATGCCCGTCGACAAGCTGCTCCAAGACGGTGTCTCGAACATCAGCGGGCTTCTTAGGCGCATTCCACAGCGAAGACTTCTTCTTGATTGCAGCGGCCCAGACCTGTTGCGCGGAGATGTCCTGGCCACGGATGCCGGAGAGCACCTTGGGATCAGAAACCGCAATGTCCGCAGCCATGTCCACCAGGCGTGAGTCTTTCTCTCTGACCGCGCACTCCAGCACCTGCGCAGCGTTCGCGTGGCCAAGCGCAGCCTTCAAGCCTTCGGAATGGCCAGCGGCCTTGTCGACCTTAAGCTGCTGGCGCGCTGCGTCAAGCGGTGCCAGCGTCGCAGCGAGAACGGTGCCATAGGCCACCAGCCAGCGCTTCTTCAACACAGGCGCGAGCAACTGCTCCGGCTTGGCGACCTGGAGTCTCTTGGGCACAGCAGCAGCGAGACGCTGCTCAAAGGCGCGCTCAGTCGACAGGGCATCCACGACCGCAGAAAACGCGGGCGAGTTGCTCTCGGCCCACCGCCAGACCGCTTTGTAGATTGGCGCACTGTCCTTGCGTGACGCGACCAGCAGCCCCGTGGTGGCAGCGGCCCGCCACGGTTCGAACGCAAGCTCCTCGTCTCCAGCGGCTTGCGCGAGTTCGCCGAGCTCAGCGTCCTGCGCCGGCTCGAACTTCAGCTTGGCCACAGCAAGCTTGACCGCCGACCAGAACTGCTCGGCCTGCGAGAACCCGGCCAGGAGCAGATTCCTCAAGACGAGCAGCTGGCTCGCGCTGGCAGCAGGGACGAGTCCCACAAGCCTGCTCAGGAGCGCGCTTTTGGTGGCAACGCCAACCTTCGGGTCCGAGGAGATACCGTCGACCATGCGAACCGCCGAAAGGAGGTCATCGAAATCGCCCCTGCCTTCGAGTAAGGTGTGTAGTCTCTCAAGACGGCTTAAATCCTTGACCGTCGAAAGCGTAACCCCGAGGTCGGCCGCGAGCGCCACCAAGGGGGCGAGCGGCCGTTGACCACAAAGCACCGCAGCCACTGCCGACGCCGGCACGGCGTCATCCGGATTGACCACCGCATGCTTCAGCCAGCGAGCGCGAAGCTGCTCAGGCGTGCAGACAATTGTGGGCAGCAGCTGCTCCACCAAGTCGGTTGGCCCAAAGCTCAGTCGAAACGCAAAAGAGCGACGCATCTCGGGGCTGAGGTTCTGCCAAAGCGCATCGACTAGACCCTCAAATCCTGGCACGCCTACGCTCACGACCGGCAGTTGCTGCTGCGTCGCCAGCGCATTGGCCGCTCCGACCAGATCAGGTGCATACAGCTCATGACTGCCAGCAAGTTGAAGGTCGAGAGTCGTGATCCAAATCGGGAACTGGTCTACGGCCGTTGCCAGAAGCCCGAACAGCGGGGCCAGGCTGCCGAGGCCACATAGGTCGTCCAAGCTCACTATGAGCGCGTGAGATAGGACCATACCTCCGCGGGACGCACTGGAGTCCAGGAACGTCTTGGCAATCACATAGTGGTCGCCAACGGGGAAGCCACGGACGAACGGCGACCACCCCTGCACCCCGCCGGGAACGCCGTCGGGAAGGTCCAGCCGGCCGTAGATTTCCGCCGCAAGCCGAGATTTGTCGCTCGATTCCCGCAAGCCATGACCACGCTCGCCAACTTGACCGTAGACGGCCTGTTCAACTCGCATTTGCGCTCAGGCCGGTTGGGCCATCAGCCGCTGGATAGGCAGCGTGATGTCCTTATCTTTCTTGCCATCAGGCAAGATGACGTAGCCGAACTCCTCTGGGCCGCGAATCGCGTACTCCTCATTCGACTCGGTCCTGCTGAGCGCCTTCTCCAGGGCCGACAGCCCCATGACCGTGGGGGATTCCCAGTTGCTCCGGACGAACGACCAGAACATCGGCAACGTCGCTGCAAGCAGCTTCTCCGGCAGCTCGCTGGTCTCAAGCTCGTCCCAACAGCTCAGCAACACCGTCAGGCGAGGCTTGCGCAGTTTGCGGTCGAGGTTCAGCTGAGCGAGGTAGAGGAGCATCTGCAGAAGCTCGATCGTCCTAGCCTGGTCTGACGGCTCGTACTCGGTGACTTCTTTGATCTCAGGGCCAGTAAAGACCTGCAGCGGCCGGGAAAACAGGTCGTCCTCTGCACGCAGCGAGTGCAAACGAAGCAGCACGACCCAATCCGTTGCGGCCAGGACGCGCTCACGCCACGCAGCAGGAATGCGCCTCTGCTTCACAAGGTTGCGCACCTGCTCGCCACCGTAGTCTGGCCATACGAGTTCCGCGGTGCGGCCGGCCTCGTCCTTGATGGGCCAGACGCTCTCGACGTAGGTGCTGGCGGGGGTGTGGTCGGTCGCTTTGCCGTCGGCCAGGCTACTGAGCGCAGTGGTGAAGGCCTCCAGGTTCGTCGCGGCGCCATTGCGCTTGAGCGCGCATGACTCGACCATCAGCCGCTTCAAGAACTGCGCGCCGTAGTGGGTCTTGCCGACATTCGATTCGCCGACCAAAAGGATGCTGTGTTGGGCGGGCACTAGTTATCTCCTACCGTAGCGGAACAGCAGGTCGTGGCCGGCCACTTCCGATGTGGGCAGCTGCACGCCTGGGCGCCTGGTCTCAAGGATCCAGCTGAACAACTTCTGAAAGCCTTCCGCGGCTTCGACCTGGCCGCGTTTGAAGACGCTGACCGTGAACTCGGGGACATCGGGTGCGGCGGAACCCACTGCCTTCCTGATTTGCGCCTCCATCGCTGGCGCCACTTCCACATCGCCTTTGGTCCAAACAAGAGCCAAACGCCGGCCTTGTGACCCAGCGACCGCACGCTGAGCAAGAAGCTGGAACTCGTTTCTGGCGGTTCCCTTCGCGGGCCCAGCGAGCGCTTGACGGTCTGCAATCAGCAAGGTGACGTCAGCATGCTTGGCAATCCAGCGGGCGCCTTCGGCTTCCGAAGACTGCTGATTGATGGACCACTTCTGGAACCACTCTCCAGGGGCATCAGCGAAAAGCAGATCGCGCAGCCCTCCATCCTGACGGCGAAAGGCCAAGTGGAGCATGCCCGGTGCGCGCGCGGCCCGGCTGGTGGTATGCGGTGGAAAGTGAGGGGCTTGTTGACCAGGTTTCCAGCGAAGGTTATTGGCGACAGCCTCCCAACCAGCCAGCGTGTACGAGTTGCTGAAGAGGCTGTCTTCGGATGTCAGGTTGCCACGACCGAGCAACAGGTAGAACGCAGCCAGCACCGTGGTTTTTCCTGAGCTTTCCGGGCCCACGATTCCAACAGTGACGGGCTTGCCCTTGCCACTGATGAAGTTGAGGTCGGACTCGCCCAGGGCGGAGCCGCTCCACGGCACGGCCAGCTCGTCTGGATTAGGTTGCGCGGTCGTGGAAGTTTGGACGACCTTCCTCCACTCAGGGCAATATGCGAGCTTGATGTGGCCCTGCCAGCATGTGATGTTGTCGTCAGCGGAGCATTTGGGGTGCGGACAGCGGTCCATGGCGACCTACTTCCGCTTCGAACGCTTTACACCGGCGTTGGTCGCTCGCGCGCTCTGGAGTTCTCGGAAAAGGTAGGTACCCCACTCGGCGGGCGTCATCCTTGCAGTTGCATCGATGCCGACAAGCGCGCGGAACTGCCCGGCGTCGATGGTTCCAGGGTTCTGCGGGTGACCAATCACCGACAGCAGCGGGCCACGCCCTTCCGCTGCTTGCACGTATTGCGCCGCGAGGTTGCGAAACGGCTGCATGAATGCGGTCGTACGGGATTCTTGAACCAGCACGGCGACTTCCCGCTTGTCGCTGTTGGCATCAGCCGGGTCTACGGGCAGGCAGCGGATGGCTTCCTTCAAAAACGACGACACGCTGGCTGGCGAGTACGTCGGGACCTGCTCATGGAGGTCCAGCGCCATCAGAGAGGCCGCCTCATAAAGAGGCAGGTCGAGATAACTCTCTTGGGCACTGGTCGAGTACAGGGCTTCCTTCCACCACAGGAGGTTGGTGCGGCGCTGCAGACCGGCCGTGGCAGTGCTGAAGCTAGCCAGGACGTTGTCCACGTGAAGCGCAACTGCATTCGCCAACGCCGTCAACGGCTTCGAGAGGTCGATGGGAGTGGGCGCCAATCCCTCAACTGCAGAGTCGATAGCTTGGGCAACGGCGACGCTCATCTTGCTGGCGAACTCTGCCGACCACTGCTGAGGATTGTGGTTCGGCTGATACTGGTTCGGATTCGTACCGCCCCAAGGACCGGCTGCTGCATGCATCTGGGTATTCAGACTGCTGCGCTCGACCTTAGTGGGCTTGAAAGAAGCGGTGACAGCGGCTGGAGGGCTGTACTGCAGCGCCTCGACCTCAATCATTTCCGGCGTCGCCCACTCTTCCTCCGCGCGTGCATCGACTTTGGCTTCAATCTCGCCAACCGCCTCGCGCCAGACCGCCTCCTCGTCAGAGGTCTCTGCCTGAGCCAGCGCGTTGCGCGCAGTGTTGACGAAGGCAACCGAAATTGCGTCGTCCGACCGGGCGGCAAGGACGATGGCATCAAGGAGGATTGCTCGCAAGATGGCTACGGGAGGACGAGCGTAAGCGTTGGACACGGTCTCCCACTGCATGCGCAGCACCGTCATCGCCGCTTGGATGGTCGGATCGTCCGATGCGATGCCAGGGTCTGCGGCTGCCATAGTGAAGCAGACCGTCTTGGCAGGGGCCTTCTTTAAGACCGTGGAAAGGCCTTTCGCTGTAGCGCGCAGCTTTTCGAGTTTGGTGTCATCGCCTTTCAGATCGATAGCACCAATCTCGAGGAATCTCATCAGATATTCGCTACTCATTCGTGGCCCTCCTGCCATTCTTGATTTGCAACAAATCGTAGCTTAACGCCCCAAACTGCGCAGATTCGCGGCTCGCCGGCCGGGCTGCGCCGGCGGCGGGCTGAATGCTTGGACGGCTACTCCACCATCGACAGCAGCCATTGGTGAACGTAGGTCAACCAGTGAGCCGTTGACCGATTTGGTCTACAGAGCGTGAGCCGGGCCTCATGCCACGACAGACGGCAATCGCTGCTTAGTAGTCCATCGGATCGATGATTCGAAGGATTGCGTTGGGTCGAAAGCCGCTATTTCCCCGCTAACGGCAACCAGGCATTCTCATGATTCGATACACGCAAGTCATATCTCCTTAAATGCACAGCGCGGCCACTATGGCTCCGGCCACTGTCTTGGCTGATGGCCCGACATTGCTGTTTATCTTGAAGTCCAAGCTCGTTCCATCAGCGAGAGTCAAAACAAGCCTTGTCCCAAACAGCCCTTTTGTACCAACACTGCCCGGGCGTATCCATCCGAGTGGAATCCAGGTCATCTCTTCATAGTGCGTAGCAGCAAAGAGGTGTTGCTTCCCAAAAACCAGATATCGCTTCGTTAGGACGAGGTGCTGATTCGTCAGGAATTTCCCAAGTGGAGACGCCTGCGCCCGCAAGATAACGGGGCCGGCCTCCTCTTCAGACACCACCTTGATCGGCTGAAGGCGCCCATTTCTTAGCAACGCATTCTGGTCCACTTGAACGCCCTCCCTTTTTGCCGGTTACTTCATTTCTACATTTTGTAACTCATGCAGGAGCAGGTGTCGTCCTTCAATTGGGGGAGAGGCTGGGTCTTCCCTAGGTAGATGAGAGCATTCGACACCTTGGACACGGTTTTGATTGCTTTCTTCGTACATCGCACCCTGTCCACCCGCCTTTGGCGAGCCGCTCTCTCTTTGAGCGTTTGCAGTTGGTGACTGGCGCTGGGTATGATCGCGCATTTTTCTGTACGCCAAGTCCTTGCTACTGCCACACTGCTGGCGGCCTTTTCCCTGCCCTCTTGGGCCGACTTCTCCGCCTGCCGCACCTTCTTCCCCCAAGGTCACATCCCCCAGCTCCCCAGTACCGCCCCAGGCTTGCAGCGGCAACTGTGCTTCAGCCAGTTCGCCATCCTGCATTCAGGCCAGTCCAAGACGCCGCTGTACGTGGTCGAGCGGCTGAACCACCGGGACTACGGCGAGAAGATCCCCCGGCGCAACCGTTTCTACGAGGAGGCCCGGCTGCCGGCGGCCGAGCGAGCCCGGCTGATCGACTACAAGCAGGAGTCAGCCACCCGGGAGGAGTCCTTTGACCGTGGCCACATGGCGCCAGCCGGTGACATGAGTACCCCGGAGGGCATGGCCCAGAGTTTCAGCCTGGCCAATGTCGTGCCCCAGGCCAGCGAGTTCAACCAGAAGGCCTGGAACCAGATCGAGCAGGCCACGCGCAAGTATGTGAAGCGGGCCTCTGGCGATGTCTATGTGTTCACCGGGCCGGTGTTTGACTCCCCGGTGCGTACCCTGGGACCAGGCCGGGTCTGGATTCCAAGCCATCTGTTCAAGCTGGTCTATGACCCGGCAACCGGGAAGAGCTGGACTCACTGGATGGCCAATGTGGACGGGGTGCGGGTACAGCGGCCGATCAGCTATGAGGAGCTGGTGCGGCGCACCGGGGTGGCGTTCCTGGGGAACATGGCCCTGTAGCGGGCTGAGTTGGCTGAGGTTGCCCTTCATCTTTTCTTGGGATTTTCGTCGAACTGGTCGAACCCGGAGGTTCTCAAAGAAGACGCCGATATCACAGCTCGCTGACGCTCGCCGAGTCCGAGCTCTTGATCCTGCATGTGGCAGCGCACTATCGATGTGTCGGAGAGCAGCAGATTCATGAGCCCATCGCGCAACAGACCGGCCTCTCCGATGAGGTGCTGGCCGCTATCCGTGCAAACGCCCCGCCGCCTCTTGGCACAGCACGCCAGCGGCTGCTGGCGGAAGTGGCAAACGAGTTGCTCACAACCAAGAAATTAAGTGCTGCCCTCTACGAACGAGCTGTTCGTGAACTAGGGGAGCGGACGCTCATCGAGGTCGTCGGCATCCTCGGCTACTACGCGCTGGTGGCCTACACACTGAACGCTTTCGAGATGCGACTGGAGTAAGGTATGAATTAGAGCTTCGCTCTGACGGTGTGAAACAAAAAAAGCCGCCTTCACTGAGGCGGCTTTTTGTGGGATTTTATGTGGGACAAAAACCAAAAACAATCGTAAGTTATTGATTTTTATAAATTACCGGCGGAAGCGGTGAGATTCGAACTCACGGATGTCGTAAAACATCGCCGGTTTTCAAGACCGGTGCATTCAACCGCTCTGCCACGCTTCCGAAAGAGGGAGGGCTGAATTCTACCCGGGCAGGAAGAGCGATTGCAGGTCGCTCAGGAAATCCAGGCCGCGCTGGGTCGGCCTCACGCGCACATGGTCGCGCTCGAGCAGGCCCTTGCGTTCGGCCTCCGCCAGGCCAGCCTGGATTGCCGTCAGCGCCAGGCCGGTCCGTTCGCAGAACTGCAGGAGTTCAAACCCCTCTTTCAAGCGCAGCGCATTGAGCATGAACTCGAACGGCAGGTCGGCGCGCGCCACCTCGTCGTCCTGCGCCAGCGCCTGCCCGGCGAGTGCATGGTCCATGTAGAGCCTGGGTTCGCGAAACCGCACCTGGCGCACGACGCGATGCGCGAAGCTGAGCTTGCTGTGCGCGCCGGCGCCGATGCCGAGGTAGTCACCGAACTGCCAGTAGTTGAGGTTGTGCCAGCAGCGATGGCCCGGCTTGGCATAGGCCGACACTTCGTAGCGCTCCAGCCCCTGCGCACCGGTGAGCTCGGTGATACGGTCGAGCATCGCGTAGGCCGTGTCGTCTTCCGGCACCTTCGGCGGGAATTTGGCGAAGTAAGTGTTGGGCTCGATGGTCAGGTGGTAGATCGAGATGTGGGGAGGCTCAAGTCCCAGCGCCACGGCCATGTCCTGCTCCAGATCCTGGAGCGTCTGGCCGGGCAGCGCGTACATGATGTCGAGGTTGAAGGTGTCGAACGCGGCGGCGGCCTCCTCCACTGCGGCGATCGCCTGGGCCCGGTTGTGCACCCGGCCCAGGGCCTGGAGATGAGCATCGTTGAAGCTCTGCACGCCTACCGACAGGCGCGTCACGCCCGCACCGCGAAATGCGCGGAAGCGGTCCTTCTCGAAGGTGCCCGGGTTGGCCTCCAGCGTGATCTCGCAATCGGGCTCGAGCTTCAAACGCGCGCGGATGTCACCCAGCAAGCGGTCGATGCCCTGCGGCGAGAACAGGCTGGGCGTGCCGCCACCGATGAAGATGCTGTGCACCGGCCGGCCCCAGACCAGCGGCAGCGCGGCATCGAGGTCGGCCACCAGCGCATCGAGGTAGCGCTGCTCGGGCAGTTCGCCGCCCTGCATCTCGTGCGAATTGAAATCGCAGTACGGGCATTTCCTCAGGCACCAGGGAAGGTGCACATAGAGCGACAGCGGCGGCAAACTGTTGAGCTGCAGCAGGCCGGGCCGCAGGTAATGCTGAACGTCTTGGGCAGCCCCAGTTGCGAGCCGCTGTGGAACCAGCTTTGCCGGGCCTCCGGCGGCGCCCCCCTTGGGGGGAAGCGCCGAAGGCGCCTCGGGAAGGGCTTTCATACGATCCAGCGTTCGCGCATCAGTTCGATCATCTGCCGGGCCGAGCGACCGCGGTGGCTGTGGGCGTTCTTCACCTCGACCGGCAGTTGCGCGAAGGTCTGGCCGAATTCGGGGATGAACATCACGGGGTCGAAGCCGAAGCCATGGTGGCCGGCGGGCTCGCGCGCGATCTCGCCCACCACCCGCCCCACGGCGATCAGCGGTTCGGGATCTTCGGGCGAGCGCACCGCCACCAGCGTGCTGACCAGCGCCGCGCGCCGGTTGTCCACGCCCTGCATCTGCTCCAGCAGCGCGCGCACATTGTTGGCGTCGCCCTTCTCATAGCCGAACTGCGTGGCGTAGTAGGCCGTGTCCACCCCGGGCAGGCCGCCGAAGGCATCGACGCACAGCCCGGCATCGTCGGCCACGGCCGGCAGGCCGCTGGCACGAGCGGCGTGGCGGGCCTTGGTCAAGGCGTTCTCGACGAAGGTGCGATAGGGCTCCTCGGCCTCGGGAATGCCCAGCTCGGCCTGGCGCACCAGCTCGACGCCGAGCGGCGCAAACATGGCCTGCAGCTCTGCCAGCTTGCCGGGATTGTTGGATGCCAGGACAATTTTCATGAAAAACGGCCGAGGTCCAGGTGCACTGGTCATAATTTGCTATTTATTTGATAGCGATTTCTGTTGCAGCGCCACGAGTTCGCCGATCCCCTTTTCGGCCAGCGCAAGCAGCGCGTCAAGCTCTCGGCGCGTGAACGCCGCGCCTTCGGCCGTGCCCTGCACCTCCACGAAGTTGCCGGCGCCGGTCATCACCACGTTCATGTCGGTGCCGCAGGCCGAGTCTTCGGTGTATTCGAGGTCGAGCAGCGGCGTGCCGTCGACAATGCCGACCGAGACGGCCGCCACCGGCCCGAGGATGGGCGATGCCGGCAGCTTGCCTTCGGCCAGCAGCTTGTTCACCGCGTCCTGGGCGGCCACGAATGCGCCCGTGATCGCGGCCGTGCGCGTGCCGCCGTCGGCCTGCAACACATCGCAGTCGAGGTGGATGGTGCGCTCGCCGAGCTTTTGCAGATCGAACACGGCGCGCATCGAACGGCCGATCAGGCGCTGGATTTCCTGGGTGCGGCCGCTCTGCTTGCCGCGCGCGGCCTCGCGGTCGCCGCGCGTGTGGGTGGCCCGGGGCAGCATGCCGTACTCGGCCGTGACCCAGCCTTCACCGCTGCCGCGCTTGTGCGGCGGCACCTTGTCCTCGACCGAGGCGGTGCACAGCACCTTGGTGGCGCCGAACTCGATCAGCACCGAGCCTTCGGCGTGGATGGTGTAGCCGCGGGTGATGCGCACCGGGCGCAGCTGGTCTGCGGCGCGCTCGCCGCTTCTCTTGAATTCGCTCATGACGTCAGTTCTGTCGGATAGGTGAAAAGAAAGCGCCGCCGCGCGGGCTCAGGCCTTGCGTGCGGCGGAGCGCCGGATGGCCTCGTTGATCTCGGCGATGGAGCGCTCGATGGCGGCGTCATCGAGATCCTCGACCATGGTGTCGAGCACGCCGGCCTGGATGGTGGAGGCGAACACGCCATCGCTGATGCTGTCGGTAGAGATGCCGCGCGTGGACTCGAAGGAATCGGGGGTTTCCCACTCCAGCGCCACCACGGTCACGTTGTCGCTGTGCTCGCCGCCCTTGCGCAGCGCCTGCTCCACGAGTTCGGGCACGGCGTCGGAAACGGACTGCGCGCTCAGCAGGCGCACGATCTCGTTGTCGTTCAGGCTGCCCCACAAGCCGTCGGAGCACAGCAGGATCTTGTCGCCCTGCTGCAGCACCACCGGCCCGGTCACGTCGAACACGGGCTTGGTGGGCGAGCCCAGGCAGGTGAACAGGATGTTGCGGTTGATGCGGTCGAGCCGGATCACGCCCGCGTTCTGCTGCTCGATGTAGGAGTGGTCGCGCGTGCGCGTGAGCAACTCGCCTTCGCGCACGACGTACAGGCGCGAATCGCCGCAGTGCACCCAGATGGCGCTGTTGCCCTGCACGACGGCGGCCACCAGCGTGGTGCGCGGCGTGTCGAGCATGCCCTTTTCGCTCGCGTAGCGGATGATCTGGTGATGCGCCGCCATCAGCGCAGAGGCCAGGAACTCGGTCGCATCCTTGACCGTGGGCCGCGCCTCCTTCTGGTACAGCGCCGAAACGGTCTGCAGGGCCAATTGCGCGGCCACTTCGCCCTCGGGATGGCCGCCCATGCCGTCGGCCAGCACGAACAGCCCCGACTCGCGCGTGTAGCAATAGCCCATGCGGTCTTCGTTTTTCTCGCGGCCGCCCCGGCGGCTGACCTGGAAGACGGAAAACTTCATTTGAGCTTGGCTCCGAAACCGGTGGCTTTGCGCAGGTTCTTCTTGCCGTCCGACACCATGTTGTCGAACTGCAGGCGCATCTTCTCGCCCACCGTGAGCTTGGTGTAGCGGCGCTCGCCTTCGCGGCTGAGCTCCTTCTGCAGCGCGAACACCGACTGCGGGCGCGACAGCGGGTCGAGCGACATGCACCACTCCACCACCTCGATCAGGTTGTCGGAGTACACGCCGCGCAGGCGCGAGAGGGCCAGCGCCAGACGGTCCTTCTCGAGCCGCTGGGGCGCGTCGTTGGGCGGGTAGCCCTGCATGCAGGCGTAGATGCAGGCGCCGATGGCGTAGATGTCGGTCCACGGGCCCATGGACGAGTCGCGACGGTACATCTCGGGTGCGGCGAAGCCGGGCGTGTACATCGGGCGGATGAAGTTGCCTTCCTTGCTCAGCACTTCGCGCGCGGCGCCGAAGTCGATCATCACGGCCTTGTTGTCGTCGGTGATGAAGATGTTGGCCGGCTTGATGTCCAGGTGCAGCATCTTGTGCTGGTGCACGATGCGCAGGCCTCGCAGGATCTCGTCGAACAGCGAGCGGATGGTGGATTCGCGGAACACCTTCTGCTTCTTCAGCTCGCGCGCAGTGATGATGAAATCCTGCAGGGTCGCCCCTTCCAGGTAGTTCATCACCATGTAGACGGTTTCGTTCTCACGGAAGAAATTGAGCACGCTCACCACGGAAGCGTGCGAGATCTGCGCGAGCGAACGGCCTTCCTCGAAGAAGCTCTTGAGGCCCAGGCGGTACAGGGACAGCTTTTCGGGCTGCACCTGGGGCAGCAACTCGCCCGGTGCCCGCGTGGCCAGGGACGAGGGCAGGTATTCCTTGATGGCGACCTGCTGGCCTTCGTTGTCCACCGCCAAGTAGACCACCCCGAAGCCCCCGGCCGACAGCTTGCGCACCACGCGATAGCCGCCAATCACGGTATCGGGTGGCAACGGCGCTGGTTTGACCTTTGACATAATTTGGGGTGGGTGAGCCTCGGACGGATCGATACCGGGTTTTCCCGGTTATTCTCGACAATCTAGCAACGCTTCAGCAAATCTCCATGCCAGTTTACAGCATGACCGGCTACGCCAGTACCCAGCGCAGCGCGGCTGCCGCGGGGTCCGATGCCGACGCCAGGAGCCATACGTCCAGCCGCCTGGGGCTTGAAATCCGCTCGGTCAACAGCCGCTTCCTGGACTTGACGTTTCGCCTGCCCGAGGAACTGCGCCAGCATGAGCCGGCCTTGCGCGAACTGCTGACGGCCCGGCTCAAGCGCGGCAAGGTGGAAGTCCGCGCCGCGATCGAAAGCTCGTCGTCCAACCTCCTGCCCGACCCCTCGCCGCGTTTGCTGCAGCGGCTCAATGCCTTGCAGGACGGCGTGCGCGCCTGGCTGCCGGACGCCGCGGCCCTCAGCGTGGCCGATGTCATCCGCCTGTCCGCCACCGACAGCACCACGGACACGGATTGGAGCGGCGCGGTGGCCCAGCTGGCCGACCAGGCACTCAAAGACCTGCTGGCCGCACGCGAACGCGAGGGCGAGCGGCTCGCCGTCATGCTGCGCGACCGCCTGATGCAGCTGCGCGCCCTGGCCCAGCAAGCCGGGCCGCTGGTGCCGCAGCTCGTCGAGCAGCAGCGCAACCGCTTCGTGGAACGCTGGAAAGAGGCCATGGCCCTGGCCGAAGGCACGGCCCTCCCCGAAGCCGCCCAGGACCGCGCACTGACCGAGGCCACGGCCTTCGCCATCCGCATCGACGTGGCCGAGGAACTGACCCGGCTGGCCTCCCATCTTGATGAAATCGAGCGCCTCCTGGCCAAGGGCGGCGAGGTCGGCAAGCGGCTCGACTTCCTGATCCAGGAGCTGCACCGCGAGGCCAACACCATGGGCTCCAAATCCGCGGCGCTGGAGCTCACGCGCATCTCGGTCGACATGAAAGTGCTGATCGAGCAGATGCGCGAGCAGGTGCAGAACATCGAGTGACGCTCCTATATTCATAGCATCCAACGCCCATTTCACATGGACTATCCCGGAAATCTCTTTGTCGTTGCGGCCCCGAGCGGGGCCGGCAAGTCCAGCCTGGTCAAGGCGCTGATGGAGCTCGACTCGCGTGTGCAGCCCTCGGTCTCCCACACCACGCGCGCACCGCGCGGCCAGGAAAAGCACGGGCGCGAGTACTTCTTCGTGTCGCAACAGGAGTTCGACGGCATGGTGCTCGCCGAAGCCTTCGTCGAATGGGCCCATGTGCACGGCCAGCGCTACGGCACCTCCAAGAAAGCCATCGAAGACCGCATCGTCCAGGGAGCGGACGTGATCCTGGAAATCGACTTCCAGGGCGCCCTCCAGATCAAGAAGGTCTTCGCCAACGCGGTGCTGATCTTCATCCTGCCGCCCAGTTGGGAAGAGCTGCGCTCACGGCTCGAGCGCCGCGGCGAGGACTCGGCCGAAGTCATCGAGCTGCGCCTCAGAAATGCCGCGCTGGAGATGGCGCAAGCCCGGGAATTCGATTTCGTTATAATCAACGAGTTATTTGAGCGAGCGCTTTTCGACCTGAAAGCGATTGTTCACGCCCAGCGGCTCAAGTTTGCGGCCCAGCGCCGCGCCCGAGCCGACACCTTCCAAGCACTCAACATCACCTGACCCCGGAGAACTTCATGGCCCGCATCACCGTTGAAGATTGCCTGCAACAGATCCCGAACCGTTTCCAACTGGTGCTGGCCGCGACCTACCGCGCGCGCATGCTGAGCCAGGGTCACGCGCCCAAGATCGAGAGCAAGAACAAGCCCGGCGTTACCGCGCTGCGTGAGATCGCCGAAGGCAAGATCGGCCTGGAAATGCTCAAGAAAGTGCCAAACTGACCGCTGTTTGCCGCTTTCGACAAAAAAAGCACCGCCATGCGGTGCTTTTTTGTTGCATTGCACCGTTTTGTCATCCCCACGCTACATTTAGGGGATGAGCGCGGTGCTGAATCCCCCTTCCGGCGCGGGCAAGCCGTCTCCCTTGCCGCAGCCAACCACAGCCAACAGCCCGGCCGCCGCCAACGCGGCCGCGGCCAGCTTTGCCGCGCTCACCGCCAGGCTCGACTACCTGGATGCCTCTGACATCGAGCAGGTTCGCCTCGCCTACCGCTTCGCCGACGAGGCCCACCTCGGCCAGCTGCGCAACAGCGGCGAGCCCTACATCACCCATCCGATTGCCGTGGCCGCCCAGTGCGCCGAATGGAAGCTCGACGCGCAGGCTCTGATGGCCGCTCTGCTGCACGATGCCATCGAGGACTGCGGCGTCACCAAGCCGGACCTGATCGAGCGCTTCGGCGCTCCGGTGGCGGAGCTGGTGGATGGACTCACCAAGCTCGACAAGCTGCAGTTCACCACGCGCGAGGAAAGCCAGGCCGAGTCGTTCCGCAAAATGCTGCTGGCCATGGCCCGTGACGTGCGGGTCATCCTGATCAAGCTGGCCGACCGCACCCACAACATGCGCACGCTGTCGGACGTGCCGCGCGAGAAATGGGCGCGCATCTCGTCCGAAACACTCGACATCTACGCCCCCATCGCGCACCGGCTGGGCCTGAACCAGACCTACCGGGAACTGCAGGATCTGTCGTTCCGCCACCTGCGCCCCTGGCGCTACGCCATCCTGTCCAAGGCCGTGTCCAAGGCCCGCAGCCGTCGGCGGGACCTGCTCCAGAAGGTGCAGCGCGAGGTGGAAGCGGCGTTCACCGCCGCCGGCGTCAGGGTGCGCATTTCGGGCCGGGAGAAAACCCTGTACTCGATCTACCGCAAAATGGACGAGAAGCGCCTGAGCTTTGCCCAGGTCACGGACATCTACGGCTTCCGCGTGATCGTGCCCACCGTGACAGAGTGCTACACCGCCCTCGGCATCCTGCACCAGATGTACAAGCCTGTGCCGGGCAAGTTCAAGGACCACATCGCGATTGCCAAGCTCAACGGCTACCAGTCGCTGCACACCACGCTGGTGGGCCCTTCGGGCGTGAACGTGGAATTCCAGATGCGCACCGAAGCCATGCATGTGGTGGCCGAATCGGGGGTGGCCGCCCACTGGCTGTACAAAGCCAGCGAACCGGGCGGCGCCACCAGCGAGCGGCTGGGCACCAAATGGCTCCAGTCGCTGCTGGACATCCAGTACGAGACACGCGATGCCGCCGAGTTCTGGGACCACGTCAAGGTCGACCTGTTTCCGGACGCGGTCTACGTGTTCACCCCCAAGAGCCAGATCATGGCGCTGCCGCGCGGCGCCACGGTGGTGGACTTCGCCTATGCCATCCACAGCAACATCGGCGACCGCACGGTCGCGGCCAAGATCAATGGCGAGCAGGTACCGCTGCGCAGCGAACTCAAGAACGGCGACGTGATCGAGGTCATCACCGCGCCGGTCTCCACGCCCAATCCGGCCTGGCTCGGCTTCGTGCGTACCGGCCGCGCACGCTCCAAGATCCGCCACCACCTCAAAACCCTGGCCCAGACCGAATCGCAGGGCCTGGGAGAAAAGCTGCTGACCCAGGCCCTGCGGGCCGAAGGGATGGAAAAGCTGCCCGATGACGACGCCAGCCACCAGCCGATCTGGGACAAGCTGCTGCGTTTCACCGGCAACCGCACCCGGGCCGAACTGCTGACCGACCTCGGCCTGGGCAAGCGCATCGCCAGCATCGTGGCCAAACGGCTCATGACCCTGATGACCGAAAAGGGCGAACGCCCCAATGCCCTGCTGATGAGCCGCGAGCGCTACACCGCCCATGAAACCGTGTCGCAGGGCGCCGTCATACTGGACGGCAGCGAGAACGCCTCGGTGCAGTACGCCCCATGCTGTCGTCCCATTCCGGGCGACGGCATCGTCGGCTACCTCGGGCGCGGCGAAGGCCTCGTGGTTCACACCGACCATTGCCCCGTGGCCAAGCGCCTGCAGCACAAGGACAGCGAACGCTTCATCGCCGTTGAGTGGTCGGACGAGCCCACCCGCACCTTCGAAACCGGCGTGGTGATCACCGTCAGCAACGGCAAGGGGGTGCTGGCCCGCATCGCCGCCGCGCTGGCAGCAGCGGAGGCGGACATCACGCACGTGGACATGGGAGACGAAGCGGCACAGGACGCCACCGACCTGCGCTTCGTGATCGCCGTGCGCGACCGCGCGCATCTGGATGCCGTCCTGCGGCAGCTCAAGCGCACGCCGTCGGTCCTGCGAGTGCAGCGTACAGCGGGCGCGCAGCCCTCGCACTGAACCAGCGGCGTCAGCGAGGCAGTGGCGCCGGGTAGCGCACCTGCAGCACCTCGATCTGCTGCACGCCGGCGGGCGTCATGAGCTTGACCTCGTCGCCCTCGCGTGTCTTGAGCAGCGCCCGGGCGATCGGCGAAATCCAGCTCACCTGGCCTTGCGCGCTATCGGCCTCGTCGATGCCCAGAATGGTCACCGTGCGTTCTTCGCCTGACGCATCGGCATAGGTCACGGTTGCACCAAAAAACACCTGGTCACTGCCGTGATGCACCGCTGGGTCCGTCACTTCCGCGATCTCCAGTCGCTTGGTCAGAAAGCGGATGCGCCGATCGATTTCGCGCAAACGCTTCTTGCCATAAAGATAGTCGCCATTCTCGGAGCGATCGCCATTGCTCGCGGCCCAGTGCACGATCTCCACCACTTTGGGACGCTCGTTGTCGATCAGATCGAGAACTCCGCACGCAGCCGCGCGTAGCCCTGCGGCGTGATGTAGTTCTTGCCGCCTGCAGGCAAGGGCGGCAGGGAGACTTCGTCGTCATCGTCCGACTCGGTCTCCCGTGTGAAGGCTTTGCTCATGGCACAACCATACCCGATTCACGCATTGGAATTGCCCGGCGTGGCCATTGGAGAAAGCGCTTTGACGCAGCACGCATCGACGGCCCTCCGTGACAGAACCGGCCAGGGTCGACACCAGAACTCGAGCCCACAGGGAGGCCATGGGAAGCGAGCCCATATCTCCCGATTTCCCCGACAGAAGCGGGCTCAGAAATGGAAAAAGCCCTAGAACCTTTCAGTTCTAGGGCTATCCATTTGGTGCGGCTGGCAGGAATCGAACCCACGACCCCTTGGTTCGTAGCCAAGTACTCTATCCAGCTGAGCTACAGCCGCGAAGACAGAGATTATAGCACGGTATTTTTCGCCTGCCTCAAGCTTCACTGAGACGGGCCACTCATCGGATAAGTGGATCTGAAGTCTTTCCCTTGCCGACGGCGGCGGATGTCAGGCTTCAACTCGGGCTTGCGTGTGGAGTCTGCATTCACGTTCGGCGCGTCATCCATTGGTCGAGTCCGGCGGTGGGCATTCGCCGGCCGGGGTCCGACCGGCAACCGGGGCCTGGCGGAAGAGAGAGGCGACGAGGCGGGAGGCAATGTCCGTATTGCGGATTCGCCCTGCTCCTGCTGGTCCTTGATTTCCATCTGCATGCTGTCGACGATCTGGCTCAGCATGAACACCCGGTGATTGGTGGCCCGCAGCCGTTCTGCGACCTGCATCAGGATGGCGCGGAGCAGCGCAACGCCGACGGGGGGATCTTCGCGAAAGATCCGCTGCTCCAGATCCACTTGATCGAGCACAGCGACATCGACCTCCGTGGCGGCCGTGCAGGTTGCAGAGCGCGGCTTGCCGTCGAGCACGCCCAGTTCGCCGACCAGATGGCCCGCCCCCAGCACCGTCATCACCACCGAACTGGCCTGGCCGGGCGGCTGTTGCGACACCACAATGTCGCCTTGCAGAATCAGGACGATGGTGTTGTGGCTCTTGGCCCCCTCCTTGAACAGCACCGTGCCGACCTTCAACCGCTGCGCCTTCATGAAATTCACAACTTTCAGGGCATCTTCGAGGCTGAGCTCTGGCAGGGATGTGGCCGACACCAGCAATTCGGCCACATCATTGCGCGTGAAGCTTCGTCGTTCGGAAAGGAACGACCCGCTGTCTTCGTCGTCGCTGTCGAGATACATGATGGCTGCCGTTTGGATTGCAGACCTTAGTTTTATCCACGGATTCGATGCTGCCAAGCGACAAATCCTGCAAATTGGGGATAACTCAACGAATTCCCTGAATTTCGTCGGTCATGGGGCCACGCAAACGAGCTATTCCGCACATTTCGCGGCCAAACCAGCGGGGCAAGTGATGGAGGTTTCCCGACGCGAGCCGGGGAAAGGGCAGCCGAGGTCAAGGCGCTGCAACGCCATTGGTGGGCCGTGTTGGACTTGAACCAACGACCAAAGGATTCAGGTTTGCGCGAGTTTCCCCGCTCCCAGGACTATCTCATCACCCACGAATCACATCGCTAGGGTGCCGGGCGCTGATGGACGGTTATCGGCTTGGCTCCTCACGTCCTAGTCTCTGCACCTTCCTGCCTACAACTGCCTTCGGCAGGCTTGGCTCAGGATTGCCTTGGCATACGCTTTAGGTTTCCCTGAGTTCACCCGGTTTTTCCAGCCCGGGTCTCCCCGGGCGGTCACCATTTTGATGAGTCCTCTGCTCTAACCAACTGAGCTAACGGCCCACCCTAGGATGATAAGGCATCCATATGGGTGCTTTCTCCGGACGCGGCAGATCGCGCCACCGCCGCCCAGGCCTACTTGTTGTGGCTCAGCGCATTGCTGACCAGCCTGGAGGTGATATCCACGATCTGGATCATGCGGTCGTAGGGCATGCGGGTCGGGCCGATCACGCCAAGCGTCCCTACCACCTGGCCATCCACCTCATAGGGGGCACTCACGATGGACAGTTCCTCGAACGGCACGACCTGGCTTTCACCGCCGATGAAGATGCGCACGCCTTCGGCCCGGCTCGATATGTCGAGCAAGCGCATGAGCTGTGCCTTCTGCTCGAACAGCTCGAACGCGCGACGCAGGTGCCCCATGTCGCTCGAAAAATCGCTCACGGCCAGCAGGTTGCGTTCGCCGGAAATCACCACGTCGTCCTGTTCCTGGCTCAACGCCTCGGAACTGACCTGCACGGCCGCCTGCATCAACGCGGCGATCTCGCCGCGCAATTTTTCCATCTCGTGCTGCAGGCGCTCGCGCACCTGCTCGATGGCCAGGCCCGCGTAGTTGGCGTTGAGGTAGTTGGACGCCTCCACCAGCTGCGACTGCGAGTAGTCGGCCTCGGTGAAGATCACTCGGTTCTGCACATCGCCATCAGGCGACACGATGATGACCAGCAAACGCCGGTCCGACAACCGCAGGAACTCGATATGGCGAAACACCGAGGTGCGGCGCGGGGCCATCACCACGCCGACGAACTGCGAGAGGTTGGACAGCAGCTGCGCGGCATTGGTGATTACCTTCTGCGGTTGGTCCGGAGCCAGGCTGGGCGTGGCCAGCCGCTCGCGCTGCGCAGTCAGCATGGTGTCCACGAACAGGCGGTAGCCGCGGGCGGTGGGAATGCGCCCCGCCGAGGTGTGCGGGCTGGCGATCAGCCCGAGTTCCTCCAGATCGGCCATGACATTGCGGATGGTGGCCGGCGACAGATCCAGCCCCGAGGCCCGGGACAGCGTGCGCGATCCCACGGGCTGCCCATCGGCAATGTAGCGCTCGACCAGCGCTTTGAGCAACAACTTGGCACGATCATCGAGCATGGGTCCATTTTACTGGGGTAATCTCAAACGCCTAGCCTCCGCCCAGCGCCCCCTACCCTCGTACCGGTGGATATGATCGCGCAGACACGCGACAGATACCCCAAGCATTTCGGCAAGCGTTGACTGCATATACCAGCCAGACCGCCAAGCCTCCGCAGCGGCAGCAACTTCCCAATCAGCCAACGCCCTAGGCGTCCCCCAGGTCTTCCCCCTGGCCCTGGCAGCAGCCTGACCGGCCATCACCCGCTCCCTGATCATCGACCGTTCAAGTTGGGCGACCGCGCCGAGTATCTGAAACGTGAATTCGCCTATAGGCGACGAAGTATCTAGAGGCTCTGTCAATGACGTGATTGCAGCGCCTACAGACTTGAGACGGCCGAGAATACCGATTAAGTCGCCGAGGCCTCTGGCTACCCTGTCGATTTTCCAGACGACAAGCAAATCCCCACTGGAGAGCGAAGCGATTGCTCTCTGTAGTTCTGGCCTAGGCCCCACTCCCGAACCCGCTTCACGAAACACCGTCCGAACACCGGCACGCTTAAGCGCGTCCATTTGCAACGATGTGTCCTGATCAACAGTCGACACACGCGCATATCCCACCTTACGCATACTGCATAGACTCCCCGCCACATAAATCGTAGCAGACGAGGGCGAACTTTTCGCAAGCGAAAAGCCAGGCTCTGGCCCTACGGGTTGAGCCAACAAGTTGTCTCAATCGAGCAGACTCGACTAACGATCCTTTTCGCATCTCTCGGTGGATTGGCTGGCGTTGTCCCCGGCCCTGCTGCACTTGTCGCGCCAGTCGTGCGCTTCGCTCCCTTTGTGGCACGCCCGCTACGCTCAAGTGCGGCCGCAGGGCCTTGCGTGCTGAAAAATCCGGCTGATGCCAAAACCGCGAAGACACCCCCGTTAACCCCAAGCTGAAGCGAGGGGCGTAACGGGGGTGTCTTTTTTTCGCGGTTCCGGCATCAGCCGGATTTTTCCTTGTGAACCTACACCCCCTACCCCCCGCCCTTCCCCAAGGGGAAGGGAGCGAGGAAGCATTGCTGAAGGTATCCGCCTTCAACTCCATCAACCAATCGCGCATTTCGCAGGAGAAACAGCAATGTCCGCACTCACCATCAAGATGATTCACCCCTCCGCCATCGCAGCCCCCTCCTTTGTCCGCCAGCAGAACGGCCACGACAAAGAAGGTCTGTCCCAATTGGCAGCATCGATCAAACAACATGGCCTACTGCAACCGATCGTGGTTCGCCCGGCGACCGAGGACGAGGCTCCCGCGCAATGGACCGTTATCGCCGGGCGCCGCCGCCTTGCAGCGTGCAAGATGGCCGGAATGACCGAACTGCCCGCCATCGTGGCGGAAACCGATGAGGCCCGCTCCTACGAAATGGAGATTGCCGAGAACATCCAGCGGGAACAAATGACGCTGGCCGACACGGCGCGGGCCGTGCGGACCTTGATGACCATCTACAACAACCAGAAGAAGGTATGCGAGGTCCTGAACAAGTCGGCGGCCTGGGTGTCCAAGCACCTTTCGGTCACCGCATCCAACTGCCCCCGCGTGGTTCAGGAAATGCTCGACCAGGGCATTGTGAAAGACCTCGAAACGCTGATGCTGCTGAAGGCCATCGCTTCTATGCCCGCCTCCCATCCCGGAGCCATGAACGCCATGGCGCGCATGATGCGGATTGCCCAGGAAGGCAACATGAACCGACAGATTGCGCAAGACGCACTTGCCAAGCTGCGTGCCCCCACGCCGATCGCAACGACCACCACGACAACCGGTGCAACAACCACGACGACCAAGCAGCTTGACATGCTGGAGGACAAGCAGCCCGCCACCACTTTCACGCTTGAGCTGCCGATTTCGTACCTGGAGAAAATCGAGGCCATGGGCGGGATGGAATGGCTTCTCAACCTGATCGACAGCAATCAGCACTGACTGCGCAAGAGTAATTCCAACGGAGTAAACTCGCATCATGGAACTTGAAATCTATCGCGCCCTCGTGAAAGCCAATGTCTCCCCGGAAGACGCCCAGGCCGTGGCCGAGTCGATCAACAAGGAAATCGACAAGCGGTACAGCCTGCACTCCGCGCAGCTATTCACCAAGGGGGACGCCGGAGAACTTAAGGCGGAACTCATCAAATGGTGCGTGGGGTCGATCTTCGCGGCCGTCGCGCTATTTGCAAGCATCGTCAAAATCTGGCACTAGCCCAACTGCCCTGAAAAAGAAACCGCCTTCTGGCGGTTTCTTCGTTTCCGGGGACGGAAATTTGCACGCGGGCCGCACTGCGTGCGGCCACCTTCGGCACGCCTGCGGCTCAGCGCTTCGCGCATGGCGGTTTCTCATGCGAAAGAGCGATATAACATCGTGTCAACTCAGAGGAAGCACTCATGTCGCCATCCACGATTACCACTCTAGTCAGCATTGCTTCGGTCATTTGGCTGATCGTTCACGCGGCACGAAAAGGTGCGGCTAGCGCAATCGAACTATTCCTATTTGCAACAATGTCAGTCATAGGTACGCTAGCCTCTAAAGGATAGCCGCGACTAAACGGCGCCATGACCCGCTATCGCCGCTGGGCCATGAAGGCCAGAGCCTCATAGTCCGCCGCGTGGTCATGGCTCACGCGAGAGCGCAGGACCTCGGCGAGAGACGGCACCATCTCAACCTGGACGGCCCGAGGCTGGCCCGGCGTTGTCGCCTTGATCGGCCCGAAGTCGGTCCACCCGGTACACACCTTGGTCTCGACCTCGATCCGCATCCCGTACTGATCATGGCAGCTACAGGCCCCTCGGAACACCGAGCAGCCCGCGAGGACCGGCGCAGCGGGCGCGGAAGCGGCCGCAACTGGCACGGCAGGGGCATGGGTACTTGACGCGCTTGCGGGGGCGCTAGAGGCCTCCTTGGCAGGCCGGTAGGTGTCGGGGTTGAACGCGGCCACTTGCTTGCCCGTGATGCGGCTGTAGGACTCGGGAATCTTCCAGGCGGCCAGCGCCAGCGCGCCCAGGATGACGTAGACCAGCGTGGGCACCTTCTTGGGCTGTTTGGTGTGCACGCGGGCCGACTTGTAGAGCTTGTAGGCCTGCCTGCTGAACCACACAAAGCTCTTGCTCACCGAGGTCTTGAACGCGAGCGTGCGACTGATCATGTCCCATTCGTAGGCGATGGACAGTGGCCAGTTCGCAACGCGGCGCAGATGGATATGGCGCCCCACAAGGTTCTGCACATCGCGGTCCACCAACATGGGATGCTGGCTGATGATGATGAAGTCCACCGACCACTTACCGCGATGCTCTTCCAACTCGCTCACGTCCTGAGGCCGCTTGGAACCGTTGGGGCGCGGGGGCCATGCCTTTTGAACCTCATCGAACACGATCACTGATCCAGGCTGCGCCCACTCCCACCAGTTGTGCAGGTTGTTCGCATCAATCAGTTCGTGGTCGAGCAGCAGGCCCCGGATGTTGGTGTAGATCGTGCGCTTGTGCGTGACGTGCGTGCCATCGTCCATTTCCTCTTGCACGGTGGTGCCCACCAACTGGCGCAACAGGTGCCACACGGTGTAGAGCGTTTTGCCGCCGCCCGGGGCACCGGTCAGGAAGGTGATCATGAGGGGTTCACTCCAAGAATCTTCACCGCGTTCTGAATCTGCCAGAGCATGAGCTTGGTCGCGCACGCGCCCAGGATGATGCCCAGGCCCACCGCACCGCCCGAGAGCAGGAACAGTTGCAGCATTTCAGGCTGCAGCAGCCCGAAGGCCGTCACGGCCTGCTGCTTCATGTTGTTCACGATGGCCGTGAGGCCGGTAATCGTCACGACCGAGAAACCGAGGCTGATCAGAATCTTGGCGATCATTGGCTGGAGCATCGCCAGCAGCCATGTTCCGAGCTTCATACGCGAGTCTCCCCGGGCATCAGGATCAAGAAGGCCGCAAAGGCGCTCAGAGAGAGCACCAGGGCGCGTAGCGGGCCGCTGGCAATCTCGCAGCCCTTGGCGTAGCTGAACACGGTGATCGATTGGCCGTGAATCGTTTTCACGATATCGGCAGGGCAGGAGCCGCCGCCGAAGCCGAGGTCCTCCGCCGCGTAGGTCAATTCCTTGGACGTGCGCGGGATGTCACCGCCAGGAACATCGAGCTCGGCGCAGGCCACCGAGTTCGGATACTTGGCGCATTGGTCTACATCGTCCTTGGGCTTGGTGTCGGTCTTGTCTTGTGTCGTGGTCTGCGCGCCAGTCTTCGTCTCAGGGTCACCGTTGGGCTTGAGCTTGGGCGTGCCGTCCGGGTTGAGCACCGGCTCCACCACGGTTTCAGTCACCTTCTCGGTCTTGACCTGCTCACGCGTCACCGTGTCCTTGTCGTACTTGAATTTGTCCTGCGTGGTGGTCTTGGTTTCGGTGGTGACAGCGCGTTCCACGGGCTTGCCGTTGCCGTCGAGCATGGGTTGCCCGTTGGGCAGCTTCATGGGCTCACGCTTAGTGCTGGTTTCCGTTTCTTCAACGGGGTCAGCCTGCGCGGGGCCGGTGATCGTGGGCTGCTCAAGCTCGACCGGGACGCCAGCCGTGACCACATCTCTGAGGGTCTTGGCGATGGTGCTGGTTGCGCTCGTGGGCCAGCCGGACTGCGCTGCAATCTTATCGGCCAATTCCTGCTCGGTCATGGGCTTAGTTGTCATACCCTCAACCCGAACCATGGACATGCGCCGGTAACCGACGAACGTACCGCCCGAATAATGCCCAATGTCGCACGCGGCACCTTCTGTTCCCGGGGGATAGACATAGACGCTACTCTCCCCAGGCGGATAGACCGTATTGCCACCACAGCGCAGCCCGGAGGTGGGGTCCGGTTGTTCGAACTCATTATGGTCACCAGTCCACCTGGACGTCACGCCAAGATCACGCAGCAGTTGAGCCACGTTGAGCGCGATGCCCACCGGGGCCACCAAGCTTCCGGCCATGCCGCGTGCGAAACGAGCCACGGCCTTGCCCATTGAAGCTTTGTTCACCGCAGCGGTGGCCGTGATCGGAATGGACTTGCCGCCGGGCGTGGCGTGGTAGTCCTGGGCCGTGGCGTACATCGCGCCGTTGGAGGCTGCGCCGAACGAGAAACGGGCCGCGTTGGCAGCGTCTGCCGTGGTCGGGCCGTACTTGGTGATGTTGCCGGTGTAGGTGGGCGGGAAAACGGGCTTGGGGACGGCCTGCGCGTGGGCTACTTGAAGGCCACAAAGAGCAGCAAGAACAAGCCCGCAGCAAAGAAGGCTTCTGAGGGTGAAGGCATGGTTAGTCTCCATTTGGGCTACTCGTGAAGATGTTGAGGATTTGCTTTGCGCCCCACACGATCACGAGCGCGAGAACGAAGCTCCAGAACATGTCGACCAGATCGGCGGCACGCGCTGGAGTGAATTCAGCGGGCTCGATGACCACCGTCACCGTTTGGCCTGCTTCAGCAGTAAAGGTGTTGGTGGTCATCGGAGCCGGGCCTGCTTACATCCAGCCCATTTTGGAGGCCAGCTTCTTCAGGCCCCAGAAGGCCACGAAGGCCACAATCACCGCCGTGATGACGGTCACCAGATCGGTGCCGGTGCCGGTGATAGCCGTGGTCACGGCGGCGGGCACCTCGGCGAAGGCAGCGCCGCTGGTGGCGAGGACGAAGGCCGGGATAGCGGCCAAACGGATTGCGATTTGCTTGCGCATGAGAACTCCTAGTTCGGTGTTCCCGGAAATTCGGGATTGCACCCCACACAACACGACGTTTCGCAACGCTGGTGCTGTGCAGGCTGGAATCACTTTGGATTTCGCATGAGAAACCAGATCAAAACCAATCAGCAGAGGGAGACGCCTCACCGCAGACATGACACTCAATCAACCCCGTATCACCATCGCTGCAAAGCTCACTCATCGGCAACTGCGCCCCACATGCCGGACACTGAAAAAGGTCTTCATCAGACACTTCCGTGTCAAGCGAACCGCAGCCAGGACAGGAAAACCGAGTCCCGCCCAGAAGCTCCTCATACTCGTCATAGCTGATATCGCCAGCCTCAAGCTGCTCCATCAAATCGCCGTGCTCAAGGCCGTTGTCTTCATTGACACCATTGAAACCACAAGCATTGCAATGAATAGTCTCGGACATAGAACTCACCTCCCAATAACTAAACAGCAGGTTTCGCATGCGAAACCAGGCAACTCGGCGTTCCGAGAAATTCGGGATTGCACCCCACACAACACGACGTTTCACAACGCTGGTGCTGTGCAGGCTGGAATCACTTGGGAAGACGAGAAACAGACTGCCAGAGCCACCACCCGGCGCACCAGTAAGCGCTAATCTCCAAACACCGCATAAACAGAATCAGGTCATCCATGTCAGGACTCTGGAACCCACACCGGAATGACAACGCCGCAGCCGTCCAGGTGATCGGCCGATGCATCGCTAGCCGATTCTTCGCATGCGAAAGGCACGGCGCGCACGAGCATTCGAACGAGAACAACCCCGCCCTCTCCATCAGGCGCGAGAAAGCCGCCGCTTTCCGCGTCCTGAACGATGTAGCCGCGCACGCAATGCATGACGTCAGCCCTTGGTCTGCTGGGCGCGAGCAACGGGGCGCAAGGCCGCAATCACGGTTTTCTGCACCTTGCCGTTCGTGACGATTTCGATTTCCGCGTCGCATTCGATCGGGAAGGACGCCGCCAAGTGCTTCATCTTGTCGAATTCCTCGGACGTGCCCAAGGCATATTCAACCGTGGCAGAACCCATGCCATTACCCTTGCTATCATCCAGTTCGGTCATGGCGTAGACCTTGGTGCTGTCGTAGGGCTGGCCGTTTTCGAGAACGCCCTTTGATTTCTTCATGCCCGTAACGAGAAGGCGAGCTTGCAGCTTCATGACTAATTTCCTTGATCCGGCTTACATGGAAGGCGCATAGCCGGCCGGTGCGGCTGCGCTAAGGTTATGTATCCACTCCCTGAGGCCGTCCCGAACTTTCGCGTGCGAAAGCCCGGACAAGCCGCGAGGGATGCGACGGTCCATATGCTTGATCGTGAGCAGATCGGCCCACTCCGCAGAATCCGCGCACGCCTGAACAGCACGGATCGAAGGAGCAACCACGTTCTCAAGCCAACGGGTGAAGCGCGAGACAGTGCGCTCGCCTACGGCTTTGCCCGTCGGGATGCGCTCGGCCTCCGGCTTCTTGTCCAGAACCCACTGGCAGAAGTCATACGCTCCGGCGAAGAAGTCGGCGGGCCGAATCAGGGCATCAAAAGGCACGATGCGATTCACGTTGCGCAACTCGACCTCAACTCGAACCCAAGGATCAGAGAGCATCTTGAAGGCGTGCCCCTTTTCATAGGCCCGCATGAGCTTTCCGCTTTCGCGCTGCCCCACCTGAAAGGTCCTCGAATGCTCGCGTGCGCGGTCATGGCCATCCCCCGATCCGTGGCGGGTATAGCTCGGGCGACGATTGCGATAGTCGAATGCGCCAGTGCGGTAGCAGCCCTCGACTTCCTCGATAGTCAATTCGCCGCCCAGGTAGTCGCGGGCAAGATCGATACGAGTAACACGCGGATCGAGCGATGACAACCACGCATGAAGGGACTTCTCCCATCCTTTCGCAGCGAAAGTGCAGGCTTCGCCTTTGAGGGTCAGGCAGAAGGTTTCGCGCTGGGTGACACCGCCGCCGCTGACGCTGGCAACTTCCTTGTCAAACTCATTGTTGACGGTCCAGGTGTAGTCATAGAAATCCCGGCCGTTGCGGGATTCGCCCAGGGTGAAGCCGAGCACACCAGCCAAGCCAAAAGCGAGGTATCTGGTCAAAGCTTCATCGTCGCTATCCGACAGACGCGCCAGCGAGAGGACGGCATCCCTGCGTACCGTGACGCGCAGATAGTCAACGATGACGCCGCTTGCCCCATCTTGTTGACGCTCAGCACAAAGGACCTTGACCTTGCCGCCCTCGAGCACCAAACGCTCATCCCGCGTCAGGCCCCTGACGTTGTTTACCCCCGTGTTACTCAGGGGGGCAGTCATGCGGACTCCCCCTGCTGCGCCGAAGGCGCGCCGCTCGTGCGGCGCTGCGCTTGCCCGGCGGCGCGCATCGCGTCACAAATGCAGACCCACCATTCACAATGGACGCAGCGCGGCTTGCCGCTTGGTGCAAACGCACCACGGAAGCGCCTAGCGCGGGGAGAGGCGCACTCCCCCAGCCCGGCCGACGCCGGAGCCGCCAAGCTGGCAGCGTCGGCCGCTTTGACGGCCGGGGGAATGCAAGAGGGTGAACTAGACATGGCGGCTCCTGATTGCACACATAATGTGTGCATGCGAAACGATACACTGCCCACAAACTGATTGCAATCATGCACTCACAATGTGTGCATTATTGCAACACCCAAACAATCCCCGATTGACAAGGAGTTGAAAATGCTGCAAACGATGGACCTACTCGCTAAAGCGCTGAACGAGCACCCTGCGCCGTACTGGCACGCTCAATTGCATCTCAGCCGGAACGCGCTGCACAACGCCAAGATACGTGGCCACATCAGTCCGGCAATCGCAGGCGCACTAGCTGAGAAGCTAGGCGAAGACGTAGATAAATGGATCGTGATTGCGGCGCTTGAATCAGAAAAGGCAAGCGCATGCAAAGAACGCATGCTCAAGCGAATCAAAAAGCTGACATCACTTTAATGATGTAATTTGCGCATGAAGTCCCGTTTCCGCCATGTTGCGCTGATTGGCAAGTACCACGCCTCCCCTGCCGGTCCCACGGGATCGTCGCGGGCCGTGCTCGAAGACATTGCCCATTTCCTGCACGCACAAGGGTGCGAAGTAGCGCTGGAACAGGAAACGGCTGCCAGCACCGGCCTCAGCGGCCATGCCGCGCTGGATGTGGCGGCCATTGGCGCCCAGTGCGATCTGGGGCTGGTGGTGGGCGGTGACGGCACCATGCTGGGCATCGGCCGCAGGCTCGCCGGCCACGGCGTGCCGCTGATCGGCATCAACCAGGGACGGCTGGGCTTCATCACCGACATCCCTCTCGAAAACTACCAGGCCACGCTGACGCCCATGCTGCGCGGCGAGTACGAGGAAGACCGGCGGACCCTGATGCACGCCAGGGTGATGCGCGACGGCCACTGCGTATTCGATGCGCTGGCCATGAACGATGTGGTGGTCAATCGCGGCGCCACCTCGGGCATGGTGGAGTTGCGCGTGGAGGTGGATGGCCATTTCGTGGCCAACCAACGGGCCGACGGCCTGATCATTGCCTCGCCGACCGGCTCCACGGCCTACGCACTGTCGGCAGGCGGCCCGCTGCTGCACCCGTCCCTGCCCGGCTGGGTGCTGGTGCCGATCGCCCCGCACACCCTGTCCAACCGCCCCATCGTTCTGGCGGATTCGGCGGAGATTGCCATCGAACTTGTCGCCGGCCGGGACGCCAGCGCCAATTTCGACATGCAGTCCCTCGCCTCGCTGCTGCACGGCGACCGCATCATCGTGCGGCGCTCGCAATACACCGTGCGCTTCCTGCACCCCAAGGGTTGGACCTATTTCGACACGCTTCGCAAGAAATTGCACTGGAATGAAGGGGTTGCCTGAACATGGCGCTCAAACGCATCACCCTGCGCGATTTCGTGATCGTGCGCGAACTGGATCTTGACCTGGCCTCGGGCTTCGGCGTGCTCACCGGCGAAACGGGGGCGGGCAAATCCATCCTGATCGACGCGCTGCAACTGGCGCTGGGCGCGCGCGCCGATGCCGCCGTGGTACGCGAAGGCGCGAGCCGGGCCGACATCAGCGCCGAATTCGATGCTTCCGAAACGCTGGCGTTCTGGCTGGAAGAAGCCGGCTTCGAGGCTGGCGATGCCCTGCTGCTGCGTCGCAGCGTGGACACGCAAGGCAAGAGCCGCGCCTGGATCAACGGCAGCCCCGCCACGGTGTCGCAACTCCGGGAAGCCGGCGAACAGCTGGTCGACATCCATGGCCAGCATGCCTGGCAAAGCCTGACGCGGCCCGACTCCGTGCGCGCCCTGCTCGACGGCTATGCAGGCCTGGGCACCGCTCTGCTCGCCAGGCACTGGCAGGACTGGCGCGGCGCGCAAAAGACACTGGCCGAGGCCCGAGCCGCACAGGATTCGTTGCAGCGCGAGCGCGAGCGGCTCGCCTGGCAGATTGGCGAGGTCGACAAATTGGCCCCCGGCGCCGATGAATGGGATGAGCTCAATGCCAGCCACACGCGGCTGTCCAATGCCCAGGCGCTGCTCGATGCCGCCCAGGCAGCGCTGGAGGCGCTGGAAGGCGAGGACAACGGCGCCCTCGCCGGCCTCGCCCGTTCACAGACCGCGCTACAGAATCAGGAGCATCTCGAGCCCGAATTCCGCGGACTTTCCGAGATTCTGGCTTCCAGCCTGGCACAGGCCGAGGACGCAGCCCATTCGTTGCATGGCTGGCTGCGCAAGACCGAGCTCGATCCGCAGCGCCTGGCCGAGCTGGATGAGCGCATGTCGCTGTGGCTGTCGCTGTCGCGCCGCTACAAGCGCACACCGGCCGAATTGCCTGGCCTGCTGGCGTCGTGGCGGGAGGAGTTGGGCCGGCTGGACGCGGCAGCCGACCTGGCCTCGCTGGAAGCCCTTGAGCGCCAGGCGCATGCGGCCTATATGGAGGAAGCGCGCAGCCTGTCCAAGGCGCGCCGCAAGGCGGCGCCCCAACTGGCCCACGCCATCACCCAGGCCATGCAGGGCCTGGGCATGCAGGGTGGCCGGTTCGACGTGTCGCTGCAGACCCTGGAGCAGCCCGCACCCGGCGGGCTCGAGGACATCGGCTTTCTCGTGGCGGGCCATGCCGGCAGCACGCCCCGCCCGGTCGGCAAGGTCGCCTCGGGCGGCGAGTTGTCGCGCATCGCGTTGGCCATTGCCGTCACCACCAGTCAGCTCGGCACCGCGCAGACCCTGATTTTCGACGAGGTCGATTCGGGTGTGGGAGGGGCCGTCGCCGAAACCGTGGGCCGCCTCATGAAGCAGCTTGGCCGCGACCGCCAGGTGCTGGCCGTGACGCACCTGCCGCAGGTGGCCGCCTGCGCCGATCACCACCTCGTGGTGTCCAAGCGCAGCGACAGCGCGGGCACGGCCAGTACGGTCACGCCGGTGCAGGGCGAGCAGCGCGTCGCCGAGGTGGCGCGCATGCTCGGTGGCGAGCGCCTGTCGGGAACCACGCTGGCCCATGCCAAGGAGATGCTCGATGCCCGGGGCTGACCTCGAAATCGTCCTGATCACCGGCATGTCGGGCTCGGGCAAGTCCGTGGCGCTGCACGCGCTGGAAGACGCCGGCTACTACTGCGTGGACAACCTGCCGCCGGAACTGCTGTCCTCCCTCGTGGCGCTGGAGCAGCGCCACGGCGCCAGCCGCGTGGCCATCGCGGTGGACGTGCGCAGCGCCACATCGCTGCCCCAGGTGCCGCACCAGCTCGACGAGCTGCGCAAGCAGGGCGTCATCCTGCGCCCGCTGTTCCTGGATGCCACCACCGACACGCTGGTGCGCCGCTACTCCGAAACACGGCGCAGGCACCCACTCTCGCAAGGCGACGTGCGCGACCAGCAGCGCGCGCTGGTCGATGCCATCGAACTGGAACGCGAGCTGCTGGGCGAGCTGCGTGAACAGGCGCATGTGATCGACACCAGCCTCATCCGTTCGTCCCAGCTGCAAAGCTACGTCAAGTCGCTCATCTCGGCACCGGCCAGCCCGCTGACGCTGGTCTTCGAGTCATTTGCCTTCAAGCGCGGCCTGCCGGTCCATGCCGACTACGTGTTCGACGTCCGCATGCTGCCCAACCCCTACTACGAGCCCGGACTGCGCGCGCTGACCGGGCGCGACGAGCCCGTCCAGACCTTCCTGGGGCAGCATGCCGAGGTCGGCCAGATGTTCACCCACATCCAGTCCTTTCTGGAAGCCTGGCTCGACGTGCTGGCGCGCGATCACCGCAGCTACGTGACAGTGGCCATCGGCTGCACTGGCGGCCAGCACCGTTCGGTATTCCTGGTGGAGCAACTGGCCAGGGCCTTTGCCACCCACTGGACCACCCTCAAACGGCACCGCGAGCTGGGCGACGCCTGAGCGGTGCCTCAGCCTTCGCCCAGCAGCTTGCGAACCGGCGCGGGCAGGCCCAGTTGCGGCCACGCGTCGGCCGCGAACCAGTCGCCGTCTTCGCCCAGCACCGCGCGCGGGAGCTGGACGCGCACGGGATGCAGGTGCAGGTCCTTGTGCGTCAACACATGGGTGAACGCAGCGCCGTCGCGCAAAGGCGCATGCGGCCCGGCCGGAAGGGACGCCTCGAGCGCTTCGCGGCTATCGAACACGGGCAGGCAGTACAGCCCCGCCCAGACCCCCGGCGTGGGCCGCCTGGCCAGCCAGACTGCCCCGCTGCGGGTTTGCGCCCACAGCAGCCACAGCGACTGCGAACTGCGCTTGAGCTTGCGCGACTTGACCGGGTAGTTTTCAGGCACGCCCTCACGCTGCGCAACACACAGCCCGCTGACCGGACAGAGCAGGCAGGAAGGGTTGCGCGCCAGGCACACCGTCGCGCCCAGGTCCATCAGGCCCTGCGTGTAGCGCGGCATGGCATCGGCCAGCGCGCGCTGCGGCAGCAGGCGCGTGGCCTCGTCCCACAAGCGGCGTTCATGGGCGGCCACGGCCAGATCGTCCCCGAACCCCAGCACGCGCGTGAGCACGCGCTTCACATTGCCGTCCAGGATGGCCACGCGCTCGCCGAAGCAGAACGAGGCGATCGCCGCAGCCGTCGAGCGGCCGATGCCGGGCAGCGTCTGCAGCAGTTCGGCCGTGCGCGGAAACTCACCGCCGTGCAGTTCCACCACCTGCCGGGCGCAGCGGTGCAGGTTGCGCGCCCGGCTGTAGTAGCCCAGCCCGCTCCACAAGGCCAGCACCTCGTCGAGGCTGGCGGCCGCCAGCGAACGCACATCCGGGAAGCGCGCGAGAAACTGCGAGAAATAGCCGAGCACCGTCGACACCTGCGTTTGCTGCAGCATGATTTCCGACAGCCACACGCGGTAGGGGTCCCGCGTGTTCTGCCATGGCAGGCCGTGGCGCCCATGACTCTTTTGCCACCGCACCACCTGGGTGGCGAACTCCGCCGGCGCCGCGGTCATGCCGTCTTGAAAGCGGGTTCGGCCTGCGCGTCGCCGGTCTCGAGGTCGGGGGTATTGACCAGGTGCGAGGTCAGCTCCAGCAGCTTGGCATCGAGCTGGTCGAGCGCGGTTTCGTTGGTCTCGATCTCGCCGATGCGGTCATCCAGCCCGCTCGCCGCCTGCTGGATGCGCTCGATGGCCTCGAGGCGGCGGCCGAAATTGCGGCGGCGTTCGCGCAGCTGCGCATCGAGCTGTGCGGCCGCCGATTTGTTCCACAGCTCCACCTCGCCCAGCGCCGATTCGTAGATCACGCGCAGGCGGGTGGCCAACGCCCGCACCAGGCGGTCGGCAAATTCCGGCTGGGCCAGCTTGAGCGCATTGCTCACGCCCATGTACTGGCTGTGGCTGCGCTCGACCAGTTCGAGGTCGCGCAGGTGGCGGCTCATGTCGGGTTCTTTCGGCGCCTGCAGCGAGAAGCCGAATTCGGCGTTGAGCTGGCGGAAGCTGCCCGCCAGCATGGTCTGGGTTTCCGTGTTGAGGGCCTGCGCGCGATGCAGGCCTTCGCGCAGGCGCTCGAAGGTGTGGGCATAGGCCTTCTTCACACCAAGCTTGATGCCGGGCTGGCGCAACGCATCGTTGAGCTGCTTCATCTCGGCCTTGAGCGTGCTGTTGCCCAGCAGATGGAACACTTCGCGCAGCAGCTTCAGGTGCACCGAGCGTACGGCGTGGATCTTCGCGCCGCTCAGGTCGAATTCCGACTGTTCCTGCTCGATGCGCGAGCGCATGTGCTTGATCACCGAGGTGTTCTTGCCGCGCAAGCCCTTGAGTTCGAGCATCTGCTCGGCCAGGTCGCGCCGTCGGATGTTGATCACGCGGCCGGCCTCGGCCCGCAACTCGGAAATGCCGCTGGCCATGGCCGAGCGCAGGATCTTCTGGCGCTGACCCATCATGCCCCGGCCCAGCGCCTCTTCGAGCACGGGCAGGCAGCTGGCCTCGAGCAGCGCGGCGTCGTTGTTGACCTTGGCCACCAAGCCCTTCTGCGCGGACACCGGGATCACCTGCTCCTGGGGCAGGCCCAGGATGTCGGCCGACGTGGCGCGCTGGCGGGCGATCTGTGCCTGCACCTGCGCGGGCGTGCTCAGCGAATCCCACAGCGTGTCGATCTTGTTGAGCACCACCAGCCGCGAATCCGTGTCGGCCGCCTCGGTGATCAGGTGCTCGCGCCAGATCGAGAGATCGGTCTTGGTGACGCCGGTGTCGGCCGCGAGGATGAACACCACGGCATGGGCCTGCGGAATCAGGTTGACCGTGAGTTCGGGCTCGGCGCCAATGGCGTTCAGGCCCGGGGTGTCCAGGATCACCAGCCCCTGCTTGAGCAGCGGGTGGGCGATGTTGATCAGCGCATGGCGCCATTTCGGCACCTCCACCATGCCGTTGGTGTCCACCAGCGGATTGTCGTCAGGTGCCTCGTCGTGCCAGAAGCCGAGCGCGCGGGCCTCGTCCCGGGTTACGTGGCGCACCTCGGCCACCTTCTCCAGCGCCTGGGCCAGTTGCGACGGGTTGTTGACATCGAGGTCGACGCGGGTCCACTTCTCCGGCACCATGCGCCATTCCATCAGCGCCTGCGGCTGCAGGCGCGTCTCGATCGGCAGCAGGCGAAGGCAGGGCGGCACCTCGGCGTCGTAACCCAGCTCGGTCGGGCACATGGTGGTGCGGCCTGCGCTGGCCGGCATGATGCGGCGCTTGTAGCCGGCGAAGAAGATCGCGTTGATCAGCTCGGACTTGCCACGCGAGAACTCGGCGACAAAGGCCACCATGACCTTGTCCGAACGCATCTGGCCTTCGAGGCGGCGCAGGCGCTCGGCCACGGCGGTGTCGAGCAGGTCATGGTCCTTCATCCACTCCGACAGCAGTTTCAAACGCAAGGCGAACTCGCGCCGCCACGCCCCATGCTGATCGAATTGTTCGTTGAAAGAAGTGCTCACCATGTCCCCGAATAACTTTTCAATATAGCACCGAGCGGTCAGCCAGCACTCAGGATTTTTGGCAATGAGGACAGAAATAGGTCGATCGCTGGCCCTGGCGCAACAGTTTGATGCCGGTGCCGCACACCTTGCAAGGCTGGCCGGCCCGGTCGTAGACCATGGCCTCCAGCTGAAAGTAGCCGCTCTCGCCCTGCGCGTTGGAAAAATCGCGCAGCGTGCTGCCCCCCTTCTCCACCGCGCGCGCCAGCACGTCGCGGATCGCCGCCTGCAGCCGGGCGGCCCGCGGCGCGCTGAGGCGCGACGCGCGCAGCGTGGGCCGGATGCCGGCCAGGAACAGGGCCTCCGATGCATAGATATTGCCCACGCCCACCACGACGTCGCCGGCCAGCAGCACCTGCTTGATCGCCGCATGGCGGCGCCGCAGCCCGGCGTGAAAGCCTTTCAGGTCGAACGCCTCGCTCAGCGGCTCCACGCCGAGCCGGCCCAGCAACTTGACGGCCACGGGCGAGGCCTCGCTCCCGGCATAGACCACGGCGCCAAAGCGGCGCGGGTCGTTCAGGCGCAGCACCCCGCGGCTGGTGACCAGATCGAAATGGTCATGCACGCCGGGCGGCGGCTGGCTCGCAGCGAAGTGCAGGCTGCCCGACATGCCCAGGTGCAGCAGCAACAGCCCTTCGTCCAGGTCGAGCAGCAGGTATTTGCCGCGGCGGCGCACCCGGCGCACGGTACGGCCCGCGAGCTGCGCCGGATCGCAGCCCAGAGGCCAGCGCAGCGGCTGCCCCAGGCGGGCGGACTCGACCCGCGCGCCGGCGATGCGGTCGGCAAAGCTCAGGCGCGTGACTTCGACTTCGGGTAATTCAGGCATGGGGTCAGGCTGGAGTTCATACGCTTGGATTATTATGGGTTGATGAAGCGATTTCACCGCCTTGCAGCCGTCGCCCTGGCTGCTGCAGCCCTGGCCGCGCAGGCCCAGGTTTCGGCCGACACCCCCGCGGCCGGCAACGGCAGCGATTCGGCCAGCCCGCCGCCGGTCAACTCCAATCTCGATGCCGAGCTGTTCTACGAACTGCTGCTGGGCGAGCTCAACGTGCGCAGCGGCGAGCCCGGTGCGGGCTACTCACTGGTTCTTGATGCCGCGCGCCGGACGCGCGACAGCCAGCTGTTCCAGCGCGCCGTGGAAATCGCCCTGCAATCACGCTCCGGCGATGCCGCGCTGCAGGCCTCCCGCGCCTGGCAGCAGACCCTGCCGGAATCGCGCGAAGCCAACCGCTATGTGCTGCAGATCCTGATCGCGCTCAACCGGCTCAACGACTCCCTGGAGCCCCTCAAGAACGAAGTCGGCCTGGCTCCGCCCAAGGATCGGGCCCTGGCCATCGGCGCCATCCCGCGCCACTACGCGCGGGCTGTGGACAAGAAGCTGGCGGCCAGCGTGGTGGAACAGGCCCTGACGGATTACCTGGGCAACCCGGCCACCGGCTCCTCGGCCTGGACCACGGTCGGCCGCATGCGCCTGGCCGCCGCCGACACCAGTGGCGCACTCGACGCCGTGCGCAGCGGCCAGGCGATGGACCCGCGCGCCGAAGGCCCGGTGCTGCTCGCCCTGGAGCTGATGGACCTCAAGGTGCCGCAAGCCGAGCCCGTGGTGAAGAAATACCTCGAAGGCAAGCCGCTGCCCGAGCTGCGCATGGCCTACGCCCGCGTCCTGCTCGATGCCCAGCGCTACGCGGAGGCCTCGGGGCAGCTGCAGGTCATTACTGCGGAAAAGCCCGATTTCGCCGAGGCCTGGCTGGTCCAGGGCACGCTGCAGATGCAGGACAACCAGCCCGCCGCGGCCGAAACCTCGTTCAAGCGCTTCATCGAGCTGGCCAAGGCGGGCGGCCCGGTGGAGGAGCGCAGCCGCGCCCTTGCCCAGGCCTATCTGTCGCTGGCGCAGATTGCCGAGCAGCGCAAGGACTACGCGGGAGCCGAAGCCTGGCTGAACCGCATCGACAACCCGCAGGCCCTGGCCAGCGCCCAGACGCGCCGCGCCTCGATCCTGGCGCGCCAGGGCAAGCTCGACGAAGCGCGCCGCCTGATCCGCGGCCTGCCCGAACGCAACCCGGCCGAGGCCCGCTCCAAGCTGATGGCCGAGGTGCAGTTGCTGCGCGACAACAAGCAGTACCAGAGCGCCTACGAGCTGCTGCGCAGTGCACAGGAGCGCTCGCCCACCGACAGCGACCTGTTGTACGACCAGGCCATGCTGGCCGAGAAGCTGGGCAACTTTGCCGAGATGGAGCGCCTGCTGCGGCAGTTGATCGCCATCAAGCCCGACTACCACCATGCCTACAACGCACTGGGCTATTCGCTGGCCGAGCGTGGCGTGCGCCTGCCCGAGGCGCGCGACCTGATCCGCAAGGCCCTGGAGTACGCGCCGGGCGACCCGTTCATCTCGGACAGCCTGGGCTGGGTCGAATTCCGCATGGGCAACCAGGCGGAGGCGCTGCGCATTCTGGACAGCGCCTACCAGTCCAAGCCCGACCCCGAGATCGCAGCCCATCTGGGCGAGGTGCTCTGGGCCCTGGGCCAGCGCGAGCGCGCCGTCGCCATCTGGAAGGAAGGCCTGCTGCTCAACGCCAACAACGAGGCCCTGCAGGAAACCCTCAAGCGCCTGCGCGTGAAGCTGTGAACCCGCCGCGTCGCTGGCTGCTGCTGATTGCTATTCTTTTCATAGCAGGATGTGCCCACCCGACAAGGACCTCTGGCCTGAATGATGCAGAAAACCCGGTCTGGAGCGGCCGTCTGGCGCTGCAGGTCGACTCCGAGCCGCCGCAGTCGTTCTCGGCCGGCTTCGAACTCAGAGGCAACGCCGGCGCGGGCGAGTTGGCGCTGTTCTCCCCGCTGGGCAGCACCCTGGCCGTGCTGGCCTGGGCGCCGGGCAGCGCCACTTTGCGCGACGACAAGGGCACCCGCAGCTTCGACTCGCTGGATGCGCTGGTCGCCCAGGCCACCGGCACGCCCCTTCCCATCGCCGCCCTGTTCGACTGGCTGCAGGGCCGCGACACCCCCGTGCCGGGCTGGCAGGCCGACCTGTCCCGGCGCGCCGACGGGCGCCTAGCGGCCCGGCGCACCGAGCCGGCGCCCACCGCCCAGCTGCGGCTGGCGCTGGACCGGTAGGCGAGAGCCGCCGCCGATAATGCCGCCATGAAGGCGCTGTACGACGTCCCGGCTCCGGCCAAGCTGAACCTGTTCCTGCACATCACCGGGCGCCGGGAGGATGGCTACCACCTGCTGCAATCGGTCTTCATGCTGATCGACTGGTGCGACACGCTGCATGTGGAGCTGCGCCCCGACGGGATCATCAGCCGCGAAGACCTGACGGCCGCGCTACCCGCGGACGACCTCGTGGTCCGGGCGGCGCGGGCGCTTCAGGCCGCCGCCGCCACGCCGCTGGGCGCGCACATCGGCGTGGCCAAGCAGATTCCCGCCCAGGCTGGCATGGGCGGAGGGTCCTCCGACGCGGCTTCCTGCCTGCTGGCCCTCAACCGCCTGTGGCAACTGCACCTGCCGCTCGAAAAACTGGCCCGGATCGGCCTGCAGCTGGGTGCCGACGTGCCGTTCTTCCTGTACGGCCGCCATGCCTGGGTCGAGGGTATTGGCGAGAAAATCACCCCTCTCGACCTGCCGCCAGCCCGCTTTCTGGTGGTCAAACCGGGCAGCGGACTCGAGACCCAAACGATTTTCACGGACCCGGAGCTGAAACGCGACAGTAAAACTGCTACAATCCAAGGCTTTGCTGCAAATGCTGAATCAGACAAGTTCAGCTTCGGTCGCAACGACCTGCAGCCAGTCGCCCAAAGGCTCTGCCCCGAGGTGACCCAGGCCCTGAAATGGCTGGGTTCCCAGGGATTGCAGGGCCGGATGACAGGCTCGGGAAGTGCGGTATTTGCGCAGATGTTGCGCGACGTGGATCTGGATGACGCCCAGGGCCTTCGGCCTCAAGCCTGGCAGGTCCGCTCATGCAACAATTTGGATGTCCATCCCCTGCTGGGGTGGGCACCCAGCGACAATTCATCGGTGGGCGGTTTTTAGCCGTCAACCCGTGTAGGGGAGTCGCCAAGCTGGTTAAGGCACCGGATTTTGATTCCGGCATGCAAAGGTTCGAATCCTTTCTCCCCTGCCAAATACGTCAGACGTACAGGCACAAACGCTACACAATCGCTGGGACGCTCATGCAGGCTCAACATCCTGATTTCATGGTTTTCACGGGCAATGCCAACCCTGGCATGGCCGCCGAGATTGCGCAGCATCTGGGCATCTCGCTGGGTGCGGCCCATGTGGGGCGCTTTTCCGACGGCGAAGTCACCGTCGAGATCAACCAGAACGTGCGTGCGCGCGACGTCTTCGTGGTGCAGTCCACCTGCGCCCCGACCAACGAAAACCTGATGGAACTGCTGATCATGGTCGATGCGCTCAAGCGCGCCTCGGCCGAGCGCATTTCCGCGGTGATCCCCTATTTCGGCTACGCCCGCCAGGACCGCCGCCCGCGCTCGTCGCGCGTGCCGATCTCGGCCAAGGTGGTTGCCAACCTGCTGCAGACCGTGGGCGTGTCCCGCGTGCTGACCATGGACCTGCACGCCGACCAGATCCAGGGCTTCTTCGACATCCCGGTGGACAACATCTACGCCTCGCCGGTGCTGCTGGGCGACCTGCGCCAGAAGAGCTACGACGACCTGATCGTGGTCTCGCCCGACGTCGGCGGCGTGGTACGCGCCCGTGCGCTGGCCAAGCAGCTCGGCTGCGACCTGGCCATCATCGACAAGCGCCGCCCCAAGGCCAACGTGAGCGAAGTCATGCACGTGATCGGCGAGATCGACGGGCGCAACTGCGTGATCATGGACGACATGATCGACACCGCCGGCACCCTTGTGAAGGCGGCCGAGGTGCTCAAGGAACGCGGCGCCAAGAAGGTCTATGCCTACTGCACGCACCCGATCTTCTCGGGCCCCGCCATCGAGCGCATCGCCAAGGGCACGGCGCTCGATGAAGTCGTGGTGACCAACACCATCCCGCTCAGCGATGCCGCGCGGGGATGCCAGAAAATCCGCCAGCTCTCCGTGGCGCCGCTGATCGCCGAGACGATCCAGCGCATTGCCAAGGGCGAGTCGGTGATGAGTTTGTTCTCGGACCAGGAAAACCTCTTCTGAGGGGTGCCGAGTCAAAAAAGCGGGCCTCGTCCGGGGCCCTTGTTGAAACCGGAGCCACACTGGTCGCGGTGGGCTCTCATTGGAGTGAACCATGAAATTCGTCGCTTTTGAGCGCGCAAAGCAGGGTACGGGTGCGAGCCGCCGTCTGCGCAACACGGGCAAGACGCCCGGCATCGTCTACGGTGGCGAAGGCCAGCCGCAACTGATCGAACTCGATCACAACGCCCTCTGGCACGCCCTGAAGAAGGAAGCCTTCCACTCGTCCATCCTGGACATGGAGCTGGACGGCAAGGCCGCCAAGGTGCTGCTGCGCGACGTGCAGTTCCACCCGTTCAAGCAACTCGTGCTGCACATCGACTTCCAGCGCGTGGACGCCAAGACCAAGCTGCACATGAAGGTGCCGCTGCACTACGTCAACGCGGAAGAGTCACAGGCGGTCAAGTTCGAACACTGCGTGGTCAACCACGTGGTCGCCGAGCTCGAAGTTTCCTGCCTGCCGGCCGATCTGCCCGAGTTCATCACGGTGGACCTGAGCGGCCTGAAGAAGGGCACCTCGCTGCACCTGAACGACATCACCCTGCCCAAGGGCGTGGCCGCCGTCACCCGCGGCAAGGAAAACCCGGTGCTGGTGTCCGTGGTGGCCACGGTTGCCGAAGAAGCCCCCGCACCGGCTGCTGCAGCCCCGGCCGCCGCGCCTGCCGCTGCCAAGGCTCCCGCCGCCCCCAAGAAGTAAGCCCTCCCCGGCTTCGTGCACAACGGCCCACCTCGGTGGGCCGTTTGCTTGGGCGCCCCGATAATCGACCCTCATCATGATCAAACTGTTTGTCGGCCTCGGCAATCCCGGCCCCGAATACGACGCCACGCGCCACAACGCGGGTTTCTGGTGGATCGATGCGCTCGCGCGCGAGCTCAAGGTCACGCTGGTGCCTGACAAGAGCTACCACGGCCTGGTGGCGCGCACGGCCATCCATGGACAGACGCTCTGGCTGCTCGAGCCGCAGACCTTCATGAATCTCTCGGGCAAGTCGGTGGCGGCACTCGCCCGCTTCTTCAAGATCCAGCCCGACGAGATCCTCGTGGTGCACGATGAACTCGACATCGTGCCGGGCCAGGCCAAGCTCAAGCTCGGGGGAAGCCACGCCGGCCACAACGGCCTGCGCGACATCCATGCCCAGCTCGGCACCTCCGACTACTGGCGCCTGCGCCTGGGCATCGGCCACCCGGGCGTGAAATCGGAAGTGATCCATTGGGTGCTGAAAAAACCCTCGCCCGAACAGCGCAGCGCCATCGAAGAATGCGTGGACCGTACCCTCAAGGCCGTGCCCGCGCTGCTGGCAGGCGAGATGGAGAAGGCCACGCTGCTGATCCACACCAGCAAGCCGCCGCGCCCCAAGCCACCCCGGCCCGAGGCGGCCAGGCCCGACAGCCTGCCCTGAGCCCCCTCTTCCTGGCGGCCTTCATGAAGCACCACGCAGCGCACGGCCTCCTGCTTGCCCTGGCCGGTCTGCTGGCCGCGGGCACCCATGCCGAGGAAGTCTGGCGCTGCGGGAACAGTTATGGCCAGTCGCCCTGCCCGGGCGGCATCGCCGTGCCCGCGGACGACGCGCGCACGGCCGCGCAAAAGGCCGAGGCCGACGCGGCGACCCGGCGCGCGTCGCAGACCGCCGGCCAGATGGAACAGGAACGCCTCCAGCGCAATGCCAGGACCCGCGCCCAGGCCGCCGCCGTGCCGCGCACCGCGGCCTCGTCGGCCTCCGACGAACCGCCTTCCCGGCACATCGTGAGACAGCCGTCCGGCCAAGCCAGCCGCGGCAAGTGAGCGGCCCCCGCACGGGCTCAGGCCGTCTTGGCCTCGGACTGCAGGCGCTGAAACTTCTGCCACAGCGTTTCGCGCGACTCCACCACCTCGGGGTTCAGCGGAATGCAGGCCACCGGGCAGACCTGCACGCATTGCGGCTCATCGAAATGGCCGACGCATTCCGTGCATTTGCGCGGGTCGATCTCGTAGATCTCGGCGCCCAGGTAGATCGCCTGGTTCGGGCACTCGGGCTCGCAGACATCGCAGTTGATGCACTCGTCGGTGATCATCAGCGCCATGGTGCGCTCCCGCGGCAGGTAACAAGCGGCTGCTCTGCATTCATGGCCCGATTATCGCGTCCTGCGCACGGCCCTGTCCCCCTCAGGGTCGAGCCGGCGGGCAGCAAGAACAATGGCAGGAAATTTGCGTGTATGCTCGTCGGGCACGCCCCGGTATTCCTATGCATGCCGACGGATCGACAACCCACGCAGCCCGGTGACACAGCGCCTCCATGAGTCTTTTTCTTGCCAAGCGGTTCATCACGCTGATCGCCACCCTGCTCGCCGCGTCCGTCGTCATCTTCCTGGCCCTCGAAGTCCTGCCCGGCAACGCGGCCCAGATGATGATGGGGCCCGACGCCCCGCAGGAAGCCGTGCAGGCGCTGTCGCACAAGCTGGGGCTGGACAAGCCCGCGGCCGAGCGCTACTGGGACTGGATCGAGGGCATGAGCCGGGGCGACCTCGGCAACAGCTATGCCTATGGCACGCCGGTGACCGAGCTGATCCTCGAGCGCCTGGCGCTGACCATCCCGCTGGCCATCCTGGCCATGCTGCTCACCACCGTGCTGGCGCTCACCGCCGGCATCTACGCCGCCTCGCGCCACAACCGGCTCGGCGATGTCGGCATGATGGGCCTGAGCCAGTTCGGCATCGCGATCCCGAATTTCTGGTTTGCCATCCTGCTGATCCTGCTGTTCTCGGTGAACCTGCGATGGTTCTCCGCCGGCGGCTTTCCGGGCTGGGGCAACGGCGTCTGGCCCGCGCTCAAGTCACTGGTGCTGCCGGCTGTGTCGCTGGCCGTGGTGCAGGCGGCCATCCTGGCGCGCATCACGCGCTCGGCCGTGCTGGAGGTGCTGCGCGAGGACTTCGTGCGCACCGCGCGCGCCAAGGGCCTGTCGCAGCGCGCCACGCTGTGGGGCCATGTGCTGCGCAACGCGCTGATTCCGGTGATCACCGTCATGGGCCTGCAGTTCGCCGAGCTGCTGGCCGGCACCATCGTGGTGGAGAACGTGTTCTACCTGCCCGGCCTCGGGCGTCTGATCTTCCAGTCCATCTCCAACCGCGACCTGATCGTCGTGCGCGACTGCATGATGCTGCTGGCCGGCATGGTGGTGCTGGTGAATTTCGTGGTCGACCTGCTGTATGCCGCGATCGACCCCCGCATCAAGGCCTCGGACATCTGAGCCCGGCCCCGCTTTCCGATGAATACCCTGACCCTGACTCCCGCCCCGACGGCACCGCCCGGCTTCTGGCGCCGCGCACTGCGCCACCGCAGCTTCATGCTCGGCGCCCTGCTCACCCTGCTGCTGATCCTCACGGCCGCCGTGTCGCTGTTCTGGACGCCCTGGTCGCCCTACGACATCGACATCCCGGGCAAGCTGCAGAAGCCGGGCGCCGCGCACTGGCTGGGCACCGACTCGCTGGGGCGCGACGTGCTCTCGCTCATCATGGCCGGCGCGCGCAACTCCATCCTGGTGGGCGTGATCGCGGTCGGCATCGGCCTCGTCGGCGGCACGCTGCTGGGCATGCTGGCGGCCGCGCGCCGCGGCTGGGTGGAGGAGTTCATCATGCGCGCATCGGACTTCACCTTCGCCTTCCCCGCCATCCTGCTGGCCATCATGATGACCGCGGTGTTCGGCCCCGGCATCGTCAACTCCATCATCGCCATCGGCATTGCCAACATCCCCACGTTCGCGCGCATCACGCGGGCCTCGGCCACCAGCGTGTGGGGACGCGAGTACGTGCTGGCCGCGCGCGCCTGCGGCAAGGGCGCCTGGCGCATCTCGATCGAGCATGTGCTGCCCAACATCCTCTCGATCATCATCGTGCAGGCCACCATCCGCTTCGCCATCGCCATTCTTGCGGAAGCCGCACTGTCCTACCTGGGCCTGGGCACCCAGCCGCCCCAGCCGTCCTGGGGCCGCATGCTCAGCGAAGCGCAGACGCTGCTGTTCCAGGCCCCGCGCCTGGCGGTCTTTCCGGGGCTGGCCATCGCGATGGCCGTGCTCGGCCTCAACCTGCTGGGCGACGGTCTGCGCGACCTGCTCGACCCGCGTCTGTCACGGGAGCGCTGAGCATGGCCCTGCTGGAAGTCGACAACCTCGTCGTCCGACTGAAAACTTCGCGCGGCCCGGCCGATGCGGTGCGCGGCGTGAGCTTCAGCCTGGACAGCGGCGACACGCTCGGCCTGATCGGCGAATCGGGTTGCGGCAAGTCGCTCACCGCCATGGCGCTGATGGGCCTGCTGCCCGCCAGCGCCCAGGTCACCGGCAGCATCCGCCTCAATGGCCGTGAACTGGTGGGCCTGCCCGACGCCGAGCTGTGCAAGGTCCGCGGCAACCGCATCGGCATGATCTTCCAGGAGCCGATGACGGCGCTCAACCCGCTGCACACCATCGGCCGCCAGGTGGCCGAGCCGCTGATGCGCCACCGCGGCCTGTCCGGGGCAGCGGCCCGCAAGGAGGTGATCGCCCTGCTCGACCGCGTCGGCCTGCCCGACGCCGCGCGCCGCGTGGACGCCTACCCGCACCAGTTCTCGGGCGGCCAGCGCCAGCGCGTGACCATCGCCATGGCGCTGGCCTGCGGCCCCGAGCTGCTGATCGCCGATGAGCCCACTACCGCGCTTGACGTGACCATCCAGGGCCAGATCCTCGACCTGATCGCCGACCTCGTCCAGGAGCGCGGCATGGCCATGATCCTGATCTCGCACGATCTCGGCGTGATCGCCGAGAACGTGCGCCGCATGCTCGTGATGTATGGCGGCAGCGTGGTCGAAAGCGGCCCCACCGAATCGGTGTTCGCCCATCTCGCCCATCCCTACAGCCAGGGCCTGTTCGCCGCCCGCCCGCGCATCGGCGGCGCCCGCCATGCGCGCCTGACCACCATCGCGGGCACGGTGCCCGAGCTGGTGGACCTGCCGTCCGGCTGCCCCTTCACCGCGCGCTGCAGCGTGGCCCTGGACAGCTGTGCCCACCTGCGTCCCGCGCCGGTGCTCGTCGGCGCCCACCACGAGGCCCGCTGCGTGCTGGCCCAGCCCATGACCCCGGAGCCGGCATGACCGCCCCCCTGCTTGAAGCATCCCGTCTCGTGCAGCACTACCGGCTGCCGCGCGAGAGCCTGTTCCGTCCGGCGCCGCTGGTCTATGCGCTCAATGGCGTGGACTTCCGCATCCTGCCGGGCAGGAGCCTGGGCATCGTGGGCGAATCCGGCTCGGGCAAATCCACCCTTGCGCGCACCGTGATGGCGCTGGAGACGCCCACCAGCGGCTCCGTCAAGCTGCTGGGGCAGGACCTGCACACGCTGCCGCCCGCCGGGCTGCAGCGCGCGCGGCGCGACTTCCAGATGGTGTTCCAGGACCCCTACGGCTCGCTCGACCCGCGCCAGACCGTGGCCCGCATCGTGGCCGAGCCGCTGGCCGCGCAGGGCGACGCCTCGGCGCAGGAGATGCGCGAGCGCGCCGGCGAGACGCTGGCCTCGGTCGGCCTGCGCCCGGCCGACCTCGACAAATACCCGCACGAGTTCTCGGGCGGCCAGCGCCAGCGCATCGCCATCGCGCGCGCGCTCATCACGCGGCCCAAGCTCATCGTGGCCGACGAACCCGTCTCGGCACTCGATGTCTCGGTGCAGGCCCAAGTGCTCAACCTGCTGCAGGACCTGCAGGCCGGCTTCGGCGTGACCTACATGTTCATCAGCCACGACCTGGCCGTGGTCGACCGCATCTGCGACGAAGTGGCCGTGATCTACCGCGGGCGCATCGTGGAACAGGGCAGCCCCGACGTGCTGTTCGGCCGGCCGGCCCATCCCTACACCCGCGCCCTGCTCGACGCCGTGCCGCAGACGGTGCCGGGCCGCCGGCGCCAGCGGCGCGCGCCGATGCCGATCGCCAGCCACAGCAGCCTGGGCCAGGGCTGCGCCTTCGCCGGCCGCTGCCCGCATGCGCAGGAGCGCTGCTTGGCACAGGCGCCCGAGCTGCGCGCCGTCGCCGATGCGGCGGGCGTGCATCTCGCGGCCTGCCATTTCGCCGAAGACGTGATGGCCCAGCCTTCGCCATTGTCGCTGGCCGCCTAGCCCCGGCCGCATAGGCGCTGCGCGCATGAACTTACGCCTTGTCGCCACTGGGGCTTGGCGTCACAATGTACGTTTGCATCCCAATCATTGAGTCCTGAAGGAGTTTGAGGTCATGAAGATTCAACGGCGTTCCGTGCTGCTTGCAGCCACCGTGTCGGCCAGCCTGTTGGCCGCCGTTCCCATGAGCAGCATCGCCCAGGCCAACAAGAATGCCGTGACCATCGGCGTCACGCTCGAACCCAACGGCCTCGACCCGTCCGCAGGCGCCGCTTCGTCCATCTCCGAAGTCACGCTCTACAACATCTACGAAACCCTCACCAAGTTCAACGAGAACGGCACGGCTACGCCCCTGCTGGCCGAGAGCTGGACCATCTCGCCGGACCAGAAGACCTACACCTTCAAGCTGCGCACCGGCGTCAAGTTCCACAACGGCGAGCCCTTCAGCGCCGCCAGCGTGAAGTACTCGTTCGAGCGCGCCGCCGCCGAAGGCTCGACCAACAAGGACAAGGCGGTGTTCACCAACATCGCCAAGATCGACACCCCCGACCCGGCCACGGTGGTGCTCACGCTCAAGAACCCCAACCCCGACCTGCTGCTCATGCTGGGCCAGGGCACGGCCATCATCGTCGAACCCAAGAGCGCCGCCACCAACGGCACCCAGCCGGTCGGCACCGGCCCCTACAAGTTCGACAACTGGGCCAAGGGCTCGGCCGTGACGCTGTCCAAGTGGGACGGCTACCGCAACCCGGCCGCCATCAAGATCGGCAAGGCCACCTTCCGCTTCATCAGCGACCAGGCCGCCTCGGTGGCCGCCCTGCTGGCCGGCGACGTGGACGCCTACCCGCGCGGCATCCAGGCCAAGAGCCTCGATCCGTTCAAGAACGACCCGCGCTTCCAGGTGCTGATCGGCAACTCGCGCGCCAAGACCATCCTGAGCATCAACAACAAGAAGAAGCCGCTGGACGACGTGCGCGTGCGCCGCGCCATCGCGGCCGCGATCGACCGCAAGGCCGTGATCGACGGCGCCGTGGACGGGCTGGGCACGCCCATCGGCAGCCACTACGTGCCGGGCGCCTTCGGCTATGTCGACACCACCGGCGTCAATCCCTACAACGTGGAGAAGGCCAAGGCCCTGCTGGCCGAGGCCGGCGTGAAGACGCCGCTCGAACTGAGCCTCAAGCTGCCGCCGCCGCCCTATGCGCGCCAGGGTGGCGAGATCATCGCGGCCCAGCTCGCCAAGGTCGGCATCGTGGCCAAGATCGAGAACGTCGAATGGGCGCAGTGGCTCGACGGCGTCTACAAGAACAAGAACTACGACCTGAGCATCGTCTCGCACGTCGAGGCCTTCGACTTCTCGAACTACGCCAAACCCGACTACTACTTCCAGTACGACTCGGCCAAGTTCCGCGAGCTGATCGACAAGATCAACACCGCCACCAAGAACGACGACCGCGCCAAGTACTACGGCGAAGCCCAGCGCCTGCTGGCCACCGACGCCGTCAACGGCTTCCTGTTCGCGCCGCAATGGGCCACCGTCACCAGCGCCAAGCTCAGCGGCGTGTGGAAGGACCAGCCCATCTTCGTGAACGACCTGTCGGCCCTGGCCTGGAAATAAACCGGAGCCCATGGCTGCAGAACTCCGCGACGCCCTGGGCAACCCCCTGGCGGTGTCCGACCCGGCCAGCGTTGCGGCTGTCAATGATTTCGTCGAGGGGTTCATTGCCTGCGAAGCGCGGGCCGTGAACGTGCTGCCGGCCGCGCAGCACGATGACGGCCCGATCGTGCAGGCCTATGCGGCGGCGCTGCACATGTTCGCCGAATCGCGCGAGGGCCCGGGCAACGCGCGGCCGTTCATCGAGCGGGCCCTGGCCTCGCCGCTGGCGGCCAGCGAGCGCGAGCAGCGCTTCGTGCGCGCCGTGCAGGCCTGGATCGACGGCGACATCAACCTCGCGATCCGGCTCCACGAGGAGCAGGCGCGCGAGCACCCGCGCGACCTGGCCTCGCTCAAGCTGGGGCAATACCACCTGTTCAACCAGGGCGACTCGCCCGGCATGCTGCGCCTGGCCCTGGCCGCCCTGCCCGCCGCCGCCGACGTGCCCTACCTGCACGGCATGGCCGCCTTCGCCTGGGAGCAGTGCCATCTGCTGGCGCAGGCCGAACGCGCCGCTCGCCAGGCCATCCATCTGTGCCGCAAGGAACCCTGGGCCCACCATGCGCTGGCCCATGTGATGCTGACCGAAGGGCGGCTCACCGAGGGCATGGCGTTCCTGCGGGACGTCAGCCCCACCTGGACCGGCCTCAACTCGTTCATGGTCACGCACAACTGGTGGCACCTGGCCCTGTTCGCGCTGGACCTCGGACAGCACGACGAGGTGCTGCGCCTGTATGACGAGCAGGTCTGGGGCGTGGTCAAGGAATATTCGCAGGACCAGGTCAACGCCGTCTCGCTGCTGGCGCGGCTGGAGCTGGCCGGCGTGGACGTGGGCGAGCGCTGGCAGGATGTCGGCCGCTACCTGGCCACTCGCCTGGACGACCATGTGCTGCCGTTCCTCGACATGCAGTACCTGTACGGCCTGGCCCGCGCGCAGCGCCCCGAAGCCGCGCTGCTGATGCGCCACATCGAAGCCCATGCGGCCCAGGCCGCCGGCCCGTCGCGCGCCGCCTGGCAGCGCGTCTGCCTGCCCGCCTGCCGCGGCCTGCTGGCGCACGCCGCGGGCGACCACGCCACCGCCGTGGACGAACTCGGCGCGGCGCTGCCCCGGTTGCTGGAGATCGGCGGCAGCCATGCCCAGCGCGACCTGTTCGCCCAGATCCACCTGGATGCGCTGATCCGCAGCGGCGGCCTGTCCGGCGCCCAGAACCTGTTGCAGCAGCAGCTGCGCGGCCAGCCGGAATCGCTGCGGCTGCGCCGCCAGGCCGAAGCCGTCTATGCGGCGCTGGGGCTCGACTCGGCGCTGGCCAGCCTGGCCTGATCGTAGACCGGCTGCGCCGGCAGGTCGGCCAGGTGCTGCGTGTCGGCCCACGAGAGGATCTCGATCGCCTCGCCCTGCACCCGCACCCGGCTCAGGCCCGCGTTGGGAATCTGGCTCTGGCGCGGCCCGTTGAGCCCGAGCCGGCGGGCCGTGCGGTAGATCATGTCGAGCACGCCACCATGCGTCACCACCGCCAGCGTCTGCTGCGGATGCGCCGCCGCCAGCCGGTACACCGCCTGCATCACGCGGGCATGGAACTCGAGGGGACTTTCGCCTTCGGGCATCGCATAGTCCTCGCGGAACTGCAGCCACCGGGCCCAGGCCTCGGGGTGCTGCCGCTTGATGTCGTCCACGCGCATGCCGTCCACCACGCCGAAGTTCTGCTCGCGCAGGGCGGCATCGGTGACGCTGCACAGCGCGAGCTGCTTCGCGGCCGGCCCGGCCGTCTGCTGCGTGCGCAGAAGGTCGCTGCAGTACAGGTGGTGCACGGTCTCCGCCGCCAGGCGCTGGCCCACGCGGCGCGCCTGCTCGTGCCCCAACGGGTTGAGCGGCACATCCACCTGGCCCTGGAAACGCAGCTCACGGTTCCAGTCGGTTTCGCCGTGGCGGATCAGTATCAGTTCGGTCATTGATCCGATTATCCGGCATGCGCGGTATCGGCTATTGCTATCAATTCAATAGCTAGAGAGGACCGCCCAATGCGGACATCGGGCGAAAAACACTTCAATCGGAGGTGATTTTCCGTTCCGCGATGATCTTTTTCCACTTGAGGGCATCCGCAGCCGCCATCTGTGCGAACTGCTGGGGCGTCCCGCCCACCGGCTCGATGCCCAGCCGCGCCAGCTTGTCCTTCACGTCGGGCTCGGCCAGGGCCTGGTTGGCCGCGGCGTTGACCCGGGCCAGGATGTCGGGCGGCAGCGCGCGGGGCGCGTACAGGCCGAACCAGGTGTTGGACTCGAAGCCCGGCAGCAGCTCGGCCACGGCCGGCAGCTCGGGCGCCATCGCGGTGCGCTTCGCGGAGGTCACGGCCAGCGCACGCAGGCGGCCGTCGCGCACGTGCGGCAGGCCGGTGGGCAGCGAATCGAACAGCACGCCGACCTTGCCGCTCACGAGATCGGGAATCGCCAGCGCCGTGCCCTTGTAGGGAATGTGCACGATGAACAGCCCGGCCTGGGCCTTGAACAGCTCGGCCGTGAGCTGCACGATGGTGCCGTTGCCGCTGGAGGCATAGTTCAGGCGCCCCGGATTGCCGCGGGCATAGTCCAGCCACTCCTTGAGCGTCCTGGCCGGCGTGCTGTTGGGCACCAGCATGATGCTGGGCGCGTTGCCGACATGCGAGATCGGCGTGAAGTCCTTCACCGCGTCGTAGGGCATGCGCGGATTCAGATTGGGGCCGATCGAATGCGTGCTGGAGGTGGCCAGCAGCAGCGTGTAGCCGTCTGGCGCGGCCTTGGCCACCACTTCCGAGCCGATGGTGCCGCCGGCGCCGGGCCGGTTCTCCACCACCAGCGGCTGGCCCAGCTTGTCGCCGAGCTTCTGCGACAGCGCACGGGCGAAGATGTCGGTCGCGCCGCCGGCCGGAAATGGCACGACGAGGCGGACGGGTTTGGCCGGGTAGGTCTGGGCCCAGGCGAGCGCAGGCGCCAGGCCCGCGGAAAGAACGAGATGGCGGCGTTTCATGCCGCCATTCTGTCAGGCTTTGAACACCTTGTGATGCAGGCGCCGCAGCGACCACCAGACCGCCAGCGCCACCACCGGAATGGCGCAGGCCGCCGTGCTCTCGGGGCTCCAGGGCCAGCCGATCTTCTCAGCCCCCTTGGCGAGGTAGCTCACCAGGCCCACGATGTAGTAGGTGATGGCGGCGACCGACAGCCCCTCGACGGTGGACTGGAGCTTGAGCTGCAGGCCCTGGCGGCGGTTCATCGCGCCCAGCAGTGCCTGGCTGCTTTGCTGCTGCTCGATCTCGACGCGGGTGCGCAGCAGGTTGCTCATGCGCGAGACGCGCTGCGACAGCGCATCCTGGCGCCGCGTGGCCCACTCGCAGGTGCTGCGCGCGGGCGTGAGGCGCCGGTCCATGAACTCGCGGATGGTCTGCAGCCCCGCCAGCCGCGACTCGGTGATGTCGCCGATGCGCTTGTCCACCAGCTCGAAATACGCCGCGCTGGCCGAGAACCGCGAGTGCGTGGCCGCGTACTGGCTCTCCACCTTGCCGGCCAGCCGCGTCAGCCGGTCGAGCAGCTGCGGCTCGTCGGCGTGGTCGGCGCTGCGGATCGACTCCGCCAGCTCGGCCAGTTCGCGCTCGGCGTGGGCCAGCACGGCGGAGGCTTCGCGGGCGGCCGGCAGGCCCAGCAGCGCGGCCATGCGGTAGGTCTCGATCTCCAGCAGCCGCTGCACCAGGCGGCCCAGGCGGCGCGGCGTGACGCTGCCGGCCAGCAGCACCATGCGGGAAAAACCGTCGGCATGGATGGCGAAGTCGGTGTAGACCTCGCCATGCCCGTCGGCCACCGTGGAGGCCACCAGCGTGTCCTCGTGCAGCAGGTGTTTGACCAGCGAGTCGGTGCCGAAGGTGCGCGTGGGCAGCACCCACAGGTGCAGGCTCACCAGGCACTGGCCCGGCAGCTGGGGCAGCCAGCCCTGCGGCACCACGCCGGCCGCGGTGGCGGGCTCGCGCTCGCCGGCCAGATGGCTGCCTGCATCGGCCTCGAGCGGCCGCATGAAGGTCCAGGTGACGAATTCGGTGTGCAGCTCCCAGCGCAGCCGGAACGGCCCCAGGTCCATCCGCAGGTGGGTGGACTGCGCATCGGGCTGGGGCAGGTGGTGGTCGCGCAGCAGGGTGGCCACATGCTCGCGGCTGGCATCGCGCTGGGCGGCGTCGCAGGCCATGACGATGTGCGAGATCGCCAGCGGCGCATTCATCGACTCGGGCGGCCGGGCGTGGATTTCGTTGTGCAGCGCGGCGCGCTGGGGGTGCTGCCTCGGTTGAAGGCTCGGTTGCATGCGGTCCATGGGTCGCCATTGTGACTCAGCGCCAACCCGCGCCTTGCGCCGCCGCCATGATCTGCCGCTGCCCCCCCGAGGGGCCGCCTTTCATCATCGGGTGGCCCGACAAAATGAAAAACGGCGCCCGAAGGCGCCGTTGTGGGCTGTTTCAAGAGCCGCGGGGTCAATCCTCGACGAAGGCTTCCTCGCGCTTGTTCTTCACCGCCGGCAGCAGCACGATGATGAGCAGCAGCAGCGCAGCCGCCAGCAGGCCGGCCGACAGCGGACGCGTGACGAACACGCTCCAGTCGCCCCGCGACAGCAGCAGCGCGCGCCGCAGGTTCTCTTCCATCATCGGGCCCAGGATGAAGCCCAGCAGCAGCGGTGCGGGCTCGCAGCCGAGCTTGGCGAACAGGTAGCCGATGACGCCGAAGGCTGCCACCATCCACACGTCGAAGGTGTTGTTGTTGGTGGTGTACACACCGACCGCACAGAACAGCACGATGGCGGGGAACAGGAAACGGTAGGGCACGGTCAGCAGCTTGATCCACATGCCGATCAGCGGCAGGTTCAGGATCACCAGCATCAGGTTGCCGATCCACATCGAGGCGATCAGGCCCCAGAACAGCTGCGGGTTGCTGGTCATCACCTGCGGGCCCGGCTGGATGTTGTGGATGGTCATGGCACCCACCATCAGCGCCATCACGGCGTTGGGCGGAATGCCCAGCGTCAGCAGCGGGATGAAGGAGGTCTGCGCGCCGGCGTTGTTGGCCGACTCGGGAGCGGCCACGCCGCGGATGTTGCCCTGGCCGAACGGCACTTCGCCCGGCTTCAGCTTGGTCTTCTTCTCCAGCGTGTAGGCGGCGAAGGCCGCCAGCAGCGCGCCGCCGCCGGGCAGGATGCCCAGCAGGGAGCCCAGCGCGGTGCCGCGCAGCACGGCAGGCGTCATGCGCTTGAAGTCATCCTTGGTCGGGAACAGGCCCTGCACCTTGGCGGTGAACACCTCGCGCTCGTCCTCGGGCTGCGCCAGGTTGCTGATGATTTCACCGTAGCCGAACACGCCCATGGCGATCACCACGAAGCCGATGCCGTCGGTCAGCTCGGGGATGTCGAAGCTGAAGCGCGCCACGCCGGAGTTCACGTCGGTGCCGACCAGGCCGAGCAGCAGGCCCAGCACGATCATGGCGATGGCCTTGAGCAGCGAGCCGGAAGCCAGCACCACGGCGCCGATCAGGCCCAGGATCATCAGCGAGAAGTATTCAGCCGGGCCGAACTTGAAGGCCAGCTCGGTCAGCGGCGGTGCGAAGGCCGCCAGGATCAGCGTGCCCACGGAGCCGGCGAAGAACGAGCCCAGGCCGGCCGCCGCGAGCGCGGGCCCGGCCCGGCCCTTTCGCGCCATCTGGTAGCCGTCGATACAGGTCACCACCGAGGACGATTCGCCCGGCAGGTTCACCAGGATGGCCGTGGTGGAGCCGCCGTACTGGGCGCCGTAGTAGATGCCAGCCAGCATGATCAGCGCCGACACCGGGGGCAGCGCGTAGGTGGCGGGCAGCAGCATCGCGATGGTGGCCACCGGGCCGATGCCGGGCAGCACGCCGATCAGCGTGCCGAGCACGCAGCCGATGAAGGCGTAGAGCAGGTTGATCGGGGTGAACGCGACACCGAAACCGATCGAGAGATTGGTAAGCAGATCCATGTTGTTATTCCTCTCAGCCGGTAATGAAGCTGGGCCAGACCTGGATCTGCAGCTTGAGCAGCACGATGAAGGCCAGGTAGCTGCCAGCCGACAGGATGGTGGCCAGGATCAGCACGTCCTTGAGATTGAAGCGCTCGCCGGCCAGGCTCGACAGGATGGTCAGCGCGTAGATCGCGATGATCATGCCCATGGCCGGCACGTTGATGCTGGGCAGGCCGCCAAGCAGCACGCCGAACGCCAGGTTGGCGCCGATGATGTAGCACAGCGGCTTCCAGGCCCATTTGCCGACCTTGTCGCCACCCACGGTCTCGACCACGAGGGCCTTGAAGGTGATGGCGCCGCCCAGAATCGCCATCACGATCCCGAGCATCAGCGGAAAGTAACCAGGACCCATGCGGGCCCCTTCGCCAACGTTGTAGGTCGTGGCGCCCCAAGCGAACGCAATTCCGACGCCCATGAACATGAGGCCGGAAAAGAAGTCCTTCTGACTTTTGATTTTCACAAGTTATCTCCTCGAAATAGATTTCGACTGGCGGATTGTGGTGGGATTCCGGGAGACGGCGGATGTGGATTCCACCTATGGGCCCGTAGGGACAACCCTCTGTCCAGCGCCCCTGGATGGTCAGCCCGCAGACAGGTGGCGTCCGGTTTTTATTCCAGCGGCGGCGTGGCCGTCAGCACTTCCTCGATCGTGGTCAGCCCTTCGGCCACGCGCAGGGCGCCGGCCAGCCGCAACGGGCGCATGCCGTCGGCCACCGCCTGGCGCCGCAGGGCATCGATGCTGGGCTCCTTGGTGACCTTGTCCTTGAAGGCCTCGCTGACCGTGAGCAGCTCGTACAGGCCCATGCGCCCCATGAAGCCGGTCATGCGGCAATCGACGCAGCCCACGGGCTTGTAGGGCCGGTAGCCGCCATTGATCTTCCATGGCTTGACCACCTCGCTCAGGGCTTCGCGCGAGCCCTGCTCGTCCTTCACGCGGCACTGCTTGCACAGCGTGCGCACCAGCCGCTGCGCCAGCACGCCGAGCACGGTGGCGTTGAGCAGGTAAGGCGGCACGCCGAGCTCCATCAGGCGCGTGATGGCCGTGGGCGCATCGTTGGTGTGCAGCGTGCTGAACACCAGGTGGCCGGTGAGCGCCGCCTGCACCGCCATGTCGGCGGTCTGCAGGTCGCGGATTTCGCCGACCATGATGATGTCCGGGTCCTGGCGCATCAGCGCACGCAGCCCTTCCGCGAAGCCGAAGTCGAGCTGCGTCTGCACCTGGGTCTGGTTGAACGAGGGCTCGATCATCTCGATCGGGTCTTCCACCGTGCTGACGTTCACCTCCTCGGTGGCCACGCGCTTGAGCGTGGAGTACAGCGTGGTGGTCTTGCCCGAGCCCGTGGGCCCGGTCACCAGGATGATGCCGTAGGGCCGCTGGACCAGCGCCTCCCAGCGTTCGGCGTCGTGATTGGAAAAACCCAGGGCATCGAGGTCCTTGACCGCGGTGTCGGGATCGAAGATGCGCATCACCATCTTCTCGCCGAAGGCGGTGGGCAGCGTGGATAGGCGCATCTCGATCTCGTCGCCGCGCGGGTTGCGGGTCTTGATGCGGCCGTCCTGCGGGCGGCGCTTCTCCACCACGTCCATGCGGCCGAGCAGCTTGATGCGTGCCGTCATGGCGTTGAGCACGCCCATCGGCATCTGGTAGACCGGGTGCAGCATGCCGTCGATGCGGAAACGGATCACGCCCTGCTCGCGCCGCGGCTCCAGGTGGATGTCGCTGGCGCGCTGGTCGAAGGCGTACTGCCAGAGCCAGTCGACCACCTGCACCACGCCCTGGTCATTGGCGTCGAGCTGCTTGTTGGTCTTGCCCAGTTCCACCAGCTGCTCGAAGCTCGCGGCGCCGGCGTTGCCGCCAGCCTTCTGCGCGGCGCGCACCGACTTGGCCAGCGCGAAGAACTCGGCGGTGTAGCGGTGGATGTCCTGCGGATTCGCCACCACGCGGCGCACCGTGCGGCGCGACTGGCGCTCGACCTCGGCCACCCAGTCGGTGATGAAGGGCTCGGCCGTGGCCACCACCACCTCGGACGAGGTGACCTGCACCGGCAGCACGCGGTGCCGCTCGGCATAGGCCGCGCTCATGGTGTCGGACACCTTGCCCACGTCCACCTTCAGCGGGTCGATGCGCAGGTAGTCGAGGCCGGCGCGGCCGGCCAGGTACTGCGCCAGCGATTCGATGTCCAGCGGCTTGCCGTCGGCCAGCCGGGTCATGGCCACGCTGGCCAGCCGCACCAGCGAGTGCTGGGCGCTTTCGGCCTGCGAGCAGCGCGCGATGGTGCGCTGCGCCTCCTCGGCCGAGATCACGCCGTCGGCGCTGAGCCATTCGACCATGCGGCGCCAGTCCACCGGCCCCACGTGGGAGGTCTTGGCGGGGGGCTTGGATTGCAGGACAGCGCTCATGGAGTGTGGGGTTTGAACACCCGCAGCCATTTGGCGGCGGGCAGGCCCCAGCGAGTTTGGATGTTTTCGGCGTGTTCGGCAAGCGCCGCCCGCTTCGGCCGGCCGGGACTGCGCTGGGCCAGCACCACGGTGTTGCCCTCGCGCGTCGGTTTGAAAGCCCAGACCGCGTCGGCCCCGAAGGCCGAGGCGATCTTCTCCAGGCTGCGCGGGTAGCTCGACGAGCGGCCGAACAGGTTCACCGTCATGCAGCCGTCCTCCGTCAGCAGGAGGCGGCAGTCGGCGTAGAAGTCCTCGCTGTCGAGCACCGGGGCGGCGGCCTCGTGGTCGTACAGGTCGACCTGCAGGGCATCCACCGTGCCCTGCCAATCGGGCCGGCGGATTTCAAGCCCCGCATCGCCCAGCACCACCGACAGCCGCGCGTCGTCGGGCGGCAGCTTGAACCAGCCGCGGCAGGCCGCCAGCACCTGCGGGTTGAGCTCCACCGCGGTGGTCTTCATGCGCAGCTTCTTGTGGCAGAACTTGGTGAGCGAGGCCGCGCCCAGGCCGAGCTGCATGGCGTGGCGGCGCGCCACGCTGGACGGCTCCACGAACAGCAGCCAGGCCATCATGCGCTGCACGTACTCGAGCTCGATCTCGAACGGCGCGTCGATCAGCATCGAGCCCTGCACCCACTCGGTGCCCAGGTGCAGGTAGCGGATGTCGCCGTAGTCCGAAAAATTGACTTCGGGCAGGGCCGCTGCGGGGGTTCTCCGGCGCGCCATCACAGCAGCCCGCTTTGCTCGAACACCTCGCGCCAGGCCGCGAGCTTGCGCTCGAAGCTCCAGGACGCGTTGGCCGGGCTGGTGGAGGGCAGCCGATGGACCGGCACGCCCAGCGCGGCGGTGTGGCGCGCGTGCCTGTAGCTCTCGCCGCCGTTGTGGGCGATGGCCCGCAGCTGCGGGCAAAGGCGCGCGAGGCTCGCGAAATCATTGGCCTCGGCGTGGCGGATGTGGGCGTCCAGGCTGCCCTCGCGCTCGCAGGCCGCATAGACGTCCCACAGGCCCAGGCCCTTGCCGAGCAGCCATTCGCTACGAATTTGATAGCTGTCTGCGTCCGCCCCGTGCGGACCTTCGGGCCAAACGGCTCTCAAAATCTTCCAGAAATGGTTTTGCGGATGGGCGTAGTACTGCTGCGCCGCCAGCGAGGCGGCACCGGGAAAGCTGCCCAGGATCAACAGCCTGGTGCCGCTGGCGATCAGCGGCGGCAGGCCATGCAGGCGGACGGCCTGCGCCTGCACTTTGCGGCGCTCGGCCATCACCATGCGCCCCGGGCAGCCCGCGGCGGATTCATCGATACCGGGATCATCATCTTGAATTTCTCGATCAGGCAAAGCCGTTGATTTTGGCCCGAAAGTGCCCCGGGCCTCCCGGCCGGACGATGCACGGCCATCCCCGCGCCGCCAACCGGACCTTCGAGGCCGCAGCCCGGGGCGGCAGACCCTAGTTCACCGGCAAGGCCAGCCGGCCCGCCAGCCGCGGCAAGGCCGCCAGCACGTTGCGCGTGGTGGCGGCCGCCAGGTCCTCGCTGGCCATGCCGCGCAGGCCCGCCACCACCGCCCCGATCTGCGGCAGCTCCGCCGGCTCGTTGCGCCCCTGCGTCTGGCCCGCCGAGCGCTGCTGCGCCGTGCGGTAGAGCCAGTGCGGGGGAATGTCGGGCGCGTCGGTCTCCAGCACCAGGGCGTCCAGCGGCAAGGCGGCCGCGAGGCGGCGCAGCTGCAGCGCCCGGTCGAACGTGACGGCGCCGCCGAAACCCAGCTTGAAGCCGAGCTTGAGAAACATCTCGGCCTGCTGCGCGCTGCCATTGAAGGCATGGGCGATGCCGCCGCTGACGGCCGTCTCGCGCAGGCCCCGGAGCAGCCGGTCGGCCGAGCGCCGCACGTGCAGGATCACGGGCAAGCCGTGCTTTTGCGCCAGCCGCAGCTGCGCGGCATAGAACGCCTCCTGCTTGTCGCGCAGCGGCCCCTCGCGCAGGGCGGGCACGAAATAGTCGAGTCCGATCTCACCAACCGCCACCAGGTGCCGGTCGTCGCGGTACTGCGCCAGCGCCGCGTCCAGCCGCGCCAGGTCGTCCTCGCCGGCCTGCGGCACATACAGCGGGTGGATGCCCAGCGTGTAGCTGTCGCCATGCTGGTGGGCCAGCGCGCGCACGGCCTCGAAGTTGCCCACCTCCACCGCCGGCACGATGCAGTGCACCACCTGCCGCGCCGCGGCCCGGGCACGCACGGCGTGCACGTCCGCTGCGAATTCGGGCGCATCCAGATGGCAGTGGGTATCGATCCAGGCCGGCATGAGGCGATCATGCCCGAACCCGATGCAGGCGCCGGCGAATCGTGCTACCTTCATGGCACCGGCTCCGGCCCAGATCGCCACGGGTGAATTGATGCGCAAGCCAGCCCCCTCCTGCCGGTGCCGCCGCCGCGCGGCGCCTCGGCCCTCGCCCCCCGGGTGCAGACGCTGATGGCCTCCCTTCCCCACACCATCGGGCTGCTGCTGGCCCAGTACAGTACCTGTCCCGCCCCCGCCCGGGCGCCCAGATCGGCATGCCGTCGCGGCGCGACCAGCTGCTGCAAAGCCTGCGGCCTGGCGACGTGCTGCTGGTCGAGGGCAGCAGCCGGATCGCGGCGGCCATCAAGTACCTGACCCAGTCCACCTGGTCGCACGCCACGCTGTACGTCGGCCCGCAGCTGGGCGGCCTGGACGAGCAGGGCGAGCCCTACCTGTTCATCGAGGCCGACATGGTGCAGGGCGTGTGCAAGCGCCCTCTGTCGCACTACCAGTCGTTCCACACCCGCATCTGCCGGCCCTTCCACCTGGGAGACGCCGACCGGGAGCTGCTGCTGAGTTCGGTCGTGGGCAAGCTCGGCGAGCGGTACGACCTGAAGAACGTCGTCGACCTGGCGCGCTACCTGCTGCCCAGGCCGCCGGTGCCGGGGCGCTGGCGGCGCCAGATGCTCGCGCTGGGCAGCGGCGACCCGACCCGGGCGATCTGCTCGTCGCTGATCGCCGAGGCGTTCCAGGGCGTGGGCTACCCGGTGCTGCCCACCATCACCTTCGACCGCCATCAGGACCCCCGGCTGCACCGGGCGGTGACCGAGGAGATCTTCCACATCCGCGACCGCAGCCTGTTCGCGCCGCGGGACTTCGATGTATCGCCCTACTTCGAGATCATCAAGCCCACACTGGCAGCGCGGCTCGACTATCGGCACATCCACTGGGAGTAGCCGCCAAGCGCGGTTCCGTTTACTATTATTTTGATAGCAAACAACGACCGCAGCACCTGGACCTCGGCCGGAAATCACTGAATTTTCCGGCGTGCGGGGCCGTGCAGCCGGCCGCGGCGCAGCCCCGGCGCCGGGCGGGCCGAACCCGGTGCAAAACGGCCCGAACCGTGATACCGTGGCAGCGCAGCTCCACCCATGTCCCCACGCATTGACCGCAGGTGAACGAATGCGCAGGCCCGCCCTTTACAGCAGTTCCAGCCGCCCCGCGCAGGCAGCGCCCGACCCGGGCCCGCCCGGGCCGGCCGACTCGCCGCCCGCCGCCACGCCTGCGCCCGCCCGGTGGGCGCCCAGCCCCCGTTTGCTCTGGATCGCCATCGGCATGCTGCTGCTCCTGCTGCTGGCGAGCACCGCCCTCGTCGGGCGCCCGGCGCCGCCGCGGCTGACCCAGAAGGACATCGACGCCGCCGTGCTGCACACGCTGGCCACCGCCACCCTGCCCTCGCCCGCCGCCAAGGCCTACGAGGCCATCCGCCCCTCGGTCGTGCGCGTGGTGAGCTATGCCATCGACCCCAAGACCCGCAAGGAGGCCGAGCGCGGCGTCGGCACCGGCGTGGTGATCGTGGACAAGGGCGTCATCCTCACCAACCTGCACGTGGTGGCCGGCGCGCAGACGATCAAGGTCACGTTCTTCGACGGCCTCGAATCGACCGCCTCCATCACCGGCGTGCAGGCCGAGAACGATCTCGCGGTGCTGCAGGCCCACAAGATCCCCGACGACCTGCAGGCCGCCACGCTGCGCTCCACCGCCGACCTCGCGCCCGGCGACCAGGTCATGGCGGTGGGCTACCCCTTCGGCATCGGGCCCTCCGCGTCGGCGGGCGTGGTGTCGGGCCTGCAGCGCGTGTTCCGCTCGCCCGAAGGCAAGCAGGAGATGAACAACCTGATCCAGTTCGACGCCGCCGCCAACCCCGGCAACTCGGGCGGCCCGCTGGTGACGATGGAAGGCGAGGTGGTGGGCATCGTCACCGCCATCCTCAACCCCACCCAGTCGCGCACCTTCATCGGCATCGGCTTCGCCGTGCCGATCGAGAACGCGGCCTCGGCCGTCGGCATGCCGCCGTTCTGACGCGAACCCCACCCCCAGGAGCACCATGGACACCTCTTCCGGCACCCAGGACACCGCCACGCTGATGGAGCAGATCCTCTACGAGGTCAAGCGCGTCGTCGTCGGCCAGGACCGCTTTCTCGAGCGCGTGATGGTCGCCATCCTGGCGCAGGGCCACCTGCTGGTCGAAGGGGTGCCAGGCCTGGCCAAGACCCTGACGGTCAAGACCCTGGCCAACGCCGTGCGCGGCCAGTTCAAGCGCATCCAGTTCACGCCCGACCTGGTGCCGGCCGACCTGGTGGGCACGCGCATCTACAACCAGAAGACCGGCGAGTTCAGCACCGCGCTCGGGCCGGTGTTCACCAACCTGCTGCTGGCCGACGAAATCAACCGCGCGCCGGCCAAGGTGCAGAGCGCGCTGCTGGAAGTGATGCAGGAGCGCCAGGTCACCATCGCGGGCGAAACCCACAAGGTGCCCAGCCCCTTCCTGGTGATGGCCACGCAGAACCCGATCGAGACCGAGGGCACCTACCCGCTGCCCGAGGCACAGGTGGACCGCTTCATGATGAAGGTGCTGGTGGACTACCCGAGCGACGAGGAGGAGTTCGTGATCGTCGAGCGCGTCATCGGCCCGCCGGTCAGCGTCACGCCGGTCGCCAGCACCGAGCAGCTCGCCGCGCTGCAGGCCGAGTGCCGCAGGGTCTATGTGGACCCGTCGCTGGTGCAGTACGCCGTGCGCCTGGTGTCGGCCACCCGCACACCCGACAAGCATGGCCTGAAGGACCTCGCGCGCTTCATCACCTTCGGCGCCAGCCCGCGCGCCACCATCAGCCTGACCGAGGGCGCCCGCGCGCTGGCCATGCTGCGCGGGCGCGGCTATGCGCTGCCCGAGGACATGAGCGACCTGGTGCCCGACGTGCTGCGGCACCGGCTGGTGCTGTCCTACGAGGCGCTGTCCGAAGGGCTGAGCCCCGATGCGCTGGTCGCCCGGATCATGGCCAAGGTTCCCGCGCCGGCCAAGCCGCTGGAACATGAAAAGCTCGCCGCGTAGCATGGCTCCCCCCCGAAGCGCCTTCGGCGCTCCCCCCCCGGGGGGGCGCCACCCGCAGATCGGCGAAGCCGGTTCCGCGGTGGCCCCGCCTGGCGGATCGTCCGCCGAGGACGTTCTGCGCCGGCTGGAGTGGACCGTCCTGCGCCGGCTCGACGGCTTGCTGCAGGGCGACTACCGCACGCTGCTGCGCGGCGCCGGCCTGGACCTGGCCGACCTGCGCGAATACCAGCACCATGACGACGTGCGCCACATCGACTGGAACGTGACCGCGCGGCTGCAGGTGCCGCATGTGCGCGTGTTCACCGAAGACCGCGAAATGGCGGCCTGGTTCCTGCTCGACCTGAGCCCCTCGGTGGATTTCGGCTCGGGCCAGCAGCGCAAGCGCCAGGTGTCGGCCGAGTTCGTGGCGGTGCTGGCCCGCCTGCTCACGCGCCACGGCAACCGGGTCGGCGCCCTGCTCTACGGCGGCCACCGGGACGCGATGATTCCCGTGCGCGGCGGCCGCCGCCATGTGCTGCGCCTGCTGCACGCCCTGCAGGCACAGCCCGAGGCCCGCGCCACCGGCACCACACGCCTGCACGAGCTGCTGCAATCGGCCGCCAACGCGGTGCGCCGGCGCAGCACGCTGTTCGTGGTGTCCGACTTCATCAGCGAGCCGGGCTGGGAGCGTCCGCTGGCGCTGCTGGCGCAGCGCCACGAGGTGGTGGCGGTGCGCCTGCTCGATCCGCTGGAGCTGGAACTGCCCGACCTCGGCCTCATCACCCTGCGCGATGCCGAGACCGGCGAGCAGTTGCTGGTGGACACGCACGACGCGGGCTTTCGCCGCCGCTTCGCGCGCATCGCCGCCCAGCGCGAAGCGGATCTGCGCCAGGCGCTGGGGCGGGCCGGTGTCGACACGCTGGAACTCTCCACCGACGGCGACCTGGCGGACGCCATCGTGCGCTTCACCGAGATGCGCAAGCGGCGCAGCCGCCTGGCCGCCGGCGGCGGACTGCCTGCCCATCTGCGGCGGGCGGCTTGAAAGGTGCGAACGCGATGAATTTCCTCTGGCCCCAATTCCTCTGGCTGCTGCTGGCCCTGCCGCTGCTGGTGCTGCTGTACCTCTGGCTGATGCGCCGCAAGAAGAAGCTCGCGCTGCGCTACGCCAGCCTGTCCATCGTGCGCGAGGCCATGGGGCCGGCCCAGAGCATCCGCCGCCACATTCCCCCCTTCCTGTTCCTGCTGGCGCTGGCCGCCATGCTGCTGGCCGCCTCGCGCCCGCTGGCGGTGATGACCCTGCCCTCGCAGCAGGAGACCATCATCCTTGCCATGGACGTGTCGGGCAGCATGCGCGCCACCGACGTGCAGCCCAGCCGCATCGTGGCCGCGCAGAACGCGGCCAAGGCCTTCCTGGCCGAACTGCCGCGCCCGGTGAAAGTGGGCATCGTCGCCTTCGCGGGCTCGGCCCAGGTGGCGCAAGGCCCCACCATCAACCGCGAAGACCTGGTGGCAGCGATCGACCGCTTCCAGCTGCAGCGCGGCACGGCCATCGGCAATGGCATCGTGCTGTCGCTGGCCACGCTGTTCCCCGACGCCGGCATCGACCTCGCCACCCTCGGCTCCGGGCGCGACCGCCCGCGCGGCCTGGCGCTCGACCAGGCCGGCAAGGAGCCGCCGAAGAAGGAGTTCGTGCCGGTGGCGCCCGGCTCCTACGCCTCGGCCGCCATCATCCTGCTGACCGACGGCCAGCGCACCACGGGCGTCGATTCGCTCGAAGCCGCCAAGATGGCGGCCGACCGCGGCGTGCGCGTCTACACCGTGGGCATCGGCACGGTGGACGGCGAGACCATCGGCTTCGAGGGCTGGTCCATGCGCGTGCGGCTCGACGAGGAAACCCTCAAAGGCATCGCCAGCCGCACCCAGGCCGAGTACTTCTATGCCGGCACCGCGGCCGACCTCAAGAAAGTCTATGAGACGCTGCGTTCGCGGCTGACGGTGGAGAAGAAGGAAACCGAGGTCTCGGCCCTGCTGGCGCTGGCCGCCGCCCTGCTGGCACTGCTGTCGGCCGGCTTGTCGCTGCTCTGGTTCAACCGCATCCTGTGAGGCCGGTGCCTAGCACATCCGGCCTGACACGGGGCCACTGCGGCAGCGCCTGCGCCAGGCCACCCTCACCATTCGGCTAGCTGTCGGTTTGGGGAGGTGCGGATTGCCCGCCGGGCACCCGGCCCCCTAGACTGGAGCCATGCGAGTGCACGAACGCCTACTTCACCACCCCCAGGGCCACGGCCAGCGCCACGGCCTGCGTGCGGGTATGGACCTTCAGCTTGCGCATGGCGTTGTTCATGTGCAGCCGGGCCGTGCCGTCCGAGATATTCAGGATGCCCGCCGTCTCCCAGCTGGACTTGCCTTCGGCGGCCCACTTCAGGCATTCGCGCTCCCGCGGCGACAGCTTGGGATCGCGCGCCGCGAACAGCGAGGGCAGGATCACGTTGGCCGCCGCATAGTGCGCGCTGGTGGTCAACTGGGTCGCCGCCGCCATCATCTCCTGCAAGGCCGCGGGGCTGTGGTCCAGCGGCTTGTCGCGCGCCAGGCTCACCATGCTCTTCACGCCAAAGAACCGCTCATGGATCGGAACGCTGATGCCATGGCCAATGCCATAGGCCCGGGCTTCCTCCCACAGGCGGATGGAGTCCTTGGTGTAGAGTCCTTCGGACCAGATCAGGGGCTTGGTGTGCTCCTGGCAGTGCGCCACCGTGGGATCGATCGCGACGTACTGGTTTTCCACGTAGACGCGCTGCCACGCCAGCGGATAGCCGCTCGTGACGTTCTGCACCGGTGCGACCAGGGGGCGCTTGACCTCGATGCCCAGCATCACCCGCTCGAACCCCAGGGCCGTGGCGGCCCGCTGCACGCGATCCAGCACCTCGGCTTCGGTGCTGGCCTCGAGGACCGACGAGATCAGGGTCAAGGGCGATTCAATCGTCATGGATGCTGCGCCGAGATTTCCACTGACAGGGAGAAGAAATGAATAGTACAACAGGTGCCGCGTTCGGGGCCACCCCCCCGCAGCTGCACTCCGGCGACTACCGCGTGCGCATCGGACGGCAGGCGCTGGAGGCGTCGAACTTCGCGCATCTGCACACCGGCTGCGACCGGGCCGCCTGGATCGACAATGCGGGCCGGCCCGGCCAGCGGCCGGCCTTCTCGGGTTTCACGGAATGGTCCGGCACCGTCGGGCAGACCATCCTCAGCCTCGGCTGGGACTGGCTGTCCTGGGACGGCAAGGCGATCTGCACCAGCCCGTTCGACGGCCCCCGCTCCAACATCATGGTGATCGATGCGCAGGGCTATGACCTCGATGTCCCGGCCTGCGAGCAGCACTTGCGGGCCCTGATCGACCGGCTTGCCTGGCGCAAAGCAGTGCAGGATTGCATAAACGAAGAATCGATTACCACTTTTAGTCATTAATCAGCGGTAACCCCTCACCAAACAGCTAGTTACTTTTTCACACACGTCTCGGTCAAATGGATCACCGCCATTTGAGGACCGAGCCATGAACCACGTTGTGAGCACCCTGCAGCTTCCCGAGATGTCGGAGGCCGAGCGCACCGGCATGTTCCAGCTACGCTATGAGGTTTTCGCCGGACGGCTGGGCTGGGCCGTTCAGACCCACGACGGCCTGGAACGCGATGCCTTCGACGACATCGAGCGCGCCGCCTACATCATCGCGAAATCCCCCGGCACCGAGGTCGACGCCTGCTGGCGCCTGCTGCCGACCGTCGGGCCCTACATGCTGAGCCATACCTTTCCCGAGCTGCTGCACGGCCAACCCGCACCGGCAGCGGCCGACATCTGGGAGCTCAGCCGCTTCGCCATCGCGTCGGACCGCGTGGCAACGGCCGACAGCGGGTTCGGCCCCCTTTCCGTGGCCCTGATGGCCGAAGCCGCCCGCTTCGCGCTGGCCAACAACATCGTGCGCTACGTCACCGTCACCACAGTGGCCATCGAGCGGCTGCTCAAGCGCCAGGGGCTGCACATCCACCGCATCGGCCCCCCGATCAAGATCGGCGTGGTCCTGACCGTCGCCTGCATCATCGAAGTCGACGAGATCACCCTGCGGGCCGTCCAGACCGAAGAGCCGGAACCCAGCCTGAATGGGTTGGCCTGACCGGCGGGAGCGCGCACTGTGGGTTCACGAGGCTTTCATCTGATGGGCAGGATCGCCCGCCACCTGAATCCCGCCTCGCCGCGCCTGGACAGGCTGGCCATGGAGCCGGCCTCGAACGCCAGCGGGTTCCTCGACATCCCGGCGATGGCCGGAGCCCCCGAGGGCTTTCCCCTGTACCGCCGCCCGGGCCAGATCGTGCTGCTGGGCGAATGCCCCGACCAGCTGGGGCGGCTGCGCAAGACACTTCCGGCCAGCTGGAACATCCTGTCCTTCGGCAGTTCCGAGACCTGCCTGAACTACATGCAGCAGGAGCCTCCCCGCTGGGAAGCCGACTTCTGGGCGCACCGGCGCATGGTCGATTCCCACCTCGAAGGCCGGTCCCTGATCCGCCTGGTGCTCCGCTACTGGGCGCGCGCGCCCGAGCGTTACGCCCTCACGCGCTTGCTGGCCGCGGTCTCCCCGATGTCCGGCATGCCCGAACGGCAGGTCATGAGCGACCTGCTCGGCTGGCCGGGCCACAAGCTCATGCTGACGGATGCGCCCAGCGACCTCGCAACCGCCCTGGCCCCGGCCCTGGACGGCGTCCTGTACCTGCCCCACGACGCCACCCCTCTCAGCGGCATCATCGAGCAGTTGCTCTGGTCCCCCCATCCGGCCTTCGAGGCCATCTGGGCCCGCACACTGAACCGCCGGCAGCGGCTGGCGCTGCAGCACCCGGCGGTGGCCCGGGACCTGCTCGACCTGGCGCGACGCCACTGGGTGGAGTACGTGGTGATGGGCTCGCCTTTCGGGATTCTCGGGATCGACGGCGCCGGAAACCTGTCCTGGCTCCAGTTGGAGTTCTCAGGCGGGCTGGAAATCCTGTCGGACGTGGGGCGCGCCAACGGCCTGCCTCCGGCCGAAGCGGCCGAGGTGCGCAGCGGCCAGTCTTTGGTCGACATCGATCTGCACAGCGCCCTGTCCGGCCGCATCCGCCCGCTGCTCGAACCGGCGATCCCGATCGGCGACGACGGCAGCCTGCTGGCCGCCGTGCACCTCATCGATTCGTCCGAATACGGGTTCCAGCTCGCCGGCGCGAACACCGGGGTCCCGCCGCACCCGATGCTCTGACCTATCGGGGCCCGAGCATCGCCGGCGACATCACGCCTGCTCGGACAGGCGGCCGCGCACCAGCCGCAACTGGCGCTGGCAGCGCGCCGCCAGCGACTCGTCGTGCGTGACCATCACGAAGGCCGTGCCCTGCTCCCGCGCCAGCTGCAGCATCAGCTGGAACACGCCGTCGGCGGTGTTGCGGTCGAGGTTGCCGGTGGGCTCGTCGGCCAGCACGCAGGCCGGCCGCGTGACCAGCGCGCGCGCGATGGCCACGCGCTGGCGCTCGCCGCCCGACAGCTCCGCCGGCCGGTGCTGCAGGCGCTCCTGCAGGCCCACGGCCGCCAGCACGGCGGCGGCCGCCTGCTCGCACTCTGCCTGCGGCTGGCGCCGGATCGACAGCGGCATGGCGACGTTGTCCAGCGCGCTGAATTCGGGCAGCAGGTGGTGGAACTGGTAGACGAAGCCCAGATGGCGGTTGCGCAGCACGCCCTGGGCGGCGGCATCCAGGCTGGCCAGGTTCTGGCCTTGCAGGCGCACGCTGCCGCCGCTCGGCGCGTCGAGCCCGCCCAGCAGGTGCAGCAACGTGCTCTTGCCCGAGCCCGAGGCCCCCACGATGGCCAGCGTCTCGCCGGCACGCACCTGCAGGTCCACGCCCTGCAGCACGGTCACGTCGAGCCGGCCTTCGACGAAACGCTTGGTCAGGCCCTCGGCCTGCAACACCACCTCATTCATAGCGCAGGGCCTCCGCCGGATTGACACGGCTGGCGCGCCAGCTCGGATAGAGAGTCGCCACAAAGGACAGCACCAGCGAGATCACCGCGACCGGCACGATGTCGGCGCTCTGCGGGTCGCTGGGCATGCGGCTGATCAGGTAGATGTCCTTGGGCAGGAAGCTCGCGTGCAGCAGCTGCTCGAGCGCCGGCACGATCACATCGATGTTGAGCGCAATGCCCAGGCCCAGCAGCAGCCCGGCCAGCGTGCCGATCACGCCGACCATCGCGCCCTGCACCATGAAGATGCCCATGATGCTTTTCGGACTGGCGCCCAGCGTGCGCAGGATCGCGATGTCGGCGCGCTTGTCGGTCACCGTCATCACCAGCGTGCTGACCAGGTTGAACGCGGCCACCGCCACGATCAGCGTGAGGATGATGAACATCATGCGTTTCTCCAACTGCACGGCCGCGAACCAGGTCTTGTTCTGGCGCGTCCAGTCGCGGATCAGCAGGTTGCCGCTCAGGCTGTGGCTCAGCTCCACGGCCACCTCGCGCGCCTGGTGCAGGTCCTTGAGCTTCAGGCGGATGCCGGTCGGCCCTTCGAGCCGGAAGATGCGCGCCGCGTCGTCCTGGTGGATCATGGCCAGCGACGAGTCGTATTCGTAGTGGCCGGAGTCGAAGGTGCCGACCACCGTCATCTGCTTGAGGCGCGGCACCACGCCGGCCGGCGTCACTTGCCCGCTGGGCGCGATCAGCGTCACGGCATCGCCGTCGGCCACGCCGAGCGAGCGCGCGAGTTCGCCGCCCAGCACGATGCCGAACCCTCCCGGCGTCAGGCGCGAAAGCGCCTTGTTGCGGAGGTCGGCCGCCAGGTCCGTCACCTCGGGCTCGCGGGCCGGATCAATACCGCGGATGATCGCGCCCTTCATGTCCTCGCCGCGCGCCAGCAGGGCCTGGGCGGCGATGAAGGGGGCGGCGCCCACCACCTGCGGATTGCGGCGCGCCTCGGCCAGGGTCTTGTCCACGTCGGGCAGGGCCGCGCCGCCGGGCGCGAAGATCTCGATGTGCGACACCACGCTCAGCATGCGGTCGCGCACCTCCTTCTGGAAGCCGTTCATCACGCTCAGCACGATGATCAGCGCCGCCACGCCCAGCGCAATGCCCAGCATGGACACGCCCGAGATGAAGGAGATGAAGCCGTCGCGCCGGGTGGCGCGGCCCGCGCGGGTGTAGCGCCAGCCCAGGGTCAGTTCAAAGGGAAGTTGCATCGGCTGCCAGGAAAGGAGGTCGTCGGCCAAAAGAAGGTCATGCCTGGCTGGATTGTGGCATCCCGGACAATCACCCCATGCACCTCCTGATTCCGTTCGCCTCCGGCAGCGCCCCAGCCTGCCAGCAGGCCCTGCGCTCGCTGGCCCTGCCGCACCTCGACCGGCTGCTGGCGCGCCTGACCCCCGCCGCGGCCGACGCCGGCGACGACTACACGCTGTCGCCGCCCCACGAGCGGGCGCTGGCCCGCGCCCTGGGCCTGGTGGCCGGCGACGGGCAGATCCCCTGGGCCGCCTGGCAGGCCGGGGCCGATGCCGGCGACCAGGCCTGGGCCTGGATCACGCCCTGCCACTGGCGCGTCGGCACCGAGCAGATCAGCATGGGCGACCCCGAGGCGCTGCAGCTGCAGGAGGCCGAGTCGCAGGCCCTGCTGGCGGCCATGCAGCCGTTCTTCGAGGAAGACGGCGTGGCCCTGGCCTACCGGCAACCCACGCGCTGGCTGGCGCGCGGCGAGGTGTTCCGCGGCCTGCCCACGGCCTCGCTGGACCGCGTGATGGGCCGCCCCATCGACCTCTGGATGCCCAAGCTGCCGCAGGCCCGGGCCCTGCGCCGCCTGCAGAACGAGATGCAGATGCTGCTCTACACCCACGCCGTGAACGACGCGCGTGAACAGCGCGGCCTGCTGCCCGTCAATTCGTTCTGGGTCAGCGGCACCGGCGCCCTGCAGCAGCCGCCCCGGCCCGGGCCGGGGCCGACCGTGCCGCAGAGCCTGGCGCAGGCCGCCCTGCGGGAGGACTGGGCCGCCTGGACGCAGGCCTGGCAGCAGCTCGACGCCACGCAGGGCGCCGCGCTGCTGGCGGCGCTGGACCGCGGCGAGGCCGTGACGCTGACCCTGTGCGGCGAACGCAGCGCCCAGGCCTTTGAAACCGTGGCGCGCGGCCTTTGGCAGCGGATTTCAAGCCATTTCGGCCGCACGTCCGCACGCACGGTTCTTGAGGCGCTATGAAAATAATAGCAAGAGAAGTTCCCCCTCGCGCCGCCTGGGCGCTGGAGCAGGCCGGCGTCCATCCCCTGCTGGCGCGCCTGTATGCCGCGCGCGGCGTCTGTGCCAAGGAAGAGCTGGACGACGGCCTGGCGCGCCTGCTGCCGCCCGAGGGCCTCAAGGGCGCGGCCGAGGCCGCCGTGCTGCTGGCCGATGCGATGGCGGCCGGCAAGCGCCTGTGCATCGTGGCCGACTACGACTGCGACGGCGCCACGGCCTGCGCCGTCGGCCTGCGCGGCCTGCGCCTGCTGGGCGCGCAGCGGCTGGGCTACATCGTGCCCGACCGCGTGATCGACGGCTACGGCCTCACCCCGCCGATCGCGCAGCGCGTGAAGGACAGCGGCGCCGACGTGCTGATCACGGTGGACAACGGCATCGCCAGCGTGGCCGGCGTGGCCGCCGCGCAGGCGCTCGGGCTGCAGGTGCTGGTGACCGACCACCACCTGCCCGCCGCCGAGCTGCCCGCGGCCGACGTGATCGTCAACCCCAACCAGCCGGGCTGCGGCTTCGAGAGCAAGCACATCGCCGGCGTCGGCGTGATGTTCTACGTGCTGCTGGCGCTGCGCTCGGAGCTGCGCGCGCGCGGCGTGTTCGATGCGGCCAGCCAGCCCCGGCTCGACCCCCTGCTGCCGCTGGTGGCCCTGGGCACGGTGGCCGACGTGGTGAGGCTCGACGCCAACAACCGCCGCCTGGTGGCACAGGGCCTCAGGCGCATCCGGGCCGGCGCGCTGCCGGCCGGCCTGGCCGGCCTGTTCACGGCCGCGGGCCGCCAGGCCCGGGCCGCCACCACCTTCGACTTCGGCTTCGCGCTGGGCCCGCGCATCAATGCCGCCGGCCGCCTGGCCGACATGACGCTGGGCATCGAGTGCCTGCTGACCGACGACGCGGCGCGCGCCGACGAGCTCGCGCGCACGCTGGACGGCATCAACCGCGAGCGGCGCGAGATCGAGGGCGGCATGCGCGACCAGGCGTTCCTGATCGCCGAATCGCTGTTCGGCGAAGCGGATGCGCCGCCGCCCGCGCTGTGCGTGTTCGACCCCGATTTCCATGAAGGCGTGGTCGGCATCGTGGCCTCGCGGCTCAAGGACCGGCTGCACCGCCCGACCTTCGTCTTCGCCACCAGCCAGGCGCCGGGCAAGGAGCACGAGCTCAAGGGCTCGGGCCGCTCGATCCCGGGCTTTCACCTGCGCGACGCGCTCGACCTCGTGGCCAAGCGCCACCCCGGGGTGCTGCTGCGCTTCGGCGGCCACGCCATGGCGGCGGGCTGCACGGTGGAGCAGGCGCAGCTCGAGCGGTTCGAGCAAGCGCTGAGCCAGGTGGCCCAGGAATGGCTCGATGCCGCCACGCTGACGCGCCGGCTCGACACCGACGGCCCGCTGGCGCCCGAATACCGCCGCGCCGACATGGTGGACACGCTGCACCGCGAGGTCTGGGGCCAGGGCTTCGCGCCGCCGACGTTCAGCGAAGAGGTGGAGGTGCTGTCGCAGCGCCTGGTGGGCGAGAAGCACCTGGCGCTCAAGCTGCGCCACCAGGGCCAGCCGGTGGACGGCATCTGGTTCGGCCACACCGACCCGCTGCCGGCGCGCGTGAAGCTCGCCTTCCGCCTCGATGCGGACGAATGGCAGGGCGTGCGGCGCGTGCGCTTCCTGGTCGAAGGCGCGGAGCTTTGACGGCCACGGTTGCTTCAAAATTGATAGCAAACAATGACCGCCCCACCTGGACCTTGGCCTGATTTTGTTTGAAAAACCGGCTCGCAGGCCGTGTAGGGACGTTCGGGGCTGCCGCGAAGCCGGCTGAACCGGGCCGCTGGCTGCCCCCTTCTGCCAGATGAAGGCCGCAGGCGCCGCCCCGCAGCATGCCGAGCCTGGAGGCTACTCCCCGAGGTAGGCCGCGCGGACTTTCGGGTCGCTCAGCATTTCCTTGGCATCGCCCGACATGGTGATGATGCCCGACTCCATCACGTAGCTGCGGTCGGCGATCTGCAGCGCGCGGCTGGCGTTCTGCTCGACCAGCAGGATGGTCACGCCCTGGGCCGAGACGTCGCGCACTACCTCGAAGATCTTGTCCACCATGATGGGCGACAGGCCCATCGAGGGCTCGTCCAGCAGCAGCACCTTGGGGCGGCTCATGAGCGCCCGGCCCATGGCCAGCATCTGCTGCTCGCCGCCGGACATGGTGCCGGCCAGCTGGTCCTTGCGCTCCTTGAGGCGCGGGAAGATGGTGAACACCCGCTCGACGTCCTGCGCGATGGCGGGCTTGTCGCTGCGCACATAGGCGCCCATCATCAGGTTCTCGGTGATGCTCATGCGGGTGAACACGCCACGGCCTTCCGGCACCATGGCCAGGCCCTGGCGCACCAGGTCCCACGGCCCCTGGCCGTGGATGCTCTTGCCCAGGTATTCGATGTCGCCGTCGCTCAGCGCCAGCGTGCCGGTGATGGCCTTCATGGTGGTGGTCTTGCCCGCGCCGTTGGAGCCGATCAGCGACACCAGCTCGCCCTCGCGCACCTCGAAGTCCACGCCCTTGACGGCCTGGATGCCGCCGTAGGCCACCTTCAGGCCACTGACTTTCAAAAGAGTATTGCTCATCCGTGTTCTCCCGCTCAGTGGCCGCCGGTGCCGAGGTAGGCCTCGATCACCTTCTCGTTCTTCTGCACGTCGTAGGGCGTGCCTTCGGCGATCTGCTTGCCATAGTCGAGCACGGTGACGCGGTCGCACAGGCCCATGACGAGCTTCACGTCGTGCTCGATCAGCAGGATGGTGCGGTTGTCGTGGCGGATGCGGTCGATCAGCTCGCGCAGCATGACCTTCTCGGTGGCGTTCATGCCGGCCGCGGGTTCGTCCAGCGCGATGAGCTGCGGGTCGGTGGCCAGCGCGCGCGCGATCTCCAGGCGGCGCTGGTCCCCGTAGCTGAGGGTGCGGGCCTTGTAGTCGGTGTACTTGCCGATGCCCACGTAGTCCAGCAGCTCCTGCGCGCGCTTGGCGATCGCGGCCTCCTCGGCCTTGAAGCCCGGGGTGCGGAAGATCGCGCCGAGCAGCCCCGATCCGGTGCGGATGTGGCGGCCCACCATCACGTTCTCGAGCGCCGTCATCTCGGCGAACAGGCGGATGTTCTGGAAGGTGCGCGCGATGCCGGCCTTGGCCACCTCGTGCACCGCGGAGGGCTGGTAGGGCTTGCCTGCCAGCTCGAAGCTGCCGCTGTCGGGCGTGTAGAGGCCCGTGATGACATTGAAGAAGGTGGTCTTGCCCGCGCCGTTGGGGCCGATCAGCCCGTAGACCTGGCCGCGTTCGATGGTGATGCCCACATCGCTGAGGGCCTGCAGGCCGCCGAAGCGTTTGGAGATGCCGGCGACTTTGAGTACGGTTTCTGCCATGTCGCGCTCCTCACTTCGCCTTCAGGGATTTGCCATGCTCGGGCGAAGGCCACAAGCCGCGCGGCCGCAGCAGCATCACCACAATCATGGCCAGGGCGATCAGCAACTGGCGCAGGATGGCGGAGTCGAGCCGGCCGTCGGTCATGGCCTGCAGCGGGCCGGCCACATAGCGCAGCACCTCGGGCAGCGCGGCCAGCAGCACCGCGCCCAGGATCACGCCGGGCAGGTGGCCGATGCCGCCGAGCACCACCATGGCGACGATCATCACCGACTCCATCAGGCTGAACGACTCGGGCGACACGAAGCCCTGGAAGGCGGCGAACATCGAGCCCGACACGCCGCCGAAGGTGGCGCCCATGCCGAAGGCCAGCAGCTTCATGTTGCGGGTGTTGATGCCCATGGCCTTGGCCGCGATCTCGTCCTCGCGGATCGCCATCCAGGCGCGGCCGATGCGCGACAGCTCGAGCCGGTGGCAGATGATGACGCTCACCACCACCAGCGCCAGGAACAGGTAGTAGTACAGCGTGACCGAGGAAATCTCGAAGCTGCCGATCGACAGCCGCTTGCCCAGGTCGAGCCCGAAGAACTTGATCGAGTCGATCTGGCCCAGCCCCTTGGGGCCGTTGGTGATGTTGACCGGGTGGTCCAGGTTGTTCAGGAACACGCGGATGATCTCGCCGAAGCCCAGCGTCACGATGGCCAGGTAGTCGCCGCGCAGCTTGAGCGTGGGCGCCCCCAGCAGCACGCCGAGCACGCCGGCCAGCGCGGCCCCCGCCGGAATCACGAGCCACAGCGGCGTGTGCAGCCCGTTGGGGAACATCGCCGCGAACCAGGGGAAGGTTTCCGTCAGGTGCGGCGAGGCCATCAGGCCGAACATGTAGGCGCCCACGGCGAAGAAGGCCACATAGCCCAGGTCGAGCAGGCCGGCGTAGCCCACCACGATGTTCAGCCCCAGCGCCAGCAGCACGTACAGCAGCGCCACGTCGGCGATGCGCACCCAGGCGTTGCCCGCGCTCTGCAGGATCAGCGGCAGGATCAGCAGCGCCACGGCCGAGACCAGGATGACCACCAGCTTGTTTTGTTGTTTCATCGTCATTCTCCCGGGGTCAGGCACGGTCCGCCACACGCTCGCCGAGCAGGCCCGAGGGCCGCAGCGTGAGCATGATGATCAGCACGATGAAGGCGAAGATGTCGGAGTAGTTGCTGCCCAGCACGCCGCCCGTGATCGTGCCGATGTAGCCCGAGCCGATCGATTCGATCAGCCCCAGCAGGATGCCGCCGACCACCGCGCCCGCCAGGTTGCCGATGCCGCCGAACACGGCCGCCGTGAAGGCCTTGAGGCCGGGCAGGAAGCCCATGGTGTGCTGTACCGTGCCGTAGTTGGAGGCGTACATCATGCCGGCGATCGTGGCCAGCACGGCGCCGATGATGAAGGTGGCCGAGATCACCATGTCGGGCTTCACGCCCATCAGGGCCGCCACCCGCGGGTTCTCGGCCGTGGCGCGCATCGCGCGGCCGAGCTTGGTGTAGTTCACGAGGTACATCAGCACCGCCAGCGATATCGCCGTCACGCCCAGGATCATGATCTGGGTGGGTGTGATCACGGCCCCGGCGATGTTGAACGGCGCGCTCGGCAGCAAGGTGGGATAGGGCTTGTAGTTCGGCTTCCAGATGATCATGGCCAGCGTCTGCAGCAGGATCGACATGCCGATGGCCGTGATCAGCGGCGCCAGCTTGGGGCTGTTGCGCAGCGGCCGGTAGGCCACCTTCTCGATCACGAAATTCAGCGTGGCGGCCACCACGCAGGCGATCACCATGGCGATCATCAGGATGACCCATCCGGGTGCGCCGGGCATGGCGTCCCGCATGAGGCCGATGATCGACCAACTGGTCAGTGCCCCGACCATCAGCACTTCGCCATGCGCAAAATTGATGAGGTTGATGATGCCGTACACCATGGTGTAGCCCAACGCTACCAAGGCATACATGCTGCCCAGGACCAGACCGTTGATGATCTGCTGCAGCAGGATTTCCATAAACATTCTCCGTTTTGTAACCGGCCCACGAGCCAAGTTGTCTGAACCAGGCTTTTTGATCGACAGACCCGCCTTGTGAGCACGATCTGCCATCTAGCAAAAAACCCGCCAGGATCCTGCAGTGGCGGGTTTGTGGTCGGGATTGTAGCCAAGGGTTACGAGGCCAAAAACGCTGATTTAACGGGGTTTACCCTTGAAATGAAAGCCGATCAGCGGCATTTGATCGGAATCAGTTTTTCTGATCATTCAGTTTCTTCAGTTCGCGGAGCTTATCGGCAATCCGGATCTCCAGGCCGCGCTCCACCGGGCGGTAGAACTGGGGTGCGGCCATGCCCTCGGGCCAGTAGCGCTCCCCGGCCGCAAAGCCGCCTTCCTCGTCGTGCGGGCGCGCTCACCACTTTTTTCCTAAGGCTTCTTTCGTCACCTCGTTTTCAAGCAGGGCTTCGGCCAGCAGCCGCTTGAGCCGTCTGTTTTCGGTTTCCAACTCCTCCAGGCGTTTGGCATCGGACACGCTCATGCCACCAAACTTGCTGCGCCAGGGGTAATCGCTGGCCTCGGAGAAACCGTACCGCCGGCACAGCTCGGCCACCGGCAAGCCCGATTCGGCTTCCCGCAGGAAGCCAATGATCTGTTCTTCCGTAAATCTCTTCTTCATGTCCAATCTCCTGTTGCATGGGATTGGACTCCCAACTCACCTGCTACTCAAATCCGGGGGGACGTCGCATTCACAAAAATAAAGCAGGTATGAAAAAAGCACCCGAAGGTGCTTATTGGTTCTTTTGCTTCATTTCTTGTTTGGCCCGTTCAATCAACCTATCAAGAAACTGTTTGCTTTCCTTGGAGTGAAGCAGCTCATCCCAAAGCTTCTGACATGCCAAGTTCATACAATTCTGGCTATTGACCCTCACACCTTGAGTCTTCACCAGTTCAGAAACCCATGTGAGACTTTCAACTGTCAGAGGAACCTTTTCATTGCTTTCATCATTGAAGACCACAGCAATGACTTCAAGACCCATTTCATTCTCATGCAGTCCAAAAACGAATCGCTTGATTGACTTGTCAGTATTTAGATTCATTATTCGTAGCTGGCGGTGATTTCGTTCACTTCCAGCCTCACATGCTCAGGATTATCTACATCCTTCCATTCATTGAGAATAGATAGCTCCAAATGAATGCTGGCATCTTGTGCTTCAAAGCTACCATTCCTGATACCCTCAATGAGTCGTTCCTTCATGCCCTCTGGAACATGCAGCATCAGCAGGTTTCTATCGCCACTATTGCGAACATAGATTTCAATTTGCTTCTTCATTGTCTGCCTTCTACTTCTCAAGAATCTTCAAAAGCACTTCATGAAACTCAGGGTCATCACCTTCCCTCAATGCAAGTTCTGGTGAAAGATATGGTGCAGGACACCAACTCACTTCCTCTTCATTATGCAGTGGATGAGGAAATTTTGGAGCCCCATTCTTGAAGGAGGCCAGGAGTTCTTCAACACTCAGCTTCTTGTCATCCAAGGCCATGCAAGCTGGGCATTGCTTGCCAGAGCAAACCACCTTCATCTTGGCTGAACCTTCTTGCTGTGCTTTTCGCATTGCTGTGTAGGTGCGCCCCAGGTCCTGAACAAGCTTCTCAGCCAGGTAGGTATCACAGAAGAGAATCAAGGCATCTTTTGCTTCACCATGCTTGTATGAATATGGCTGGGTGAATTCAAACAGCACTGTCCATAGCTCTCTACCTTGCCCATCTTTCAGATAGGGATCAGGCAGCAGTCCAAAGCTTGAGAAGGTGGGAACCACATCCCTCAAGAAGTCTTCTTTGGTTAGAGCATATGGCTCTGGTTGAACATACTCAGTCTTAACAAGCTCACCAGCAGCAGCCTTCTGAAGATTGATGTCAATCTTCTTGCGGATATCACCTATGGTCTTTGACCACTGCTCAGGTGTTGGGTCTTCACCTTCAGGCAGGTATCTTTGAATGACCCATTCAGCAGCTAGATAGTGATCTTCAGCAGTGAACTCTTCAGGAGGCTTATTCTCAAGATAGACCTTCTTTTCTTCAAGCTCAGAAGCAGACCACCGCCTAAAAGCTTCATGGCTTCCCATGCCTATTGTCTTTTTTATTCTACTGAAGAGTCCCATGCTTGCTCACTCAAGTTTTTGACTGGATACGAAGCATTCCGCCATTCTGGTCAAACTTCACCAGCATGTCATGGACTCTTATCATTTCATCCAAGATTGGCTGAACATGGTGCCGCTCACCTAGAACCTGATAGATACCATCATTAAGGTAGTAGGCTCTGAAAATATGGTGAGGGACTTCTGTATCTTCTGGCTTATCAAGAATAAGGCTTGGGAAAATTTGCCCAACAATGCCATCTTCAAGGTAGCGATCCAGCCGTTCATCAAAATGCTCTATGGCATTCCGAAGCTGCTTATCAAAAAGAGGGCTTTTCTCATCCACTTGAAAAACCCTGCACAAGTGAGCAGCACGTTTTTGGTGAATGTCCTTCTTTTCTTTCTTCATTCCACCAAACGAGGGAAAGAAGTATCTTGCAACTGCACCACTATGGTTGATGAAGTTTTGCAAGCAATCCAGTAGCTCATCTTTGCTGTCTTGAGGCCCAATCTTCCCAGCCGAGATGACTTCAATGTATTTGGAAGCTCTTTCACATGCTTGAAGTGCCGACGAGGTGTTGAAGAGCATGGATTGAATATAGAAGGCTTGGTAAGGCCCGTGAATGGAAAATTCACCTTCATGCTCAACAATCATTTATCCCCCTTGCCAGCTTCTTCATCCCATTTCTTCAGCAGAGCCAGCTTTTCACCAATCTTGATCTCTAACCCTCTAGGCACTGGCTGATACCAACCAGGTTCTTCTATGCCGTCAGGAAGATAGGTTTCACCAGCAGCATAGGCATTGGGCTCATCATGAGCATATCGGTATTCATGCCCATAGCCCAGTTCCTTCATCAGCTTGGTAGGTGCATTTCTAAGGTGAACAGGAACCTCACGGCTCTTGTCTTGCTTCACAAAGGCTCTTGCTTGGTTGTAGGCGTTGTATCCAGCATTGCTCTTAGCAGCTACAGCCAGATAGATAACTGCTTGACCAAGGGCTAGTTCACCTTCTGGACTTCCAAGCCGCTCAAAGGTCAGTGCTGCATCATTGGCTATCTGCATGGCTCTTGGATCAGCAAGCCCAATGTCTTCCCAAGCCATACGAACAATTCTTCTGGACAGATACCTTGGGTCAGCACCACCGTCCAACATTCTTGTCAGCCAATAGAGTGCTGCATCTGGATTGGAACCACGAACAGACTTGTGCAAAGCAGAAATCTGGTCATAGAAGTTGTCTCCACCTTTATCAAAACGCCTTGAATTCAAGGTCAAAGCATTCTGGATGAAGTCACTATCAACCTTCTGAACACCAGCAGCACCAGCAGCCGTTTTGCACTGTTCAAGCAGGTTCAAGAACCTTCTGGCATCACCGTCTGCATAGCCAATGATGGTATCTACTGCTTTATCTTCAAACTGAAGCTCACCAAGGGCACCTTCTTCTTGCACCCGCTTCAAGAGCAGCTTCAATTCCTCTTCTGTCAGTGACTTCAGCACATAGACCTGAGCACGTGACAGCAGAGCCGAGTTCACCTCAAAAGAAGGGTTCTCAGTGGTAGCACCAATAAAGGTGAACAGCCCTGATTCCACATGAGGCAACAGGGCATCTTGTTGAGACTTATTGAATCTGTGAATTTCGTCTACGAACAAGATGGTGTTCTTGCCCTGCGCAAGATATTGCCTCGCTTGATCCATTGCTTCTCTGATGTCTTTGACACCAGACAACACGGCAGACAGGGCTATGAACTCACACTTGAAGGCTGTAGCTGTGAGCCGTGCCAAGGTGGTTTTACCAACACCGGGCGGCCCCCAAAAAATCATGGAGTGTGGTTTTCCAGACTGGAAAGCCAGTCTCAGAGGCTTGCCTTCACCCAGCAAGTGAGACTGCCCAATGACCTCGTCCAAGGTCTTGGGGCGAAGGGCTTCAGCCAGTGGTGCAGCAGGCTCTTGTGCGAACAAATCAGGCATGGTTTCCCACCTCAGAACAATGGGGAAGCCCAAAAATTTGCACAACGACCTTCCTAAGTATCTGATTTATATGGTGGTTGACAGCTTTGTTGAAGCGGTGCACCTCATCCACGAACACGATGGTGCGGCGCCCGCCGCTGCCCATGATGCCCTGCGCCACCTGGGCCTGCTCTACGGCCTCGCGGATGTCCTTCACGCCGCCCAGGACGGCGCTGATGGTGATGAACTGCGCGTCGAACGCATCGGCCATCAACCGGGCGATGGTGGTCTTGCCCACGCCCGGCGGCCCCCACAGGATGCAGCTGTGGGGCTGGCCCGACTCGAAGGCGATGCGCAGCGGCATGCCCTCGCCCAGCAGGTGCTGCTGGCCGATGACCTCCCCCAGGGTTTTGGGACGCAGGCGTTCAGCCAGGGGGGTGTGGTTCGCAGCGGTGCTCACGGGTCGGTCTTCGAGGTTGCAGGGGACACAGTTTATAGTCCTGCGGCATATGGATGCCTCTCTCGTGCCCGTCCTGTCCGCCCTGCTCGGCGCCGCCGTGGGCGGCGGCATCAGCTACCTGCTGAACCGCCAGCAGTTCAACCACCAGATCAAGGTGCTGCACGAACAGAACAAGGCCGAATTCATGGCCGAGGAAACGGCGCGCCACTTTCTGAGCCACAAGAGCTTCACCGACCGCTCGTTCGAGACGCTGCGGAAAAACCTGGGCGGGTTCGAGGACGACGAGTTGCGCAGGATCCTGGTGCGCGCCGGCGCCATCCGGGTCTACCGCGAGGACGGCAGCGAGTGGTGGCGCCTGCTCTCGCGCATGGACGAGTTCATCGAGCGCAAGGAGCTCGAGCGGATCGCCCGCGAGATCTGAAGCCTACTGCTTCAGCACGTCGGCGCCCGCCGGCGGCTTGAACTGGAAGGCGCCCGCACCCAGCGCGGGATTGACCTCCACCTTGCTGAAGCTGATCAGCGAGCGCTGGCCGAAGCTGTCCATGATTTCAAGCGCGGCCAGTTCGTCCACCTTGAAGCCCACCCGCACGCTTTGCAACTGCCCATCCTTGGCCTTGGGCGTGGCCAGCACCCATTGCAGGCCGTCCCTGTCGGGCTCGGACTGGAGGTTGAAGTCGGCCTGCAGGCCGCGCAGATCGGGGGCCGCGGCGATCAGGGCCGCCGGCGTGGAGCCCAGCGCCATCGACTGCTGGCGCTGCGTCACCTGGTTCAGGTCGGCATCGTAGAGCCACAGCGTCTGGCCATCGGCCACGATGGTCTGCTCGAACGGCTTCCTGTAGACGAACTTGAAACGGTTGGGCCGCAGGAACTCGAAACTGCCGCTGGACGTCCGGGCCTTGGTGGCTTGCCCGTCCTTGGGCGGCGACGTCACCACCTGGGTGAATTCGGCGCGGCCGGACTTGGCCGTCCGCATGAAGGCCTCCAGGCTTTCCAGCCCGCCAGCCCAGGCACTGCCGGCGCCAAGCGCTATCAACAACAGAGCGAATCGTTTGTTCATCATCAGGGGGCTTCCATGCGGCGCATCATTCTGCCCGCGCAGGGGTCAGGATCTCGCGCTGGCCGCTGCCGCTCATGGCGCTGACCAGCCCGGCCTTCTCCATATCCTCCACCAGGCGCGCGGCGCGGTTGTAACCGATCTTCAGGTGCCGCTGCACCAGCGAGATGCTGGCCTTGCGGTTCTTCAGCACCACTTCCACCGCCTGGTCGTACATCGGGTCCTTCTCGCCGCCTTCACCGCCGCCGTCCCCGAGCAGGTCGCCCTCGCCATCGACCGTGCCGCCTTCGAGCACGCCCTCGATGTAGTTGGGTTCGCCGCCCTGCTCCTTGAGGTAGTGCACCACGCGATGGACTTCCTCGTCGCTCACGAAGGCGCCGTGCACGCGGATCGGCAGGCCGGTGCCGCTGGGCATGTAGAGCATGTCGCCCATGCCCAGCAGCGCCTCGGCCCCCATCTGGTCGAGGATGGTGCGGCTGTCGATCTTGCTCGACACCTGGAACGCGATGCGGGTCGGGATGTTGGCCTTGATCAAGCCCGTGATCACGTCCACGCTGGGACGCTGCGTGGCCAGGATCAGGTGGATGCCGGCGGCACGCGCCTTCTGCGCCAGGCGGGCGATCAGTTCCTCGATCTTCTTGCCGACCACCATCATCAGGTCGGCCAGTTCATCGATCACCACCACGATGTGCGGCAGGCGCTCCAGCGGCTCGGGCGAGTCCGGCGTGAGCGAGAACGGGTTGTAGATGAACTGTTCCTTGGCCTTGGCTTCGTCGATCTTGTGGTTGTAGCCAGCCAGGTTGCGCACGCCCAGCTTGCTCATCAGCTTGTAGCGGCGCTCCATCTCGGCCACGCACCAGTTGAGGCCGTGGGCGGCCTGGCGCATGTCGGTCACCACCGGCGCCAGCAGGTGCGGGATGCCCTCGTAGACCGACATTTCGAGCATCTTCGGGTCGATCATCAGCAGGCGCACGTCGCGCGCCTCGGCCTTGTAGAGCAGCGACAGGATCATCGCGTTGATCCCCACCGATTTGCCCGACCCCGTGGTGCCGGCCACCAGCACGTGGGGCATCTTGGCGAGGTCGGCCACCACGGCATTGCCCACGATGTCCTTGCCCAGCCCCATGGTGAGCATCGACTTGGCTTCGTTGTAGGCCTGCGAACCGAGAATTTCGGAGAGGCGGATCGACTGCCGCTTGGCGTTGGGCAGCTCCAGCGCCATGTAGTTCTTGCCGGGAATGGTCTCGATCACGCGGATCGACACCAGGCTCAGGCTGCGCGCCAGATCCTTGGCGAGGTTGACGACCTGCGAGCCCTTGACCCCCGTGGCCGGCTCGATCTCGTAGCGCGTGATCACCGGCCCCGGCGAGGCCAGCACCACGCGCACCTCGACGCCGAAGTCCTTGAGCTTCTTCTCGATCAGCCGCGAGGTCATCTCCAGCGTCTCGGGCGACACGGTTTCCTGGCGCGTCTGCGCACCGTCCAGCAGGTCGACCTGCGGCAGCTTGCTGTCGGGCAGTTCGGTGAACAGCGGCTTCTGGCGCTCCTTGGCCACGCGCTCGCTCTTGGGCAGGTCCACCAGCACCGGCTCGATCAGCACCGGGGTGGGATGGTGCTCCTCGATCTCGATGCGTTCTTCATGCACCACTTCCTCGCGCTCGCGCGCGGCGCGCTTGCCCACGGCCAGGTCTTCGGCGATCTCTCGCTTCTCGCGCCGCGACTCGACGAACGAATCAACCCACGCTCCCACGCGCTCGGCCACGTGGCTCCAGGAAAAACGGAACACCAGCGCGGCACCGATCACGCCCAGCGCAATACACACCAGCCCGGCGCCCGTGAAGCCCAGCCATTTGACGCTGGCCGGCCCGGTGAGATACCCCAGCACGCCGCCCGCGTGGTCGGGCAGGCGCGTCTCGAAGCGGTACATGCGCGACCATTCGAGCGCGGTGCTGGCGCAAAGCAGCACGGCCAGGCCAAGCCAGAAAGCAGTGCGGCTCGCGGAAAAACGGCCCGCATCGGGCTCCTGCACTGCCTGGCCGCCGCGCATCCAGCGCGCCAGGGTGGCCAGCCAGGCGCGCACGCCGGCCGCAAAGCACCACCACACGGAAAAACCCAGCAGGAAATAGCTCACGTCCGATAGCCAGGCCCCCAGGCGGCCGCCCCAGTTGCGGACCGGCCCGCCGATGCCCGACGTGGACCAGGCGGCGTCCTGAAGGGAATGGCTGAGCAGCGCCATCAGCCAGAACACCAGCGCCACGCCCCCCGCGATCAGGCCGATTTCATGGGCAAAGCGCCCCACGCCCGATCGGGAAGGGCTGGCTGCGCCAGAGGATGAATTCAGGGTATTGAGAGAGTAAGTCATGGGCAAGGCATGAGCTTACCCCAGGCGCCGAGGCGGTCAGGCCAGTGTGGAAAGCCGTTCCTTGACCAGCATCGAGCCGTTGTCCTGGGTTTCGACGAAGCCCCGCTCCTCGAGGTCCTTCATGACGCGGCTAACCATTTCGCGGGAAGCGCCCACCATCTTGGCAATGTCCTGGCGCGAAATCTTGTCCCGGATCAGCATCTGGCCTTCGCGGTCGGGCTGGGCGAACTCCAGCAGCACATGGGCCACCCGGCCGTACACGTCCATCAGCGCCAGGGATTCGATCTTCCGGTCGGCATGGCGCAGGCGCTGCACCAGCCCCTTCATGATGGCGTAGGCCATCGAGCTGTTTTCAGGCAGGCAGCGCGCAAACTCGGTCCGCCCGAGCACCAGCACGTCGGTCTGGATTTCGGCACGCACGGTGGCCGAGTGCGGCTCGTTGTCGATCAGGCTCATTTCGCCGATGTAGTCGCCCGGCTGCATGGTGGCCAGGATCACTTCGCGGCCGCGGTTGTCTGCCGTCACCACGCGCGCACGGCCCGTCAGGAGGATGAACAGCGCATTGGATTTCTTGCCCTGCTCGACGATCAGTTCGCCGCGCTTGAGGCGCCGCTTGACGACGGCGTCGGCCACGGCCTCGGCCTGGACCGCCGTCAGCATCGCGAACAGAGGCACTCGACGGATCAGTTCCAGATTGGACAACATCGACATCTTTATCTCCTCCTCATACCACGCTGCATGATGGGTTCTTACAATCGCACGGATTGAAAATCCAAACCTGACAGCGCCTTCCACAGGTTGATACTCGGCTCATAGTCCCAAACTGTACACCGCGCCGCCTTGTCATCCATACATGTTTTACCATGACTAACATAAAACACGCGAAAGTTCTCATCCTGGGCTCCGGTCCGGCGGGCTACACCGCCGCCGTCTATGCCGCCCGCGCCAACCTCAACCCGATGCTGATCACCGGCATCGCGCAGGGAGGCCAGCTGATGACCACGACCGATGTGGACAACTGGCCCGCCGACGTGCAGGGCGTTCAGGGCCCGGACCTGATGCAGCGCTTTCTGGAGCACGCCGAGCGGTTCAAGACCGACATTGTGTTCGACCACATCAGCTCGGTCGATCTCAGCAAGCGCCCCTTCACCCTCAAGGGCGACAGCGGCGAGTACACCTGCGATTCACTGATCATCGCCACCGGCGCCTCGGCCAAGTACCTCGGACTCGAATCAGAGACTGCCTTCATGGGCAAAGGCGTCTCGGGCTGCGCCACCTGCGACGGCTTCTTCTACCGCGACCAGGTCTGCTGCGTGATCGGCGGCGGCAACACCGCGGTCGAGGAAGCGCTGTACCTGTCCAACATCGCGCGCAAGGTCTACCTCGTGCACCGGCGCGACAAGTTCAAGGCCGAGCCCATCCTGGTCGACAAGGTCATGGAAAAGGTCAAGGCCGGCAAGATCGAACTCAAGCTGTTCAACACGCTCGACCAGGTGCTGGGCGATGCCAGCGGCGTGACCGGCGTGCGCCTGAAGAACACCCAGACCGGCGCCACCGAGGACCTCGAACTCAAGGGCTGCTTCATTGCCATCGGCCATGCGCCCAACACCGAGATCTTCCAGGGCCAGCTCGACATGAAGGATGGCTACATTGTCACCCGCTCGGGGCTGCAGGGTTTCGCGACCATGACCAGCGTGCCCGGCGTGTTCGCCGCCGGCGACGTGCAGGACCATGTCTACCGCCAGGCCATCACCAGCGCCGGCACGGGCTGCATGGCCGCGCTCGATGCCCAGCGCTTCCTCGAACAGCAGGATTGAGAAAACTCGGCCCCAGGCCTGAGCGCGCGCATTTTGGCGGATACCGGGCGGAAATCCGGACCGCGCTATAATGTAGGGCTTTGCTGAATCCAGCTGGTGCCGTTGTGCCGGCTTTCCGGCAGCAAATACAGGGTTACCGCCACCCTTTCTTCTGGCGAGGTGAGGCCCTCACGTGAGTGACGGCTGTTGAAAATATCGGAGTGTCCTCATGGCACGCGTATGTGAAGTCACGGGCAAGGGCCCGATGGTGGGCAACAATGTGTCCCACGCCAACAACAAAACCAAGCGCCGGTTCCTGCCGAACCTGCAATATCGCCGCTTCTGGGTCGAGAGCGAGAACCGCTGGGTGCGCCTGCGCGTCTCCAGCGCCGCCCTGCGCCTGATCGACAAGAACGGCATCGATTCCGTGCTCGCAGACCTGCGTGCACGTGGCCAAGCCTAAGGAGAACGATCATGGCAAAAGGCGGACGCGAAAAAATCAAGCTGGAATCCACGGCCGGCACCGGTCACTTCTACACGACCGACAAGAACAAGAAAACCATGCCCGAGAAGATGGCGATCATGAAGTTCGATCCCAAGGCTCGCAAGCATGTGGAATACAAGGAAATCAAGCTGAAGTGATTCGGCGCCATTCCTTCGAAAAAAGCCGCTCACCGAGCGGCTTTTTTCATGCGCGCCCGGCTCCCGCGAGCTGGCCGAGCGTGCGCAGGGCCCCGTCGACGCCGTCCGTGAAGGCCAGCGCGCAGCTCAGGCGCAGGAAGCCGTCATAGCGCGCCGTGTTGGAGAACATCGCGCCGGGGGCGATGCGGATGCCCTGGCGCAGCGCCTGCTCGAACAGCGACGACGATGACACGCCGTCGGGCAACTGGATCCACAGGCTCAGCCCGCCCGGCGGCAGGCGCAGCCGCGTGCCGGCGGGAAAGTAGCGCGCGATCGCCTGGGCCATGCGTTCGCGCTGGCTGCGCAGGCGGGGCCGCAGCCGCAGCAGATGCCGCTCGAAGGCCGGCGCCGCGGTCCAGCGCGCGGCCAGCAGCTGGCCCAGGGTGTTCGTGTTGCGGCTTTGCGCGAACTTGAGCATCTGCACCCGCTCATGCCATCGCCCGCCTGTCATCCAGCCCTGGCGCAGGCCTGGAGCCAGGGTTTTGTTGAGCGATTCGCAGTAGATCACATGCCCTGAAACATCCCAGGCCTTGATCGGCCGCGGCGGTTCGGCCGCCTCGACCAACAGGCGGTAGGAGTCGTCCTCCACCAGCGCCAGGCCGTGCTGGGCGCAGAACTTGACCAGCGCCGCCTTGTGGCCGTCGGGCATCAGGGTGCCCAGGGGCATCTGCAGGTCCGGCACCACGACCACGGCCCGCAGGCGGGGCTCGGTGCGCACGGCCAGGTCCAGCGCCTCCAGCGAAATCCCGGTGTGCTGGCTGCAGGGAATCTCCAGCGTCTTCAGGCCCAGCGACTCGATCCCCTGCAGCAGGCCATAGTAGGTGGGCGACTCGACCGCCACCACGTCGCCCGGCTGCGCCACGGCCGCCAGGGCGAGGTGCACCGCCTCGGTGTTGCCCGAGGTGGCCATCACATCCTGCGGTGCCAGCCGCATCCCCGCCTTCAGGGCGCGGTGCGCCATGGCCGCCTGGAACTCGGGGTGGGTGCCCGCGGTGGAGCGGCCCACGGCCAGGATGCCGGGCTGCTCCCGCAGCAGCGCCGCGGCGCTCCGGTTCATCCACCGGGTGTCGAACAGTTCCTCGCCGGGGGTGGCGCCGCCCAGGTCCACCCGGATGTCGGCGCGCCGGCCGCTTTCCACCAGCAGCGAGATCCGTTCATTGATCCCGGTGAAGCGCGCGCCGGCGTGGCCGTCGCCGGCCTGAAATGGCTCCCGCAGGTCGGGATCGGACATCTCCTCGAGCGCCGGAGTCCCTGCGTTGCGCACGAAGTAGCCGACGCGCGGGCGGGCTTCAAGCCAGCCGCGTTCCTCCAGCACGCGCAAGGTCTGCAGCGCCGTGGACAGGCTCACGGCATGCCGGCGCATCAGCTCGCGCACCGAGGGCATGCGCATGCCCAGGCGGAGCGCATTCTTTTCAATGGCCTCGCGGTAGTGGGCGGCCAACTGCTGGTAGATCGGGGCTTCGGGCGTGTGCGGCATGGGCAATGGAGAGCGCATCTGTATTCGCGTGGCCATGATGAACGCCTTTTCTGTATCGAAACAGATACACGACGGTCAAAAAACAACCATAACAGACGCCATTTTTCCTGCCTGCTGCGCGAGGAATGGCCCTGTGTTGTGCCTGTCCGCCCAGGCGACCTGCGCGTATCTTGGAGGCTGGGAATCAACCTTTTCAGGAGCGCACTGCCATGCAATCTTCACGTCAGGAACAGTTCAACCGCATTGCCGCAGAACTGGGCTACAGCTTCGAGGGCGAGATCCGGATCGGCGGCCGCTACGTCTCGGTGGTGGCGCATGAGCGCACGGTCTACGTCAGCGGCCAGTTGCCGCGGGTGGGCGACACCGTCATCGCCACCGGCCGCGTGGGCGCCGAAACCACGCTGGAGCAGGCACAACGGGGCGCCCAGGTCAGCGTGCTGCGGGCCCTGGCGCTGCTGCGCCAGTCGCTCGGCAGCCTGGACCGGATCGAGCGCATCCTGCGTGTGGGTGTGTACGTCCAGTCTGCGCCAGACTTTGTCGCTCAAAGCGAGGTGGCCGATGCCGCGTCGGACGTCCTGTACGCGGTGCTGGGGCCGGCGGGCAGCCACACGCGAACCTCGGTCGGCGTCTACCAGCTGCCGAAAAACGCCGCGGTGGAAATCGACCTGGTGGCCAGCGCCACCGCGGGAGCCGGCGATGGCGCATGAATACCGGCTGCACACGGGCCAGGACATCGCGCTGGCCCTGCCGGCAGGCGCCGAAGTCTTTTGTGCCGCGGGCGCCTTGCGGCTGACCACTACGCCCAGCCTGCCGGGCGACAGCCCCTGGGCGGGACCGCACCACCTCTTGCCAGGCCAGGGCTGGCGCACCGAGCAGGCCGTCCTGCTGACGCTCGAAGCCGCGCAGCCCTCGCGCTGCCGGGTGACTGGCACGCCGCAGGCCTCTGCGCCAAGCGCACAGCCCGCCGCACGTAAAAACAGCCTGCTCCTTTGGGGACGCAGGCTGTTGGGCGCGTACTAGGCGTCGCTGGACGCCGCCGCCGGACTGTTACGAGTGGGCGGCGCGCAGCTTCCGTGAAAACTGCTGGAGCTGGGCGATGCCGCTTTCCTCGGCGCGGTGGCACCAGGCCTGCAGGTCGGCAGCGAGTTGCTCGCGCGAGTGCGAGGTGTTGAGCCACATCTGGCGCAGCTCTTCGCGCATGGTCACCATCTTGTCGAGCACCGGATGGGCAGCACGGGCCTGCGCCAGTTGCGGGCGCGCCATGGCCGGCACCTTGTCGTCGTCGCGGTGCATCCAGCGCTTGGCGGACTGGAGCGCCGACAGGTCGCCCTGCTTGGCCTTGAGCAGTTCGAGCTCCTGCTTGCAGGTCTGGCGCACGCCGCGCGCGTAGCCGGCCATGACTTCGTAGCGATTGGCGATCAGCGCCTCGAGCGTCTTCTCGTCGGCCACCGGCTTGATGGCGCCGAGCCGCATCTTGGGCGGTACCTTCTTGACCTTGGCCCAGCCGATCTTCTGCATCAGGCTGATGTAGACCCAGCCGATGTCGAACTCGTACTTCTTGACCGAGAACTTGGCCGAGGTCGGGTAGGTGTGGTGGTTGTTGTGCAGTTCCTCGCCACCGATGATCACGCCCCAGGGCGAGATGTTGGTGCTGGCGTCGGGTGCCTCGAAGTTGCGATAGCCCCAGTAGTGGCCGATGCCGTTGATGATGCCGGCGGCGGTGATCGGGATCCAGAGCATCTGCACGGCCCACACGGCCGCGCCGACGGCGCCGAACAGCGCCAGGTCCAGGATCAGCGTCAGGCCCACGCCCTGCCAGCCGTAGCGCGTGTAGACGTTGCGCTCCATCCAGTCGTCGGGCGTGCCGTGGCCGAACTTGGCCAGGGTGTCCTGGTTCTTGGCCTCGGCGCGGTACAGCTCGGAGCCGCGCCACAGCACGGTGTCGATGCCGCGGGTCTGCGGGCTGTGCGGGTCTTCCTCGGTTTCGCACTTGGCGTGGTGCTTGCGGTGGATGGCCACCCATTCCTTGGTCACCATGCCGGTGCCGAGCCACAGCCAGAAGCGGAAGAAATGCGAGGGGATGGGCCCTAGGTCCATGGCACGGTGGGCCTGCGTGCGGTGCAGGAAGATCGTCACGGCGGCAATGGTGACGTGCGTGGTGACGAGCGTGTACAGAACGATCTGCCACCAGGCGATGTTCCACAGCCCGTGTCCGAGCCAATCGATGGCCGCGTTCAGCACGGCCCAGTCAGGTAACAACATAGGTCAATCAGTCTCTCGTTATCGGTCATAGCGCCATTCGGCATTCCGCCCGTCGTAGATGGGACCGGCCCGAATGGTTTGCAAGCATTTTAGGTTGCGGGGCCCTCGAATGGGGGCTTCTCCCACAATTCCTGCTGGATTGGTAGTTCTTTTTTCTACGTTTTCACCCAGGCTGCGGCGAAAAAACCGTCGGTGCCGTGGCGGTGCGGCCAGAGCCGGAGGTACTCGGCGCCCGTTTGCGGGCCAGCGCACAGGCCGGCGGCGCCCTCCACTTTCAGATTGGACAGGATTTCGCCCACCGGAAGTGGGCTGAACTCTCTATGCGCTTCGGTGAAGGCCTGGGCGATGGCTTCGTTCTCCTGCGGCAGCACGCTGCAGGTGGCGTACACGAGACGTCCGCCGGGCTTGAGCAGGCGTGCCGCGCTTTGCAGGATGGCGGCCTGCTTGAGCGTGAGTTCCTGCACCGACTGGGGCGACTGGCGCCATTTCAGGTCCGGGTTGCGACGCAGCGTGCCGAGGCCCGAACAGGGCGCATCGACCAGCACGCGGTCGATCTTGCCGGCCAGCCGCTTGATGCGCTCGTCGCGCTCATGCGCGATCGCCGCCGGATGGACGTTGGACAACCCGCTGCGCGCCAGCCGCGGCTTGAGCGCGTCGAGCCGGTGGGCCGAGGTGTCGAAGGCATAGAGGCGCCCGGTGTTGCGCATGGCCGCGCCGATGGCCAGCGTCTTGCCGCCGGCGCCGGCACAGAAATCCACCACCATCTCGCCGCGCTTGGCCTCCAGCAGCAGGGCCAGCAGCTGCGAGCCCTCGTCCTGCACCTCGATGGCGCCGCGCACGAAGGCGTCGAGCTTGGTCAGCGCCGGTTTGCCTTCCAGCCGCAGGCCCCAGGGCGAGTACGGGGTTGCCACCGATTTGATGGCGGCACGGACCAGCTCCTTCTGGACGTCCGCTCGTTTCTCCGTCAGGGCATTGACGCGCAGGTCGAGCGCGGCGCCCTGGTTCAGGCTGTCCACCAGGGGCCAGAACTCGGCGCCCAGCTGCTCCTTCAGCGGCTGGACCAGCCATTCGGGCAGGTTGTGGCGGTGCCGCTCCAGCAGGTCGGCCGTCACGACGGCATCGCACTGGTCGAGCCAGTTTCTTTCCTGGTCGCTCAGGGCGCTCTTGAGAAAATCGCGCGGGCCGTGAAAGCCGAGGATGGCCAGGCGGCGCTCGCGGGGGCCGCTGCCCGAGGGCGCGAAATGCTCGAACAGCAGCTTCTTGCGCAGCACGGTGTAGACGGTTTCGGCCAGCGTGGCGCGTTCGCGCGGGCCCAGGGCCCGGTGTTCACGGAAGTAGCGCGACACCACGGCATCGGCCGGGTGCTCGAAAGGAAGGGTGAGCTTGACGAGTTCGGCACAGGCGTCGAGCAGGGCTTTAGGATGCATGGTCCGTATTGTCCCACCCCACTCTCTTTCCACCCTTCTGCTTCACCCGATGGCCCTGCCCGAAGAACCCCTGCCCGCCCTCGTGCTCACCCCGCCAGGCCTGTACCGCCACTACAAGGGCCTGATGTACGAAGTGATCGGCACCGTGCGCCACAGCGAGACGCTGGAGCCGATGACGCTGTACCGCGCGCTCTACGGCGAACGCGGCCTGTGGGTGCGGCCGGCGGCGATGTTTCTTGAAACCGTGGAGGTCGATGGCCTGCGGCAGCCGCGTTTCACCCTGATTTCCAATCAAATCACCCGATAGTCCGCGTCGGGCGGTCCTTGGCTGCTATCGTTTTTGAAGCAGACTGGCCACCGCCTGCGGATAGATCACGTGCTCCTGGGTCAGCACGCGCGCGGCCAGCGTGTCGGCCGTGTCGTCGGGCAGCACGGGCACCACGGCCTGCGCCAGGATCGGCCCGTGGTCGAGTTCGGCCGTCACCTGGTGCACCGTGACGCCCGCGACGCGGCAGCCCGCGTCGATGGCGCGCTGGTGCGTGTGCAGGCCCGGGAAGGCCGGCAGCAGCGAGGGATGGATGTTGACCAGCCGGCCCTCGTAGCGCGCCACGAAGCCCGGCGTGAGGATGCGCATGAAGCCCGCCAGCACCACCAGCGCGGGCTGATGCCGGTCGATCACCGCGGCCAGCGCCTCGTCAAATGCCTCGCGCGAGCCGAAAGCCTTGTGGTCCACCACCTCGGCGGCAATGCCCTGCTCGCGCGCGAAGGCCAGCCCGCCGGCGGCGGCCTTGTTGCTCACCACGGCCGCCACGCGCGCACCGAACCGGTCCTGCCAGCCCTCGCGCTGCGCGGCGCGCACGATGGCCGCCATGTTGGAGCCGCCGCCAGAGATCAAAATCACGATGTTCTTCATACCTCACGGAATTATCACCTTGCGAATCCTCTCCCCCGTTGAAATGCGCGTGCTCGGCACGCTGATGGAAAAAGCCCGCACCGTGCCCGACAGCTACCCGCTGACGCTCAACATGGTGGTCGCCGGTTGCAACCAGAAGACCAGCCGCGACCCGCTGATGAGCATCGACGAGGCGCAGGCCCAGTTGGCGCTGGATGCCCTCAAGTCCATCGCGCTCGTATTCGAATCCAGCGGCGGGCGCGCCACGCGCTACGAGCACAACTTCCAGCGCGTCGCCGGCGTGCCGGAGCAGTCGGCCGCGCTGCTGGGCCTGCTGATGCTGCGCGGGCCGCAGACCTCGGGCGAACTGCGCATCAACACCGAACGCTGGCACCGCTTTGCCGACATCTCCTCGGTCGAGGGCTTCCTGGAAGAGATGCAGGACCGCCCGGAAGACAAGGGCGGCCCGCTGGTGGTGAAGCTGCCGCGCGCCCCGGGGGCGCGCGAACAGCGCTGGGCGCATCTGCTGGGCGGGCCCGTCGAGGCCGCCGCGTCGGCGCCGGCGGCCGGCGGCAGCGCACCGGGCGATGGGGCGGCGCTCTCCACCGGCGAGCTGGCGCACCTGCAGACGCGCCTGGGCGCGCTCGAGGCCGAGGTGTCGCAGTTGCGTGGTACGGTGCAAAGACTGTGCGCCGAACTGGGCCTGTCGCAACCCGGACAGACCGAATAGTACGGTCGTGCTAAAACACAGGGCTTCTCTGGAGACTTATCCCATGGACTTGGCTTTTACCCCCGAAGAACAGAAGTTCCGCGAGGACATCCGCGCCTGGGTGCGCGAGAACCTGCCGCAGGACATTTCGCACAAGGTGCACAACGCCCTGCGCCTGACGCGCGACGACCTGCAGCGCTGGGCCAAGATCCTGGGCAAGAAGGGCTGGCTCGGCCATGCCTGGCCCACGGCCTTCGGCGGCCCGGGCTGGAACGCGGTGCAAAAGCACCTGTTCGAGGAAGAGTGCGCGCTGGCCGGCGCCCCGCGCGTGGTGCCCTTCGGCCCGGTGATGGTGGCGCCCGTGATCATGGCCTTCGGCAACGCCGAGCAGCAAAAGCGCTTCTTGCCCGGCATCGCCAGCGGCGAAGTCTGGTGGAGCCAGGGCTACAGCGAGCCGGGCTCGGGCTCGGACCTGGCCTCGGTCAAGACCCGCGCCGAGCGCCAGGGCGACAAATACATCGTGAACGGCCAGAAGACCTGGACCACGCTGGGCCAGTACGGCGACTGGATGTTCAACCTCGTGCGCACCTCCACCGAGGGCAAGCCGCAGACCGGCATCAGCTTCCTGCTGCTGGACATGAAGTCGCCCGGCGTCACCGTGCGGCCGATCAAACTGCTGGATGGCGAGTGCGAGGTCAACGAGGTGTTCTTCGACAACGTCGAGGTACCGGCCGAGAACCTGATCGGCGAAGAGAACAAGGGCTGGACCTACGCCAAGCACCTGCTCAGCCATGAGCGCACCAACATCGCCGACGTGAACCGCGCCAAGCGCGAGCTCGAGCGCCTCAAGCGCATCGCCAAGGCCGAAGGGATGTACGACGACCCGCGCTTTCGCGACGAGATCGCCAAGCTCGAGGTCGACGTGGTGGCGCTCGAGATGCTGGTGCTGCGCGTGCTCTCGGCCGAGAAATCGGGCAAGAACTCACTGGACATCGCCGGCCTGCTCAAGATCCGCGGCAGCGAGATCCAGCAGCGCTACAGCGAGCTCATGATGCTGGCCGCCGGCCCGTTCAGCCTGCCCTTCATCGAGGAGGCCATGGAAGCCGGCTGGCAGGGCAACTTCCCCGGCGGCGTCACGGCCAACGCGCCGCTGGCCTCGACCTACTTCAACATGCGCAAGACCACGATCTACGGCGGCAGCAACGAAGTGCAGCGCAACATCGTGGCTCAAACCGTACTCGGCTGAGGAGACAAGACATGGATTTCGATTTCACCGACGACCAGGAACAACTGCGCGACGCCGTGCGCAAATGGGTCGACAAGGGCTACGGCTTCGAGCGCCGCCGCGGCATCGTGAAGGAAGGCGGCTTCTCGCGCGCAGCCTATGGCGAGCTGGCCGAGCTGGGCCTGACCGGCCTCTACATCGGCGAGGACGATGGCGGCCTCGGCATGGGCCCGGTCGAGGGCATGGTGGTGATGGAGGAGCTCGGCCGCGGCATCGTGCTCGAGCCGCTGGCCCAGGCGCTGATCGCGGGCGGCGTGCTCTCGGGCTATGCGCCGCAGGCGCTGAAGGCGGCCTGGCTGCCCGGCATCGCCGGCGGCGAGAAGTTGGTGGTGCTGGCCTGGCAGGAGCGCAAGGCCCGCTACCGGCTCGACGTTTGCGAGGCCCAGGCCACGCAGGTCCAGGCGGGCTGGACATTGAACGCTATCAAAAGCATAGTGCCCGCGGGCGACCAGGCCGATGCCTTCCTGGTGCCGGCCACCGTCGGCGGCAAGATCGCCCTGTTCCTGGTGGAGCGCGGCGCCGCCGGCGTGGCCACCCGCGGCTACGGCACGCAGGACGGCAGCCGCGCCGCCGAGCTGAGCCTGAAAGACGCACCCGCCAGCCTCGTCACGCTCGACGGCCTCGCGGCGCTGGAGCATGCGGTGGACATCGGCATCGCCGCCGCCTGCGCCGAAGCCGTGGGCGTGCTCGACAAGACGCTGGCCATCACGGTGGAGTACATGAACCAGCGCAAGCAGTTCGGTGTCACCATCGCCAGCTTCCAGGCGCTGCGCCACCGCGTGGCCGACATGAAGATGCAGCTGGAGCTGGCCCGCTCGATGAGCTACTACGCCAGCCTCAAGCTCAACGCCCCGGCCGACGAGCGCCGCCGCGCGCTGGCCCGCGCCAAGTACCAGCTCGGCAACTCGATGCGCTTCGTCGGCCAGCAGGCGGTGCAATTGCATGGCGGCATCGGCGTGACCGACGAGTACATCGTGAGCCACTACTTCAAGAAGCTCACGCAGTTGGAAATGACGTTCGGTGATACGCTGCACCACCTCGGGGAAGTCTCGCAGCGGATGCAGGACACGGCGGGCGTGTTCGCGTGACGCTATCGTTTCGGTAGCGCCCAAAGCCCGCAGCACCTGGACCTGCGGGCTTTTTTACTTGAAAGGAGAGGCCGGATGATCTCACGCCGACTGTTTCTGGAGGGCGCCACCGGCGGCCTGTTGCTGGCCGGCTGCGCCGGCGCCCCCACGCTGCAGGAGGCGCCGCCCATCGTCTTCGTCCCCGGCAACGGCGACACGGCCGCCTTGTGGCAGACCACCGTCTGGCGCTTCGAGTCCAATGGCTGGCCACGCGACCGCCTCCACGTCATCGACCCGCCCTACCCGCTCTCGCGCGACGACGACGCCAAGCCCCAGCCGGGCCGCAGCTCGACGGCCGAGCACATGGCCCTGCTCAAGGCCGAGGTGGATCGGGTGCTGCAGGCCAGCGGCGCGCAGAAGGTCGTGCTGATCGGCAACTCGCGCGGCGGCAACGCCATCCGCAACTACATCCAGAACGGCGGCGGCGACAAGACCGTCAGCCACGCCGTCCTCGGCGGCACGCCCAGCCATGGCGTCTGGGCCATCCCGGGCTTCAACGAGGGCAGCGAGTTCTCGGGCACGGGCCCCTTCCTCACCGCGCTGAACGCACCGAAAGGGCCGAACGGGGACGAGGTCACGCCGGGTGTGAAATGGCTCACCGTCCGCTCCGACAACAACGACAAGTTCGCCCAGCCCGACGGCCTGTGGATCGGCGCCAGGGGCAAGCCCACCCACATCACCTTTGCCGGGCCGGAGCTCAAGGGCGCCACCAACGTGGTGATCCCGCGCATCGACCACCGCGAGACCTCGTTCTCACCGGTGGCGTTCGAGGCCACCTGGCGCTTCCTCACCGGGCGCGAGCCGGCGTCCACCGCCATCCAGCCCGAGTCGCCGATCGTGCTCGGCGGCAAGATCATCGGGCTGGGCCTGCGGCCCGACGACCCGGCCTCGGGCAATTTCGCCAACAACCTGCCGCTGGCCGGAGCCCGGCTCGAGGTCTACGCCACCGATGCCGCCACCGGCCAGCGCCGCGGCGACGCGGCGCACCGCCAGACGGTCGGCGCCGACGGCCGCTGGGGCCCGTTCACGGCGCAGGCCGGCATGCCCTACGAGTTCGTCATCAGCGCGCCGGGCTACGCCATCACCCACATCTACCGCAGCCCGTTCCCGCGTTCGAGCAAGCTCATCCACCTGCGCGCCGAGCGCCTGGCCGAGGCCGACAAGGGTGCCGGGGCGGTGGTCACGCTGACGCGCCCGCGCGGCTATTTCGACGCGGCCCGCGACCGCATGAGTTTCGACGGGCAGACCCCGCCGCCGGGCGTGCCGCCCGCGGGCGCCGGCGTGTCCAGCTCGAAGATCAAGACCGGGCCAGGCGAGGATCGCGCGATCACCGCCGAGTTCAATGGCGAGCGCCTCACGGGCCGGACCTGGCCGGCGGCGGGCAACCATCTGGTGATGCTGGAGCTGACCTACTGAGCGCTCCCCCCGAGGGGTGCAAGAAAACCCGGGGGAGCCGGGCCGGCCGCTTCAGGCGAACAGCCGCGAAGTCCTGGGCAGATGCGCCATCAGGAACTCCATCTGGTCCGCCAGGATGCGGCGGTTGCGCAGGATGAAGTCTTCCCACAGGCTGGGCACATAGGGTGCGTACAGCAGCGGCATGTGCGCCTGTTCGGGTGTGCGGTTGCCCTTGCGGTGGTTGCAGGCGCGGCAGGCCGTGACCACGTTCATCCAGGTGTCGATGCCGTTCTGCGCGAACGGGATGATGTGCTCGCGCGTGAGATCGTCCTCGAGGAAATGGTCGCCGCAGTAGGCGCAGACGTTGCGGTCGCGCGCGAACAGCTTGCTGTTGGTGAGGCCCGGCTTGAGGTCGAACGGATTGATGTTGGGCACGCCCTTGGTGCCGATGATGCTGCTGATGGCGATGACGGACTGCTCGCCCGTGACGGCGTTGTGGCCGCCGTGGAACACGGCCACCTCGGCGCCGACTTCCCAGCGCACCTCTTCCGCCGCGTAGTGGAGCACCGCCTGTTCAAGCGAAATCCACGACTGCGGCAACCCTTGGGCCGACAGCTTCAAGACCTTCACAACACGCCTCCATCAACAATCGGAAAACCACTGACCGGATACGCAAACGTCTCTCAAGCACAATATACCCTGTTTCGATGACAGTTTCGTTCCACAGGGTCTTGAAGCGCTTGATTGCGGGCGCTCCTCTGCTATCAAAAAGATACCAACACCGATCCCTGCCATGCGCATTTTCAGAGGCTTCCACCATCCCGGCATCGCCCCCGCCTGTGCCCTGACCATCGGCAACTTCGACGGCGTGCACCGCGGCCACCAGGCCATGCTGGCGCTGCTGAACAACGAGGCGCGGCATCGCGGCGTGCCCAGCTCCGTGATGACCTTCGAGCCGCATCCGCGCGACTATTTCGCCGCGGTGGCGCGCAAATCCGAGCTGGCGCCCGCCCGCATCGCCACGCTGCGCGACAAGCTCACCGAGCTCGAGCGCTGCGGCGTCGAGCAGTGCGTGGTGCTGCCGTTCGACGCGAAGCTGTCGTCGCTGTCGCCCCAGGCCTTCATCGACGACGTGCTGGTGCGCGGCCTGGGCGTGAAGTACGTGCTGGTGGGCGACGACTTCCGCTTCGGCGCCCGGCGCGCGGGCGACTACGCCATGCTGGACGCGGCCGGCAACGCCAGGGGCTTCGACGTGGCACGCATGAACAGTTATGAGGTGCATGGCCTGCGCGTGTCCAGCTCAGCCGTGCGCGAGGCCCTGGGCCAGGGCCGGATGGACGATGCCGCGCGGCTGCTCGGGCGGCCCTACAGCATCAGCGGCCACGTGGTGCACGGGCGCAAGCTCGGGCGTGATCTGGGCGCTTCCGGGCCGGGACGCGGCGACGGCTTTCGCACCCTCAACCTGCGCTTCGCGCACTGGAAGCCGGCGGCCAGCGGCATCTTCGCGGTGCGGGTGCACGGCTTGACCGAGCCGCCGCCGGGCCGCCCCAAGGCGGCTTGCGCCCCCTTGGGGGGCAGCGAACCAGGCGAAGCCGGGAGCGTGGGGGCCTTGGGTCGCCCGCTGCCCGGCGTGGCCAACCTGGGCATCCGCCCCTCGATCGACCCCGACGACGTGAACGGCGGCCGGGTGCTGCTGGAGACGCACTGCCTCGAATGGCCCGACAGCCTGGGCGCCGAGGGAGCGTACGGTAAAATCATCCGCGTGGAACTGCTGCACAAACTGCACGACGAACTGAGGTACGACAGTCTCGATGCCCTGACCCGGGGCATCCGCCAGGACTGCGACGAGGCTCGCGCGTACTTTGCCGCCACGCGTCGCCAGACCACGCGCGACCGAATTTAAAGCCCGCCTGCCCCGCAGCTGCGCGCCCTTGGACAGGCTCAGGGCGAACGGCTTACCTCACGCACCGATCACCTCCCCCGTTCGGGCTGAGCCTGTCGAAGCCCTAGCGAAGATTCCGTCATGTCCGAAACCAAACCCGACTACCGCGCCACCCTCAACCTGCCCGACACGCCGTTCCCGATGCGCGGCGACCTGCCCAAGCGCGAGCCGGGCTGGGTCAAGGACTGGGAGGACCAGGGCCTGTACAAGAAGCTGCGCGACGCGCGCTGCAACGCGCCCAAGTTCGTGCTGCACGACGGCCCGCCCTATGCCAACGGCCAGATCCACATGGGCCACGCGGTCAACAAGATCCTCAAGGACATGATCGTCAAGGCGCGCCAGCTCAAGGGCCTGGACGCCGGCTACATCCCCGGCTGGGACTGCCACGGCCTGCCGATCGAGAACGCGATCGAGAAGAAGTACGGCCGCAACCTGCCGCGCGACGAGATGCAGGCCAAGAGCCGCGCCTTCGCCACCGAGCAGATCGCGATCCAGATGGCCGACTTCAAGCGCCTGGGCGTGCTGGGCGACTGGGACCATCCCTACCGCACCATGGACTTCAGCAACGAGGCCGACGAGATCCGCGCCTTCAAGCGCGTGATGGAGCGCGGCTTCGTCTACCGCGGCCTGAAGCCCGTGTACTGGTGCTTCGACTGCGGCTCCTCGCTGGCCGAGTTCGAGATCGAGTACGCCGACAAGAAGAGCCAGACCGTGGACGTGGCCTTCAAGGCCGACGAACCCGCCCGGGTAGCGGCCGCGTTCGGCCTGCCCGCGCTCGCCAAGGACGCCTTCGCCGTCATCTGGACCACCACCGCCTGGACCCTGCCGGCCAACCAGGCACTGAACCTCAACCCCACGCTCGACTACGCGCTGGTGGACACGGAGCGCGGCCTGCTGATCCTGGCGGCCTCGCTGGTCGAGTCGTGCCTGCAGCGCTACCACCTGCAGGGTGGCACCGTGCTGGCCACGGTGAAGGGCGAGAAGCTCGGCGGCCTGAACTTCCAGCACCCGCTGTACGACGTGGACGCGGGCTACCGCCGCCTGTCGCCGGTGTACCTGGCCGACTACGCCACCGCCGACGACGGCACCGGCATCGTTCACTCCTCGCCCGCCTACGGCCTGGACGACTTCAACTCCTGCGTGGCGCATGGCCTCGGCTACGACGACATCCTGAACCCGGTGCAGGCCAACGGCGCCTACGCGGCCGACTTCCCGCTGTTCGGCGGCCTCCACATCTGGAAGGCCGTGCCGCAGATCATCGAGACCCTGAAAGGTGCCCACCGCCTGCTCGCCACCGCCACCATCAGCCACAGCTACCCGCACTGCTGGCGCCACAAGACGCCGGTGATCTACCGCGCCGCGGCCCAGTGGTTCATCCGCATGGACGAGGGCGAGGGCGTGTTCACCAAGGACAAGGCGCCCAAGACGTTGCGCCAGCTCGCGCTGGACGCGATCGAGCAGACCGGCTTCTTCCCCGAGAACGGCAAGGCCCGCCTGCGCGACATGATCGCCGGCCGGCCCGATTGGTGCATCAGCCGCCAGCGCAGCTGGGGCGTGCCGCTGCCGCTGTTCCTGCACCAGGAGACGGGCGAGCTGCACCCGCGCACGCCGGAAATCCTCGACATGGCGGCCGCCATCGTCGAGAAGGGCGGCATCGAGGCCTGGAGCAAGACCGCGCCCGAGGCCGTCATCGGCGCCGAGGATGCGCAGCGCTACACCAAGAGCACCGACATCCTCGAAGTCTGGTTCGACTCCGGCACCACCCACACCACGGTGCTCAAGGGCTCGCACCGCGGCGCGGGGCACGAGAGCGGCCCCGAGGCCGACCTCTACCTCGAAGGCCACGACCAGCACCGCGGCTGGTTCCACTCCTCGCTGCTGACCGCCTGCGCGATGTACGGCCGCGCGCCCTACAAGGCGCTGCTGACGCACGGCTTCACGGTGGACAGCCAGGGCCGCAAGATGAGCAAGTCGCTGGGCAACGGCGTGGACCCGCAGGAAACCAGCAAGAAGCTGGGCGCCGAGATCATCCGCCTGTGGGTGGCCGCCAGCGACTACTCGGGCGACATCGCCGGCGACGACAAGATCCTCGCGCGCGTGGTCGATGCCTACCGCCGCATCCGCAACACGCTGCGCTTCCTGCTGGCCAACACCAGCGACTTCGACATCGCGACGGACGCCGTGCCGCCCGACCAATTGCTGGAGATCGACCGCTACGCGCTCAGCCGCGCCGCGCAGTTCCAGGCCGAAGTGCTCGCGCATTTCGAGGTCTATGAGTTCCACCCCGTGGTGGCCAAGCTGCAGGTCTACTGCTCGGAAGACCTGGGCGCGTTCTACCTCGACATCCTCAAGGACCGCCTCTACACCACGGCGCCGAAGTCGCTGGCGCGGCGCAGCGCCCAGACCGCGCTGTGGCACATCACCCAGGCCATGCTGCGCTGGATGGCGCCGTTCCTGAGCTTCACCGCGGAAGAGGCCTGGAAGCTGGCGGGCCGGTCCGAGTCGATCTTCTTCGAGACCTACACCGCGTTTGACGCGCCCGACGAGGCGCTGCTGGCCAAGTGGAGCCGCCTGCGCGAGATCCGCGACCAGGTGAACAAGGACATCGAAGCCCTGCGCGCCGCCGGCCAGGTGGGCTCCTCGCTGCAGGCCAACGTGGCGCTGCAGGCCGGCCCCGACGACCATGCGCTGCTGGCCAGCCTGGGCGACGACCTGAAGTTCGTCTTCATCACATCCGCTATTGATTTGATAGCAGGAAACGACCTGCAGATCAGGACATCCGCCAGTTCTTCCGTGAAATGCGAGCGCTGCTGGCATTACCGCGACGACGTGGGCAGCGATCCGGCCCATCCCACCCTGTGCGGCCGCTGCACCAGCAACCTGTTCGGCGCCGGCGAAGACCGGAAGTTCGCCTGATGGCCCGCTCATCCTCCTCCGGCAGCTGGCTGCCCTGGCTGGGCCTGGCGCTCATCATCCTGATCGCCGACCAGTTCACCAAGGTGCTGATCCTGGGCTACTACCGCCTGGGCGACGCCACCTACGTCACCAGCTTCTTCAACGTGGTGCGGGCCCACAACACCGGCGCGGCCTTCTCCTTCCTGGCCGCGGCCTCGGGCTGGCAGCGCTGGTTCTTCACCGCCATCGGCGTGGCGGCCGCGCTGTTCATCGTCTGGATGCTGCGCTCGCATGCGGGGCAGAAGCTGTTCTCCTTCGCGCTGGCCTGCATCCTGGGCGGCGCGGTGGGCAATGTGGTGGACCGCCTGCTGCACGGCTACGTGGTGGACTTTCTGGACTTCCACCTCGCCGGACGCCACTTCCCGGCCTTCAACCTGGCCGACAGCGCCATCACGCTGGGCGCGGCCTGCCTGATCCTCGACGAGCTGCTGCGGGTGCGGCGGGCGCGCTAAGCGCGCGGCTCCTGCGCCAGGATGGCGCGCGCCGTGCCCTCGTCCGTCACGAGGGTCGTGATGCCGCCCCGGCGCAGGGCGACCCGCATCACGTCCACCTTCTCCGGGCCCAGCCCCACCATGACGACCTCGGGAATATGGCCCAGGGTGTCGAGGTCGAGGCCGATCCGGCGCTGGTTGATGTCATGGTCGATTTCACGCCCCGAGGCATCGAAGATCACCCCCAGGATCGAGCCCACGCCGCCGAGCGCCAGGATGTCGTCCAGCTCCCGGTCGGTCATCAGGTGCTTGAGGATGCGCTTTTGCGAGGCCACCAGGGCGCCGGGCGAGAACACCGCCACATCGCATGTCCTGGCGAGCGCCAGCACGCTGCGCACCATGCCCAGGCCGTTCAGGATGTCCCGCTCCGCGGCGTCGCGGGCATAGGTGGGTGCCGCCAGGTAGTGGCAGGACGCGCCCAGGGTCACGGCCAGGCGGGCCACCACCTCCTGCGGCAGCACCTGCCCGGTCGGCGTCAGGTCGCCCTGCAGTGACACCACCGACAGCGCCGGGTAGCTGGCGGCGCGCAGGCCCTGGAACAGCGAGTAGCAGGTGCGGCCACGGTGCGTCCCGACGGTCATGCCGTCTTCCAGCAGGTCGTTGAGGAACATGCCCAGGGTCGCGCCGATGTTGCCCAGCGTCCGCTCGTCGCCCCCGGCGTCCGGCACGATGAACGCCCGCTTCAGCGCATGGCGCTCGCGCATCTGCGCCTCCAGCTCCACCAGCGGGCGCGAGGCCGAATCGATCTCGATGCGCACCACGCCGGACTCGCGGGCCATCGTCAGCAGGCGGTTGACGCGCATGCGGTTCAGGTGCAGGGCCTGCGCAATGTCCTCCTGGCGCCGCCCCTCCATGAAGTACATCCACGCCACCCGCGTCAGCAGGCGCTGGTGGTCCAGGTCCTCGGAGACCGGCGGCACGGCGGCGGCGGGGGGCGGTTGGCTGGCTCGGGTACGTCGCATGCGCTGATCCTAATCGCCCGCCGGCCGTCTCCCGGGGGCCTAGGGTAAATATCTATCATATGAACATTTAATAATCATATGATTCATCAACCCGAAACCTTGGCCAGGCGGCGCCTCTGACTCCACCGGCCTGCCCCGCTTTTTTTTCATGACACCTACCCTCGAACAACTGGACGCCACGGCCGACCTGATGCTGGCGGTCGCCGATGAGGCCATCCTTCCCTGCTTTCGCCGGCTCGGCCCCCAGGACGTGCGCGCCAAGAGCTCGGCGATCGACCTCGTGACGGTGGCCGATGAGGCCGCCGAGCGCCTGCTGACGGCGCGGCTGCCAGCCCTGTTTCCAGGCGCGCTGGTGATCGGCGAGGAAGCCGTGGCGCGCGACGAGGGGCTGCTGGAGGCCCTGGACGGGAGCGGCCTGGTGATCCTGGTCGACCCGGTCGACGGCACCCGCAATTTCGCCTCGGGGCTGAGCCTGTTCGGCGTCATGGTGGCCTTCCTGGCCGGGGGCCGCGTGCTGGCCAGCGTCATCTGCGACCCGGTGGGCCGCGACTGGGCCATGGCACGGCGTGGCGGCGGCGCCTGGGTCCGCCACCGCGATGGGCGGCGCGAACGGCTGCGCGCCGCGAAGGCGCGCCCCGTCTCCGAGATGGAGGGCTGCGGCCTCTGGCTGAATCTGGACGAGCCCGCGCGCTCGCGGGTGGCGGTCGGGCTCACGGCCTTCGCGTCGAATGCGGCCTACCGCTGCGCGGCGCAGGAATACCGGCTCATCGCCTCCGGCCACTACGATTTCGCGCTGTACCACAAGCTGGCGCCCTGGGACCATGCCCCCGGCGTGCTGCTGCACGAGGAAGCGGGCGGCTACTGCGCGCACCTGGACGGCCAGCCCTACGACCCCCGGCGCCGCACCGGCGGGCTGCTGTCCGCCCCCGACGCGGCCAGTTGGCACGCCATCCGCCATGCGCTGCAACTGGCGCCCGCCGCTGCGGCCCTGGCCCGTGAACCGGAGCCGGCCGCATGAAGCTCATCACCTGGAACATCCAATGGGGGCTGGGTATGGATGGCCGCGTCGACCTGCCCCGCATCGTCCGCACTGCGCGGGACATGGCGGATTTCGATGTGCTGTGCCTGCAGGAAGTCACCGACAACTACCCCGGCCTACCCGGCAATGACGGCAGCAACCAGTTCGATGCGCTGCAGGCCCTGCTGCCCGGGTACCGCGCGATCGACGGCGTGGCGGTCGACCGCGAGACGCCGGGCCTCGGGCGGCAGCGCTTCGGCAACATGATTTTTTCGCGCTACCCGGTGCTGCAGGTACTGCGCCACCAGTTGCCCTGGCCCGCCGAGCCCACGCTTCCGACCATGCCGCGCCTGGCGCTCGAAGCCGTGCTGCTGGCGCCGGACGGCGCGCTGCGCGTCACGACCACGCACCTGGAGTACTACTCGGCACGCCAGCGCGAGGCCCAGATCGACATGCTGCGCCGTGTCCACGCGGACGCCTGCAGCCACGCGGCGGACGTGGTCCAGGCCCACAAGATCGGCAGCCCCTTCGAAACCCGGCCGAGCGGACAGCGTGCCATCCTCACGGGCGATTTCAACTGCACGCCGGAAGACGCCGCCGTGGCCCGCCTCCAGGCGCTCCAGGCCGACGTGCCGGCCTACGTCGATGCGTGGCCCCTGGTGCATCCCCGCCAGCCCCACCTGCCAACCGTCGGGCAGCACGACCCGGCCGCACCGAAACGTTGCCTCGACTTCATCTTCGTCTCGAGCGATCTGGCGCCGCAGGTGCGCACCCTCGGCGTCCAGGCAGACACCCACGCTTCCGATCACCAACCGCTTTTACTGGAGATTCACCCATGAACCGCAGATCCATGCTCCTTCTGCCGGCACTGCTCGCTGCCTCGGCCGCCCTGGCGCAGGCCGCCTATCCGGCCCGGCCGGTGACGCTGGTGGTGCCGTTCGCGCCGGGCGGCGCGACGGATGTGCTGGCACGCGAAGTCGGGCTTCAGCTGGCGGCGCAGCTCAAGCAGCCCGTCGTGATCGACAACAAGCCCGGTGCGGGCACGACCATCGGCACCAGCTTCGTCGCCAAGGCCGCGCCCGACGGCTACACGCTGCTGTTCGCTCCCACGCCGTTCAGCATCTCGCAGGTGATGTACCCCCGGCTTCCCTACGATGCGCAGCGCGATTTCACGCCGGTTGCACTGCTGGCCGAAGCCCCGTTCATCCTGGTGGCCCACCCTTCCGTGCCGGCCAACTCCGTCAAGGAGCTGATCGCCCTGGCCAAGGCCAAGCCCGGCACACTGAGCTTCGCCTCCGCCGGCAACGGCACGGTCCCGCACCTGGCGGGAGAACTGTTCAAGCTGCGCACCCAGACCGACCTCGTGCACGTGCCCTACAAGGGCGGCGGCCCGGCGATCGTCGATCTGGTGGCGGGCCAGACGCAGTTGATGTTTGCCGTTCCAGTCGAGGTGGCCCAGCAGGTCGCGGCGGGCCGCCTCAAGGTGCTGGCCACCACGGCGCCGGAGCGCCTGGCCTCGTACCCGGATGTGCCCACGCTGCGCGAAAGCGGCGTGAACGGCGCGGAGGTCCGCTCCTGGTTCGGCCTCGTGGCCCCCGCCGGCGTGCCGCGCCCGGTCGTCGACAAGCTGGCCGCCGAGCTGGCCCGGGTGGCCGAATCGCCCGCGATCCGGGCCAGCTTCGCGACCCAGGGCGTCATGATCCGCGTCAAATCGGGCGAGGACTACGCGCGCTACATCGCCGCCGACGTGGCGCAGTGGCGCGAAGTCGTCAAGGCGTCCAATGCCCGGATCGACTAGCCGTGGCCGTCCTCCGGCCAAGCCGCGGGCCTGACCGGGGGTGGCCCGGTCGAAACGGCAGAGGCATGAGGGTATAGTCCTTCACAGATGAAGCATCTGTTGAATCTTCTGGCAGCGATCGCGCTGCTCGTCTGGGGGACCCATCTCGTTCGCACCGGCGTGCTGCGCGTCTTCGGCGCCAACCTGCGCCGCATCCTCGCGCGCAGCATGGGCAACCGGTTCACCGCGGCACTGTCGGGTATCGGCGTCACTGCGCTGGTGCAGTCGAGCACCGCCACCTCGCTCATGACCTCCTCCTTCGTCGGCCAGGGCCTGATCACCCTGCCGGCGGCGCTGGCCGTGATGCGCGGCGCCGACGTGGGCACGGCCCTGATGTCGGTGTTCTTCTCGTTCGACCTGTCCTGGCTCTCGCCGCTGTTCATCTTCGTCGGCGTGGTGCTGTTCCTGTCGCGCCAGGACGCCACCGTCGGGCGCATCGGGCGGGTGCTGATCGGCCTGGGCCTGATGCTGCTGGCCCTGCGGCTGGTGGTGGACGCCACCGAGCCGCTGGTGGCCGCGCCCGCGGTGCGGGCCCTGCTGTCCTCGCTCGGCAGCGACGTTCTGCTCGAAATCACCGTGGGCGCCGTGCTGGCGGTCGCGGCCTACTCCAGCCTGGCCGTGGTGCTGCTGATCGCCGCGCTGGCGGCGGCCTCCGCCGTCCCGCTGGACGTGGCGCTGGGCCTGGTGCTGGGCGCCAATCTCGGCAGCGGCCTGCTGGCCGTGCTGACCACCGCCAAGTCCCCGGTCGAGGTGCGCCAGGTCACGGTGGGCAACCTGTTCTTCAAGCTGCTGGGCGTGGCGCTGCTCGCCCCCTGCATCGGCCTGTGGCTGCGCCACGTGCAGCCGATGCTGGCAGACGCCACCAGCACCGTGGTGCTGTTCCACCTGGCCTTCAACGTGGCCATCAGCCTGGGCTTCATCGGCCTGACGCAACTGGTGGCGCGCGGCGTCCAGAAGCTGCTGCCCAAACCCGAGCAGCCGCCCTCGCAGATGCGGCTGCAGCACCTGGACCCGTCGGCGCTGTCCACGCCGTCGCTGGCGATCTCGTGCGCGGCGCGCGAGGCCATGCACCAGGCCGACGTGGTGGAGACCATGCTCAACGGCGTGCTCACCGTCATCAAGACCAATGACCTGCGGCTGGCCGAGGAGCTGCGCAAGATGGACGACTCCGTCGACGAGCTGTACTCGTCCATCAAGTACTACCTCACCAAGATTTCGCGCGAGGCGCTGGCCGAGGAAGAAAGCCGGCGCTGGACCGACATCATCAGCTTCACCATCAACATGGAGCAGATCGGCGACATCATCGAGCGCGTGCTGATCGACATCGAGGACAAGAAGATCAAGAAGGACCGCAGCTTCTCCGAGGCCGGCATGGCCGAGATCACCGAGCTGCACGCGCGCCTGCTGGACAACCTGCGCCTGGGCATGAGCGTGTTCCTCAACGGCACGGTGCGCGATGCGCAGAAGCTGCTGGAAGAGAAGGCGCGCTTTCGCGACCTGGAACGCGCCTACGCCAGCACGCACCTGGCCCGGCTGTCCGACAACACGGTGCAGAGCATCGAGACCAGCTCGCTGCACATCGACCTGATCAGCGACCTGAAGCGCATCAACTCGCATATCTGCTCGATCGCCTACCCGATCCTCGACTCCGCCGGCGCCCTGGCGCCCAACCGGCTGCGCCAGCCGGCGCTGGCCGAGCAGGCCGAGCGCTGACCCCCCGGCAAGCCAGCCGAAGCCTCAGCCCGCGGCGGCGCTGGCCCGCGCTGCGGGGGCGTCTTCTGCGCGGCGCGCATAGCGCTGCGCCAGCACCGCGCAGACCATGAGCTGCATCTGGTGGAACAGCATCAGCGGCAGCACGATGGCGCCCACCGCGTGCGAGGCGAACAGCACTTTGGCCATGGGAATGCCGCTGGCCAGGCTCTTCTTGGAGCCGCAGAACACGATGGTCACCTCGTCGGCCTTGTCGAAGCCGAGCCGGCGGCTGGCCCAGGTGGTGACGGTGAGCGCCAGCGCCAGCAGCACCGCGCAGACCACCAGCACGCCGGCCAGCGCCGCCAGCGGCACCTGCTTCCACAGGCCCTCGATCACGGCCGCGCTGAAGGCCGTGTAGACCACCAGCAGGATCGAGCCCTGGTCCACGAAGCGCAGCACCGCGGCGCGGCGCCTGATCCAGCCGCCGATCCAGCGCCGCAACAACTGGCCGGCGATGAAGGGCGCCATCAGCTGCAGCATGATGCGCGGGATCGAGTCGAACGAACCGGAGGCACCGGCGCCATGCTGCACCACCAGCAGGTTGACCAGCAGCGGCGTGACGAAGATGCCCAGCAGCGTCGAGGCCGAGGCGCTGCAGACGGCGGCCGGCATGTTGCCGCGCGCCATCGCGGTGAAGGCAATCGCCGACTGCACCGTGGCCGGCAGCGCGCACAGGAACAGCACGCCCAGGTACAGCTCGGGCGTCACCAGCGGCGCCAGCAGCGGCTTGAGCGCCAGCCCCAGCAGCGGAAACAGCACGAAGGTGCTGGCAAACACCAGCAGGTGCAGCCGCCAGTGCGTGGCGCCCGCGATCACGGCCTCGCGCGACAGCTTGGCGCCATGCAGGAAGAACAGCAGGCCGACGGCCACCGTGGTCGCCGTCTCGAAGCCATGGGCCACGCCGCCGCGCGCCGGCAGCAGGCTGGCCAGGGTGACCGTGGCCACCAGGGCCAGGGTGAAGTTGTCGGGCAGGAAACGCGGGCGGGACATGGCGAAAACTCCTTGGCGCCCCCGCAGGACAGGAGCGAATGAAGCTATTGGAGCCCTGCCCGATTGAAAAGAGAAATGGATTTCTCTGATGGATATATGATTTCAAATCATGAATGTGACGCTGCGCCAGCTCCGCGTGTTCCAAGCCGTGGCCGACAGCCGCAATTTCAGCCGTGCCGGCGACCGCATCGGGCTGACCCAGCCGGCCGTGAGCCGCTGCATCCACGAGCTCGAAGGCCAGCTCGGCCTCAAGCTGGTGAACCGCACCACGCGCGAGGTGGAGCTGACCGAGGCCGGGCGCAGCCTGGCGGGCCGCCTGGACCGCCTGCTCGATGAGCTGGAGATCGCGCTGTCCGACGTGCAGGGCATGGCCACGCAGCGGCGCGGCAAGGTGCGCGTGGCCAGCAGCCCCACGCTGTCGGCCAACCTGATGCCGGCCTGCATCGCCGAATGCCAGCGCAGCCACCCCGGCATCCAGCTGGTGCTGCTGGACCGCATCCAGCAGGACGTGCTGGGCAGCGTGCGCGCCGGCGAGGTGGACTTCGGCCTCGTGATCGACCCGGGCTCGCCCGAAGACCTGCACGGCGAGGTGATCCTGTCCGAGCCCTTCTGCCTGGTCTGCCCGCCCGGCCACCGCTTCGCGCGGCGCCGCAGCGTGCCCTGGCGGGAGCTCACGGGCGAGCGGCTGGTGCTGCTGGACCACGCCTCGGGCAGCCGCCGCCTGATCGACCTGGCGCTGGCGAACCACCAGGTGCGCTGCGAGGTGGTGCAGGAGCTGGGCCACCCCACCACCGCGTTCCGCATGGTCGAGGCCGGGCTCGGCATCACCGTGCTGCCGGCGCTGGCGCTGCATGCGGCCGAGCTGAGCGCGCTGTGCGTGCGGCCGCTGACGCCGCGCGTGGACCGCGACGTCATGCTGGTGCACCGGCGCAACCGGGCGCTGGCGCCCGTGGTGCAAACCGTCTGGAACCTGATCCGGGACGTGGTGGCCACCGTGCCGGTGGACCTCCCCGCCATGCGGGCACCTGGCTCAGCGCGTCATGCTGGCTGACAGGCGGGCCTGCGGCAGGTAGGCGCCGGCGCCGCGCAGGGTCTCCACCAGCGCACGCGTGTCGAGGTCGCAAGCCGGCTGGCCGGTGCGCACCGACTGCGCGGCCGCCGTGCCCACCGCCTGGCCCATCAGGTAGGCCGCCGACTGCGCGCGAATCGAGCCGTGCACCTTGGTGTCGCTCGAATGGCAGCGCCCGGCCACCCAGAGGTTGTTCCAGCCGCGCGGCACCAGGATGCTGTAGGGAATGCCGACGCTGCCGCCCAGGCCCAGGTTGTCCTTGCCGTGGAAATCCTTGAGGAAGCGCTCGTACTCCTCGCGCGAGGTGTTGGTCGGGTGCACGTCGGTCGGCCGGTTGTAGACCGCCACCTGGTCAGCAAACTGGCGGCGCTCGCGGAAGTCCTCGATGGTCAGCTCGAACTCGCCGACGATGCGGCGCGAGTCGCGCACACCCATCACCGGCGCCGTGGCCAGCAGCTCGACCTGCTCGCAGCCCGGCACGTATTGGCGGTAGAACTCGGCGTATTCCACGGCCAGCTTGCGGCCGAATACCATGCCGTCCGACAGGCTGCGGATCGACAGCGGGTTGAGATTGAACACATGGCCGCCGTTGAGCGCGCCGCTGTGTTCGCCGATCTTGTTCATGCCCGGCATGAAGCGGTCTTCCTGGCTGAAATGCCCGTCGGCGATGGCCTGCGGCAGCAGCTCGGTCTTGGTGCGGTTCTTCACCGCGTCGATGCCGCGCCAGTCGCTGCCGTAGTCCGGGTGCGACCAGTCCACGCCGGCGAACAGCGAGCACAGGGTGCTCGGTGCCACGGTGTCGGTGTCGCGCAGCACCACCTTGCACTCGGCGCCCGCCAGCGCCGCCAGGGCGGCGTCGCCGGTGGCGTCGACGAAGGTTTTGGCCGGCACGTAGCGCAGGCCCTCCACGTTGCTCAGCACCACGCCGCGCACCTCGTGGCCCTGCACCTCGGCCTCGACCACGCGGGTGAAGAAGCGGATCTCCACCCCGGCCTGCACCGCGAATTCGTCCAGGATGCGCTTGAGGCTCTCGGGCTTGAACGGCACCCAGCGGTTGAGCTGCGCGTCCAGAAATTCCTGCACCACATGCGGGCCGAAGGCCTGCCGCGCCTGCATGGTTTCGAGCAGTTCTTTCATGAAGCCGCCGACCAGCATGCGCTCGCCGTCGGACACCGGCCCGAACGAGGCCACCAGGCCCGAGGTGCCCATGCCGCCCAGGCAGCCCGTGGCCTCGACCAGCAGGGTCTTGAGGCCCAGGCGCGCCGCGCAGACCGCGGCGGCCGTGCCGGCCGGCCCGCCGCCGGCCACGACGAGGTCGTAGGCCTCGTCCGCCGGGATGCGGCGGTTCAGTTGATAGGTGGGTGAAGAGTTGTCGGTGTTCATCGGGAGTATCCAGGTCTCGGGGTCATTGCAGGCGGCTGCCCAGCGGCTTGGTCACGGCGGCGAAACGCGCCACCTCACTGCGGATGAAAGCCTCGAACTCGGCTGCGGGCTGCGGCGCCAGCTCGATGCCCATGTCGGCCAGCGCCTTCGCCATCTCGGGCGCGCGCAGCACAGCCAGCAGGTCGTCGCCGATGCGCTGCAGCAGATCGCGCGGCAGCCCCGCGGGCGCCACGAAGCCGGCCCAGTTGACCGCCTCGTAGCCCGGCAGGGTCTCGGCGATGGCCGGCCACGCGGGGTACAGCGGGCTGCGCTGGCTGCTGGTCACGCCCAGCACCTTGAGCTGGCCGGCCTTGACGAAGCTCTCGGCCGAACTGGCGACCGCGAAGCCCAGCGGAATCTGCCCGCCGATCATGTCGGTGTACATCTTGGCCGCGCCGTTGTAGGGCACATGCTGGAGTTCGATGCCGGCCATGTGGTTCAGCATCTCGCCGGCCAGTTGGGCCGAGGTGCCGATGCCGTTCGAGCCGAACGACAGCTGGCCGGGCCGGGCCTTGGCCAGCGCGATCAGGCCCTTGATGTCCTGGGCCGGGAAGCTGGCCGGCGCCATCAGGGCCACCGTGTAGTAGCCCACGCGCGTCACCGGCTGCAGGTCCTTCAGGCTGTCGTAGGGCAGGTCCTTGCGCTGCACGGCGTTGATGCTGAGCGAGCTGCCCAGCAGGGCCAGCGTGTAGCCGTCGGGCGCGCTGCGCACCGTGGCCAGCGTGCCGATCACCACGCCGCCGCCCGGCTTGTTGTCCAGCACCACCGGCTGCTTCCAGCGTGCCTCCAGCCGCTCGGCGATCAGGCGGGCCAGGCGGTCGGCCGCGCCGCCGGGCGGCTGCGGCAGGATCAGGCGCACGGGCCGGCTCGGAAAGCCCTGGGCCCGCGCCAGCCCGGCGGGTAGCGCGGCCAGCGCCAGGCCCTGCAGCAGCAGCCGGCGCGCCAGGGCCTGCGGGGGAACCTCGGTGGTGATGGTCATGCTTTGTCTCCTGGGGCGCTGTGCGGCCCGGTACCGCTTCAGGCGGCTTGTTCATCCATGCGGCGATTGTTGGGCCGCGCCCGATCCGCCGCAAATGAAAAGAGTTCCGCAGGACTTAACCTTGGGTTATGTGCCTGCACGACAATCGAGGCCCTCGAACAGCCATCCCCACGGAGTCCCGATGAACCTGCGCCACATGGAAGTTTTCAGGGCCGTCATGCTGACCGGCGGCGTGAGCGGCGCGGCGCAGCTGCTGCACGTCTCGCAGCCGGCCATCAGCAAGCTGCTGGCGCAGGCGGCGCGCCACAGCGGCCTGACGCTGTTCGAGCGGGTCCGGGGCCGGCTGGTGCCGACGCCCGAGGCGCAGCAGCTCTACGAGGAAATCGAAATCCTGTGGCGCGGGCTGGAGCGGGTGCGCGATGTCTCGCGCGGCCTGGCCCACCCGAGCGACGGCTCGCTGCGGCTGGCCGTGTCGGCCAGTCTGGCGCCCTATCTCGCGCCGCAGGCCATGGCGCTGCTGTACGCGCAGTTCCCGCAGCTCAAGACCCGGGTGGAGATCCTGGTGCCCTCGATCATGGTGGACGCCCTGCTCGACCAGTCGGTGCACCTGGGCGTCTGCCTGCTGCCCAACGAGCACCCCAACCTGGTCACCGTCAAGAGCTACCAGTGCGGCCTGGCCTGCGTGATGCCCGAGGGCCACCCGCTGGCGGCGCGCCAGCTGATCCGGCCGCAGGACCTGGTCGGGCACCGCGTGATCGCCTCGCCCGCCAGCACGCTCTATGGCCAGACCCTGCAGCGCTCCTACGGCGCGGCCGGCCCGCGCCTGCAGATCGACATGGAGGTGCGCTCGGCCGCCACGGCCTGCTGGTTCGCGCAGGCGGGCAACGGCATCGCGGTGGTCGACCAGGCGGCGGTGGCGGTCGCGGACCAGGCCATCCGCGGCCTGGTGGTGCGGCCCTTCCAGGCCCGCGAGCGGCTGGGCGTCAGCATCATCCGCCACCGCTACCGGCCGCTGTCGGTGGTGCAGAAGGCGTTCTGCCAGGCGTTCGACACGGTGTGGAAGAACGCTTTGGGCTGACGCGGCCCGCCCGCTCAGTGTCCGAGGGCGGCGGCCAGGATCAGCCCGGCCTCGGCCGTGAATTCATCGCGTTCCAGCCAGAGCGCCAGCTCGCGCGGCGCCAGCAGGCGGAACTGCGCCACCTCGCCGTCCTGGTTGTCGGGCGCCAGGCCGTCGGGCACGGTGCAGCGGTACCAGTCGATTTCCTCGACGGTGTAGCCGGGGTCCTCGTCCCGGTCGGACGGGCGGCGGATGCCGACCCGGCCGCCCCAGGACAGGGCCTGCAGCGCCTCGAGCGCAAGGCCGGCCTCCTCCCAGGTCTCGCGCGCCAGCGCAGACTCCAGCGTGTCGCCGGCCGACACCATGCCGCCCATCAGCGTGTCCCAGCGGCCCGGGTCGTTGGCCTTGCTCAGGGAGCGCTGCTGCACCCAGATGCGGCCATCGGGCGCCTGGCCCACCAGGTGCACGGCCCGCGTGGCGATGCCCAGCGGGCGCACCACGCCGCGCTCGACCGTGCCCAGCACGCGGCCCTGGGCGTCAGGCACGGCCAACTGCTCGTCGCGCCAGGCCTGGGCCAGGCCTGCCTCGCGCAAGGCCTGCGCCACCTGCGCGAGGCTGGCGGTGACGTCGCCTTGGAGGCACCAGGCCCAGCCCTCAGAGCGCTCCTCTTTTTGTAGCACCCAACGACCGCCCGACCTGGACATCGGGCCGATTTGACTCAAAAAATCCGGTTCCACCGAACCGATGGCGGCCGTGCCGGCCAGCAGCGGCAGGCGTGCGCGCACCGGCGGCCGGCAGGTTTCGGCGCGCAGCGCGGCCAGCCAGCCCGGGTCGAGCGGCACGGGGAGCGGCGCGCTCACAGCGTGAGGATGGTGCAGCCGGTGGTCTTGCGCGCTTCCAGGTCGCGGTGGGCCTGCTGCACGTCCTCGAGCCGGTAGCGCTGGTCGATGTGGATCTTCACCTGGCCGCTGGTCACGGCGGCGAACAGGTCGTCGGCCATGGCCTGCGTGCTCTCGCGCGTGGCGATGTGGGAAAACAGCGTGGCGCGCGTCACGTACAGCGAGCCCTTGGCGCCCAGGATGCCGGGCGCGAACGGCGGCACCGGCCCCGAGGCATTGCCGAAGCTGGCCATCAGGCCGAACGGCTGCAGGCAGTCGAGCGACTTGTCCCAGGTGTCCTTGCCGACCGAGTCGTACACCACCTTCACGCCCTTGCCGCCGGTGATCTCCTTGACGCGCGCCAGGAAGTCCTCGGTGTTGTAGTTGATGACGTGGGCCGCGCCGTTGGCCTGGGCCAGCGCGCACTTGGCGTCCGAGCCGGCGGTGCCGATGAGCTGCAAGCCCAGCGCGCGGGCCCATTGGCTCGCGATCAGGCCGACGCCGCCGGCGGCCGCGTGGAACAGCACGAAGTCGCCCGCCTGCAGGCCGCCCACGGGCAGCGTCTTCTTGAGCAGGTACTGCGCCGTGAGGCCCTTGAGCATCATGGCCGCGCCGGTCTCGAAGCTGATGGCGTCGGGCAGCCTGCACACATTTTTGGCCGGCATCACGCGCGCCTCGCTGTAGCTGCCGGGCGGGTTGGCCGCATAGGCGGCGCGGTCGCCGGCCTTCAGGTGTGTGACGCCCTCGCCCACGGCCTCGACCACGCCCGCGGCCTCCATGCCAAGCTGCAGCGGCATGGGAAACGGGTACAGGCCGCTGCGCTGGTAGACGTCGATGAAGTTCAGGCCCACCGCGTGGTGCCGGATGCGGATCTCGCCGGGGCCGGGCTCGCCGACCGCGACGTCGACGATTCTGAGTTGCTCGGGGCCTCCGGGCTGGTCGATGCGGACGGCTCGTGTCATGTCAATCTCCTTGGAACGGGAAGGTCGGAAAGGGGGCTTGCGCGGCAGTGCGGGAAGGCCGCCATCGTGCCACCAATCGGCGCCGGCTGCAGCGCCCGGCCGCGCGAAAACCCGTGCGCGGCACGGCCATGGAGCCCCTGCGGCGCAGCGCGCGGCCCCAACCCGCTAGAGTGTCGCCCCATGCAGTCCCCACGCCTCACGCCCGCCACCGCCCTCCTGCTCACCCTGCCGCCTCTGCTGTGGGCCGGCAATTCCGTGGCCGGGCGCGCCCTGGCCGGCCAGGTGTCGCCGATGATGCTGAACTTCCTGCGCTGGCTGCTGGCCCTGGCGCTGCTGCTGCCGCTGGCGCCCTGGGTGCTGAAGCCCGCCAGCGGCCTGTGGCGCCACTGGCGGCGCTACACCCTGCTGGGCCTGCTGGGAGTGGGCTGCTACAACGCGCTGCAGTACCTCGCGCTCAAGACCTCCACGCCGCTCAACGTGACGCTGGTGGCCGCCAGCACGCCGGTCTGGATGCTGGCCGTGGGCCGCCTGTTCTATGGCCAGCGCATCGTCGGTCGGCAGTGGCTGGGCACGGCGCTGTCGCTGCTGGGCGTGCTGGTCGTGCTCACGCGCGGCGAGTGGTCGGCCCTGGCGACGCTGCGGCTGGTGCCCGGCGATCTCTACGTGCTGCTGGCTGCGCTGGCCTGGGCGGTCTACAGCTGGCAGCTCGCGCAGCCCGACGACCCGCCGGCCATCCGCGGCAGCTGGGCCGCCTTCCTGGTGGCGCAGATGGTGTTCGGGCTGGGCTGGTCGGGCGCCTTCGCAGCCGGCGAATGGGCGCTGGGCCAGACCCACATCGAGCTTGGCTGGGGCGTGGCGGCCGTGCTCGCCTACATCGCGATCGGCCCCGCCATCCTGGCCTACCGCTGCTGGGGCCTGGGCGTGCAGCAGGCCGGCCCCGCCGTGGCCGGCTTCTTCAACAACCTCACCCCGCTGTTCGCCGCCCTGCTCTCGGCCACCCTGCTGGGCGAGGTGCCGCACCTGTACCACGGCGTGGCCTTCGTGCTGATCGTGGGCGGCATCGTGGTGTCGTCGCGGCGGTAGCGCGCCGGGTCATTCGGCGTCGATGCCCGCGCCCTTGATGATGTGGGCCCACTTCTGGGACTCGCTGGCCTGGAACTTGCCCAGTTCCTCTGGCGTGGTGGTGAAAACCTCGGTGCCGGTGGGCTCGTAGAACGAGGTCCTGGCCGCTTCGCCGCGCGCCGCCCTGACCAGCAGCTCGTTGAGCCGCTTGACCACCGGCGCCGGCGTGCCGGCCGGCGCATAGGCGGCGAACCAGTAGCCCATCTCGTAGCCCTTGACGCCGGCCTCGTCGATGGTCGGCACGTCGGGCGCAAGCGGCGAGCGCTTGCTGCTGGACATGCCGAGCGCGCGCAGCTTGCCCGCCTTGACCTGGGGCAGCCCGGTGGCCGTGTCGGTGATCATCATGTTGATCTGGTTGCCCAGCAGGTCGGTCACCGCCAGCGGGTTGCTCTTGTAGGGCACGTGCAGCAGCTTGATGCCGGCCATCTGCTGCAGCAGCTCGCCCGCCATCCGGCTCGACGAGCTGCCGCTGCCGAAGCTGTACTTGCCGGGCTCCTTCTTCGCCAGCGCGATGAATTCGCCCACGGTCTTCGCGGGCAGCACCGGGTTGACCACCATGATCTGGCCGCCCTTGCCCAGGGCCGTCAGCGGCGCGAAGTCCTTCACCGGGTCGTAGGGAATCTTCTTGTACAGGTGCTCGTTGGCCGCATGCGTGGTGTTGGTGGTGATCAGCACCGTGTAGCCATCCGGCGCCGCCTTGGCGACTTGCGACGAGGCGATGAAGCCGCTGGCCCCGGCCTTGTTGTCGATCACGACCGATTGCTTCGTTTCCACCGACACGCTCTGGCCGATGGCGCGCGCGATCTGGTCTGTCGCGCTGCCGGCGGCAAACGGCACGACAAACGTGATGGGCTTGTCGGGAAAAGACTGCGCCATCGCCGCATGCGGCATGGCGGATGCGGCGGCGAGCGACGCGGCGAGCAGGGTTCTTCGATTGAATGTCATGGTTGTCTCCTGATGGTGGGTGAATCGGACAGGCGGTGGATGCCGTCAGTCCTTGAGCCGGGGCATCAAGGACCGGGGCACCCGGACGGGAAAGTCGAGCAGCATGTAGGACAGCGCCTTGCCGTGCGCATCCAGGTTCAGCGAGCCGTTCACGCCGCCGTCCAGGACATCGTCCAGCACGAAATTCATCGCATGCAGCCGGGGCAGCTCGTAGCGCTTCACGACCGACGGGCGGCGGTAGGCAAAGCACGCCCCGACGGCTGCCTCGGTCAGTTGCGCCACGAGCAAGGGATAGAGCTCGGCATGCCAGGCGATCACGCTGATGTTGGAGCGGTCGCCCTTGTCGCCGGTGCGGCCATGGGCCAGGCGGTACAGCGGCACCGTGATGTCGTCGTTCATGCGCCGTCCTCCAGCATCTCGAAACCCGAAGGCAGCTCGGCGCGCGCGATGTACCCCGACAGCAGCTTGAGCCGGGGCGTGACCCGGGTTCTCACGCCGCCCCCGCCGGCCGGGCCGCAGGTGTAGAGCGCCGTGACCTCGCGCACCAGCCGCTCGGCCTGTGCCTTGTCGGCCTGCGCCGTGGCCACCCGCAGGCGGACGTCGAGCGCATCGCCTGGCGGGGTGCCGGCCAGCAGCCGGCCCGCGTCGTCCGCGAACACGCTCAGCGCCCCGATCAGGTCGCACCGCAACTCAAGGCCCTGCAGCCGCCGGCGCAGCACATCCGCGGCCAGCCGGGCGCGCGCCTCGGCGCGCGGGCCCGCGTAGGAAATCTCGCCCTCGGCCAGCCAGCCGCCTTCGTAGCAGACGTTCACCTTCAGCGTCGGCGGGCGCGGATGGCCGCGCACGCCGGTCATGCGGACGCGGTCGGGGCCATCCTCCTGCAGCGTGACGCCGGTGATGTCGGCGCCGACGTCCGGCGTCAGATAGCCCGCCGGATCGTGCACTTCGTACAGCAGCTGCTCCTTGACCGAGGCCAGGGTCACGGCGCCGCCGGTATCGAACGCCTTGCCGATGACGCAGTGCCCGTCCTCGAACAACTCGGCGATGGGGTAGCCGATGGCGTGCAGATCAGGCACGTCCTTGTAGCCCGGGTCGGCGAAGTAGCCGCCGCACACCTGGGCCCCGCACTCGAGCAGGTGGCCCACCATGGTGGCCTGGGCCAGGCGGTCCCAGTCGTCGTTGCGCCAGCCGAAGTGCGACATGGCCGGGCCGACGGCCAGCGAGGGATCGGCAACGCGGCCGGCCACCACGATCTGGGCGCCGGCGTCCAGGGCGGCGGCAATCGCCTCGGCCCCCTGGTAGGCATTCGCGCTCACGACCTCGACGCCATCGAGCGCCGCGCCCAGGCGCTCGCGCAGCCAGCCCCGCCGCGCCGGCTCCGACAGATCGTCGCCGCGGACGATGGCGATCCGCGGCGCCGGCATGCCCAGGGATCGGGCGAGTTGGCGGATCCGGCGCGCCGCGGCAGCCGGGTTGGCGGCTCCGAAATTGCTCACGATGCGGATGCCATGGGCCATGCAGCGCTCAAGCACCGGGCGCAACAGGTCTTCCAGCAAGGGTTCGTAGCCGCTTTGCGGGTCTTCGCGCCGGCGCAGTTGCGCCAGGGCGAGCGTGCGCTCCGCCAGCGTTTCAAAGATGAGGAAGGCGGGACCGCCCATCGCGATCAGGGTGTCGACGACCGGGCCTGCGGCATCGGTCCGGTCGCCCGAGAATCCGGCCGCGCAGCCAATCAGCAAGCGGGAAGTGTCTGTGTGGTTTGCCATGCGAGCCTCGCACTGTATAGTTGCCCTCACTATCTGTGAAATAGAAAACTTCGATCAATTCATCTGCTTTTCAAATGAATCTATCCAGCAAGCAGCTACGTGCCTTCGTGGCGCTGAATGAGGAAAGAAATTTCACGAAGGCGGCGGAGCAGTGCCACCTGTCGCAGCCGGCCTTCAGCGCCCTGATCCGCGCGCTGGAAGACGGCGTCGGCACGCGCCTGTTCGACCGCGACACCCGCAAGGTGCAGCTCACCACCGAGGGCCAGCTGTTCGCGGAATCCGCCCGCCGCCTGCTGGACGACATGGACCACATCCTCGACGACCTGACCGAGCATGTCGAGCGGCGCAAGGGCCGCGTCTCCCTCGCGGCCCTGCCCTCGCTGGCCGCCGGCTGGCTGCCGGGCGTGTTTGCCGAATTCAGGCGCCTGTACCCCGGCATCGAGATCTCGTTGACCGACACGCTGTCCGACCAGTGCCTCGACCTAGTGCGCCTGGGCAAGGTCGATTTCGCGCTGGCGGCCGGGGGCACCAACACCGCGGAACTGGCCACGAGGATGCTCTGCTCGGACGAGTTCCACCTGGTCTGCCGCAAAGACAACGCGCTGGCCCGGCAGAAGACCCTGCGCCCCAAGGACTTGCTGAACCACCCCTTCGTGCACCTCGCGCGCTCCAGCAGCGTGCGCCAGCACCTCGATGCCCTGCTGCACCCGCTGCAGATGAACACGGTGCTCGAAGTCGAGCACCTGGCGACGGTCATGGGCATGGTGCAGAACGGCGTGGGCATCAGCGTCGTGCCGGCCCTGACGTTGTTCCACTTCCAGCACCCCAACCTCATGACGCGCCCGCTGGACGTGCCGGGCCTGACCCGCAAGATCTACCTCGTCAGCCGCGCCGACCGGAGCCTGTCGGTCGCCGCCCAGGCCCTGTACGACCTGGCCATCGAGAGGCGCCCCGACGGCAAGGCGTCCTCGCCCGGCCGGGCCTCCCGCAAGAAAATCGCGACCTAGGGTATCTCCCCATAGGATGCGCGCTTGCATCCAAGCTTTGGATCAATCGATCCAAAAAATCCATTTCTCTTGCGCATCACGCCTTCCTAAACTCCGCTCGCGCCAAGCCATCGGCCCTGCCAGGGCCATGCGCTTGTGAGAGCCGGAAACCATTCAACAGGAGACATGATGAATCTACAGACGCGTTGGGAAGATCGGTATCGAGGATGGCGAAGAACCTTGGGGTTGGCCGCCGTGGCGGCTGCCAGCATGCTGGCCGCTTGCGGCGGCGGCGGGGACGGCCTGGGCAGCCGCCGAACCCCTCCCCCTCCCGCCACGGGGCCCGAGGCCATCGTGGCGACACCAAAGGCCTGCGACGCGAGCAGCCTGGCCAGCCTCCAGCTGAGCAACGCGAAGATCACCTCGGTCACGTCCATCCCCGCAGGCACCTACACGCCGACGGGCAGCTTCAGCGGCCTGGCCAACCTGCCCGCCTTCTGCCTCGTGAAGGCGCAGGCCACGCCCACCAGCGACTCGCTCATCAACTTCGAGGTCTGGGTCCCGCAGGGCAGCGCCTGGAACGGCAAGCTGGTGGCCACCGGCAACGGCGGCTACAGCAACGCCCTCAGCTACGGCGACATGGCCTACGCGATGCGCCAGGGCTACGCCACGCTGGGCGGCGACACCGGCCACCAGACCAGCATCGACTTCTTCTGGGGCATCAGCCATCCGGAAAAGATCATCGACTGGGGCACGCGCTCCATCAACGCCATCACCGCGCCGGGCAAGAAGATCATCGCGGAACTGCAGGCCAAGGAGGCCTCGCGCGCCTACTACTACGGATGCTCCACCGGCGGCCACCAGGCCTATGCCGAAGTGCAGAAGTACCCGCAGGACTTCGACGGCGTGATCGCCGGCGCACCGGGCAACAACCGCGTGGCGCTGAATGCCGAGTTCCTCTGGCGCTACCAGTCCAACCGTCCCACCGGCTCGACTACGCTGGTGCTCACCACGGCCAAGGCGCAGCTCTTGACCAGCTCTGCCATCGCGGCCTGCGACTCGCTCGATGGCGTGACCGACGGCGTGATCGACGACCCGCGCGCCTGCACCAGCGCCGTGTTCAACATCGACGCGCTGCAGTGCCCGGGCGCCGACGCGCCCAATTGCCTCACGGCGCCCCAGGTGGCGGCCGCCAAGAAGATTTACCAGGGGCCGAAGAACCCCGCCACCAATGCGCTGATCTACCCGGGCCCCGTGGTCGGCACTGAATCCGGCTGGTCCAGCTACTGGGGCACCACGGAACCCACGCGAGCCGATTTCTGGCGCCTGTGGGTCTATGAAAACCCGGCCTGGGACCATTGGACCTTCGACTACAACCGCGACATGGCGTTCTCGGCCGCCAAGGTCGGCGGCATGATGGACCAGACCAACCCCGACATCGCGGCCTTCAAGGCGCGCGGCGGCAAGCTCATCACCTACCAGGGCTGGGCCGATCCCGTGGTCAGCATCCTGGACACGGTGGCCTACTACGACAAGGTCAAGACGCTGCAGGGCTCGCAGGCCGAGACCGACAAGTTCTTCCGCATGTTCCTGGCGCCCGGCATGGGGCACTGCAGCGGCGGCTCGGGCCCCAACGTCTTCGGCAACGGCGGGCAGGCGGCCCCGACGCCCACCGCGCAGAACGACCTGCTGATGGCGCTCGACCGCTGGGTGGACAAGGGCGTGGCCCCCGACAGCGTGATCGCCTCCCGCGTCAGCAGCGGCACGGTAACGCGGACACGGCCGCTGTGCGCCTACCCCAAGAAGGCCGTCTACAAAGGCTCGGGCAGCACGGACGACGCAGCGAACTTTTCCTGCACTTAAGTAGCCCCCGGCAGGAGCGCCTCGGGTGCCCCTGCCACCCCTCTTCACGATCCGGCCGATGGCTGCGCCTGGTGCGCCAGGCGCGCCCCTGGCCGGCATCGAATGAATAACAGGAGACAACAATGATGAACTTGCTGAATTTGCAAATGCATGGCACGCCCGCGCGCCGACGGCTGGCATGCGGGCTCACGGTGGCCGCGGTGGCTGCCGCCCTGCTCGCCGCCTGCGGCGGGAGCGACGGCCTGAGCCCGGGGCCCGCCGGCCCACCCGGCGGCGGCACCACGGTGACCCCCGGCCCCATCCCCGAGCTCCGGGTGCTGTCCGGCCGCGCCGATCTCGTGTCCGGCGGTGACGCGCTGGTGCAACTGCTCGCGCCGGCCGGCGTCGCCGTGGCCAGCCTGCAGGTGGACCTGGACGGCAAGGACGTGACGGCCGCCTTCGCGCTGCGCGCCGACGGCCGCTACTACGGCCTGATCTCGGGCCTGAAGGTCGGCAAGAACCAGTTGCGTGCCAGGGTGCCGGGCAAGGACGGCGCGAAGATCGAGCTCACCAACTACCCGATCGGCGGCCCGCTCATCTCGGGCCCGCAGGTCAAGCCCTGGACATGCACGACCAAGGTCGCCAGCCCGACCCTGACCAACCCCGACCTTGGCGACCCGGTCGACGACCAGTGCAACATCGCGGCGCCTGTCTACCGCTACCAGTACCGCACGCTGGGCGGCTCGTTCGCCACCTATGACCCGAACTCGCCGCCGGCCGCGGCGGCCATCGCCAGCATCACCACCGATGCCGGCGTCACCCTGCCCTACATCGTGCGGATCGAGCGCGGCGTCATCAACCGCGGCAAGTACGACATCGCCTATCTCGCCAGCCCCTCGGACCCGACCAAGGGCTGGAGGCCCTGGGAGGCCTCGCCCTCATGGAACCACAAGCTGTTCTGGAAATTCGGCTCGGGCTGCGAGTACGGCCGCACCCAGGTCAGCCCCGGCAGCGTCATGGACGACAGCGCCCTGCGGCGCGGCTTCATGGTGGCCTCGTCGGAGATGACGAACTACGGCAGCCACTGCAATGACGTGACCTCGGCCGAGACCGTGATCATGATGAAGGAGTACATCGCCAAGCGCTACGGCGAGATCCGCTTCACGATGTCGGACGGCGGCTCCGGCGGCGCGCACCAGCAGAACCTGCACAGCGCCAACTACCCCGGGCTGATCCAGGGCATGCTGCCGACCCAGACCTTCCAGGACACCTGGACGCCGGGCCGCGAATTCGCCGACTGCGGGCTGCTCAAGCGCTTCTACACGACGCAGGACGGAACCAGCACCACGGCCTTCGGCGTGGCCGAGAAGACGGCGGTGAACGGCCACCGGTGGAACCAGGTCTGCGAAGGGCCGGCCAGCATCAACATGGCGAGCCGCCAGCCCTACTACATGGACCCCACGATCGGCGACCAGGGCTGCGGCGGCCAGACCAGCACCTGGTCGCTGACCAACCTGGCCGGCATCCGATGCACGCTGCAGGACTTCAACATCGCGATCTTCGGCCCGCGCGACGCCACCGGCTACGCCAGGTCCCCGCAGGACAACACGGGCATCCAGTACGGGCTCAACGCGCTGAACGGCGGCCGGATCACGCCCGAGAAGTTCGTCACGCTGAACGAGCAGATCGGCGGCTACGACATCAACGGCCAGTGGCAGGCCGCGCGCATGAAGGCCGACCCGGGCGCCGTGGACATCACGCACCGCTCCGGGCGCGTGGCCCATGCGCGCTACCTCGGCGAGGTGGCCATCATCGACCGGCGCGACTTCAACATCACCGAAGAGCACTACGACTTCCGCGCCTGGGTGATCCGCAACCGCCTGCTCAAGGAGTTCGGCGACTACGGCAACCAGATCATCTGGCGCTACAAGACCGCGCCGGCCAACCTGGCCGACCGGGCCTTTGAAACCATGAACCAGTGGCTGACCAACGTGGAAGCCGACAAGACCGGCAAGACGCTGCGCCAGAAGGTCCTGGGCAACAAGCCGACCGCCGCGGTGGATTCATGCTGGCGCTCGGACCTCGGCGTCTGGAGCACCGACACCTCGTACTGCAACCTCGGCCCCTCGCCCAGCATGGCGGCCAGCACCACGGGAACCGGCTCGGCCACGGTCGCTTCGCCCACGCTCGACGAATGGCCGGTGTACCGCGACACGCGCACGGCCGCCGGCGAACCGCTGACGAGCGACATCATGCAGTGCCAGCTCAAGCCGCTGGTGCGTTCGGATTACTTCGTGGCGTTCACCGACGCCCAGTGGAACCGCCTGGCGGCCGTGTTCCCGGGCGGCGTGTGCGACTACGGCAAGCCGGGCGTCTCCCAGGTTGCGCCCGAACCCTGGCAGACCTTCAAGGACGGCCCCGGCGGCAAGCCGCTGGGCCCGGTGCCCACGTCCTCGCGCGCCAGCTAGCGCACACGGGAATCAGACAAGAGGCAGCCTGGGCGCTGCCTCATTTTTTCCGTGAGGCCGGCCGGCTCTCGGCAGGAGGTTCTGCCCGGCTCAGTAAGTTCCCGGGTAGGCCCCGCCATCAGGCAGGATGTTCTGGCCCGTGACGTAGGCGGCGTGCACGCTGCACAGGAAGGCGCAGATCGCGCCGAACTCCTCGGGCGTGCCGTAGCGCCCGGCCGGAATCTGGGCCTGCTGCGCGCGACGAATGTCTTCCAGGGGCTTGCCGCTCTTCTGTGCGGCGGCCTTCAAGGTGCCCACCAGGCGGTCGGTGTCGAACTTGCCCGGCAGCAGATTGTTGATGGTCACGCCGCGGCCCGCGATGCTGCTGCGCGCCACGCCGGCCACGAAGCCCGTGAGGCCGCTACGCGCGCCGTTGCTCAGGCCCAGGATGTCGATCGGCGCCTTGACCGCGCTCGACGTGATGTTCACGATGCGCCCGAAGCCGCGCGCGGCCATGCCGTCCACCGTGGCCTTGATCAGCTCGATCGGCGTCAGCATGTTGGCGTCCACCGCCTTGATCCAGGCCTCGCGGTCCCAGTCACGGAAATCGCCGGGCGGCGGGCCGCCGGCGTTGGTGACCACGATGTCGAAGTCCCGGCGCTGCGCGAAGACGGCGGCCCGGCCTTCGGCGGTGGTCACGTCTGCAGCCACGAATTGCACGGAGGTCGGCGCGGGGCGGCCATTGTCTGCTATCAATTTAGCAGCGGCCGCCTCGAGCGCCTCGGCCCCGCGCGCCACGATCAGCACATTCACGCCCTCGCGCACCAGCGCCTGCGCGCAGCCGAAGCCCAATCCCTTGCTGGCGCCGCACACCAGCGCCCATTTGCCTGCAATGCCCAAATCCATAGAATCCCCGTTCTGAGTCGCTGATCACGCAGAAGATGATACGTGGAGGAACCGACATGATGAAATGGCTGGGTTATTGCCTGCTCGCGGCCGGCCTGGGCGCGGCGCAGGCACAGGGCGAGGCCATCGTGGTCAAGCGGCCGGCCGAGCTGCGGGAGGCTCCCGGCGACGCCTCGCGCAGCCTCGCCACGCTGGCGGCGCAGACGCCAGTGACGCGGCAGGGCGAGCGCCAGGGGGCCTGGGTCCAGGTGAAGACGGCGCAGGGCGCCACCGGCTGGGTCCACATGTTCGACCTCGGCGCCGCCGGCGGCGCGGCCCCGGGCGGCAATGCCGCCACCGGCGCGCTGCGCAGCATCACCAACTTCTTCAACAAGGGCAGCGCGCAGGCGCCCCTGGCTTCGCCCGCCACCTCCACCGTGGGCATCCGCGGCCTCGGGGCCGAGGACCTGGCCCAGGCCCAGCCCAACCTCGCCGCCGTCGGCCAGGCCGAGGCGCTGCGGCTCGACGCCGGCCAGGCCCGCCAGTTCGCCAGCCTGGCCGCCCTGTCGGCGCAGGCCGTGGAGCCGCTGCCCATCCCGGCCGCGCCGCGAGCCGCCACGCAGCGCGGCGGCGCGCCCGGCAACCCGGAGATGCCATGAGCCTGCTGCACGCCATCACCGCTCCCCCGGCCGGCCGGGCCACGCTGCGCCTGCTGGCGCTGGCCGCGCTGCTGGCCGGCAGCGCCCCGGCACCGGCGCAGAACCAGGACGCGGCCAAGGCCCTCAACCTGTTCCAGTCCTTGATCCGGCCCGGCCAGCCGGCCGCGCCCGCGGCCCCTCAGCCCGCCAATGCGGCCGGCGCCCTGACCCAGATGCTGGGCGGCGGCGCGGCCCCGGCCGCCGCCGGGCAGGCCGCCAACGCCGGCGAGCTGATCAAGCTGCTGTCGCAGTCGCTCGACCAGATCGACGAGCCGCGCGAGATCGAGATCGGGCGCCAGCTCTCGGCCGTGCTGCTGGGCAGCAAGCCGCTGTCGCCGGACCTGCCGCTGCAGCGCTACGTCAACCAGCTCGGACGCTGGATCAGCCTGCAGTCTCCGCGCCCCGACCTGCCCTGGACCTTCGCGGTGCTGGACGACCCGGGCTTCAATGCCTTCGCCGCGCCGGGCGGCTACGTGTTCGTGACCCGCGGCCTGGTTGACCGCACGGCCGACGAGGCCGAGCTCGCGGGCATCCTGGCGCACGAAATCACCCATGTGACGGGCCGGCACCACCTCAAGGCCATGAACAAGACCGCGCGCGCCGGGCTGCTCACGCAGGTGATCGGCTCGCAGGTGGGCGGCGGGGTCGGCGGTGCGCTGTCGTCGCAATTGCTCGCGATGGGCCGCGACCTGTACGCGCGCGGCCTCGACCAGGACGACGAGTTCGAGGCCGACCGCACCGCCGTGGCGCTGGCCGCGCGCGCCGGGTTCGATCCCTACGGCCTGGTGTCGGTGCTGCAGCAGCTGCGCAGCGCCACGCCCGACAACCCGCTGTTCGCGCTCTCGCTCAGCACGCATCCGCCCACGCAGTTGCGGCTCGACCAGATCGAACTCGCGATGGGCCACCGGCTCGATGCGCTGTCGGGCAAACCGGCCGTCACCGTGGCCCAGCGCATGGAGGTGCTGGCGGCGGCCAGCCGCCCCGCCGCACCGGCGGCGGCGCCCGCACGCAGCCAGCCCGCGAAGAAGAAGTGATCAGCGCCGCCCGGTGCGGCTGAACACGAAGATACCGGCAATCACCAGCACGGTGCCGGCCGCCACCCAGACGGTGAACGGCTCGTCCAGGATCAGCACACCCATCAGGATGGTGGACATCGGGCCGATCATGCCGGTCTGCGCGGCCAGGCTGGCGCCGATGCGCTCGATCGCCATCATCACCATCAGCACCGGCACGGCGGTGCACAGTGTGGCGTTGAGCACCGACAGCCAGATCACCTGCGGCGCCACCTCGAAGGCCGCGCTCATGGGCCGCAGCACCAGGAACTGCGCGATGCAGCACAGGCACGCCACCGTGGTGGCCAGGCCCACCAGGCGCAGCGAGCCCAAGCGCTGCACCAGCTCGCCGCTGTAGACCAGGTAGACGGCATAGCTCACCGCGCTGGCAAACACCAGCAGCGTGCCCAGCGCCGCATGGCTGCCCTGCAGCCTGGCTTCGTGGCCGAACACCAGCAGCACGCCCGCGTAGCTGATGCCCATGGCCGTCACCTGGCCCAGCCGGATCTTCTTGCCGTAGACCAGCCAGCCCAGCAGCAGCACGATCGTGGGGTTGAGGTAGAGGATCAGCCGCTCCAGGCTGGCGCTGACGTAGGCCAGGCCGGCGAAATCGAGGAAGCTCGCGAGGTAGTAGCCGGTCACGCCCAGGCCCACGACGCCCAGCCAGTCCCGGCGGGTCAGCGCGGGCTGGCCGCGGCTGGCCCACCAGGCCATCACGGCGAAGATCGGCAGCGCGAACAGCATGCGGTACATGATGAGGGTGACCGCATCGACGCCATAGCGGTAGGCGAGCTTGACGATGATCGCCTTGCCGCTGAAGGCAATCGCCCCCACGGAGGCGAGCAGCAGGCCGGGCGCTATGCTTTTTGTAGCTACCGATGACCGCGCGACGCGGACATCCGGCATATTTTCCTTTGAAACCTCACTCAAAAGCCCACCGCCTGCCCGTCGCGCCGCGCATCGCTGGCCGCCACGTAGCCCTCGACCTTCGGGTCGCCCGCGCGCCAGATGAACTGGCCGGCGCCGAAGTCCTGGTAGGAGTCGTTGATGACCTCCACCTGGTGGCCGCGCTGCACCAGGCCTTGCACCGTGGCCGGGTCCATCTGCTGCTCCACGTTGATCTCCAGCCCCGCGTTGTAGCGCCAGCGCGGCGCATCGCAGGCGGTCTGCGGGTTCTGCCCGTAGTCGAGCATGCGCACCAGGGTCTGCATGTGGCCCTGCGGCTGCATGTTGGCGCCCATCACGCCGTAGCTCATCACGGGCTGGCCGTCCTTCGTGAGGAAGGCCGGGATGATGGTGTGGAACGGCCGCTTGCCCGGCGCCACCAGGTTGGCCGGGTTGAGGCCGCCGGCGTCCAGGCTGAACGCGTGGCCGCGGTTCTGCAGGCTGATGCCGAAGCCGGGCTCCACGCAGCCCGAGCCGAAGCCCATGTAGTTGCTCTGGATGAAGCTCACCATCATGCCGTTCTCGTCGGCCGCCGTGAGGTAGATGGTGCCGCCCTTGACCGGGTTGCCGGCGCCGAAATCCTGTGCCTTCTTCATGTCGATCAGTCTGGCACGGGAAGCGAGGTAGGCGCCATCGAGCATTTGCTCGGCCGTCACCTCCATCGACGATGGCTCGGCCACGTAGCGGTAGACGTCGGCGAAGGCGAGCTTCATGGCCTCGATCTGCAGGTGCTGGGAATCGACCCCGTCCACGGGCAGCCCGGCCACGTCGAACTGGTCGAGGATGCCCAGGGCGATCAGCGCGGCGATGCCCTGGCCGTTGGGCGGAATCTCGTGCAGCGTGTAGCCGCGGTAGTCCTTGCCGATCGGGCGGACCCACTCGGGCTGGTAGGCCGCGAAATCCTTCGCCAGCAGGCTGCCGCCATGGGCGGCCGAGAACTTCTCGATGGCCTGCGCGATCTCGCCGCCGTAGAACGCCGCGCCGCGCGTCTCGGCGATGGCCCGCAGCCCGCGCGCGGCCGCCTTGAACTGAAACAGCTCGCCCACCTGCGGCGCCCGGCCCCAGGGCAGGAAGGACTGCGCAAACCCCGGCAGGCCCTGCAGTTCGGGCGTGGCCGCCGCCCATTTCTGCTGCACCACCGGCGGCAGCAGGTAGCCGCGCTCGGCGATCTCGATGGCCGGCTCCAGCAGGTCGGCGAACGGCAGCTTGCCGAAGCGCTCGCTCAGGGCCACCCAGCTGCCGACCGCGCCGGGCACGGTCACGGCGTCGAAGCCGCGCTTCGGCGGCGTCCGGGCGTCGGTGCCGTACTTGCGCTTGAAATAATCCGGCGTCCAGGCCGCGGGGGCGCGGCCCGAAGCATTGAGGCCATGCAGCTCCTTGCCGTCCCACAGGATGCAGAACGCGTCGCTGCCCAGCCCGTTGCTGACCGGCTCGGTGAGCGTGATCGCGGCGGCGGCGGCCACGGCCGCGTCCACGGCGTTGCCGCCCTTGAGCAGCATGCGCAGGCCCGCCTGGGCCGCCAGCGGGTGCGACGTGGAGACCACGTTGCGGGCGAAAACAGGGAGGCGGGTGGTGGTGTAGGGGTTGGCGTAGTCGAACTTCATGCGGCCATTATCGGTTTTATGATGCGGTCTCGCAGGCGCAACCGTCTTGCCGCACAACATGACCCACCGGAGGAGCCGTGGCCGACACATCGCTGCTGATCGACGTTCTCAAGCAGGAACTCAAGGCCCAGGACAAGACCTATGCCGACGTGGCCGCGGCGCTCGAGATGAGCGAATCCAGCGTCAAGCGCATGTTCAGCAAGAAGGAGATGCCGCTCACGCGGGTGGACGACCTGTGCCGCCTGCTCAACACCGACTTCGCCGAGCTGTCGCGCCGCGTGACCCAGGCCACGCCGCTGATGAGCGAGCTGACCTACGAGCAGGAGCTCGCGGTCAGCAGGGACCCCAAGCTGCTGCTGGTGGCCATCTGCGTGCTCAGCTACTGGGCCTTCGAGCAGATGGTGCAGACCTACCGGATCACCGAGGCCGAATGCACGGCCCGGCTGGCCCAGCTCGACCGGCTGGGCGTGATCGAGCTCAGGCCGCTCAACCGCTACCGCCTCAAGGTCGCCAAGACCTTCCGCTGGCGCGGCGACGGGCCGATCCGGCAGTTCTTCCTCACGCACGTGGTCGGCGAATACTTCGGCGGCCGCTTCGACCGCGAGGGCGAAACGCTGCTGATGGTGCACGGCAACATCAACGAGGCCGTGGCCCCGGCCTTCGTGGAGCGCATCGCGCGCATCGGCCAGGACTTCGCGGCCCAGCACCTGGCCGACCAGAAGATCGACCCCAAGTACCGCGACGGCTTCACGATGATCGTGGGCCTGCGGCGCTGGGAGTTCTCGGCCTTCACCGACCTGCGCCGCGGCTGATGGCGCAGGGTCGGCCTGCCGCGCGCAGCAGGCCCGGACCATAAAGCCTAAAATCGGTGCGTGCCCTCCATTCTCAACGCCGACCTGCATTGCCACTCCGTCGTCTCCGACGGGACCCTGACGCCGGAAGAGCTCGCCGCGCGCGCCGCGGCCAACGGGGTAGAGCTGTGGGCACTGACCGACCACGACGAGATCGGCGGCCAGCACCGGGCGGCGGCCGCAGCCCGCGCCCACGGCATGAAATACCTCACCGGCACCGAGATATCGGTCACCTTCGCGGGTGAAACCGTGCACATCGTGGGCCTGGGCTTCGACCCCGATGATCCGCGCATGCGCCAGGGCCTGCAGGCCACGCGCGGCGGGCGCGGCCAGCGAGCGCAGGAGATGTCGGCCCAGCTGGCCAAGGTCGGCATTGCCGGCGCCTACAAAGGCGCGCTGCGCTTCGTGGGCAACCCCGAGCTGATCTCGCGCACCCACTTCGCACGCTTCCTGGTGGAAAGCGGCATCTGCAAGGACACCTCCGAGGTATTCCGCAAATACCTGACCGAGGGCAAGCCCGGCTACGTGCCGCACCGCTGGGCCAGCCTGCGCGATGCCGTGGCCTGGATCACGCAGGGCGGCGGCGTCGCCGTCATCGCCCACCCGGCGCGCTACCGCTTCACGGCCAACGAGGAATACGCGCTGTTCACCGAATTCAAGGCCCATGGCGGCCAGGCGGTGGAGGTGGTGACCGGCAGCCACACCCCGGCGGAGTACGTGAAGTACGCCGCCACGGCGCGCGAGTTTGGCCTGGCCGCCTCGCGCGGCAGCGATTTCCACAGCCCCGACGAAAGCCATGCCGACCTCGGCAGCCTGCCCTACCTGCCCGGCGAGCTCACGCCGGTCTGGGAACTCGTGGCGGACCGCATCCAGTGAGCCGGCACGCGTCGCAGCCGTCGGCCCTGGCGGGCATCGCGCTCGTGGTAGCGGCCGTGGCCTGCTTCGCCACGCTGGACACCACCACCAAGTACGTCAGCGCCGCCGTGCCGGTGCTCATGGCGCTGTGGTTCCGCTACTTTTTCCAGGCCGTGGCCACCACGGCCGTGGTGCTGCCGCTGCGCGGGCTGGCGGTGCTGCGCACGGCCCACCCGAAATACCAGTGCCTGCGCGGCCTGCTGCTGCTGCTGACCAGCCTGTTCTCGTTCTTCAGCCTCAAGTACATGCCGGTGGGCGAGTTCACCGCCATCGTGATGATCACGCCGCTGGCGATCACGCTGCTGGCCGCCACCACGCTCGGCGAGCGCGTGTCGCCGCTGCGCTGGCTGCTGGTGGCCGGCGGCTTCGCGGGCACCCTGATCATCATCCGCCCCGGCGGCAGCGACTTCAACTGGACGCTGCTGCTGCCGCTGGGCCTGGTGGCCAGCAACGCCTGGTTCCAGGTGCTGACCAGCAAGCTCGCCCAGACCGAGGACCCGGTCACCATGCACTTCTACACCGGCTGGGTCGGCACGCTGGTCATCTCGCTGGCCCTGCCGTTCGTGTGGACGCCGCTGGGCTCGCCACTGCTGTGGGCCGCGCTGATGCTGATGGGCCTGATGGCCACGGTGGGGCATTTCCTGCTGATCCTGGCCTATGCACGCGCGCCCGCCGCCACGCTGACGCCCTTTCTCTACGCCCAGATCGGATTTGCCATGCTCGGCGGCTGGCTGGTGTTCTCGCACATGCCCGACCAGTGGTCGCTGCTGGGCATCGCCCTGATCGCGGTGTGCGGCGCCGCGGGCGGCTGGCTGACCGTGCGCGAAAGCCGTATCGTGTTCGAACCTGCAGAAGCCTGAGGCAAGCACCATGGCCCAATACTTCGAGATCCACCCCGACAACCCGCAACACCGCCTGCTCAAGCAGGCCTGCACGCTGCTGGAGCGCGGCGGCATCGCGGCGGTGCCCACCGACTCCAGCTACGCGCTGGCCTGCCATCTCGACGACAAGGCCGCGGTCGACCACCTGCGCCGCATCCGCGGCGTGGACGACAAGCACCACCTCACGCTGCTGTGCCGCGACCTGAGCGAACTCGCCAGCTACGCCATGGTGGACAACAAGCAGTACCGCCTGCTCAAATCCGCCACGCCGGGGCCCTACACCTTCATCCTCGAAGCCACCAAGGAAGTGCCGCGCCGCGTGAGCCACCCGCAGCGCAAGACCATCGGCCTGCGCGTGCCCGACCACCGGGTGCTGCAAGCGCTACTGACGCTGCATGGCGCGCCGCTGCTGGCCACCACGCTGATCGCCCCGGGCGAGCGCGAGCCGCTGAACGACGCGCAGCACATCCGCGAGCGCTTCGAGCACCAAGTGGCCGCCGTCATCGATGCCGGCGCCTGCCCTTCCGAACCCACCACCGTGATCGACCTCACCCCCATGGGCGGGGGCGGCGAGCCGGTGCTGCTGCGCCAGGGGCGCGGCGATCTGGCACCCCTGGGCCTGCAGCCCGGCGCTGTCTGAGACAATCGGCGAGTGGACATCTCCAATCTCATCCAGACCGTTCTGATCTACGCCCTGCCGGTGCTGTTCGCCATCACCGTGCACGAGGCAGCCCATGGCTATGCCGCGCGCCACTTCGGCGACAGCACGGCCTGGATGCTGGGGCGCGTCACGCTCAACCCGATCAAGCACATCGACCCGGTCGGCACCATCCTGATGCCGTTGCTGCTGTATTTCGCCACCTCGGGCACCTTTCTGTTCGGCTATGCCAAGCCGGTGCCGGTGAATTTCGGCCAGCTGCGCAACCCCAAGCGCGACATGGTCTGGGTGGCCCTGGCCGGCCCGGCCTCCAACTTCGTTCAGGCCATCGTCTGGGCCGTGCTGCTGGTGCTGATGAGCGGGTTGGGCGTGCAGGAGCGCTTCTTCCTGGAAATGGCGCATGCCGGGGTGCTGGTCAATCTGGTGATGTGGGCTTTCAACCTGTTTCCCCTGCCGCCGCTGGACGGCGGCCGCATCCTGGTCGGCCTGCTGCCCTGGAAGCAGGCCCAGGTCGTGGCGCGCATCGAGCCCTGGGGCTTCTTCATCGTCATGGGCCTGGTGCTCGCCGGCATCGTGAGCACCTACTGGCTGCGCCCGCTGATGTCGCTCGGCTACGCCGTGCTCAACCTGATGCTCGGCCCGCTGGCCTCCCTGTTCCGCTGAACCCGCTATCGCCATGAGTTCCCCTGCCTCCCCTTCCCTGCGCGTCCTGACGGGCATCACCACCACCGGCACGCCGCACCTGGGCAACTACGTGGGCGCGATCCGTCCCGCCGTCGCCGCCAGCCGCAGCGCGAACGTCCAGAGCTTCTACTTCCTGGCCGACTACCACGCCCTCATCAAGTGCGACGAGCCCTCGCGCATCCAGCGCTCGACGCTGGAGATCGCCGCCACCTGGCTGGCCGCGGGCCTGGACCCTGAGCGGGTGCTCTTCTACCGCCAGTCCGACATCCCCGAGATCCCGGAGCTCACCTGGCTGCTCACCTGCGTCACGGGCAAGGGGCTGCTCAACCGCGCGCACGCCTACAAGGCTTCGGTCGACAAGAACCTGGCGGCCGGCCACGACCCCGACGCCGACGTGACGGCGGGCCTGTTCATGTACCCGGTGCTGATGGGCGCGGACATCCTGATGTTCAAGGCCCACAAGGTGCCGGTGGGGCGCGACCAGATCCAGCACATCGAGATGGCGCGCGACATGGCGCAGAGCTTCAACCACCTCTACGGCGAGCATTTCGTGCTGCCCGAGGCGGCGATCGAGGAATCCGTGGCCACCCTGCCCGGCCTGGATGGCCGCAAGATGAGCAAGAGCTACGACAACACCATCGCGCTGTTCGCCCCGCGCGAGCAGATGCGCAAGCAGATCGCCGGCATCGTGACCGATTCGCGTGCGCCGGGCGAGCCCAAGAGCACCGAAGGTTCGGCCCTGTTCCAGATCTACCAGGCGTTTGCCAGCACCGAGGAAACGGCGGCGCTGGCAAAGGCCTACGCCGAAGGCATTGCCTGGGGCGATGCCAAGCAACTGCTGTTCGAGCGCATCGACCGCGAGATCGCGCCGATGCGCGCGCACTACGAATCGCTGGTCAACGATCCGGCCAGGATCGAGAACACCCTGCGAGCCGGTGCGGCCAGGGCGCGCGAGCTGTCCAGCGCCTTCATCGCCGAGCTGCGCCAGGCCGTCGGCTTGCGCAACCTCGGCGCGCAGAGCGCGAAGCCGCAGGGAGCCAAGGCCGGCAAGACCGGCCTGCCCACCTTCAAGCAGTACCGCGAACAAGACGGCAAGTTCTATTTCAAGCTGCTCGATGCACAGGGCCTGCTGCTGCTGCAAAGCCAGGGCTTCGACTCGCCGCGGGACGCGGGACAGGCCATCGCCCAGCTTCAGAAAGACGGCGCCGCCGCCCTGGCAGCGCTGCAGGCCCGGCTGCAGCCGCTGGCCGGCGTGGCCCCCGAGGCCGTGGCGGCGGCGCTGCGGCAGCTGGCCCAGGCCGCGGCCTGAAGCCCGCACAGCGCGTGCCGGCTTCCGACAGGACTCCGGCATTCGCAGGTATCCTTCAACCCCAAACCCATTCGACGAAAGATCAGGTTTTTCCCATGAGTCTCTATGTCATCGACGATCACCCCCTGATGCGTGAAGCCGTGGTCATGCTGCTGCGCCGCCTGCGCGCCGGCGCCAACGTGGTGGAACTCGACCGGCTGGGCGGCGTGGATGCCGCCGTCAAGGCCCATGGCGCCCCCGAATTGTTCTGCCTGGATCTCAAGCTGCCCGACACCACCGGGGTTTCCGGCGTGCATCAACTCAAGAACCTCTATCCCGACACGCCGCTGGCGGTGCTGTCGGCCTCGCCGGCCGCCGATGCCGAAGAGCAATGCATCGAGGCCGGCGCCGACATCTATATCGAGAAATCATCGGGCGCGAGCGAGATCGGCGCCGCGCTGCGCGCGCTGCTGAACGCGGATGGCGGCTTCGAGGAACTGGCCCCCACCGACAACAAGCTGTCCAAGCGCCAGAAGCAGTTGATCGTGATGCTGGACCGCGGCCTGTCGAACCGCGAAATCGCCGACGAGCTGGGCATTAGCGAGCACACCGTAAAGGTGCACCTGTGGCGGCTGTTCCGCCGCCTGGGCGTCAAGAGCCGCACGCAGACCATCTACTACGCCCGCACTCACGGCCTGTTGACGAGCTGAGCCAGCGAGGCCACGGCCCGCGCGTCGGCCTGCGCCGCGTCCGTCCCCTCCAGCGCCAGCCGGAACACCGTGCCTCGCCCTGGGCGCGAACTCATGCGCAGGGGATGGCCCAGGATGTTGGAGAGGCGAGAGACGATGTACAAGCCCAGCCCGAAGCCGTCTTCGGTGCCCGCATGGCTGGGCGGTGCCTTGTAGAACTCCCGGAAAATCTCGCGCTGGTGTTCCGGCGCAATGCCCACGCCCGTGTCCCAGATCTCGATGCGCATGCCGCGCCGGGTCACCCGCGAGGCCACGAGAATGCCGCCGCGCGCCGTGTACTTCACCGCATTGGCGATCAGGTTGCCCAGAATGCGCTGCAGCAGGATCGGGTCGGATGTGGCCTGGCCCGGCACGACGTGCAGCCGCAGCCGCAGGCCCTTGGCCTCGGCCAGCGGCCGGTATTGCAGTTCCAGGTCGCGCAGCAGCTTGGCCACGTCGATCTGCTCGATGTTGATGCGAATCTTGCCCGAGTCCAGCCGCGCCAGGTCGAACAGCGAATCGAACAGCGCGTTCACGGCCTTGGTGGATTCGACGATCTTGGGCGCGATCTCGCGCACCAGCTCGGGCTCGCTGCTCAGCCAGTCGGCGTAGAGCCCCAGCGCATGGACCGGCTGGCGGATGTCATGCGCCGCGCTGGCCAGGAAGCGGTTCTTGATGCCCACCGCATCCAGCGCGGTCTGGGTCTGGCGGGTCAGCGACTCGATGAGCTGGTTGTTGTGGTACTGCAGTTCCAGGCTGCTGCGCTGCACGCGGTGAAAGCGCTTGCCGCCGACGCGGATCAGCCCCCAGAACACCAGCACCAGCACCAGCATGGCGTAGTCGCGCAGGTCGTTGTTGAACGGGTCCATGACGAGCAGGTCGTAGAGCAGCAGCGTCGTCACCGTCACGCCCAGCGCATTGGTGAAGTGGTAGAAGCAGCGCAGGCTGGCCGACAGCACGCTCACCGAGGCGGCCCCCATGCCGACCAGCACCATCATGCAGACGAACTCGTTCTCGGTCTGGCCGCGGCCGAAATACAGCAGCATCGAGCCGCCCCAGATCAACGCGCTGGCCGGCCACGCCCACAGGCAGCGCTGCCAGAACGCCAGCAGCCGCGGCCCGGTAGTGCCCGCATAGTGGCGCCGGTAGCGCGCGATCATGGCCAGCCGCAGCAGGCAGATGCCCGTGGCCGCCCCTGCCCAGGCCAGCAGGCCAGGCAGCCAGGCCTCGCGGTACAGCAGCACGACGATCACGGGGATGGTGGCCGCCATGGCCGCCAGCGCAGAGCCCGCGTTGTCCATGATGGCCGTGATCAGCCGGGATTCGACCCAGTCCTGCTGGGCGGCATCGGCAGGAAAAGAAGGAGCATCCGGCGGATTCATGCGCGCGAGTCTAGCAAGAAACCTTTCAGCAACGGCATATGACAAGCGGCCTGACGCTATTATTTTAATAGCATCGGACTTTGACGCATAGCGGAGAGTGGGCTGAAATGCCGCAGCTTTCTGGATGTGAAGCGTTGCCGGCAACGGCTCTGCTCAAACCGGGCATTGCCCCCATTTCGCCTGCATGAAAACGAGGCCATTGGCTCTGACCAGTCACAGCCTATCGCTCAAGGCGAAACTTTGGCCGATGGCTAGACGCGAAGACGGCTTCATGGGATGCAATTTCTTGCAGTTCACTTTTTCAACCGCCGCTTGCGCCAGACCAGGTACCAGTGCATCAGTGGTTGCGACGTCAATCCGTGCGCGACGATTGACGCCGCTACGGTCCACAACGTCAACGAGATCAGGGTATCGGCAATGCGGCCTGTGACGCCCTGACTCAGTGCAAGCAAAACGTAGAAGACCGAGCCGACGCCGCGAATGCCGAACCAGCCGATCATGGCGCGCTGCGGTGTGGTCAGACGCTCGCCTGCGATCGCCACAACGACTGACAGAGGCCTGAGCACCAGAAGCATCAGTGGAACAAACCACCAAACGGCCGGCAGAGGTTTGGCATAGGCCAGCAACGCACCCACCATCAGTACCATCGCCAGCTCGGCAAGTTTCTCCAATTGTTCATTGAAGCCCTGGACGGAGTCCCGCATGGTGGCACTCGCATGGTGTGAGTGTGTGGCGAGCGTTTCGTATGAATGGCCTTCCGCGCCGACAGCAGCGGCCAACGGCCTCGTGTGCGGCTTCGGCTGCTCCCGAACCCGCTGCAACGCCAGGCCGGCTGCAAAGACGGCTAGAAATCCGGAAGCCAAACTGAGCTGGGCAACCCCATAAGCCATGCCGACGAGCCCAAGCCCCAGGAACACGTCCAGCCCGACCGCTTCGCCATGACGGCTGCGCAAGTAAACGACGAGACGCCCGGTCGCCGCCCCCAGCACTCCGCCAATCGCGACACCACCGACGGTCGCCCATATGAGATCGATGCCCCACCAACGTACCAAACCGGGACCCTGCTCACGCAAGCCGAGCAGCCCGAACCCCAGCATCACAAACGGAAACGCCGCGCCGTCGTTGAGACCGCCTTCGCCTGCGAGGCTGAAGCCAATCTGGTCGGGATGCGCGCCGCCATCCAGTTGCACTCCGGAGGCCAGAACGGGATCGGTAGGCGCAAGAATGGCACCCAGCAACACTGCAGCACCCAGCGGCAGGTGAAGCATCCAGACACCGATGGCAGCGATCATCGCCACCATGGCAGCCATCGAGACAAACGCCAGGCGCAGCGGCAGCAGCCAGCGGCGATCGCTCAGCGGAACGCCCAGCCGGAGCCCCACGGCGAACAGCGAAATCAGTAGCGCGACTTCGGCGAGCTTTTGCAATGCATCAAAATTCAGAAAAGGCTCGGGACGCAATACATTCATGGCGCCGGGGCCCAACAGCCACCCCAGCACCAGGTAGATCATCGCACTGCTCAAAGGCAGCCGGCCCAGCAGCGTGCTCGCCAGCACCATCATGATCAGCAGCACACCAACGAACAAGGACCATTCAGCGACAGACATCGACAGCGATCTCCAACTCAGGGATGAATCGTGACCGTTCTGCGTTGCGGCAAATCTGAAGCAAAACGGGTTTCACTCGAAACCTTCCAGCCAAGCAGAGAGCCGTGGCGGCAGGTTGTATCGGTTGTGTTCGCCCACTGCAAGCGTTGCTGCGATCGCGTAGATCAGCAGCATGATGATGCGACGGCAAGGTTCAGCTGCCGAACGATCAATTGCGCATGCCTATTCCCCGTGATCAATGCATATGGCGGATCACCACCATTCCGACGGAACCGATGGCGGCAAGGGAGGATATGCTGAAGAGAACATTGAGTTGGCTATCTGTTCTGAAAGTTTGAAACTCCGGCCCGACATGGCCGGCATCTCGTCCATCCTGCACTGCTGCGTTATCTTCTGTCTCTACCGACTTCGTTGCCGATGAGGCCGCCGACCGCTGCGCCACCGACTGTTCCGAGAGTGCTGCCGCCCGTGAGGACGGCACCTCCGACAGCACCTGCGCCAGCGCCGATTGCGGTGTTCCTGTCTCGAGTGGACATTCCAGCACAGCCGCCCAAGCTGAGCAGCCCTGCCGCGACCAGCGTACTGGCCACTAGTTTATTGATCGTCTTCATTGGATACCTCTGTGTTGAAAATGGATTGAATATCTGCTTGCCGATCTCATCCGTATACCGGCAATCTCGCGGCACCGGGAAATCATTTGCGCCATCTCCCGGTTCGCCGTTACTTGAGTCGCATGTTGCACTTGGCGAAATCGATGGCCTTTGCAATCGTGATCGCTGGCCCCATGCGCCCGTCCATATCTGCGAGTCTGCATGCCCGAAGATCGGCTGTCTGTACGCCAGCACACAGGGCCCAAATGGGTCTGGAAAAGAGGCGTCGGCGATAAGTACGGTTCCGAACAGACAGCAGGCGGAAAAAATCGGACAGTGCTCTGCAAAGGCAATCAACCGATGGCCACCGCATGTAGAGACTTCCGATGCTTGTTCGAATCCCATTCCATTTCCTCGTCACTTCATCCGCAGTGCTTATTTTTTTCCTGACCCAGAGCTGCAGCAAGTTCGAAGAGTCGGCGGCTTTGGCGCCGCCGATCACGACAGCACGAGCCGTTGTAGATGACAGCGTCTTGACTGCCAGCGTCATGGCGGCTTTACTCTCGGCCCCCGACGTGCGCAGCCTGAACATTGGTGTGGAAACCCACCAAGGGAAAGTCCTGCTCAGCGGCAGGGCAGACGATCAGATTCAAATTGACTTGGCCGTTTTTGTGGCAAGCAATGTTCAAGGTGTCGTGAAAGTGGACAGCAGCATGAGCATCCAGAGTGTCTCGGCCGACAAGGCCGATCGCCAGAACAACATCGTTGTGACCAGCAAGAACTTTGATGGCGCAGTGAACCGCGATGAAGGAGACGCCCAGCGCGTTCGACAAAGGCAGAAGCTCCAACAATGACCCACTGCACCCGTCGGGGAACAAGACGGGCCAGCGACGTCAAAGGGAGCCCGCAACGAAGCCTCCCGGATACCCGCTGCACGGCTGACTCACTCGGCAACGGCCAAGCTGCCGCCGGTCAACGCTTTCGTCCCGTCAGCTCAGCATAGAGCCTCTTGTTGGCGTCATAGCAGCTGCAGGCATGGGCTTCCAATGCCGGGCGGTTCAGGACCTTCAGCTCGCCACGGTGATACTCGATCAGGCCATTCTGCTGGAAGATGCCAGCGGCCATCGATACGCCGACGCGGCGCACACCAAGCATCAGCGCCATGAACTCCTGGGTGACATGGAAGCTGCCTGCTTGCGCGCGATCCTGGCTCATCAGCAGCCAGCGCGCCAAGCGAGGGCCGATCATGTGAAAACGCTCGCAGGCCAAGGCCAGCGTCTGCTGATACAGCCGTACCAGCAGACTGGTTTTCAGCACCTGCTGAAGCTCGGGGCTGAAAGCACTTTCCTTGCGCAATGCCTCGGCGCCGATGCGCCAGCTGCTGCCCGCCCCCAGCACCAGCGCGCGCCAGGGGGTTTTCGCCAGCCCAAGAATCAACTCGGATCCGAGCATTGCTTCGCGCCCCACCATGCCGACTTCCAGCGCCGGGTGACTGTCCACATCAATCACCAGCGAGACGAACCCTTCCAAGGGAAAGTAGGCATGGCTCAAGGGTTTGCCGCGCTCGCTGAGTTCGGAGAACAACGTCAACTCGAACGGCTCGCACTGATTCAGCAGATGCCGACGCGCGGCTTTCGGTAACTGATGTATCAAATGATTCTCGGGCCGGGCCATGGGCAATTTCTCACTGGCTATACGCGTCACCCGACAGGAATGGCGCCATGAAGCCCATCTCAGGCGCGAGCGCCTGGATGAGTTGTTCCCAGTGTGAGCCGCGCAAGGCATGTCGACTGTCTGCCAACGCACATACAGCCTTCCGTCGTGTCAAGAGGCCTTTGATGGAGGCAGCAAGCGGTCGTACTCCTTCTTCACAACCCCGTAGCATTCGCAGGTCCGCTTCTCCAGGCGAGGGCGGTCCAACACGCTGATGTGTCCACGTGCATAGCTGATCAAGCCAGCTTTCTGCAGCTTGAGCGCCGCTTCGGTCACGCCTTCCCGCCGCACGCCCAACATGTTGGCAATGAGTTCCTGCGTCATCAGCAGCTGGTTGCCCTGCAGCCGGTCCAGACTCAGCAGCAACCAGCGGCAGAGCTGCTGGTCCAGCGAGTGGTGCCGATTGCAGACGGCCGTCTGAGCCATTTGCGTGATCAGCGCCTGGGTGTATCGCAACATCAGGTGCATCACCGGCCCCGAGCGGTCGAATTCGCTCTTGATGGCGTCTGCGCGCAATCTGAACCCCATGCCCGCACTTTGCACCACCGCCCGGCTGGGAGTGGTACCACCTCCCATGAAAATAGAAATACCCACCACCCCTTCGAATCCGACAACGGCAATTTCAGCGGAGGCGCCATCTTCCAGAACGTAGAGCAGCGACACGATCGCATCGACGGGGAAGTAGACATAAGGCATTTTGGCGCCCGATTCGTACAGCACTTGCCCAAGAGAAAGGTCCACCAGTTCCAATTGGGGCTGCCAGCGCAGCCATTCCGCGTCAGGCAGCGCAGCCAGCAACTGGTTTTGCCTTGATTTCTCGGGCGTGTTCGTGGGAAATGCATCCATCGCTCAAGCCTTTCGTTGCAGGCTGGCCGCAAGGCACTCGGCATGAGCAAGCCCAGGTAAGGACGCCTGCGCTGCGCCATCTGTTCGATAGCGTACACAGGACACAGTAGCAGATGCCGGCTGACCACGGCAACTTTGTGGAGACCTGATCAAGGCCTCGGCGGCTGGGAAATGCCGGTGGTCCATCAGGCAAGCAGGGATCGAACCCATGGTGGACACCTGCCCAAGGTGGTCATAACCCGGCGGATGGGCTTGTGGCGCGCGCCCATCGCCACATGGGCCTTCGTGCCGAAGTATCACTGAGGGCCCTTCTGAGGCTGCTTCATCTCGGGGCCCCGCTGACCGCTGATGTTCTTGGTCGAGCCGGGCGCAACGGCCGGAGGCCGTCCAGGAGAGGGCCGGCGACGCTGCTGGTGCAGAATGCCGCTGCGACGCGCCCCATTCGGGTGGCCGGCATCAGCGCAAGCCGGCAATTCCTTCCGTTGTTGGCCGGCGTGCGTTTTACGCCGCTCACACGCCTGAAACAGATGGCGCCGGTGCTTCCGCATACAGGCGCATCAGCAGCGCGCGCATCCACTCGTGCGCCGGATCGTGCTGGAAACGTTTGCTCCAGTGCAGCGACACGACAATGTCCGGAAACTCCGGATCGACCGTCTCATAGGTGCCAAAAGGAAAGAAAAATCTGTGCGCAATCCGCCGCGGCACCACGACGCCCAGATCCGTTCCCTGCACGATGTCCGGCAAGGCCAGAAAGTGTGAGGCGGTGAGCTTGACGCGCTGCTCCATGCCCGGAAGCAGCATGCCAAACATGGTTTCCGAGTGGGGACGGACCACTGCCACGAAATCAATTTCGGAGAGTTTTGTGGCCGCTTCTTCCTTTGCCAAGACTCGCGTTGCAAATGGGTGTCCCTGCCGCAGCAGCACGGTGTACCGATCCCGCATCAGCTCCACGCTTTGAGTTCCCGCCACCATCGGCAGAAAGCCGATGGCGAAATCGATGCGGCCGTTGTCCAGGTCAGCAGCGATTTCGTCGTGCGGAACAGCGGAGCTGTGTATTCCCATGCCGGGCGCGATTTGCGCCAGCTCGGTGACCAGACGCGGAAGAAACAGCGCCTCACCCGTGTCGGTGAGGTGGAGCCGGAACGTCCTTCGCGCATACCGTGCATCGAACTCCTCGGCCTCCAGGAGTGCGTTCTCCAGCGTGGAGATGGCCAGCCGGACGGCGGTGGCCAGCCGCTGCGCTTTCGGTGTCGGCTCCACCCCGCCTTGTACCCGCACGAACAGCGCGTCCTTGAGAACCAGCCGCAGACGGGCAATGGCCTGACTGGCCGCCGGCTGGGACAGGCCCAGGTCCTCGGACGCGCGGCTGACGCTGCGCGTACGGTAGACGGCGTCGAAAACACGCAGCAAGTTCAGGTCGAGCCTGCCAATATGCATTCTGTGGATATCGCTTAGATGGTTCTTCACGTTGCCCCGGTGTCTGTGTCTGACTATCGTAACGGCTTGATTCTCCTGGTGTGCGCTGGTTGGCCGCCAGGTGCCTCACCGAACACGGCAGAGCCTGCAAATGGCTGCATGACATGCCGCGCACGAATATATATGACACGGATATGGGGACATGAAGATGGTTTCTTTTGCCAATGAAGACGGGATTCCCGCCGCCAGAGGCCACGAGGAATGTCACAGAAAACGACTTGCCGGCAGCGCCCGGGACACCGGAAGAACTTGAAAAGCGCGTCCGGCTGGAGAGGCAACGCCTCGAGTCAAGCATAAGAAGCACAGGGATCAGGGCCGAGCAGGCCTTCACTCACAACAAGGAGACAAGATGAAGAAATATGTACCGGTCCTCCTGGCCGGATTCACCGCCAACCTGGCCATCGCACAGTCGAGCGTGACGCTGTTCGGCGTGGTCGATGCCGCCATCAACCGCTACTCGGTCGATGGAGGAACCACGGTGACGCGGCTTGGAAGTGGCGGCCTGGCCGCCAGCCGCATCGGCTTTCGAGGCCTTGAAGATCTGGGCGGGGGACTGGCTGCGGGCTTCTGGCTTGAATCCGAGTTTGCGGCGGACAGCGGCACGGGAGGCACCACCAACACCAACAACCAGGCCACCGGCACGACGCCCGCTAATCAAGGCCTGACATTCAACAGGCGCTCGACGGTCAGCCTCCTCGGACCCTGGGGTGAACTGCGGCTTGGCCGCGACTATGTTCCCACGTTCTGGAATTTCGCGGTGTTCGATCCGTTCGCGATGCAAGGTGCGGCGTCCGCCAGCAACCTGCTGTTTGCAGGCACGAGCGGGCCGAGCGTCAATGTCGTTCGCAACTCGAATTCGATCCAATACCTGTACAACGCCCCGCATCCCGCCGGCGCGCAGGGTCTGTACGGCCAGCTCCAGTACGCACTCGGCGAAAACCCCTCGGGAACAGCCACCGCGTCCGATGGAAAGTACTACGGCTTCCGGGCTGGGTATGCCACCGGCCCGTTCAATGGCGCCATTGCGTATTCAAAGACGAACAACCTGGCCAACAAGGACTTCACCCTGACCAATGGCGGCATGTCCTGGAACTTCGGTTTCGCCACCCTCATGGCCTCCTACACCGTCGCCCAGACCGGGCTGCCGAATAGCCGCAACAGCAGCTATCTCCTTGGCGCAACCATTCCGCTGGGTGTGGGCTACATCCCAGTGTCGCTGATCAAAACGAAACGGAACAATGCCGCACAAGCGAATGCCGAACAGCTCGCGATTGGCTACGTTCACAACCTGTCGAAGCGCACGGCGGTGTACACCACCTATGCGCGGGTGAACAACCACAACGGCGCCGCTTTCTCCGTGGGAGGAAGTGCGCCGATCGCCGGTGTCGCGAATGCCAAGGCGACCGGCATCGATCTCGGCATTCGCCACAGCTTTTGAAGGAGCCAGCATGATCACACGCAGACACATGGCCGGGGGATTGGCGGGCCTTCTCACAGGCATCCAGGGCACGGCTGCACGGGCACAACGGGCAGCGGTGCGTGTCTGCGTCGGCTTTCCGCCAGGAAGCGCGGCCGACGTGGTGGCGCGTCTCGTCGCCACCAAACTGAGCCAGTCCGGCGTCCCCCATGTGGTGGACAACCGCGCCGGCGCCGGCGGCCGGCTTGCGGTCGACAACGTGCGGCAGTCTCCGGCCGACGGCAGCGTCATGCTGGTCACCCCCGACGCCATGATGACGATCTATCCACACGTCTATCGCAAGCTGACCTACCGGCCGTTGATCGACCTGCAGCCCGTGACGGCGCTTTCGATGGTGCCGCTGGGCTTCGCGGTAGGCCCTTCGGTGCCTGCCGAGGTTCGAACGCTGAGCGACTTTGTACGATGGGCGAAAGCGAATCCGACCAGGGCAACCTACGGCACGTCCGGCGCCGGAAGCACATTGCACTTCACAGGCTGGCTGCTGTCGCAGGCTGCGGGCTTTGAACTGACGCACGTTCCCTATCGCGGCTCGATCCTCGCACTGCAGGACATGGTTGCCGGGCAGATTGCGGCCAGCGTGAACGTGCTGGGCGAGCAGTTGCCGTTTGCCCAGGCCGGCAAGGCACGGATTCTCGCGGTATCGAGTCCCGCCCGCTCCCGGTTTGCCCCTGACGTGCCCACATTCCGCGAGGCCGGGTTTCCGATGCTGGAGTCCATGACCTGGTTTGGCCTGTTCCTCCCGGCCAAGACACCGGAATCCATCGTTGCGGCAACGAACACGGCCATCGCTGAAGCGTTCAAAGCGCCCGACACGCGCGAGACGCTTGCCAAGATGGCGATGGAATCGTTCACCTTGCCCTCAGACCGCTTTGCCACGCTCATCAAGACGGATCTGGAGCGCTGGGCTCCGGTCGTCCAGCAAACCGGCTACACCTCGGACGACTAGGGCACCGCCCATCTGGAAACACTTATGAAAACGATGAAAAGACGTACTTTCGCCGCGAGCCTGGCCGCGGCCCTCGCACAGACCATGATCCGGCCGGCCATGGCCCAGGAAAGCTATCCCACCAAACCCATCCGATGGATCGTGGGCTTTCCTGCGGGAGGCGCCACCGATGCCGTGGTGCGCGGGCTGGCCGAAGGCATGCAGCCCGGCCTCGGGCAACCGCTGGTGGTGGACAACCGGCCGGGCGCTTCCGGGAACATCGCTGTCAGCGCGCTCATGCAATCCAAGCCGGACGGCTACACGATCATGAATGCCGAGAATTCCACGCTGCTGTTCAACCCGCACTTGTACGCCAAGCTTCCGTACGACAAGGACAAGGACTTCACGTACATCGGGGCCATCGGGCAGGTTCCGGTCACCCTGGTCGTCAATCCGGCTTTTCCCGCCAAAACCCTGGCGGAGTTTCTCGCGTATGCAAAGAAGTACCCCGGCAAGGTGAACTTCGCGTCCGCAGGCAGTGGATCGCTGCACCGCATCGCGATGGAGCTGCTGCAGCGCAGCGCGGGCATCCAGCTGACGCATGTGTCCTACAAGGGCGGCTCGCCTGCCATCCAGGATGTGATTGGCGGCCAGGTCGAATGCATGATGATGGACCTCACCATCGGGTTGCAGAACATCCGCGCAGGACAAGTGCGCCCGCTGGCCGTCACCGCGACCCAGCGCATCGCCACCATTCCCGATGTTCCCACGTTCACCGAATTGGGCCTGAAGAACATGCTTGCCTTCACGCTGCACGGCCTGCTCGGCCCGGCCGGCATGCCGCCTGCGATCGTCGACCGGTTGAACACCGGGTTGCGGCGGGCGATGCTCGATGCGAACGTGCAAAAACGCTTCGCCGAGTCCGGCCTGCAGCCAACACCGGGAACACCCGAGGAATTCAAGAGACTGGTGGCCGCCGAAAGCGACCGGTGGGGCGCCGTCATCAAGGCCGCGGGCATACGCGCCGATTGAGTCCTTCGGATTTTTTCAGCACTCCAACGACACAGCCATCACACGAATAGATATGAAAACAAAACGCTTCTCCCCTTCGGACTGGCACAAGGACCATCCCAGCGGCAACCTCGTCTTTCAGTATTGCCTGGAAGGCGATCCATCCTCACGCGACAACTTCATGCTGGTGCTGGGCAGACAGGACGGCGACTTTCACATGCCGCGCCACCGGCACAACTTCGACCAGATCCGGCTGCCGCTGCGCGGCGACATGAATATCGGCGACGGATTGAAGCAGAAAGAAGGCCAGGTCGGCTATTTCGCCGAGGGCATGCCCTACGGACCGCAGGACGATCCACTGGGCAAGACGCCTCCGGGGGAACGGCTGCAGCTGGTCCTGCAGTTTGGAGGCGCCTCAGGCTGCGGCTTCATGAGCATGGGCCAGCGGCTGGCAGCCCGCGCGGAACTGGCGAAGACCGGGGAATTCGTCGGGCCGAACTACCGCCATCCGGACGGCAGAATGGAATGGGGCCTCAACGTCATCTGGGAACATGTTTTTGGCGAGCGCCTGAAGTACCCGATGCCGCGCTACCCCAAAGTCGTCATTGCCGACCCGCAGCGGTTCAACTGGCTTCCCACGCCGGAAACCCCCAAAACCCGCAAGAAGTTTCTCGGCGCGTTTTCCGAGCGTGGCGTCTGGGTGGAGATGGTGCGCATCGAAGCTGGAGGCGATTGGACTTCGGTGCACGACAGCGCGCGGCGGCTGCTGTTCGTGACCCAGGGAAGCGGTGAGGCAGGCCGCGAGCCCATCGGCGAGTACGACGCCGTGCAGATCGAACCGGGCGAGCAAGCCACGATCAGGGCCCACTCGGAACTGGTCATCTTCCTGATGGGCTTGCCGCCAATCGTTGTCCCTGAAGACAGCACCGAAGAATTCGAAACCGTGGATGGAACCGACGATGGCACTGTTTGATATCCCCAGCATCGAGCGCATGCTCAGCGACTTCGCATGGCATGCCGACAGAGCCGATGGCGACGCACTCTCGCAGCTGTTTACTTCAGACGGAACGCTGCGCGTTGGCGGACAAGACCTGATCGGGCGGCAGAAGATAGCGGACGACTGCTACCGGCGCGCGCTCAATCCCGAGCGCAAAGTCAGGCACATCTGGTCGAACCTGCGCGTGGACCGGATCGAAGGCAACTTGGTGCATACCACGGCGATCCAGATGACCTTCGAGCAATTGGGGGCGGATGCAGACGCACATGTCCGGATCAATGACCTGTTCGATACCTTCGTCCAGGACACGGACGGTGTGTGGCGCTTCGCGAGCCGCATCATCCAGCGCGAAATGGCGCTCACCGTCTGAATCCATGTCCAGCGAAAACATTCCGGAGATTGCCGTGTCCAGCCTCAGCCTTTCATCCGCCGCAACGATCGTCGACGCCGCTTTGGTGCTCGGCCGTCGCTCGAACTTCAAGCCGCTCACCGTCGCCGTGCTGGACGCGGGCGGGCACTTGGTCGCGTTCAAGCGCGAAGATGCTTCCGGGATCTTGCGCCCGCAGATTGCTGTCGGCAAGGCATGGGGCGCTCTGGGAATGAGGCTGGGCGGCCGTGTGCTGGCCCAGCGCGCGGAAGCCCACCCTGGGTTCTACAACGCACTGAATGCCGTCTCCGAAGGCCGCATGGTCCCGGTGCCCGGCGGCGTCCTGGTGCGCGGCACCGACAACGCTGTCATCGGCGCCGTGGGGATCAGCGGCGACATACCGGACAACGACGAGCGATGCGCCATTGCGGGTATTGAACAGGCCGGCCTGATCGCCGACGCGGGCTGACGGCGGCATGAACGAACTGCTCGACCATCCCGCCATACAGGCGGGTGTCGCCCCTTTCCTCGCAGCGTTGGCAGTCGCCTGGCCGTTGTCCCGGACGCGTTTTCTCGGGCTGGCCACCGGCGCTGCCTTTACCCTCGCCGTCGCGCTGACGATCGGTTTCTCATTCACGGCATCAACCTCCCTCCAGAAGCTGATCACGATTGAGATGCTGCTGATTGCGTTGATCGTTCCGCTGGAGTTGCTGGCGGCGCGTATCGCCCCGGGGAGGCTGCGCATGGGGCTCGCCGGTGCGGCAGGCCTGTCTGCCATATGGGTTGCATGGCGTGTGCTGCAACAGCAAGAGCTCGCCACGGCGCTGCTTGCTGGAGCCGCGGCCGCGCTTTTCGTGGCAGCGCTGGCCTATACCGCCGTCGCTTCGGAAGAAGACGCGGCGCCCGCATCGGCTTCAGCCTTGGTCCTCGGTCTCGGCAGCGGCGCCCTGGCGCTCGCGGGCGCTTCCGCACTGCTGGCTCAACTGGGCATCGCCACCGCGGCGGGTGCGGGAGCCGCCTGGCTTGTGCTGGCCCTCAAGCCCAAAAGCGCCCCCACCGGCCACACCCTGGCGCTGCCCGCCCATGTGGCCGCGGGCCTGGTGGGCACGCTGGCCGTTGCAACAGGCTCGCTTCCCTGGTACGGCCTCCTGCCGATGCTGGCCGTTCCGGCTTGCGCACGCATCAAGACCATGCCAGGCCGCGCCTTCTGGCTGCGCAGCTTCGTTGCCACCGCAACGGCATCCATTCCCATGCTGCTCGCTGTGTTCATCTCGCTGTGGACCGCGCGAGCCTCCTGAGGCTGCCCACCTCAGCCTGGCGGCTCATTCCCCTTCACTTCAGATTGCAAAGGATTCTCACCATGCTGCGCTCTTCACTCGCACTTTCAGCCGTTTTCCTGGCGTCCACCGCCAGCGCGGCGCCGCAGAACTATGCCATCGACGCCCTGCATTCGTTTCCGAGCTTCGCGGTCAACCACCTCGGCATGTCGACGATCCAGGGCCGTTTTGACAAGATGACCGGGCGCATCGTGCTCGACGAGGCGGCGAAATCGGGCTCGCTGGACGTCAGGATCGCGACGGCATCCGTTTCGTCGGGCGACGCCCGGCGCAGCGACGGAACACGCTCGCGCGATGAGCATTTGCGCGGGTCCGACTTTTTCAACAGCGCCGAATTCCCCGAGATGAGCTACAAGTCGACCCGCTTCGTTTTCAAGGGCGACGCCGTTGAAAGCATCGACGGAAACCTGACGTTGCTGGGGGTGACTCGCCCGCTCAAGCTCTCCGTCACGGCATTCAAATGCGGCCCTCATCCCTTCACCAAGAAACCCATGTGCGGCGCTGACGCCGTGGGTACTTTGAAACGCACGGATTTCGGCATGAAATTCGGCGTGCCGGCCATCGCCGATGAAGTCAGGTTATCGATCAACGTCGAAGCCTATCCGGAGTAAGGCGCTTGCCGTGAGCCCTTGCGCTGCGCAGGTGCAGCGGCGCATCGACTGCCCCTGTCTCAGGCTTCCGTACCGTTCGTCCCTGCAAGGGTCGTGCAAGCCGAGGGGCACAGCCGCCAAGAGACGCGGGTTCACTGAAGGCCTGGGGCATGGCCCCGGGTCACCGTGTCGATTCAGGCTATGGTCGTTCGTCGTACTGGTGAAGCGTCCACGCTCAGGACGCCGCCACCAAGGAAACGCCATGACCAAGATGATTTTCGTCAGCCTCCCAGTCACCGACCTTCAAGCCTCGATCGCCTTCTACAAGGCGCTGGGATTCCAGCAAAACCCGCAATTCAGCGACGACACCGCCGCCTGCATGGTGTGGAGCGAGGCGATCTACGCGATGCTGCTCACGCACGCCAAGTGGCGCACGTTCACGGATCGGCCGCTCCCGCCGCACGGGTCCACCGGTGTGATGCTTTCGCTGGCCTTGGACAGCCGCGACGCCGTGGATGCGATGAACAATGCCGCTGCGGCCCACGGGGGGCAGGCCGACGTGAACCCTGTGCAGGAGCTGGGCTTCATGTACGGCCGTGACCTCGCTGACCGCGACGGAAACCTGTGGGGAGCCTTTTGGATGGACCCGGCAGCGATGCCGGCCTCTGACCGGCAGAGCTGAAGTACCGCCCAGCACAGCGTCAGCCCGGTTGCATGGGGGCCAAGCCAGATCTAGCGGATCTCGAACCGATACTGCGCATTTTGGCCCGCCTGACGCTCGTGCCACGACCATGCCTGACCAAGCTTCGATGGCATGTCGTCCACATAGTTGGCTTGGGCGTCCCCTTGCACACGACGATCGAGGGTACTGCATTGCTGCCATGCACGAGGCTTGTACGCATCCACAATGGACCGAACCTGGGTACGGTCATTGGATTCCGGGAATTCCGCCGGGCCAGGGACTGCGACGAAAACCCAACAGTTCGAATGGTTGGTGTCGCCCTTTCTGTATTCCTCTATATTCCATTGGCACTTGATACAGGAACGTCAAGGCAGCTTGCCGCGTCGTACCGTCTCTGCTGTCTTCACCGCAGAGCTGGCTATCAATCTTCCTTTGGGTAAAGGCCGCGCACGCGCGCGAAAAGTCGGGCAAGACCGAATAGCACGTCGGTGTGTGGTGTGGCGATATCCAGCCGCTGCCCGATCTCGCGCACCACGCCGACGATGGCGTCCAGCTCGATGGGGCGGCCTGCCTCGGTGTCCTGAAGCATGGACGTTTTGAAGGCGCCTAGCTTGGCGGTGATCGCATGGCGGGCTTCCGCATCCTGCTCGATGGAGCAGCCGATGCGCGCGCCTATCGCCTGGGCTTCGGCCATCGCCGCGGAGCAAAGGCCCCGCACCAGCGGGTCGGCCAGGACGCGGTCGGCCGTGGCGCCGGTGATGGCACTCACCGGGTTCATGGTCATGTTGCCCCACAGCTTGTACCAGATGTCATAGCGCACATCGGCCGAGTGCGTGGCGTCGAAACCCGCACCTGAGAGCAGGTTCACGACGCGCTGCGCCCGTTCGCTTCTGCCGCCGCTGGCTTCGCCCACGATCAGGCCCTGGCCCATTTTGTGTTGTACCAGGCCGGGCTCGGGCGTCGAGGTGCTGGCATGCACCACGCAACCCAGCACCTGCCCAAAAGGGATGGCTATTTCGATCTCGGCTCCGGGGTCCACGCTCTGCAGCGCGCCGCCGGGAAAGCCCGCCACGCCATGGCAGAACCACCAGGGCACACCGTTCATGGCTGGCAGCACCAGCGTGTTCGGACCGATCAGCGGGGCAATGCCGCGCGCGACCGAAGTGAGAGCCGCCCCTTTGACTGCGATGACAACAAGGTCCTGCGGGCCTAGCGCGGCCGCGTCGTCGCTCGCGTTCGCGGGCGCTTGCACCAGCCCGGCCGCCGTGTTCATGCGCCAGCCGTGCCGGCGCAACGCCTCCAGCGTGGCGCCGCGCGCCACCGCACTGACCTCGGCCTGCCCGGCCGCTGCGAGGCGGGTGCCGATGAATCCACCGATCGCACCGGCGCCGACGATGCAGACCTTCATTGATGCGCCTCTTTCGCAAGGCGCAGCGCCTCCTTGAAATGTTCTGGTACCCGCTCATCGAAGCCGAGCGCCACGCGGCGCACCTCGGGCGAGTCGGTGGGTTGGTGACCCACGCCCAGCGCGCTCGCGCGCGGCGCGGGGATCGCGGTCACGGTCCCGCCGATGCGGCCAATGCCGGTGATTTCGCATTCGACCAGTTGACCCGGATCGACCGAGCGCGAGTGGCAAGGCGTGCCCATCAGGATGACGTCGCCCGCTTCCAGCGTGATGTGGCGCGCGATGTCGGCGATGACGTAGTGCGGCCCCCAGACCGTCTCCTCGCCGATGTGCGCCTCCTGCACGATGTGGCCATTGACGAAGGTGCGCAGCGTCTGCTCGAACAGGTTCACGCCGCGCACGATCCCCGGCCCGATGGGCAGCAGCGTGTCCGCACCCTTCACGCGCAGCATGGAGCCCTGGTCGGTGTCGCGAAAATCCTGCAGACCCATATCAAGCGCGGGGCAGAAACCCTCGATGAAGTCCCACGCTTCATCCGGGGTCACATTGCGGCAGGTGCGCGAGATGACCACCGCATACTCACCTTCGTAGTTGAGGTACTTGCAATCGGCCGGCTTGAGGATCTGGCCGCGATGCCCATTCAACGAAGTCGGTGGCTTGGTGAAGTAGGTCGGCGTCTCCGTCGGCCGGGGTTTGTTGCGCGTCTCCAGGCTGCGCGAGCTGTACGAGATGTGCACGGCAATGATCTTGCTCGGACTCACCGGAGGCAGATGGGGCAGGGTATCCGGGTCCACCCGCCGGCCGTCGTCGAGCCGCAGGCAACCTGCCTCGGCGCCCTCATCGATCATCGTGCCCCAGAAGGCGCTGCCGCCGACCAGCACACGGCGGCGCTCCATGCGGGGCCCGCGCATGACGGCGGGCAATTCTTTGAGCGGAAAGTCAAACTTCATGGGTGATCCGGGTTATGCCGTGACGATGGGGGTGTACTCGCTGAGGCCGCGAGCATCCTGCGTGTCGAGGTGTGGCTGCGTTTCGAACCACACATGGATGTTGCCCGTGCCGCGGGCGTTTTCGTAGTCGGAGAGCGTCTCGCCCTTGAAGCGGCAGGCCGTGCCGCCCAGCGCGCCCAGCATCTGCAGGTAGTGCGCGCCGAAGGCTTCCCAGGGCTTGCGCCGGTAGTCCTCATCCCAACGTTCGAGGATCAGGTCATGCCGGCCCTCCTTCATCAGTGCGATGGCCTGCTTGTCGCTCTCGATGTTCTCTGGCCGCGACACATTGCTCTCGTGGTAGATGCGCGGGTTCCTGGGTTTCCAGTCGATGCCGTTGAACTTGTGGCTCAGCGCACCGGAAGCCAACAGCAGCACGCGCAGGTCGCTGCGCCGGATCGCCTCGCCGATCGCCTCACCCGATGGGAGGAACTGCTCCCAGTCGCAGTTCTGGCACGAACTGACGGCGACCACCGGCAAGTCCATGGTTTCCAGCCGAAGCTGCTTGACCAGGTTGATGGTGGGGTAGTGGCGTCCCAACTCCGGATGCCGGATGGCGCGGTTGTAGCCGCCCCGCTCGCGCGACACGGCCTCGATGGCCAGCGCCAGCTCGGGGTGGCCGCGGTAGTCGTAGGGCACGCCGTGCAGGTACCACGGCATTTCGTCCGAGATGTAGGTTCCGCTGTAGCGCTCACCCGCGTCCACCAGGTGGTAGCCGGTGGTGAACCAGTGCGAATCGAAGATCATCACGACATCCGGTTTCACCGCTTCGATTTTCTTGCGCAATCGGCCGTAGCCGGCAATGAGATCCGAATCCGCCCCCGCGCCCATGTAGACGCGAAACTCCTCGCATTGCATCAGGCCGGGGTGGTGCGACACGATGGCCGCGCCGACGATTTTTCCCATGGTGGCTCCTCTCTTGAAATCTAGCGGTGGCTGAAACTGGCGCGGAAGGGCTTCTTCGGAACGACCACATCCTTCACGTCGCAGAAGAACTCGAAGCTCCAGTCGCCGCCCTCGCGCCCGACGCCCGATCGCTTGATGCCGCCGAAGGGGGCGGCCAGATCGCGGATGCCGAAGCTGTTGACCCAGATGAAGCCGGTGCGCACCCGCTGCGCGACCTCGGTGGCGTGCCGGGTTTCGCCGTAGCACACGCCGCCCAGGCCGTAGTCCGTACCGTTGGCCATCTGCACGGCCTGCTCGTCGTCCGAGAAGGTCTGCAGCGTGAGCACGGGCCCGAAAACCTCGTTCTGCACGATCTCGTCGTCCTGCTCCAGGTGGGTCACCATGGTTGGTTGGATGTACTGTGCGCCGTAGGCATGCCTTGCGCCGCCCCACAGGACTTGCGCGCCATCCGCTTTCGCGCGATCGATGAACCCCATCACCCGGTCCACCTGGCGCGGATGGATGATTGGGCCGACTTCGGTGGCCTCGTCGCGTGGGTCGCCTACATTCAGTTTCTCGACATAGCCGCGCATGGCGGCGATGAACTTCTCCGCAACCTTCTCGTGCACCAGGAAGCGCGTACCCGCCAGGCAGACCTGGCCGGCGTTGCGGTACATCAGCGCACCGGTGGCCGCAGCGTTGTCCAGGTCGGCGTCTTCCAGCACGATGAACGGGCTCTTGCCGCCCAGCTCCAGGCTGCACGGAACGAGGTTGGCGCCCGCGGCCTGCGCAATCCACTTCGCGGTGGTCACGCTGCCGGTGAACGATACCCGAGCGATGCGCGGGTCGCTCACCAACTTGGCTCCGGTATTCGCGCCCGAACCCTGGACCACGTTGAACACGCCGGGCGGCAGCCCGGCCGCGTGCGCGGCATCGGCCAACAGCGAGCAGGTGAGCGGCGCCCACTCGGGCGGCTTCAGGATGCAGGTGTTGCCCGCCGCCAGCGCCGGGCCCAGCTTCCATGTGGACAGCATCAACGGCGCGTTCCAGGGCGTGATGACAACGACCACGCCGGCGGCGTCGTGCCTCACGATGTGGTGCGCCTGGTCGGTATCCATCGGCCGGTCCTGCAGCGTGAGGGCGTGCTGCGCGAACCACGTGATGTTGAGCATCGCGCGCGGTACCACACCATGGCGCATGCGCGAGAGCAGTACGCCGGCATCTGTGCTCTCCAGCGCGCAGAAGGCATCGGCGCGCTTGCCGATCTCTTGCGCGAAGCGGTCGAGATAGGGCTTGCGCTCAGCCGCAGTCATCGCGCTCCAGGCTGGAAAGGCCTGCAGCGCGGCGCGGATCGCGGCGTCCACATGTTCTGCAGTGCCTTCGGCGATACGGCCCAGCGGCTTCTGGTCGATCGGAGAGAACAGGTCGAAGGTTTCGGCAGAGGCGACCCTGAGGCCGCCAATGTAATGGTCCGGTGAAACAGCAACGTCGACAACGTCAAGCAAGGGTGAGTTCATAGTCTTTCCATCGAATCATTGACAAGTACCTTGCCGGGATTCATCAGTCCTTTGGGATCGAGCGCGGCCTTGACCGCGCGCATCAGGCGCAACTCCACCGGGCTCTTGTAGCGCGCGGCTTCGTCGCGGCGCAGCACGCCCAGTCCGTGCTCGGCGGAGATCGAGCCGTTGAAAGCAGCGACCGCGTCGTGCACCAGGCGATTGAGCGGCGCTTCGAGCGCCGCGAATTGATCGTCGCCGCGCGAACCTTCGGCAGGCGAAACGTTGTAGTGCAGGTTGCCGTCGCCCATGTGGCCGAACACCACCAGGCGCAGCTGAGGGAACCCGTTTTCTATAGCAGCGCCGGTGCGCTCGATGAACTCGGGGATGCGCGCGATCGGCAGCGAGATGTCGTGCTTGATGGTCTTGCCTTCGGCGCCCTGCGATTCCGAGATGTCCTCGCGCAGCGCCCACAGCGCCTTGAACTGCGCGCCGCTGGCGGACAGCGCGGCATCGGTGGCCAGATCCTGCTCCAGCGCGGATTCGAGCAGGCCTTCGATGGCCGCGGCGGCATGCGCTTCGTCCTGGCTGTCGCTCACTTCCAGCAGCACATACCAGGGTGAGACGGACTCGAGCGGGCGGCGCGCCGCCGCCACATGCTTTTCCACCAAGCGGAGGCACTGCTCGCTCATCAGCTCGAAGGCGGTGAGGCCGGAACCCAGCTGCGCCTGGGCGAGCTGCAGCAACGCGAGCGCTGCGCCGGGCGCGGGCACGGCAACGAACGCGACCACCTGCGCGGCAGGCAGCGGGAACAGCTTGAGGGTCGCAGCAGTGATGACGCCCAGCGTTCCCTCGCTGCCGATGTACAGGTCGCGCAGATCATACCCGGTGTTGTCCTTGCGCAGGCCACGCAGGCCGCCCCACATCTCGCCCTGCGGCGTGGCGACTTCCAGGCCCAGGCACAGCTCGCGCGCATTGCCGTAGCGCAGTACCTGCACACCGCCTGCGTTGGTGGCCAGGTTGCCGCCGATGGTGCAGGTACCTTGGGCGGCCAAACTCAGCGGAAACAGCCGCCCGGCTTCGCGCGCGGCGTCCTGCACCTGCTGCAGCGTGACGCCGGCTTCCGCGACCAGCGTGTTGCTGACGGGGTCGATGCTGCGGATGCGGTTCAGCCGTGCCAGCGAGAGTACGAGCGCGCGCCCGCTCGCATCGGGCGTGGCGCCGCCCGACAGGCCGGTGTTGCCGCCATGCGGAACCACCGGCACTTCGTGAACATGGCACCAGGCCAGCACCGCCGCAACGCCGGCGGCGGTGTCCGGTTGTGCCACAGCCAGCGCACGGCCAGTCCACTTGCGCCGCCAGTCCGTGAGAAAGGGTGCGGTGTCGGCCGCATCGACGAGAAGGCGGCCGGCGAACGCGGCACGCAATGTTTCGAGGTTAGGCTCGGCCATGCTCAGTACGCCGCCAAGGTTCGCGCTTCGGGCGCCGCACCGGCAAAGCGAGACGCCAGGCCGGTGGCGGCCTTGACCAGCAGGGAAGTGTCCACGCCGAGCGCGACAAAGCGCGCGCCGGCTTCGATGTAGTGGCGGGCCAGCGCCTCGTCCGCGCACAGGATGCCCGGCGCCTTGCCTGCGTGGGCGATGCGGTGCAACGCCTCCGTGATGGCGGCCTTCACTTCGGGATGCGCGGGCTGGCCGATCAAGCCCATGGAAGCCGACAGGTCGGCCGGCCCGATGAAGACGCCATCGACGCCTTCGACCGCCGCGATCTCCTCGATGCGCGCGAGCGCTTCGTGGGTCTCCACCTGCACCAGCAGGCACATTCGTTCGTTCGCTTCGTGCAGGTAGTCCGGGTAGCGCGACCAGCGCGCCGACCTCGCGATGGCGCTGCCGACGCCGCGGATGCCCTGCGGCGGATAGCGCATCGCGCGAACGAGTTGCCGCGCCTGGTCGGCCGACTCCACCATGGGCACGAGCAGTGTGGTTGCACCCAACTCCAGCACCTGCTTGATGAGCGTGTCGTCGGCCTTGGGAATGCGCACCACCGGGTGGCTTGGATACGGTGCCACCGCTTGCAGCGCCGCGAGCATGTTGCGCAAATCGTTCGGCGCATGTTCGCCGTCGATCAGCAACCAATGGAAACCGCAGCCGGCGCACAGTTCGGCGGCATAGGCGTCGGCCAGTGCCAGCCACAGGCCCAACTGCAGATCCCCGCGGGCCAGAGCGGACTTGAATGTGTTTTCGGGCGTCTTCATTGCACGGATTCAGACGAAGCGCACTGCGATGGCACCGAGCGGGCCGTAGTCGGCGTGGAAGACGTCGCCGGCGGCGCAGGCCACCGGACGCGTGAACGAGCCACCCAGCACGATCTCACCGGCAGCCAGGCCTTCATCGTGGGCTGCCAGCTTGTTGGCCAGCCAGGCCACTCCGTTGCCCGGATGGTTGAGGACCGCTGCGCCCAGCCCGGATTCCTCGATCACGCCGTTCTTGAACAGCAGCGCGCCAGCCCAACGCAAGTCAACCGCGTCCGGCTTCATCGGCCGCCCGCCCAGAACGATGGCCCCGTTGGCGGCGTTGTCGGCGATCGTGTCCAGCACCTTGCGCGGCGCCTTCGTCTCGCGGTCGGCCTGTTCGATACGCGCGTCGATCAGCTCCAGCGCCGGCGTGACATAGTCGGTGGCGTTGAGCACGTCGAACAGCGTCACGCCCGGTCCCTTCAGTGGCTTGGCGAGGATGAAAGCGAACTCCACCTCGAAGCGCGGGACGATGAAACGCGCAGCCTCCAGCTCGGCGCCGCTTTGCACCAGCATGTCGTCCAGCAGCGTGCCGTAGTCGGGCTCGGTGATCTGCGAGGCGATCTGCATCGCGCGCGAGGTGAGGCCGATCTTGTGGCCGATGACGGTGCGCCCGGCCGCGCGCTTCAGGTCCATCCAGGCGCGCTGGATGGCGTAGCTGTCCTCGATCGTCATGCCGGGATGACGCAGCGAGAACTGCCGCAGCTGCACGCCGGTGCGCTCGGACTCCTGCAGTTCGCGGGCAAGTGCGGCATGTACTTCGGGGCCGAGCATGGGGCTGTCCTTGGGAGTTCTTGGTTTCGGTCAAGTTTCACCAAAGGCCCTCTTAAGGACAAACGATCGATTCTGGCCAATTACTAAGCGGAAGTTGATAATCGCGGAATGCCGCTGACCCGAATTACCCTGCGCCAGTTCGAAGCTTTTGTTGCCGTCGCGGACATGCGTAGCTTCGCGGCAGCCAGCGAGCGGCTCGGGATGACCGCCTCTGCCGTAAGCCAATTGGTTGCCGAACTGGAATCCACCATCGGCTTTCGCGTGTTCGACCGCAGCACGCGCAAAGTCAACCTCTCCAGCGCGGGGCGCGACTTCCTGGCTTCAGCCGAGACCGTTCTGCGCCACGTGCAGCTTGCCGAGTCCGCGGCTACCGACGTCCGCAACCGCGCCGCGGGCGTGGTGCGGGTCGGCGCGCCGCTCGTTCTGGCCGGCTCGGTCCTGCCGGCGGCGATCCGGGCTTTTGGCGAGCAGCGCCCCAAGGTGGTGATTCGCATCCGCGACACCGCGGTGGACGCGCTGGCCGAATCAGTGGCAACGGGCGATGTTGACCTCGCCGTGGGGCCGGATCGTGCGCCCGGCGCCGGCGTGGCGCGCGAGATGGTCTTCGACAGTCCCTGGGTCCTTTGGTGCGCTCCCACGCATCCCCTGGCCGCCCTCAAGGTGCTGCACTGGGATCAGTTGCACGATGTGGCGCTGGTGGCGGCTGGCCGCGACCATGAGCGCAGCGTGGCACAGATGCATGTCAATGCGCCCGAAGGAGAGCGTGTGCGGCCTGTGCACGTCGTCGACAACGTGTCCACGGCCCTCGGCCTCGCTGCCGAAGGCTTGTCCGTGACGCTCGCGCCGGCCTACGTCGGTGTGCTGGCGGAACGGCTGGGCCTGGTGATGCGGCGCGTCACCAAGCCCGAGACGATTCGCCAGGTGTGCGTCTATCGCCCTACCGCTCGTGCGATGCCGCCCGCTGCTGAAGCATTCACCGAGTTCCTAGTGGACTGGCTGCGGGCGTGGCAGACCGGGGTATGGCCAGGCCGCAAGTCCGCCATTTGGCAAACAGCTCGGCCAGCGAGGTCTTGAGTTACCGATCGAGCATCGAGGTCGTCGGCATCCTCGGCTACTACGCGCTGGCAACCTGCACACTGAACGCTTTCGACATGCGGCCGGAGTGAGGTATGAACTGGAGCTTCGCTCGGATGATGAGACATAAAAAAGCCGCCTTCATCGAGGCGGCTTTTTTTGGGATGCTATGTGGTACAAAAATCAAAAACTCTTATAAGTCGTTGATTTTATTAACAGACTGGCGGAGAGATAGGGATTCGAACCCTAGATACGGTATAACCGTATACCGGATTTCGAGTCCGGCGCATTCGACCACTCTGCCATCTCTCCTGTCGAATTGCGTATTCTATATCAGGTCCGCAGCACCTCGGCGCCGCCCATGTAGTTGCGCAGCACTTCCGGCACGGTCACCGAGCCGTCCGCGTTCTGATAGTTCTCCAGAACCGCCACCAGCGTGCGTCCCACGGCCAGACCGGAACCGTTGAGCGTGTGCACCAGTTCATTCTTGCCCTGGGCGTTCTTGAAGCGGGCCTGCAGGCGCCGCGCCTGGAAGGCTTCGCAGTTGGAGACCGAGCTGATCTCGCGGTAGGTGTTCTGCGCGGGCAGCCAGACTTCCAGGTCGTAGGTCTTGGCCGCGCCAAAGCCCATGTCGCCGGTGCACAGCGCCATCACACGGTAGGGCAGGCCGAGCTTCTGCAGGATGGCCTCGGCATGCCGCGTCATGTCTTCCAATGCCTCGTAGCTCCTGTCGGGGTGGACGATCTGCACCATCTCGACCTTGTCGAACTGATGCTGGCGGATCATGCCGCGCGTGTCGCGGCCCGCGCTGCCGGCTTCGGAGCGGAAGCAGGGCGTGTGCGCCGTGAGCTTGATGGGCAGCTCGGACTCGGCCAGGACTTCGTCGCGCACGGTGTTGGTGAGCGTGACTTCCGAGGTCGGGATCAGGTAGAAGGCCTCGCCCTCGCCTTCCTGCCCGCCCTTCTTCACCGCGAACAGGTCGGCCTCGAACTTGGGCAGCTGGCCCGTACCGCGCAGGGTTTCGGGGTTGACGATGCAGGGCGTGTAGCACTCGGTGTAGCCGTGCTCCTGCGTCTGCACGTCGAGCATGAACTGCGCCAGGGCGCGGTGCAGCCGCGCCACCGGGCCGCGCATGAAGGTGAAGCGCGAGCCCGCGAGCTTGACGCCGGTTTCCGCGTCCAAGCCCAGCGGCGTGCCGATGTCCACATGGTCCTTGACCGCAAAGTCCGGGCTGCGCGGCGTGCCCCAGCGGCGCACCTCGACGTTGCCGGTTTCGTCCGCGCCCACCGGCACGCTCTCGTGCGGCAGGTTGGGTACGGCCAGCAACAGCGTCTGCAATTCGGGCTGCAATTGTTCCAGCCGTGCGGCCGAACCGTCGAGTTCGGCCTTGATCGCGCCCACCTGGGCCATCACGGCGTCGGTGGACTCGCCCTTGGCCTTGAGCTGGCCGATCTGCTTGCTCAGGGCATTGCGCTGCGCCTGCAGTTCTTCAGTCCGAGACTGGATCGTCTTGCGTTCGGCCTCGAGCGCCCTGAAGGCGTCCACGTCGAGAAAGGCCTGCGGCCGCTTGCGGGTTTCGAGCCGCGCCACGACCGAGTCCAGGTCTTTCCGTAACAAAGTGATATCAAGCATCCCCGAATTTTAAGGGGAGCGATCGCCGCGGTTTTGCCTGCGGGGGGATTCGGGTTTAGCATCGCCCCATCCGGAGGACACCATGCAGATCGAACCCTACCTCTTCTTCGACGGCAACTGCGAGACCGCGCTGGCGTTCTACCAGCAATGCCTGGATGGAAAGATCGTCACCCTGCACCGCTACGCCGGCTCGCCGATGGAGACGCAGCTCCCCTCGGAATGGAAGAACAAGGTGATGCACGCCACGTTCGAGGCCGGCGGCCATCGTTTCATGGCCAGCGACCGCATGCCGGGCCAGCCGTTCGCCGGCCACGCGGGGTTTTCGATGTCGGTCAACATCCCCGGCGATGCGGCGCGCGGGGAGAAGGTGTTCAAGGCGCTCGCCACCGGCGGCATGGTCACCATGCCGTTTGCCACCACGTTCTGGGGAGCGCATTTCGGCATGCTGGTCGACAAGTTCGGCCTGGGCTGGATGGTGAATTGCGAAACCGCCTCCCCCGGGCCGTGATTCCGGCCCGGCCAGCGGCTCAGGCCAGGGTGGCCGGATCGAGGTTGGCGCCGCAGACGATCAGGCAGACCTTTTCGTCGGCCCTCGGCCGGTAGCGGCCGGTCTGCAGCGCGGCCAGCGGCAGGGCCGCAGCGGGCTCGACGGCCAGCTTCATCTCCTTCCAGAGCCAGCGCTGCGCCGCGCGGATCGCCTCGTCGGACAGCAGCAGGGCGTCTTTCACATGGCGCTGCGTCACCTCCCAGGCAATGCCGCCGATGCGCCCGGCTCCCAGCGAGTCGGCGGCGACGCCGCTTACTGCCACGTCCACCGGCTGCCCGGCTTCGCGCGCCCGGTACAGCGTGGGCGCGAGCTCGGGCTCCAGCGCCACCACACGCACGCGCTGCTCGAACCAGGCCGCGATACCGGCCACCAGCCCGCCACCGCCCACGCTCACCAGCACCGAATCCGGCAAGCCGCCCTGCTGCTCGATCTCCTGCGCCAGCGTGCCGGCGCCGGCCACCACTTCGGGCTGGTCATAGGCATGGGTCAGCAGCGCCCCGGTGTCCTGCTGGCGCGCCAGGCAGGCCTGCAGCGCCTCGGCATAGGCCGCGCCCGTCACCACCACGCGCGCGCCCAGTGCGCGCAGGCGGGCCTGCTTGGCCTCGGGCGACACCACGGGCACGAACACCTCGCAGGGCACGCCCAGCGCCCGGGCGGCGGCAGCCGTGGCGATGCCGGCGTTGCCGCCCGAGGCCACGATCACGCCGCTGGCGGGAATCGGCTGCGCGCGCAGCCGGTTGAGCATGCCGCGCGCCTTGAAGCTGCCGCCCACCTGCAGATGCTCGAGCTTGAGCCAGATCTCGGCGCAGTCCAGGCCAAGCGCGGCGCCGGACAGCTTCCACAGCGGAGTTTTACGCAAAAACACGCCGAAGTCCGCGTCCAGTCGATGTAAGGCGCTATCAATTTCAGAGCGATTCAATGCAGGTGCTCCGGCGGCGGTGCCCCGTCAGCGGCGTCGAGCTTGAGCCCCTTGGGCAGCGGGAACTTGACGGTCTCCTGGATGCCGTCCATGCGGCGCACCGACACCGCGCCCAGGGCCCGCACGCGCTCGATCACCTGCTGCACCAGCACCTCGGGCGCCGAAGCGCCGGCGGTCAGGCCGACACGGGCCTTGCCTGCGAGCCACTGCGGCTGCAGCTCGGCCGCGTCGTCCACCATCCAGGCCGGCGTACCGAGCTTGGCGGCCAGCTCGCGCAGCCGGTTGCTGTTGGAGCTGGTGGGGCTGCCCACCACGATCAGCACGTCCACCTGCGGGCTCAGCAGCTTGACGGCGTCCTGCCGGTTTTGCGTGGCGTAGCAGATGTCCTGCTGCTTGGGCCGGCGGATGTCGGGAAAGCGCGCCACCACGGCCGCCGTGATTTCGGCGGCGTCGTCCACGCTCAGCGTGGTCTGCGTCACCACCGCCAGGCGCTGCGTCTGCGCCGGCTCGATGCGCGCCACGTCGGCCACGTCTTCCACCAGGTAGATGCCGCTGGACAGCTGGCCCATGGTGCCCTCGACCTCGGGATGCCCCTTGTGGCCGATCATGATGAATTCGTAGCCTTCCTTGGCGAGCTTGGCCACTTCCACATGGACCTTGGTCACCAGCGGGCAGGTGGCGTCGAAGACCTGGAAGCCGCGCACCTGCGCCTCGGCCTGCACGACCTTGCTCACCCCGTGCGCCGAGAACACCAGCGTCGCGCCCGCGGGCACGTCGGCCAGATCCTCGATGAAGATCGCGCCCTTGCCCTTGAGCGTGTTGACCACATAGGTGTTGTGCACGATTTCGTGGCGCACGTAGATCGGCGCACCGAACTTCTGCAGCGCGCGCTCGACGATCTCGATGGCCCGGTCCACGCCCGCGCAGAAGCCGCGCGGCTCGGCCAGGATGACCTCGCTGACCCCGGGGGCCAGCCCGTCGGCGCGCTTGTCGTTGGGGGCGGCCATGGCTACAGCACTCCAATCACGTGGACTTCGAACGTCACCGGCTGGCCCGCCAGCGGATGGTTGAAGTCGAACAGCACCGCGTCGGCCTTCACCTGCTGCACCGCGCCGGCATAGGAGCCCAGGCCGTCGGGCGTGGGGAACTGCACCACGTCGCCCGCCTGGTACTGCTCGTCGGGATCGCCCAGCTCGTTGAGCAGCTTGCGCGCCACCCACTGCTGCATGTCGGGGTTGCGCTCGCCATAGGCCTCGCCAGCCGGGAGGTCGAAGCGCGCACGCGCGCCCTCCTCCAGTCCCAGCAGGCGCTGCTCGACCGCCGGCGACAGCTCGCCGGTGCCCAGCGACAGCGTGGCCGGCTTGTCGTTGAAGGTATTGATGATGTCCCCGCCGGGCCCGGCCAGGCGGTAGTGCAGGGTCAGGAAGGAACCGGGTTGGATGGTGGGCATGAAAGTACCGATAAACTGGCCTCCATTGTAGAAACCCTGGTTTCCCGCGCCCGACCATGGCCCTGAAAGACCTTCCCGCCGATGCGCGCCCGCGCGAAAAACTGCTCACGCGCGGCCCCGGCGCCCTGAGCGATGCCGAGCTGCTGGCCCTGCTGCTGCGCACCGGCATGGCCGGCAAGAGCGTGCTGGCGCTGGCGCAGGAGCTGGTGGACACCTTCGGCGGCGTGGCCGGCCTGCTGCACACCAGCGCCGAGGACCTGCGAAGCATCAAGGGCCTGGGCGGCCCGGCCAAGCGCGCCGAACTGGTGGCCGTGCTCGAACTGGCACGCCGCGCGCTGGCCCAGCAGTTGCAGGAACGCGAGGTCTTCGACACGCCCCGGGCCGTGCAGCACTACCTGCAGCTGCACCTGGCGGCCAAGCCGCACGAAGTCTTCGCCGTGCTGTTCCTCGACGCGCAGAACCGGCTCATCGCGCTGGAGGAGCTGTTTCGCGGCACCCTCACGCAGACCAGCGTGTACCCGCGCGAAGTGGTACTGCGCGCCCTGCACCGCCAGGCCGCCGCCGTGGTGCTGGCCCACAACCACCCGAGCGGCACGGTGCAGCCTTCGCGCGCCGATGAAGCGCTGACGCGCACCCTCCAGGCCGCACTGGCGCTGGTGGACGTCCGGGTGCTGGACCACGTGATCGTTGCGCCCGGCCAGGCGATGTCCTTCGCCGAGCAGGGCCTGCTGTGAAGGCGCATGGCAAGGCGCCCGTCCGGGTCGCTTCGCTGGCCGAGCTCAAGCTGCTGCGGCAAACCCTCGCCGCGCAGGAAGCCCGGCAGGTGGCCGAGCTTGCGGCGCGCCGGCAGGCCGAGCGCCGCAGCCAGGCCGAAAAGAACCTGTTCTCCAAAGCAGTAGGCGCCGTCACGCCGCTGCCGGATGGCCGCCGCGCACGGCTGGCGCGCGAGCAGCCCGCGCCGATCCCGGTGCAGCGGCAGCTCGATGAGCAGCGTGTGCTGCGCGAGGCCATCAGCGACGAATTCGACGTGAGCACGCTGCTCGACACCGACGACGCGCTGAGTTTTCGCCGCCCCGGCATCGGCACCGACGTCACCGCCCGGCTGCGTCGTGGCGACTGGAGCATCCAGCGCCAGATCGACCTGCACGGCCTGCGCCGCGACGAGGCGCGCGAGGCGCTGGCCGCCTTCATCCGCGAGGCGCACCGCCAGGGCCTGCGCTGCGTGCGCGTGGTGCACGGCAAGGGCCTGGGCTCGCCCGGCAGGACGCCGGTGCTCAAAAGCATGGTGCAGGGCTGGCTGATCCAGAAAAACGAGGTGCTGGCTTTCGTGCAGGCGCGCCCCGCCGAGGGCGGGGCGGGGGCGCTGGTGGTGCTGCTCAAGCCTTCGCTTCCCTGAAAGCCGTCGCCCGGGTCTGGCGGGCTTACTGCCCCGTGATCAGTTCGCGCCAGGAAATGCGCCGCGTGCTGGTGGCCGAGGCGCTGATGGGCGCCGTCGTCGTCGCGGTCGTGCCGTCCGACAGGTTGGTGATCGCTATCACTTTGCCATTGGCCAGGCGCACCAGGGTGGCTGCGCTGGCCAGCGCGGTGCTGGTGCCATTGGACAGCAGGGTTCCCACGTTGTTGGTGCCCGAGACGGCCAGGCCGGTCTTGTAGTCCAGGTAGTTGATGTAGCTCGAGCCGCCGATGCTGCAGGCGCTGGAGGTGCTCGGGATGTTGGAGGTGAAGGCCAGCGTGCCCAGTTGGAGATCCGGATCGGTGTAGGCGCGCTCGCCGCTTTCCGGCAGGTCTTCGAACCACCCGTTCATGCTGCTGAAATCCACGCCGTAGCTCACGCTGCTAGCCGCCGTCCGAACGCCCGCGCTGTCTGTCAGGATCTGCTTGACGAAGCAGGCGGTCTTGGTCGTCGCGGTGCAGGTGCTTGAGCGCGGGCTGCCGTAGATCCCGCCGGTGGCAGTGCTGGTCGTCAGGGGGTCCTTGATCGCATAGATCGACTGCACATTGGTGTTGCTCACATCGGTCAGGCCCAGGTAGCTGCCCGTGCCGACGTACACGATGACGTTGCCGTTGTTGTTGCCCAGCTCGGGCCGGGCCGTCACGGGTTGCCGGTTGCCGCTGGCGTCGGCCAGCGTCGCCAGCAGTTGCACGGTCGCGGTGCCGCCGCTGGCGGTCAGGCTGCCGATATCGAAACGCCAGACGTTGCCATACAGGTCGCCGCCGTAGACGCGCGACGCCGTGTTGTTGCTCGTCCCGTTGTTCACATAGGCACTGATCTTCGACAGGCCGCTGGGGCAAGGCGCCGCGGTGCAGCCGGTCATGGTGCTGGAGCTTCCCACCCCGGTGTCGATCTTCTTGATGACGGCGCCGGTCTTGGCGTTGAGTACCCACAGGATGCCGTGGCCGCTACCCGGTGACACATTGTTGTAGCCCGAGGTCACCAGGACGGCCCAGGTGCCGTCGGACAGCTTGGTGATGGCGGGCGTTCCATAGGAATAGCCCAGGTCGGCGTCGGTCGTGTAGCCTGTGCCCTTGGTGGTGTCGGAAGTGAACTCCCACAGCACCTTGGGGCTGGACGGCGTGGTCACGTCCAGTGCGTAGAACCCGCGCCCCCCGGCGGCCAGGCCGCCCACGAGGATGGTGTGCCAGGCACTGTCGAAATAGACATCCCCCTGGCGCGGCGTGGCGTTCACGAAATAGACATGGTTGGCGCTGTAGTTCTTGTCCGCCAGCTTGTAGAGGCTCGGCAGCACCATCGACGGGATGTAGGCCCAGGCTTCGGCGCCCGTCGTCGCATTGAAGGCATGCAGCATCCCGTCATTGGCGCCGACATAGACCGTGCCCTGGCGCGAGGCATTGTTGCTCTTGAAGGTGGCATAGCCGGTATCGGCATAGCTGAACAGCGGTGCCTTGATGTAGACCGCCTGCGAGTCGACGATGTCGCCCAGCACATGGGTCCGCTGATAGTAGTAGGTGGAGGCATCGGGCCCTTCGTTGCTGCGGTCGCCGCGCAGGAAATTGACGAGGTTGATGCCCCCGGCGCCGGTGCTCGAACCGGCCGTCGTGCTGTCGACCTGGGCCGCGCTCGGCAGGCAGGCAGTGCCCACGGCACAAAGCTGCGAGAGGGATGAGATCGCCGAAGTTCCGATCTTGAAATACCCCTGCATCGCCGTCGTCAGCGAGGTCCACTGGAACGGGATCAGGGAGCTGGTGGTGTTGGTCGGGTCATAAGTATAGATGGCGCGCGAGGTGTAGGCCATGTTGTCGAGCAGCGGCGGCGTGTAGGTCTGGGCCGTGGCATTAGCATAGGCCGTTCCCGATTCGGACCAGTCTGCATTGGGCGACAGCGTGCCCGAGGTGGTGTCGATCGTGTAGCGCGCCAGCTCGCCATACCAGTTGACCGAGCGGAACGTGGACTTGAACACATAGTTGTCGCCGGAAGCCACGTTCGGGTTGCTGGTGGTCGCCGCGGCGGCGTTGCTGGTCGCGGCCGTGACGCTTTGCAGAAAGCTGCTCAGGCCGCTCTTCAGGTCGGCCGGATTGGCCGCGCTGTAGTAGGTGCCCCGGCCGTTGACGGCGGCGTGCCAGAGGTCATCGATCGTGGTCTGGGTGTCGCTGACCGGCGCCGGCCAGTTGCAGTTGCCCGAGGTCTGCCAGCTGCAGGTGCCGTTGCTGGCAGCCGTGGTGCTGGCCAGCGTGCCCTGCGACACGTCGTAGAAGTCACCGCTCTTGGCCGTGGCGTAGTTCGACTGGTACAGCATGTAGCCCGAGGCCCCGAGCCCGACCGTGGAGGTGTACATGCGCTGCTGCTTGTCTGCCACGTTGTTGCTGGACACATCGACGTTGTTGGCGTTGGTAGTGTTGGAGAACGCCGACGCACGGATGTCGGTCGCATAGTAGTACTCGGCCACATCAGCCAGCGTATTGGCGGTCGCGGTCCCGTCGTAGTAGGGGCGCGATTCACTGCCGTCCTGATCGCCGATGGCCGTCTTGCCGTCGATCTGGGTGACCGTGCTGGCGCTGGCGGTCTCGTTCCAGTAGCCGTCGGTCGAAACGATCGAGTAGTTTCTCTGACAGGCGTACTGCATCGGATCGGTCGCACTGACAGTGTTCACCTTGGTCAACTTGCCCGCATAGTAGCGGCCGGCGGTCGACAATGCGATGCGCAGCGGCGTGCTGTTGCCGATCTTGGCGCTGGTGAACTTGGTGTACCAGGCGGCCTTCTGCCCGCTGCTGGTGGTGGTGATGTCCGACACGTTCAGGAAATCGCTGCCGGTGTTGTTGTTGATGCTCATGTAGCCCAGCCGGTAGCTCGTGGTCAGCACCGAGAACGCGAGGCTGGCCGCCGTCTTGGTCATCTGCATGCGGGTGCGGTAGTAGGCCCACCAGTTGGCGTAGTTGGTCATCTCCTCGGCATAGGTGCAGGTGGTGCCCGCGCAATCGGTGCGGGTGCTGGCCTTGGCCGCGGTGCCGGGATAGGCATAGCTGTTGGTCGTCGACACGAGGGTGGTCAGCACATTGGAGCCCGGCGCCAGAACGCCGTTGGCGAAGGCCGCTGGCGTGATCGCCATGGAGCCGGACTTGGTCACCACCGGTGTGTAGGTGATCGCCCCCAGGGAACCCGGCGCCGTGATCGTCACGGTGCTGCCGCTGCGCGTGGCGCTGTAGCCGGCCACAGTGCAGCTCCCGGTCACGGCACTGGTGCAGGCGTTGATGCTCGTCACGATGGAGCTGGCCACCGTGCTGGCGGTGGACGAGGCCGAGGTGGCCGCCGAAAGAATCTGCGCCCCATTGACCGTGATGCCGCTGACCGCGGTCGAGCTGCTGCCGCTCAGCGTCAGTGTCGCGGAGGCACCCGCGCTGTAGCCCGGGTAGCGGGCGTAGGTGTAGGTCGTTCCGCCCGTGGGGGCCGTCTCGATGCGGCTGGCCTGGCAGCTCGACCGCAGGGCATCGCTGCACCAGCGCAGCTTGGCGGGATAGGGATAGGTGGTCGAGGCCGCCGTCTGGGTGTTGCAGGTCTTCAGGTTCAGCGCGGTGCAGTATTCGCCCGGGATGAAGGTGTAGTAGTAGGCGTTGCCGATCAGGTTCTGCGTGGTGCCCGAGCTGGACGTGGTCAGGATGTTTTCGGGCCGCTCCCCGGCTATCTGCACGCCATAGCCATCGTAGGGAACCTTGGTCCACGCCGTGCTGTTGGCCGAGGTCATGCTGTTGTAGCTGCTGCCGTCGTACTTGGTCGGGGGCGTGTAGGTCGTCGCGGGGTTGTAGTAGACGCCGTTGTAGCCGCCATTGCGCCCCAGCGTCACGTCGGTGCTGTTCGCCCAGTCGGGCAGGTAGTCCCAGCCCATGCTGCCCGAATCGTCGAGCACGTAGAAGATGTTCGGTTTCACCAGCACCGAGGTTGAGGTTTCCAGCGGTGCGCTGGCCAGGTCGGTGAGGCCCGCATGCGCCGGGCTGGCCATCGACAGCCAGGTGATGCAGCAAACACAGGCATAACAGATAGGCTTGAGTTTGAACTTGTTCGTCATGGGAAACCTCTCGAATGCATGCTGGCCTTGTTGTTCATTGCTCAGACCGGACAGGGGTGCGCCGCGTCCGGTGGCTACATGGCCACCATGGCCTGCACATAACTCCGGGTGTTGCGTGGCCCCAGCACCTGCACCGTGATGCGGTAATACACCTGGCTGGTGGAAAACAGGTTGACCCGCTGGGCGTCGCAGCTGCTGCCGCCGGCGCAGGTGCCGCCACTCGATGTAGGCGAGGAAGAACAGTCGATGCTGGTGTTGCTGGCATCGCCGGCACCGGTGCACATGCGCTGGATGACGTAGGACACCGTGTTTCCGGCGCTGTCGGCGGGCAGTGTCTTGGAATAGTTGCTGCCGCTCGCCGTCAGGGTATTGGTCCAGAAGTCGGCCCAGGTCGTGCCGCTGGCGGGGTCCTGCCGGTGCGCAATGTAGCCATAGCTGGCCTGGTCGCAGGCCAGGACCGTGCTGCCGACGCTGGTGCTGCAGGTGGTTGCCGTGGTGGAGCTGGCGGCACCATTGTTGGTCTGCAGCCAGGTTACCGCGGCCTCGACGCCGGCATCGGCCGAGTTGGTAGCGGACTGCTGGAACGCCAGGTTCCCCGCGATCATGTTGGAGGTGTAGACCGAGCGCGTGAGGGCGACGGCGGCCATCGTCAGGGCCACCAGCACGATCAGGGCCAGCACCAGCACCACGCCGCCCTGCCGGCGCACCGGGCCGGGCCTTGCCTGCGCATGACGATGGATCAGCATCCTCCGGCCCCCCCCTGGTAGCTTGGCTGCGAGCCCTGCCAGATCGAATTGCGCAAGGGGATGGTGGTCTGCAGGGGCTTGTACCGGTAGTACTGCCAGCTGGTGTTGCCGGTCAGGTCGATGGTGACCGCCGTCGGGTTGGTCGGACTGGTCGCGTTGACGGTGGAGCCGTCCCAAAGCGGAGCCGCCGCGGTCGGCATGGCCTTGTCGTACTGCGCGCTGCGGGCCACTACCGCCACGCGCACCGCCAGCGCGCGCGCCCAGCTGCAGAACACGCTGAGGCCGCTGGTGTCGGCCGCGCTGCCGGGCGTGATCTGATCGTAGGTGCTGACGGCTCCGAGCATGGTGGCACCCGTCGATGCATCGCGCCCATACTGAGCGCGCAGGCTGACGATGTTGCTGGCGATCGGCACCCATACCGCCGAGTTGAGGGTGCCGGTGTAGCTGGTGCTGCCGCAGTTGTAGACCATGTAGTCGCAGACGGTCAGGTTGCCGTTGCGCACGGCGTAGGCCCGGACCACGGGCGCCGGGCCGAGGTTGTAGACGATGCTGTTGATCGCCATGCCGGCCGTGCCCGGCGACACCGCAAGGCTGGAGCCCGTGATGCTGGCGATCTTGTCGCGCGTCAGGTTGCAGGGTGAGGGGCGCGTGGCCACCTGTGCAATCACATAGTCGCCCGCATTGAAGGCGGGCGGCGCCGGCACCGAAACCTGGTAGATGCCGGCCGTGGAGGCCGCGATCATCACATCGCCCTCCGACGGGCTGTTGGAGTTGCCATACATCACCAGCAGGGTGTCGGTGCTGGCATCGCCCGCAGGCACCAGGCTGGTGGCGGGATTGATGGTGGTCGGGGCGATGGCGCTCAGCGTGACGGCCGCGGATTCGCCGCTCGGTGTGTAGCTCAGGCTGCAGCCCAGCAGGTTGTAGGTGCTCAGGCCGTAGCCGGACGCGCGGATGTCGCGCTCCAGGCCATAAAGCGCGATCGTGCCGTTGATCTGCGCATCGTCCCCGCCCGTGGTGGTCCGCTTGCTGGCTTCCGACGAGGCAAAGATCTGCATGATAATGACGACCGCCAGCATGCCGATCACCAGGCCCACCATGATCTCGATCAAGCTGAAGCCGCGGGCTCGGTGCGGATGGCGAATGGGATTCGAAGTCAAGGCCTTCTCCTACTTCACCTGGGCGATGACGACATAGTTGTGCGCCGTGGTCTCTCCCGGCGCGATCCAGTTGACGGTGATCGTCACCTGGTTGGCCGGCGCCGTCACGCCATCGCCAAAGACCACCGTCGGAGACACCGACGACACGCCCGGCAGGCCCGAGGCCTTCACATGAGCCAGCCAGCTGGCGTAGCCCGCGCCGGAGCCGCTGCTACCGTAGACTGTCTGCAGCGTGGCCGCGGTGTGGTCGCTGATCCACATGCGGCTGACCAGATCGTTGGCCTGCAAGGCTGCAATGGAGCGGAACTCGGCCGCCGCGGCCTGCTTGACCGAGGCCGCCTGCAGCCCGATCACGGCGAGGATGCCCACAGAGAAGATCAGGATCGCGGCCAGCGCCTCCAGCAGCATGATGCCGGCTTGCTGGCGAAACGCAGAACGGCGGACGGCGTGGGCGTGCATGTGCTTCATCTCAGCAGGCCATGGCATCGTTGTTGGTGGTGGTGCTGGTCAGGCTCGGATCGCACATGCGGATCTGGCCTGCGGGCATGACCATCACGTTCAGGCATCGCAGCGTGCCCCCGCCCGCCAGGCAGCTCCCCTGGGAGGAACCAACCTGGATGGTCAGCGTTGCCACGTTGAGGGCCGGATTGGTGGTGGCCACCTGGCGGCCCAGACCGTTGAAGCTGACGGCCGACTGCGAAGCCGTCATGCTGATGCTCGACGCGGTCGTGACAGTCGGGCTCAGTTGCAGGAGAAACGGGGTGGTGCTGTCGCTCAAGGCGGTGGCGCACTGCGTGGCCGGCGAGGTCGACGAGGTCAGGTTGACGACCCAGGAGGTTCCTGTGGTGGACAGGACACAGGCATTGTCCAGGGAGCTGGTCAACTGGAAACGCACCGCCGTATTGCGCCGCACGGCTTCGGCCCGCGCGAACTGCAGGCCATTCTGCAGGGACTCCGCCGTGCTTCGGATCTGCGTGTTCCTGATCCACTCCGAAAAAGACGGCGCCGCCATCGTCAGCGCAATGGCCAGCAGCGTCACCCCCACCATCAGCTCGATCAGGCTGAAACCGCGCGACGGCGCACGCCGCCGCGCAGCTCGGATCGGCCGGGTCGGCTGCGTCAGCACACGCCCCCCTTTTTGGTGATCCAGCAGTTGGTGGAACTGGTCCATTTGGCCGGCACGCCAGGGGTTGCCTTGCTGCCGTCCTGAGTGACGGTGTACACAAAGCCGTTCATCGAGCCGGTGCCCGTGGCGGTGACGGTGTAGGTCGCCGCCGTGGAGGACACCACGCAGCTGAACGAGAAATACTTGCTCGAGGTGGTGTCCGAGGCGCCGATGGCACAGGTCGACGTGGTGCCCGTGGCGTAGTAGTTCTTGTTGTCCTGGAACCACTGCTCCATCTTGACCTGCTTGGTCGCGAGATTCGCCGTGGCCTCCGGAATCCGCCCGCGGATGATGTAGTCGGTGTAGGCCGGCAGTGCGATCGCGCTCAGGATACCGATCACCGCCACGACGATCATCACCTCGATCAGGGTGAAGCCGCGTTCGGGTCGGTGCGTGCAAAGGGTTTTCATGGTGTTCAAGCCAGTGAAGGAACGGGCATTCCCAGCATGGCCCGAGGCTGCAGCGGGTTGCCTGTGTGGCCGGCACTGCCCGCTGTATCGGAACTGCATGTCACCTGCGACGCGGTCACCGGCCGGCCCGGCGCCTCGCTCTGCCCCCTGACTTCCACGCGCCGACGGACATCGGCGGGCATGGCGCGGCAAGAGGCGTCCACCACGGCGCTGGCGGCCTGGATGGCCACGCCGCGCAGGATAAAGCCAACGGTGGCGGCAGTCCAGTCGATGCCGCTGGCCTCGCCCTTGACCTCCACCGTGGCCCCCAGCCCCCCCGCCGCCGCGCTGCGCAGAGTCATGTCGCTGGCCACCAGCATGTTGTCGGCCTGGCTCACCTTGAGGCTGGCGAACTCGCCGCGGGCCAGAGCGGCCTCGTCGACCTGGAGCCCCGGCGCCAGCCGGATGCGCATGCCCTGGATCTCCACCACGCGGGTGGCGGGGTCGTAACCCGCGACCAGCCCGCTGAGGATCACCTGCGCGTGCCGGGCCACCTCCTGGAGATCCAGCACGACGCTCTCGACCCGCGTGGCATCGAGGGCGGCATTGCCCAGCCGCCCGCGTGCCACCCACAGATGCGCCACCTGCCCGTTGGCCAAGGCGGGCGGCAGTGGCTGGCTGGGCTGCACCAGCGTGCCGTTACTGGCATTCAGACGGAAGCTGCCGTCCGTGAGCCCGCGCACCACCCCGGCCAGTTGGACGGAGTCGGCCGGCGCCGCCAGTTTCTCCACCCGCGTGGCCACCAGCACGTGGCTGGCCTTGCGTTCGTCGTAGACCCAGGTGCCATGGACCTCGAGTTCGTCGCCAGCCATGATGCGATCGGCTTCCGAATAGCCGGACAGCACGGTGGGCCCGCTGCGGCTCGCATCCTGCTGGCTCTTGACCACGCGCACCCATTGGCCCATGACCTGCATCCAGCCATGGTCATCGATCGCAGAGCTTGCCGGCCCCACCAGCTGCGGCAGCACCTGGATGCTGTCGATCTGCCGGCTGTCGTTGTACACCAGCCGCACCCGCTGACCCAGCTTGAGATCGGCCGTGCGCAACCCGCCGCTGCCATCCGCGGCCTGCGCCGCCACCCCGGAGTCGTCGTACTCGACGCCATCGACGATCACGCTGCCAAAGCCGCTGACCGTGCCTTCGGCCAGGCCGCTGCCGCCGCTGCCCACGCCCGCGGTCGTCATGCCGCCGCCGCAGCCGTGCAGCACGACCGCCGCCAGGCTCAGCCAGGCGCCGAACCGCGTCCACACCGGCCAGCGCCGCGCGATGGCCTCGATGCCATGGCAAAGGAAGTAGACCGCGCTCATGGCGCCACCCCTTCCCCCTCAGACCGCGCAGCGGGCGCTGCCGGCTCAGCCTCCGGCCCATCGGCTGCGGCCGGCTGCATCGGCGCGCTCAGGCAGAACATGCCGAGCCGGATGCGGTGGCTGCCTCCCCGAGGCTCGTCCTTTTCGCACAGGGGCACGGCCGCCTCGACCATGGCCTTCAGCACATCGCGCCACAGGCCGTTGGCCAGCTGTTCCAGCGCCCGGGCCGACTCGGCACTCAATCCGTCGGCGAAAACGCTCTGCTCCAGGAATTTTTTGGCGCCAGGGGCCGTGAGGTTGTGCACGCCCGCGGCAAGGTGGTCGGCCACGCTTTCGGCCAGCAGCTGGCGCGCCTCCTCGTGCTTGGCATCGGGCACGAACGCCTGGCGCCGCAGGCTCACCAGGCCGTCGGCCTCCTCGGCCACGCCCAGCCGCAGCAACTCCTTCAGGAGGGAGCGGGGATGGGTGTCCCGCGACACGGAGCGGACCAGCTCGGTGAAAGACGGCTCCAGCCCCGGGTCGGGGCTGACGAAAGGCAGCGCCTCCGGCCAGCCACTGACCAGCCAGCGCGTCACCACCTCGTTGGCCGGCGTCGAACGTCCCACGGACGGCAGCTCCGGCGCAGCCTCGGACGGCCCCCGGGCCAGCAGCTCCCGCACGTCCTTGCGGTGCAGGCCCGACAGCAGGCTGATCGCCGAGTCCGTCTGTTTGCCGCCGATCTGGGCCAGCTCAGCCTGCGCACATTCCAGGAACAGCGGCTTCAGGGCTCGCGCAAATTCGGCGTAGCCCACGCCCGAGCGCAGCAGCCAGGTCACCAGCGGCCGCATCACGGTCTGCGCCTGCACATCCACGGACCGGCCGGGAAGAAAAGAGGGGTCGTTGGTCACGCCCCGCGGATCGTCGTCTTCGCGCATGGATTCTCGAAAAAAGAGGTGGGCGCCACGGGCAGTCATGTCAAAAAGTATAAATGGGTAATTTTTCCATTTAAAGGACAAACGCCCCGAAACATCAGAAACCAGACAAGCGGTTCTTCTTGACCGCCAAACGGTTCACTCAGGGGCTTGACTGAATCAAGTCAGCATGCAATCAGGTTTCTTGAAAAATAGCTGAGATCGAGCCATCCCGGCTCCGGCTGGAGGCAAGCGGCCCGCGGCGGATGGCGATAGATCAGGCGCAATGGCCCCCCCCCCCCCTGCCGAGGCAGGCTCGGCCGCGAGGGCTCTTCGGAAGGGGTGTACCGCAGACCGCCCAGCCAGGCGGATCGCCTGCGCGTCAGCCGGCAGCCTCAGGCGCTGGCGGCCTGCTCGTGGTGCTCGCCCCGGTTGCGCATCCAGTCCGCCGTCTGGAAGAAGCTCTCGCGCAGCCGCGCGCGCAGCGCTTCGTCCACGCCGGTTTCGCCCATGGCCTGGTCCATGCAGCCCAGCCACTGGTCGCGCTCCCTGATGCCGATGGCAAACGGCAGGTGGCGCGCGCGCAGGCGCGGATGCCCGAAACGCTCGGTGTAGTGCTGCGGGCCGCCCAGCCAGCCGCACAAGAACCAGAACAGGCGCTGGCGGGCGTTGCTCAGCGTGCTGCCGTGCGCGGCGCGCAGGGCGGCGTAGCCGGGCTCCAGGTCCATGAGGTCGTAGAAGCGGTCCACCAGCAGGCGCACGCGCTCTTCGCCCCCGATCCATTCGAAGGGCGTGGCAAAAGGCGGTTTTTCTTGCAGATTCATGATGAAAAGTGGTCGATGTCCTTGTCGGGCGGTCATTTCATGCTATTCAATTCATAGCAACCAACTCCCAAACCTTTATTCAGCGGCCCGCCGCAAGGTGTCCACCACGGGGCGGCGCAGCACCTCGCGCAGGCCCCACCAGCCGGCGGCTAGCGCCAGCACGGCGCCCGCCAGCGCGCCCGCCACGGGCACCAGCGGCGAGGCGGTCCAGGTGAACTCGAAGGCATAGCGGGCCAGGGCCCAGCCCACCGCCATGGCCACGAGGCTGGCCAGAAAACCCGCCAGCAGGCCGACGCCCGCCAGTTCGGCGCGCTGCACCTGGCGCAGCAGGCTGCCCCGGGCGCCGACCGCGCGCATGATGGCGAACTCTCTCGCGCGCTCCTCGCGCGTGGCCGTCACGGCGGCGAACAGCACCACCAGGCCGGCCGCCAGCGTGAAGCCGAACAGGAACTCCACGGCGCGAATCACCTGGTCGAGCACGCGCTGCACCTGGGTAATGGTGCTGGTCATGTCCACATTGGTGATGTTGGGAAAAGCCCGCACCAGGGCGTTGTCGAAGCCCTTGGTGTCGGGCGCCTTGAACGCGCCCAGGTAGGTGGCGGGCACGTTCTCGAGCTGGCTCACCGGGTAGATCACGAAGAAGTTGGCGCGCATCGAGCCCCAGTCCACCTTGCGCAGCGAGGTGATCCTGGCATCCATCTGCTGGCCGCCGATGTCGAAGCGCAGCGTGTCGCCCAGGCGCAGGCCCAGCGTCTTGGCAATGCCCTCCTCCACGCTGATGGCGCCCGCCTCCTCCGGCGCCCAGCGGCCGGCCACGATCTCGTTGTGCGGCGGCTGCGCGGCGCTGTTCGACAGGTTGAACTCGCGGTCCACCAGCCGCTTGGCGCGGTCTTCGGCATAGTCGTCGGGCGTGACGGTCTTGCCGTTCACGGCCACCAGCCGGCCGCGGATCATCGGGTACCAGTCGAACTTCTTCACGCCGCCGTCGCGCAGTGCCCGCTGGAAGGCATCGCTCTGCTCGGGCATCACGTTGATGACGAAGCGGTTCGGCGCATCGGGCGGCGTGGCCTGGCGCCAACTGCTGATGAGGTCGGTGCGCAGCAGCACCAGCAGCACCAGCGCCAGCAGGCCCACCGCCAGCGCGCTGACCTGCACCACCGCATAGGCCGGGCGCGCCGAGATCTGGCGCGTGGCCAGCACCAGCCAGCGCGGCGCCGTGGCCTCGTTGACGCTCGCGCGCAGCAGCTTGACCGCCAGCCAACTCAGGGAGGCGAACACCGCCACCGCCGCGGCAAAGCCGCCCACGGCGATCAGGCCCAGCATCAGGTCGCTGCTCACGGCCACCAGCAGCGCCGCAAAGCCGGCCACGCCGATGCCCAGCACCGCCAGCGAGGCGGGCTTGAGGCCGCCCACGTCGCGGCGGATCACGCGTAGCGGAGGCACCTGGGCCAGCTGCAGCACCGGCGGCAGGCCGAAGGCGAACAGCAGCGTGAGGCCGATGCCGAGGCCGAACGCCACCGGCCACAGGCTCGCCGCCGGCAGCGCGGCCTCCACGAGGCCGGCCAGCAAGGCCACGAACACGTAGTGCACGGCGAAGCCCAGCGCCACGCCCAGGCCGCTGGCGAACAGGCCGATCAGCGCGAACTCGAACGCATAGCTCAGCGCAATGGTGCGCTGGCTCTGCCCCAGCACGCGCAGCATGGCGCAATCGTCCAGGTGGTTGGCCGCAAAGCCGCGCGCGGCCAGCGCCACCGCCACCGCGCTCAGCAGCGCCGCCAGCAGCGCCACGAGGTTGAGGAATTTCTCGGCGCGGTCCAGCGTCTGCCGCATCTCGGGGCGGCCGCCTTCCAGCGACTCGACGCGCACGCCGCGCACCTCGGGCTGCTTGGCCTGCTCCGTCGCCCACAGGGAAAAGCTCCTGACCTCCCGCTCGGGGCCGGCCACGGCAAAACGCCAGGTCAGGCGGCTTGCCGGCTGCACCAGATGGGTGGCGTCCAGGTCGCCACGGTTGATCATGACGCGCGGCGCGAAGCTCATGAAGCCGGCGCCGCGGTCGGGTTCGACCACGATGATGCGGCCGATGCGCAACTGCGCATCGCCCAGCAGCAGCGAGTCGCCCATCTTCAGGTCCAGGGCATCGAGCAGGGGCGCATCGATCCAGGCCTCGCCGCGCGCCGGGATGTCGCGCGTGGCCGCGCCGGGCAAGCCGGGTTCGGACGCCACGCTCAGGTTGCCGCGCAACGGGTAGCCGGCCTCCACCACCTTGAGCGCCACCAGCTTGCTGGCGCCGCCCTGCGCATCGCTGGCCCGCCCCATGGTGGGGAAACCGATCGTGGTCACGCCCTGCAGCCCCTGCGCGCGGGCGCGGTCAATGAAGGCCTGCGGTGTCGGGTTGTCGCTGGACACCACGGCGTCGCCGCCCAGCAGCTGGCGCGCATCGCGCTGCAGGCCGCCCTTGAGCCGGTCGGCAAAGAAGCCGACCGCCGTCAGCGCGGCCACGGCCAATGTCACGGCCACGATCAGCAGGCGCAACTCGCCCGCGCGCAGGTCGCGCCACAGCGTGCGCCAACCCAGGCGCCAGGAGGAAGTCTTCATGGGCGCTACCTTAGCTCAAATCACTTGGCCTGCCAGGCCCCGGGGCTTCAGGGCCTGTCACGCTCTCCCAGAACGCTCTGACGGTCTCAGGCCGCGGCGCGCAGCTTGGCGCCGGCCAGCTCGGGCTGCAGCCGCAGGCGCTGCGCCCCCGAGTAGCAGAGGAAGTGCCGGTTCGTCGCCCGGCCGATCGCGCACAGGCCGAGCCGCTGCGCGACCTCGTGCCCCATCTGCGTGATACCGCTGCGCGAGACCACGACGGGCACGCCCATCTGCGCCGACTTGATGACCATCTCGCTGGTGAGCCGTCCCGTGGTGTAGAACACCTTGTCGCCGCCCTGCATGCCGGCAGCCGGCGAGGGCCTCTCAGCGCCGGGCGCGGGGGCCTCGTCCTGCAGCCACATCCAGCCCGCGATGGTGTCGATCGCGTTGTGGCGGCCCACGTCCTCCACGAAGATCAGCATCTCCTCGCCGCGGAACAGGGCGCAGCCGTGCACCGAGCCGGCCGACTTGTAGGTGCTCTCCTGCAGGCGGATCGCATTGACGATGCCGTAGAGCTGCGCCTGCGTCAGCACGGCCTCGGGCAACTGGATGGCATCGACCTCATCCATCAGCCCGCCGAACACGCTGCCCTGGCCGCAGCCGGTGGTGATGACGCGCCGGGCCGTGCGCTCCTTAAGGCGCTCGATGCCCGAGCGCGTCTTGACGGCCGCGGCGCCGACCTCCCAATCGACCGTGATCGACTCGATCTGCCCGGCCGACCGCACCAGCCGCTGGTTGCGCAGATAGCCCAGCACCAGCAGTTCGGGGTAGGCGCCGAGGGTCATCAGCGTCACCAGCTCCTGCTTGTCCACGTAGACGGTGAGCGCTCGCTCGGCGGGAATGGAAATCGTCTCGCGCTCGCCATGCTCGTTGACCACGTCGATCTCGCGGGTCAGCGGCGCGCGCGCCTGGGTCAGTGCGGGCAGATGCATGGGGCGAGACTACTGCAAAACGCAGGGCCGCCGCGCGGCGTGGCCTTGGGCCAGCCCCTCAGCATGGGGGAAGCCCTCGCAGCTCAGGGCATCTTGCCCGGCGGCGACGGAGCCACTGGCGCTGCCGGCGGCTTGGCCTCGGGCGGCACGTAGGCGAATGGCCCGGGATCGGCACAGGCGGGTGTGGCCGCGGGCGGCTTGGCCTCCTTGCCCTGGGCCTTGGCGGCCTTGAAATAGGAGGCCGCCACCTGGTCCTGGGCCTTGCAGAGCTGCCAGGCGTCCACCTTGCCGCTCCAGGCGGTCTTGGCCGCGGCTTCGGCCGCCTTGGCCTTGGCCTCGTCGCTCAGGGGCGGCAGCTTGGCCAGCGCGGCGGTGGCGGCCAGTGCGCACAGGACGGAAATTGCAAGCGTCTTCATGGTGTCCCCTCAAACCTGCACCGGCGCGCCGCCGGCTGCCTGCGCGCCCTCCGCGCTGCGCTGGGCCGGAATCCTGCCGGCCTGGATGTCGTCGTACCAGAGCTCGTGGTGCTCCCTGGCCCAGGTCTCGTCGACGTAGCCGGTTTTCATGCCCTGGTAGGCATCGTCCATGCCGATCGTGCCGAGGTAGATATGCCCGAGGAACAGCGCCATCATGAGCACGGTGGCCGTGGCGTGGACCATGTGGCTCACCTGCATCACGCCGCGCGTGTAGTCGATGCCGGGAATCAGCTTGTCGAGCATGAAGCCCGAGCCCACCACCACGATCCCCAGCGCGAACACGCCGCCCCAGAACACCAGCTTTTCGCCAGCGTTGAAGCGGTGCGACGGCACCTCGCGCCCCGACAGCATGCCCCCGCCCTTGAGCAGCCAGGTCAGGTCCTCGCGGCGCGGCAGGTTGTCGCGCAGGAAGGTGAAGAACACCACCACCAGCGACACCGCGAACAGCGGGCCCGCGAAGTTGTGCAGGGTCTTCAGCGCATAGGCCAGCCAGCCGAACAGCGCGCCGCCGATCACCGGCTGCAGGAAGAACTTGCCGAAGGCCATGACCAGCCCCGAGATCGCCAGCACGCTGAACGCGATGGCATTGACCCAGTGGGCAGCCCGCTCGAAATAGGTGAAACGCTCGATCACGCGGCCGGTCTTCGCCCCGTGCAGCGCCATCGGGCCCTTGGTGGCATAAAACAGGCCGATCGCCACCACCACGATCAGCAGCAGCGAGCCGCCGTAGGGAATGATCCACTGGTTGCGCACCTGCCGCCAGGCCTCGCCGGCATTGGTCAGGCGCGAGCCCGGGTACTGCACGAAGGGCTGGATCAGGACGCCGGCCTCGGGCGCCTCGCGCATGGGCAGGCTGCTGTAGCCCGCGGTGCCCGAGTTGACCTGGCGCCACATCGGCGCGTTGTTGCCGGGCTGCACCTTGGCACGCTCGGCATTGGTCTGGCTCGCATAATTTGGCTCGGAACTGGCGTCTGGCTTGACCTCGAAGATATTCTGGCCCTGGATGCCGCCCGTTGCAGCAGGCGCTGCCGGTGCGGCCCCTGCCGGTGGCGCCTTCGCATCCGTGGCCGGCGCGGCCACGGATTGCGCCCAAGCCGATGCCAGCACGCTGCTTGCTACCAAAACAATAGCTGCCATCGCTTGTTTCATAAGGACTCCAGCTCAGTTTGTCTTGTTGTACTCGTTCTGGCCGCGTTGCATCCGGGCCTTGATTTCCTGTTCCCAGCTGGTTTTGTCACCGGGCTTCCAGCCGGCAGCCGTGAAGTTGCTGCCGGTGCCGGCATAGGCCGGGGCGCCATGGTGGCCGCCCCCGGCGGTTTGCGGTTTTTCGGTACAGGCGGCCAGCGCCAGCAGGGCCGCCGCCATAAGCAGTGCGCGGCTCACGATTTGGCTCCGCCCGGCTGGCCGGCCTGCTTCGAGCCGTAGGCCGTGCCCCAGCCCCAGACCTCGGCGCCCTTGCCGCGCTGGACCACGCGGTTGCGGAAGATGTCGGCCACCACGTCGCCATCGCCGGCCAGCAGGGCCTTGGTCGAGCACATCTCGGCGCAGGCCGGCAGCTTGCCTTCGGCGAGGCGGTTGCGCCCGTATTTCTCGAACTCGGCCTCGCTGCCGTGGACTTCCGGGCCGCCGGCGCAGAAGGTGCACTTGTCCATCTTGCCGCGCACGCCGAAAGTGCCCTGGGCCGGGAACTGCGGCGCGCCGAACGGGCAGGCGTAGGAGCAGTAGCCGCAGCCGATGCAGACGTCCTTGTCGTGCAGCACCACGCCTTCTTCCGTGCGGTAGAAGCAGTTGACCGGGCAGACCGCCATGCAGGGCGCGTCCGAGCAGTGCATGCAGGCCACCGAGATCGATTTCTCGCCGGGCACGCCGTCATTGAGCGTGACCACGCGGCGGCGGTTCACGCCCCAGGGCACCTCGTTCTCGTTCTTGCAGGCGGTGACGCAGCCGTTGCATTCGATGCAGCGCTCGGCGTCGCAGATGAATTTCATTCGTGCCATTGCGGTCTCCTTGGCCTCAGGCCTTCTCGACGTTGCAGATCGTCGTCTTGGTTTCCTGCATCATGGTCACGCTGTCGTAGCCATAGGTGGTCGAGGTGTTGATCGCCTCGCCGCGCACGATTGGCGCCGCGCCGGCCGGGTAGTAGGCCAGCAGGTCGGCGCCCTGCCAGCGGCCCGAGAAGTGGAAGGGCATGAACACCGTGTCGGGGCCGACGCGCTCGGTCACCAGCGCCATCACCTTGAGCTGCGCGCCGGTCGGCGTGCGGACCCAGACCTGCTCGCCGTTGCGGATGCCGCGGTCGGCCGCGGCCTTAGGGTTGAGCTCGATGAACATGTCCTGCTGCAGCTCGGCCAGCCAGGGGTTGGAGCGCGTTTCCTCGCCGCCGCCTTCGTACTCGACCAGCCGCCCCGAGGTCATGATCAGCGGGAATTTCTTGTCGAGCCCGTCGGCGATGTTCTTCTGCTGAATCGTCTTGTACAGCGTGGGCAGGCGCCAGAACGCCTTCTTGTCGTCGTGTGTCGGGTACTTCGCCATCAGATCCGGGCGCGTGCCGTACAGCGGCTCGCGGTGCTGCGGAATCGGGTCGGGGAAGTTCCACACCACCGCGCGTGCCTTGGCGTTGCCGAACGGGTGGCAGCCGTGGTTCTGCATGAAGACGCGGATCATGCCGCCCGAGTTGTCGGTCTTCCAGTTCTTGCCTTCGGCCTGCGGCTTCTCGGCCTCGGTCAGCTCATCCCACCAGCCCAGCTTCTTGAGCAGGATGTGGTCCAGCTCCGGGTAGCCGGTGGTGATGTCGGCGCCCTTGGAATAGGAGCCGTCCTCGGCCAGCAGGCTCTTGCCATCGCGCTCCACGCCGAAATTGGCGCGGAAGTTGCCGCCGCCTTCCATCACATGCTTCGAGGTGTCGTACAGGTTGGGGGAGCCGGGGTGCTTGAGCTCCGGCGTGCCGTAGCAGGGCCAGGGCAGGCCGAAGTAGTCGCCCGCGAGGTCGTAGCCGGTGTCCTTGTCCTTGCCGCCCTGGGCCTTGAGCGTCTTGACGTCGAACACGTTCATGTTGCGCATGTGCGCCTTCAGGCGCTCCGGGCTCTGGCCGGTGTAGCCGATGCTCCAGCAGGTCTTGTTGATCTCGCGCAGGATGTCCTCGGGCATGGGTTCGTCCATGCCCTTGACCTTCTGCATCTTGTAGTTCTTCGACAGCTCCTTGGCGAAGCCCAGCTTCTCGGCGAACTGATGCATGATCATGTGATCGCTGCGGCTTTCCCACAGCGGCTCGATCACCTTCTCGCGCCATTGCAGCGAACGGTTGGACGCGGTGCACGAACCGCTGGTCTCGAACTGCGTGGCGGCCGGCAGCAGGTAGACCGCCCGGTTGGGGTTCAGGTCCTCGGCCTTGCCCGGCATCGCCGCCATGGCGGCCGTGGCCGAGGGGTAAGGGTCCACCACCACCAGCAGGTCCAGCTTGTCCATGGCGCGCTTCATCTCGAGGCCACGCGTCTGCGAGTTCGGCGCATGGCCCCAGAAGAACACGCCGCGCAGGTTGGAGTCCTGGTCGATCAGCTCGTTCTGCTCCAGCACGCCGTCGATCCAGCGCGAGACCGTGATGCCGGGCTTGCCCATCATCGCGGGCGAGGCATAGCGGCCCTTGATCCAGTCGAAGTCCACGCCCCAGCCCTTGGCGAAATGCCGCCACGAGCCTTCCACCAGGCCGTAGTAGCCGGGCAGCGAATCGGGGTTCGGGCCCACGTCGGTCGCGCCCTGCACGTTGTCGTGGCCGCGGAAGATGTTGGTTCCGCCGCCGGACTTGCCCACGTTGCCCAGCGCCAGCTGCAGGATGCACGAGGCGCGCACGATCGCATTGCCCGTGGTGTGCTGCGTCTGCCCCATGCACCAGACCACCGTGCTCGGACGGTTCTGGCTCATCATCGTGGCCACCTTGAGCACGGTGGCCTCGTCCACGCCGCAGGCCTCCTGCACCTTGTCGGGCGTCCACTTGGCAAGCACCTCGGCCTTGACCTGCTCCATGCCGTAGACGCGGTCGTTGAGGTACTTCGTGTCTTCCCAGCCGTTCTTGAAGATGTGGTACAGCAGGCCGAACAGGAACGGGATGTCCGAGCCCGAGCGGATGCGCACGTACTCGTCGGCCTTGGCGGCCGTGCGGGTGAAGCGCGGGTCCACCACGATCAGCTTGCAGCCGGTTTCCTTGGCGTGCAGCATGTGCAGCATGCTCACCGGGTGCGCCTCGGCGGCGTTGGAGCCGATGTACATCGCACACTTGCTGTTCTGCATGTCGTTGTACGAATTGGTCATCGCGCCGTAGCCCCAGGTGTTGGCAACGCCGGCGACCGTGGTGGAGTGGCAGATGCGGGCCTGGTGGTCGCAGTTGTTGCTGCCCCAGAAGCTCACGAACTTGCGCAGCAGGTAGGCCTGCTCGTTGTTGTGCTTGGAGGAGCCGACCCAGTACACGGCATCGGGACCGCTGGCCTTGCGCAGCTCCAGCAGCTTGGCGCTGATCTCGTTGAGCGCCTGATCCCAGCCGATGCGCTCGTACTTGCCGTTGACCAGCTTCATCGGGTAGCGCAGGCGGAACTCGCCGTGGCCGTGCTCGCGCAGCGCGGCACCCTTGGCGCAGTGCGCGCCGAGGTTGATGGGCGAGTCGAACACCGGCTCCTGGCGCACCCAGACGCCGTTCTCCACCACGGCGTCGACCGCGCAGCCCACCGAACAGTGGCTGCAGACCGTGCGCCGCACCTCGATCTTGCCGTTGCCCAGGCCCACGTAGGGGCGTTCGGCGGCCTGGGCCTTCTTCACCAGCGTGAGCTGGGATGCGGCCATGCCGACGCCGACGCCCAGGCCCGAGCGGCGCAGGAAGGCGCGCCGGTCCATGGTGGGCAGCGCCTGCGACAGGCCTCGGCGCAGGCTGTGCACGAACGCGGACGAGGCCCCGTCGCCGTGGACGCTGCCGGTTTTCTTGGTGAGCAACATGGCCGCGCTCCGGGAAGTTAAACGAGGGTGGTCTTGTAGTAGCGCTTGACGTGGTCCGTCAGGCTGTAGCCGCCGCCTCTTTCAGGCGCCGGCCGGGGTTCTGGCTCTACCGGCGCGGGCGCCTGGATGCGGGGCAAGGCGGTCACCGCTGCGGCGGCAGCACCTGCGGCTGCGGCACCGACGAAGAACCCTCGCCGGGAGGGTTGGGGCTGGCTGTCCTGCATGCTGGTCTCCAGGAGGGGCTGGCTGCTTATGAACTGATTTGCATACTTACTTCAGCTACTCTAGTCGAGCCCGGCCCTGGCCGCAATGGGCGGGGCCGGAAAACCCGGCCTGCCGCACCTAGGGTAAACATGGGTTCGTGGCCAGTGGCTGGCTTTTTGTACCGAAAAGTATCAACTCCGCGAGGCACCGCCCGCGCCGGATCAGTCCAGCATGTCGAAGCCCTGCGACTCCACCTCGGCGAAGGCCCGTGTGAACACCGCGAGCGCAGCGTAGAAGCGGGCCTTGGGATGGGCGGCGATGGCATTGCACATCGGCACGATCCAGGGCTGGAGGTGGTCGCCGAAGAACTCGCGCTGGCGCGCCAGGTTGGCCACCTCCACCTCGTCGCCGGCAATGAGATAGCGCATCACCTCGCACAGGTAGGCCACATGGTCCTCGGTTTCGGGCATGGCTTCGTCGCGCGCCAGGCCGAGGCCGGCCAGCGCGCCGCGCAGTTGCGCCAGCGGCTTCTCGTTGAGGAAGCCGCTGAGGTAGTGCGAGCCGAACAGGTAGACCTCGGGCTTGCCGACGCCGCCGAACAGCGCGTCGTATTCGCGCGCCACCGCCTCGTCCGCCATGTCGCGCGCCACGGCCACCAGGGCGCGCCAGGGCTCTTCGAGAAAGGCGCCGGCGGCCGGGGCCTCGGTGGCCGCCACCCGCAGCTGCGCCAGCAGCGAGGCCGGCGGCGGTGCGTAGTACAGAAGCGCCAGCAGGCCGTAGAGTTCGGCGCGCGCGGTTTCTTCGTCCAGCGCCGAGGTGACGGGAGGGCGTTGCGTCATAGGTCGGTGATCCGGGTTTCGTTCTGTGCGGTGTGCAGGTCGATCACCCGGCAGTCGCCGCACATGCGCAGCCGGTCCTGCGCGGCGCCCTGGAACATCGCATGGCCCGACAGCCGGCCGACCATCGCCTCGACCGCCTTGAGCGTGCCGAACGGCTTGCCGCAGCGGATGCAGGCATAGGGCTGGGCCTCGTTGAGCACCCGGGCCTCCTTGCGCTGCGGCGTGAGCAGCAGGCGCGGCCGGAGGGTGATCGCCTGCTCGGGGCAGGTGCTGGCGCACAGGCCGCACTGCACGCAGTTCTTCTCGATGAAGCGCAGCTGCGGCAGCTGCGGGTTGTCCTGCAAGGCGCTGGCCGGGCAGGCGCTCACGCAGCTCAGGCACAGGGTGCAGGCGTTCTTGTCGATCTCCAGCGTGCCGAACGGCGCGCCCAGGCCGGCGGGGCCCGCGGGCAGTGCAATCTGCTCGGCGGGCTGGCCGGGCGCCTGCGCCACCAGGTGGTCCAGCGCCAGGTCCAGCGTGCTGCGTTTCTCCTGCGCCACGGCGAACCGCGCGGGCACGCGCGGGCCCTGGGCCGGCGCCGCCGCGGCCGCCTGCAAGGCCGCATCGAGCGCCTCGGGCGTGTTCGCGCGCAGCAGCCGCAGATGGATGCCGCCGTAGCCCAGGCCGCTGAGCAGGGCTTGAGCCACCGCCATCTGGGCTTGCAGGCCAGCCAGGTAGGCGGGAGCCTCTTCGTCCGTGGTCAGCACCGCCACCTGCGAGGCGCCGAAGGCGAGTGCGCTCAGCCACAGGTCCAGCCCGGTGCTGGCGGTGTGCCACAAGGCCACCGGGATCACGTTGGCCGGCACGCCCTGCACCTTCTTGAGCTTGAGCTGCGCGGCGCGCCCCAGTTGCTCCACCAGGGCCCGGCCGCGCTCCTGGCTGTGCAGCAGCAGCACGGCATCGCGCCCGCCCGCGCCGGCATAGGTGGACAGCAAGGTCTTGAGCTTGAGGCCCTGCTCGCCGGCACGCGGGTAGGCATAGGTCAGCGCGCCGGTGGGGCAGACCGTGGTGCAGGCGCCGCAGCCCACGCACAGGTGCGGATTCACCTGGATCTGCTGGCGCGCCTTGTCGCTGCTGACGGCCTGCGCCGAGCAGACGTCGATGCAGGCGTTGCAACCCACCTGCTCGTTGCGGCTGTGGGCGCAGAGCTTTTGCTTGTAGACGAAGAACTTCGGCTTCTCGAACTCGCCGACGCCGTCGCGCAGGCGGATCAGCGTGGCAGGCTCGGTGCCGCGGAAATAACCCTGCGGCGGCGCGTGCAGGTCGATCAACGGCGTGGCGCCGAGGTCCAGCACCAGGTCGAACGGCTCGCGCTGGCTGCGCGGCGCCCGCTCAAAGTCGATGGCGCCGGCCACCTGGCAGACCTTGACGCAATCGCGATGGGCAGTGCATCGGCTGCCGTCAATCTGGTAGTCCAGCCCGATGGCGCCCTCCGGGCATGCGGCCACGCAGGCATTGCAGCGGGTGCACAGGTCGAGGTCGATCGGGTTGTCGTTCGACCAGCTGAACTCGAAGGCCCCGAGCCAGCCCGTGAGGCGGGGCGCGGTGCCGCCCAGCACCGGGTAGCGGCGCTCCTGCGCGCCCTGCCCGCCCAGGGAAAAGATCGTCACATCCAGCCCCTCGCCCAGCAGGTCCGCCGCGCGCTCGGCCTCATCCAGCCGGCCGACGATCAGCAGCCGCCCTGCACTCTTGTAGGTGACCGTGGGCACCGGCTCCGGCTCGGGCAGGTGGGCGGCCGCCAGCAGCGCGGCCAGCTTGGGGCCGGCCTTGGCGGCGTCGCGGCTCCAGCCGCCGGTCTCGCGGATGTTGACGAACCTGATCGCCGACACCGCGCCCTCGGTCTGGGTAGCCAGTTCGGCGAACAGCCGCTTTTCCTGGGTGCAGGCCACCACCACGTCGTCGCCCGACTGGATGGCTTTCTGGAAGGCGCCGGCCTCGCGGCGGCACAGCGTGGAATGCAGCGTCAGGTCTTCATGAAGCGCTTCGCCGATCGCTCGGGGCTGAAGCGGCATCGTCTGGTTGCAGTCGCAAATCAGCGTGGGCATCGTGGTCTTGGCTTGCCGGCAAAACAGGATTCACCAGCGGGCTAGGAAGTTCATTGCATACCCCCGACTGTGCCACGTCCGGGGCCGGGAGTGTCTGGGCATCAACCCCAGCATCCGGGCCTTCGGGGTCTTTCGCCGGCGCCTCGTCGTCCACCAGGCCCAGGGCCTTGGCGCTCGCCATCTGGCGCAGCGCGGCCAGCGGCAGCGGGTCGGGTTGCGAGTAGTCGTCGATGTAGACATCGAGCCGGTCCATCACGTTGAAATGCGGATCGGCAAACAGCTTCTTCATCGCGGCATTGCGCACCTCGGGCGCCACGCCGCGTGCGACAAAGGCCTTGAAGTCGGAGGCGGGCGTCAGCGCCTGCACGTCGTCCAGCGTCAGGGCCGGCGCGGCGGCCGGCAGTTCTGCGGCGGGTGCGGCCGGCGGCGCGCTGCCGCTCGTCGAGAGCTGCACCGGCACGGCCTCGGGGGCCTGCGGCGCAAGGGTCTCCTCAGGCGCGGCCTGGCCGCTGCGCGCCTCCTGCTTGCGGCGCGACCAGCGTCCCAGGAATCCGTCAGCCATGACCGCCGCCGTACTTCTTGGCCGTCGTCACCGAGGCCGGATTGCCGAAGCGGTCGAGCAGCGGCTTAAAGCTCTGCGGACGCTGGCGCCGCTTGGGCTCGGGCACATGGTGCTCGTCCACGAAGGCCTGCAGCCAGGCCACGACGGCGGCCGGCGCGGGCACCTGCTCCACCGTTTCCTGGGCATCGAGCCAGCGCCCCGCGTCGTGGTAGCTGAGCGTCACGATCTGGGGCCGGGCCACGGGTTCGTCCGACAGCGCCGCTTCTTCTTCCATGCGCCACAGCACGAACCAGCAGGGGGCCGGCGTGGTGGCGTTGAGGTAATAGCCCTCGGCATCGTCGCTGAACAGCTCCACCGTGAAGCCCGGATGCAGCCAGCGCTGCCCGTGCTCGTCGCGGTAGAGGCAGCGCGGCTCGCTGCCGAAGGCGTCTTCCTGCGGCACCACGTCATCGAGCACCCAGCGCCAGGTCTGCCAGCGGCTCATGGCGCCCTGGATGCGCTCCTGGCGCATCACCACGGCAACCTGGACGGAGGGATGGGGCGAGGTCATGATGGCCCCACTGTACTACCGCCCCCGCAAATGCCCCCGCGTCAGGCCACCGCCCCCGCGCCGTAGCCCGCCGCGCGCACGGGCACGCCGCCGCGCTGCACCGACACCGCGCAATACTTGAACTCGGGGATCTTGCCGAACGGGTCGAGCACCGGGTTGGTCATCAGGTTGGCGGCCGCCTCGTAGTAGGCGAACGGGATGAACACGGCGCCGCACGGGGTGCCGTCGTCGCGCCGCACATGGATGGCGACCTCACCACGGCGCGAGCGCACGGTGATCACGTCGCCGGCCTCCAGGCCCAGGGTGTCCAGATCCTGCTGGTTCATGGAGGCCGTGGCCATCGGTTCGATGGCGTCGAGCACGCTGGCGCGCCGCGTCATGCTGCCGGTGTGCCAGTGCTCGAGCTGGCGCCCCGTGATCAGCACGAAGGGGTAGTCCGTGTCGGGCCGCTCGGCGGCCGGGATGATGTCGGCCGGCACCAGTTTCACGCGGCCGTCGGCGGTTGCGAAGCGGTCGATGAAGACCGTGGGCTGGCCGGGATCGTCCGCGTCCAGGCAGGGGTAGGTGACGCTGGACTCGCGCTGCAGCCGCTCCCAGGTGATGCCCGAGATCGCGGCGTGCATGGCCTGGCGCATCTCCTCGTAGACCGAGGCCACGCCCGACTCCTCGCCTTCGTAGTTCCAGCGCAGCCCCATGCGCTGCGCGAGCTGCTGGATGATCCACAGATCGGGCTTCGCCTCGCCGGGCGGCGCGACGGCCCGCCGGCCGAGCTGCACCATGCGGTCGGTGTTGCTCACGGTGCCGGTCTTCTCGGGCCAGGCCGTGGCGGGCAGCACCACGTCGGCCAGCCAGGCGGTTTCGGTCATGAAGATGTCCTGCACCACCAGATGCTCCAGGCTGGCCAGCGCATGGCGAGCGTGGTTCAGGTCGGGGTCGCTCATGGCGGGGTTCTCGCCCATGATGTACATGCCGCGCACCTTGTGCGGATCGCTGTCGGGCGCCAGCGCCTTGTGCATGATCTCGACTACGGTGTAGCCGGGCGCCCGATCCAGCGGCATGCCCCAGAACTGCTCGAACCACTGGTGCGCGCCGGCGTCGTCCACGCGCTGGTAGTTCGGGAACATCATCGGGATCAGCCCGGCGTCGCTCGCGCCCTGCACGTTGTTCTGGCCGCGCAGCGGGTGCAGGCCCGAGCCGGGCTTGCCAATCTGGCCCGCCACCGTGGCCAGCGCGATCAGGCAGCGCGCGTTGTCGGTGCCGTGCACATGCTGGCTCACGCCCATGCCCCAGAGGATCATCGCGCCCTGGGCCGTGGCGTAGGCGCGCGCCACCTCGCGCAGCGTCTCGGCCGCAATGCCGCAGATCGGCGCCATGGCCTCGGGGCTGTAGCCGCGGACGTTCTCGCGCAGCGCCTCGTAGTTGCTGGCGCGCTCGCGGAGGAAGGCCTCGTCGGCCAGGCCTTCCTCGATGATGGCGTGGATCAGCGCGTTGAGCATGGCCACGTCGGTGTCGGCCTTGAACTGCAGGGTGCGCCAGGCGTGCCGGCCGATGTCGGTCACGCGCGGATCGGCCAGCACGATCTTCGCGCCGCGCTGCGCCGCGTTCTTCATCCAGGTGGCCGCCACCGGGTGGTTGGCCGTGGGGTTGGAGCCGATCACGAAGATCAGGTCGGAGTGCGCCACGTCGTTGACCTGGTTGCTGACCGCGCCCGAGCCCACGCCCTCGAGCAGCGCCGCCACGCTGGAGGCGTGGCACAGCCGCGTGCAGTGGTCCACGTTGTTGCTGCCGAAGCCGGTGCGCACCAGCTTCTGGAACAAATAGGCCTCCTCGTTGCTGCCCTTGGCCGAGCCGAAGCCGGCCAGCGCCTTCTTGCCATGGGTGTCGCGCAGGCGTGCGAGCTCGCCCGAGGCCAGGGCCAGCGCCTCGTCCCAGCTCGCCTCGCGGAACACCGCGCCCCAGTCGCCCGGGCGCGGCGCGGCGCCGGGGTCCTTGGGCACGCCGGGGCGGCGGATCAGCGGCTTCGTGAGGCGCTGGGGATGGTGCGCGTAGTCGAAGCCGAAGCGGCCCTTGACGCACAGCCGGCCGTGGTTGGCCGGGCCGTCGCGGCCGTCCACGCTCACGATGCGCTCGTCCTTGACGTTGTAGGTCAGCAGGCAGCCCACGCCGCAGAACGGGCAGACCGAATCGACCTGCCGGTCCACCACCTGGGAGCCGATCCGGGTCTTGGGGCTGAGCGCGCCCGTGGGGCAGGCCTGCACGCATTCGCCGCAGGCCACGCAGCTGCTCTCGCCCAGGGCGTCGCCGAGGTCGAACACGATCTGGCTGTGCTCGCCGCGCAGCGCATAGCCAATCACGCCGTTGACCTGCTCCTCGCGGCAGGCGCGCACGCAGCGGTTGCACTGGATGCAGGCGTCGAGGTTGACGGCCATCGCGGGGTGCGACGCATCGGCCGCAGGCGGCTCGCGGCGCAGCGCGCGCAGTTCGGGGCGCACCGCGATGCCGAGCCGCGCGGCCCAGGCGCTGAGTTCGCCGTGGGGCTGCGCGGCGTCGCCGTCGATCCACCGGTAGCCCTCGTCGGGCATGTCGGACAGCAGCATCTCGACCACCAGCTTCTGGCTCCGGAGCGCGCGCTCGCTGCGGGCCTGCACCTGCATGCCGGCGGTGGCCGTGCGGCAGCAGCTCGGCGCCAGCGTGCGCTCGCCCTGGATCTCGACCACGCAGGCGCGGCAGTTGCCGTCGGGGCGGTAGCCATCCTGGTAGCAGAGGTGCGGAATGTCGACGCCGTGGCGCCGGGCCGCCTTCAGGATGGTTTCTCCCTCGAAGGCCTGCAGCGTCCGGCCGTCGAGCGTGAAATCGACGCTCTGCGGTGCCAGCTCGGCCGATGAGGCGGGGGCGTTCATGCGACCTCCTGCGGAAAATACTGGAGAACGCTGCGGATCGGATTCGGCGCGGCCTGGCCCAGGCCGCAGATCGAGGCATCGCCCATCACCTGCGCCAGATCGTCGAGCGTGGCCCGGTCCCAGCGCGGCGCCTGCATCAGCGCCGCCGCCTTGGCCGTGCCGACGCGGCAGGGCGTGCACTGGCCGCAGCTTTCGTGCGCGAAGAAGCGCATCACGTTGAGCGCGGCATCGCGCGCGCGGTCGTGCTGGCTTAGCACCATGACGGCGGCCGAGCCGATGAAGCAGCCATGGGGCTGCAGCGTGTCGAAGTCCAGCGGCACGTCGGCCAGCCGCGCCGGCAGGATGCCGCCCGAGGCGCCGCCGGGCAGGTAGGCGTAGAGCTGGTGGCCGTCGAGCATGCCGCCGCAGTACTCGTCGATCAGCTCCCGCGCCGTGATACCGGCCGGCGCCAGCTTGACGCCGGGCCGCTTCACGCGCCCGCTCACGCTGAACGAGCGCAGCCCCTGGCGCCCGTGGCGGCCGAAGCCGGCGAACCACTGCGGGCCTTTCTCGACGATGTCGCGCACCCAGTACAGGGTTTCGAAGTTGTGCTCCAGCGTGGGCCGCCCGAACAAGCCGACCTGCGCGATGTAGGGCGGGCGCATGCGCGGCTCACCGCGCTTGCCCTCGATGCTCTCGATCATCGCGGACTCCTCGCCGCAGATGTAGGCGCCGGCGCCGCGGCGCAACTCGATGCGCGGCAGCGCGCACGGCGGGTCGGCCTGCAGCCGCTGCAGCTCGCGCTCGAGCAGGCGGCGGCAGTCGTGGTATTCGTCGCGCAGGTAAACGTAGCAGGCCTCGGTGCCCACCACCTGGGCCGCGATCAGCAGGCCTTCGAGGAAGCGGTGCGGGTCGCGCTCGAGGTAGGTCCGGTCCTTGAAGGTGCCGGGCTCGCCTTCGTCGATGTTCACGGCCATCAGGCGCGGCGCCGGCTGCTCGCGCACGATGCGCCACTTGCGCCCGGCGGGAAAGCCCGCGCCGCCCAGGCCGCGCAGGCCCGAATCCTCCATGGCCCGGAGCACCGTCTCGGCGTCTTCCTCGCCGTTCACCACGGCCGCCGCCAGCGCGTAGCCGCCGTGGGCGCGGTAAGTGGCGTAGTCCGTGCAGCCGGGCAGCGCCTGCACCGGGTCCGGCGCGGGCGGGACGCTGCGCTGCGCCAACTCGGACGCTACAAAATTGATAGCTGCAAACGACCGCTGCACCTGGACATCAGGCACTTTTCCCTCTGAATCCAGGGTTTCAAGCAGTTTTTCGACCGTGGCGAACGGCACCGCGCGCTGCTGCACCGCCGCGGCCGGCGCCTGCTCGCAGCGCCCCAGGCAGGGGGCCGCCAGCACGCGCACGTCGCGCCCGCCCAGCAGCGCGGGCAGGCGCTGCAGCAGGTCCTGCGCGCCGGCCAGCTCGCAGGCCAGGCTGTCGCAGACCCGCACGGTCAGGCCCGGCGCCCGCGCGTCACCGCGCAGGATCTCGAAGTGGTGGTAGAAGCTCGCCACCTCGTAGACCTCGGCCATCGGCAGGTTCATCTCGGCCGCCAGCGCCACCAGGTGGCGCTCGTGCAGGCCGCGGTAGTGGTCGTTGAGGGCGTGCAGGTTCTCGATCAGCAGGTCGCGCCGGGCCAGCGCCTCGGCGCTCACCAGGGTGCGCACCTCTTCTCGCGCGCGGTCCTCGGGCTGGCGGCCCTTGAGCTGGCTCTTGCGGCGGATGCGGGCGCGCAACTCGTCCGGCGTGGCCCGCCCCACCACCGGGGCTTGTGCAATGTCGTTCATAGGTTGGAACTGTCGTGCGGCCCGTGCGGGGCGTCAAATTGAATCGTTGTATCGGCTGATTCAGCCGCTGAATCTCGGCCTCTCAGCCGGCCGGCTGCAGGGCGCCGCTGTGCTGCGCCGCATCATGGAGCCAGCGCGGCTCCTGCGCGAACGCCAGCGCCGCCTGCAGCACGCGCGCCGGCCGGGCCTGCGCCGGCAGCATGAAGCCGACCGGCGTGCCGACCTCGGGCCGCACCAGCGGCTGCGCCTGCAGCCCGCCGTGGCCGCGCACCGCGGCCACCAGCGCCCCGGGCAGCACACTGCACAGCTCGCCGGCCTGCACGCTCAGCGCCAGCGTGAGCACCGAGTTGGTCTCCATGGCCGGCGCCACCGCCACGCCGGCGCGCGCGAAGGCCGCGTCGACGATGCTGCGGTTGTGCATGTCGGGCGTCAGCAGGCACAGCGGCAACGCCGCGGCCTCGCGCCACGGCAGCGGCGGCCCCAGGCGAAAGCGCGCGTGCGCCGGCGCGGCGCGGCGCAGCAGGAAATACTGCTCGGTGTACTGGGGCAGCACCGCGAAGGGCGCGGCGCGGCCGGCGCGCGGGTGCACCCGCTCGGTGAAGCCCAGGCCCAGGTCCAGCGCGAGGCTGTCGAGCCCGGCCTCGATCTCCTGCGAACTCAGCGAGCTGACCACCGGCACGATGCCCGGGTGCAGCGCGCGCAATTGGGCAGCAAAGCGCGCGGCCACCGGCAGCGCGGTTGGTACCACGCCGAGCCGCAGGCGCCCCACGGGCTGCTGCGCGCTGCCGCGCAGCGCCTGCTGCAGCGACTCGTGCTCGTGCAGCATGCGCTGGGCCGCGGCCAGCACCTGCTCGCCCTCGGGCGTGAGCCCGGCGTAGGTGCGCCCGCGCCTGACGATGGCGACGCCGAACTCCTTCTCGAGCGCGCGCAGCGCGTTGGACAGCGCCGGCTGCGTGATGTGGCAGGCCTGGGCGGCCCGCGCGAAGTGGCGGTGCTCGCTCAGGGCCACGAGGTAGCGCAGCGGAGCAAGCTGGTTCATGGCGCGAACGGCGGGGCGCCGCCCTCAGGTGTTCTTGCTGATGGTGATGGTCGGGAACTTTGCGGAAAAATCCTTGGCCTTGGCCGCGATGCCGACCGCCACCTGGCGCGCCACGGCCTTGTAGATGCCGGCCACCTCGCCGTCGGGATCGGCCACCACCGTGGGCTTGCCGCTGTCGGCCTGCAGGCGGATCTGCAGGTCCAGCGGCAGCGCGCCGAGGTAGTCCATGCCGTACTCGGCGGCCATCTTCCTGCCGCCGTCGGCGCCGAAGATGTGCTCCACGTGGCCGCAGTTGCTGCACACGTGCACCGCCATGTTCTCGACGATGCCGAGAATGGGCACGCCCACCTTCTCGAACATCTTGATGCCCTTCTTGGCATCGAGCAGCGCGATGTCCTGCGGCGTGGTGACGATCACCGCGCCGGTCATGGGCACGCGCTGGGAGAGCGTGAGCTGGATGTCTCCGGTGCCCGGCGGCATGTCGACGATCAGGTAGTCGAGGTCCTTCCAGTTGGTCTGGCGCAGCAGCTGCTCCAGCGCCTGGGTGGCCATCGGGCCGCGCCAGATCATGGCCTCGTCCTGGGCCACCAGGAAGCCGATCGACATCACCTGCACGCCGTAGTTTTCCAGCGGCTCCATGGTCTGGCCGTCCTCGCTCTCGGGGCGGGCGTCGATGCCCATCATCATGGGCTGGCTCGGGCCGTAGATGTCGGCATCGAGCAGGCCCACGCTGGCGCCCTCGGCGGCCAGCGCCAGCGCCAGGTTGACCGCGGTGGTGCTCTTGCCCACGCCGCCCTTGCCCGAGGCCACGGCGATGATGTTCTTCACATTGGGCATCAGCTGGACGCCGCGCTGCACCGAGTGGGCAATGACCTGGGTGCCGATGTTCACCGAGACGTTGTCCACGCCCGGCACGCCCTTGGCCGCGGCGATCAGGGCCCGGCGCAGGGCCGGGATCTGGCTCTTGGCCGGGTAGCCCAGTTCCACCTCGAACGACACGTCGCCCCCGCTGACCGCGAGGTTCCTGAGGGCCTTGGTGCTGACGAAATCCTTGCCCGTGTTCGGGTCCGTGACGGCCTGAAGGGCCTGCAACAACTGTTCCTGAGTGGGCATAGTCCTATTTCCTGTTCCGGGTGCAGTGTAGCCACAACCCATAAAATCGCAGGTTCCCCCGGAAAAACACCATGCCCGCACCCCGCCAGCTTTTCGTCACCACCGCCCTGCCCTACGCCAACGGCAAGTTCCACATCGGCCACATCATGGAGTACATCCAGGCCGACATCTGGGTGCGGTTCCAGCGCATGCAGGGCCACACGGTGCATTTCGTGGGTGCCGACGACGCGCATGGCGCGCCGATCATGATCGCGGCCGAGAAGGCCGGCAAGACGCCGCAGCAGTTCGTGGCCGAGATCGCGGCCGGCCGCAAGGAGTACCTGGACGGCTTCCACATCCGCTTCGACAACTGGCACTCCACCGACAGCCCCGAGAACACCGAGCTGGCGCAGCAGATCTACCGCGACCTCAAGGCCAACGGCCTGATCTCGAGCAAGACCATCGAGCAGTTCTTCGACCCCGAGAAGAACATGTTCCTGCCCGACCGCTTCATCAAGGGCGAGTGCCCCAACTGCCACGCCAAGGACCAGTACGGCGACAACTGCGAGGTCTGCAGCAAGGTCTACAGCCCGACCGACCTGATCAACCCCTACTCGGCGCTGTCGGGCGCGACGCCGGTGCTCAAAAGCTCCGAGCATTTCTTCTTCAAGCTGTCGGACCCGCGCTGCCTCGAATTCCTGAACCGCTGGACCACCAGCGGCGCGGTGCAGCCCGAGGTGCTCAACAAGATCAGCGAATGGCTCCGGCCCGACGAGCATGGCAAGACCGCGATGGGCGACTGGGACATCAGCCGCGACGCGCCCTACTTCGGCATCGAGATCCCCGACGCGCCGGGCAAGTATTTCTACGTGTGGCTGGATGCGCCGGTGGGCTACCTGGCCTCGCTCAAGAACTACCTGGGCAAGATCGGCGTGGACTACGACGCCTTCATTGCCGACCCGGCCGTGGAGCAGGTCCACTTCATCGGCAAGGACATCATCACCTTCCACACGCTGTTCTGGCCCGCGATGCTGCACTTCAGCGGCCGCAAGGTGCCGAACAAGGTGTTCGTGCACGGCTTCCTGACCGTGAACAACGGCGAGAAGATGAGCAAGAGCCGCGGCACCGGCCTGGACCCGCTCAAGTACCTGAGCCTGGGCATGAACCCGGAATGGCTGCGCTACTACCTGGCGGCCAAGCTCAACGGCCGCAACGAAGACATCGACTTCAACCCCGAGGACTTCATGGCCCGGGTCAACAGCGACCTGATCGGCAAGTACGTCAACATCGCGAGCCGCGCGGTGAAATTCGTGCCGGAGGGCAAGCTGCTCGCCACGCCCGCGAACGCCAAGGCCGTGGAACTGGTTGCCCAGGTGCGCGCGCTGTACGAAGCCCGCGAATACGGCAAGGCGCTGCGCGAGATCATGGCCTTTGCCGACGAGGTGAACCTGCGCTTCGACGGCGCCGCCCCGTGGAAGCTGGTCAAGGAAGGCAAGACCGCCGAAGCCGCTGAAGTCTGCTCCGAATGCCTGGAAGCCTTCAAGGTCATGACGGCTTGCCTCAAGCCCGTGCTGCCCGCGCTGGCCGCCGAGGCCGAGAAGTTCCTGAACTGCGCCGCGCTCGACTGGGCCAACGCCGCCACGCCGCTGGGGGCCGGCCACGCTGTCAGTAAATACGAGCACCTGATGCAGCGCGTGGACCCGAAGCTGCTCGACGCGCTGTTCGAGCCGCCGGCCGCGCCGGAGCCCGAGAAGCTCACACCCGGCGGCGAGGACATCGCCCCCACCATCACCATCGATGATTTCGCCAAGATCGACCTGCGCATCGCGAAGATCGTGGCCTGCGAGGCGGTGGAAGGCTCGACCAAGCTGCTGCGCCTGACGCTCGACGTGGGCGAAGGCAAGACCCGCAACGTGTTCAGCGGCATCGCCAGCGCCTACCAGCCGCAAGACCTGGTCGGCAAGCTCACGGTGATGGTGGCCAACCTGGCGCCGCGCAAGATGAAGTTCGGCCTCAGCGAAGGCATGGTGCTGGCCGCCAGCCACGCCGACGAGCAGGCCCGGCCGGGTATCCACGTGCTGAACCCCTGGCCCGGCGCCGAGCCGGGCATGCGGGTGCGCTGAGAACGCATCGCGCCGTCGGCCTCGAACGGCGGCCCCGGCGGCCGGGCTTCAGGCCCGGTGCAGCATCACGACCTGCGCCGCCTCGCCGGCGAAGCGCAGCGCCCGGGCGGGATGCTGCGCGATTTCGTCCAGCGTCTCATCCAGCCTGTCGAGCAGCTCCTCGGCGTTGTCGCCGGGCAGCGGCGCGCAGGCATAGGCCACGTGCAGGGCCAGCGTCACGCCCGGCGGCAGGCGCCGGCTGTAGGCCAGGCCCCGGGCAATGATGCTCTGCCCGACCTCGGAGGCCTGGTCACGCGTGACGCGCCCCTCCAGGATCAGCACGAAGTCGCCATCGCGGTGGCGCGCCACGGTGTCGCCCTCGGACGCGCAGCGGGCCACGCAGGCACCGGCCTTGACCAGCGCGGCCTGGGCGCCTTCCAGGCCATGCTCCTGCCGGATCGCCGGGCCGTTGCTCACGCGCACGCGCAGCACGGCCCCGATGGTCGGGTCGCGGTGATGCCGCTGCAGCAGGTGCTCCAGCCGCTCCACCAGCACGCGGTGGGTGGCCACCCCGGTCAGCGGGTCGACCCGCGACAGCGCGCCCAGGCGCACCTGGTTGTCGCGGCGCTCGCGGCTGCGGAAGTACAGCCCGGTGAGCAGCAGCGGGATCTCCAGCGCGGCGCCGATCTGCGCTCCGAACTGGGTTGCGAACGTCATGGGCAGCACGCTCAGATTGCGCAGGATCGAGAACATCGAGCCCACGATCAGCATCAGGAAGCCCGCCAGCACCCACAGCCCGACGCGCGGACGGCGCCAGGCGAACCAGCCCAGCGTGCCGAGCGTGAGCACGAAGGTGAGCAGGTAGAAGATATTGGAGAGGAGGAAGAACGGGTCGCGCCCGACCACCAGAAAGCCCAGCGAGATCAGGGCGCCGGCGATGCCGGCCGACAGCAGCAGGCGCGTCAGCAGGCGCGAGCCGCGCTCGGCCACCAGCTCGCGCAGCAGCAGGCTGGCCAGCACCGCCGCCATCATCGGCAGCACCACCGAGGCGATGTCGTTCCACCAGGCGTTGTGCGGCCAGAAATACTCGCCGGCCAGCCCCGTGAGCGAGAGCTGCCCCAGGCCGAGCACCACCACATAGGCCGCGTAGTACAGATGAATCGGATCGCGCCAGGACACCGCGTTGGTGCAGCTGAGCACCACCACCAGCACGATGAACCCCACGTAGCCACCCAGCAGCATGTGCCACAGCTTGCTCGATTCGTCGAAGCTGTGCGCATCCCACAGCAGCCAGCGCACGCCGATCGGATGGCTGTGCTGCACGCGCAGGTAGGTGGGGCGGGTTTCGTCCGGCTGCAGCACGAACTTGAACGCGGGGTGCAGGTAGCGCACCGGCCAGCGCGCCACCGGCACCATGTCGCCGGCGCGCTCCACCTGCCAGCCTCCCGCACTGTCGGGGCGGTACAGATCCACCCCGTCCATGCCCGGATGCGGCACGGTCAGGATCGCAGCCCGGGGGCTGGACACGTCGGGCAGCTGCAGCTGGTACCAGACGGCATGCCCTTCGCCGGTGGGCAGGGTCTTGTCCGGGTCGACCGGCCGGGCGTCGCCGTGCTGAAAGCGGGGCAGCACCTCGTCCAGGCTGAGCTGGCCCGAATCGTCCACCCAGTAGGTGGCCGGCACCTGCACACCGGGCCAGGCCGGGGCCGGCTCGGAGGCAGCCTGGGCCAGCAGGCACAGGCAGGCCGCCAGCAGGAAGGCCACGAACCGCCGACATCCCATCCCGTCACTGATCATCAAGCCCTCCATCAGGCCACTCCAGCGCCTGCAGCGCCACTGTACCAAGCATGGGCGCAAGCGTACACTGCAGCCAGTCATGCCTTTGCACCACCCCCCGTTCGGCCCGCTGCTGTTGTCGCGGCGGCGCCTGTTCATCACGCGGCTGCACCATTGCGGGCCTCCGGAGCTGCACTGAACCGTTTTCTGTTCAGTTCAACCCCGGAGGTTTCATGTTTTCCCCTTCTTTCGAATTCCGGCCCAGGCTGCTCAAGGCGCTGAGCGGCTACGACCGCGAGCGGCTGGCGCGCGACATCGGCGCCGGCCTGACCGTGGGCATCGTCGCGCTGCCGCTGGCCATGGCCTTCGCCATCGCCTCGGGCCTCAAGCCCGAGGCCGGCCTGTGGACGGCGATCATCGCGGGCTTCCTGATCTCGGCCCTGGGCGGCTCCAGCGTGCAGATCGGCGGACCGGCCGGCGCCTTCATCGTGATCGTCTACGGCATCGTCGAGCGCTACGGCCTGGCCAACCTGCTGATCGCCACCGCCTGCGCCGGCGTGCTGCTGTTCCTGATGGGCTTCTTCCGGCTCGGCACCCTGGTGCGCTACGTGCCGGTGAGCATCGTGATCGGCTTCACCAACGGCATCGCGGTGCTGATCGCGCTGTCGCAACTCAAGGATCTGCTGGGCCTGGACATCCAGCACATGCCGGCCGATTTCTTCTCGCAGATCCACACGCTGGCCCTGCACCTGCACAGCCTCAACCTGTACGCATTGGGCCTGGGCGCGGCCTGCCTGCTCGGCCTGTTCGTCTGGCCGCGGCTGTGGCATGAGCAGTCGCGCCTGCAGCAGGCGCTCAACCTGCCGATCCCGGGCATGCACCGCGCGGTGCGCACCACCGGCCGCATCCCCGGCCCGATCGTGGCGCTGGCCACGCTCACGCTGCTGGCCTGGGCGCTCGACCTGCCGGTGGAGACCATCGGCAGCCGCTTCGGCGGCATTCCGCAGGGCCTGCCCGCCTTCGCCCTGCCCGCGTTCTCGTGGGAGACCGTCAAGCTGCTGGTCACCCCCACGCTGACCATCGCGCTGCTGGGCGCCATCGAGTCGCTGCTGTGCGCGCGCGTGGCCGACCAGATGACCACCGGCACGCGCCACGACCCGAACCAGGAGCTCATGGCCCAGGGCGTGGCCAACTTCGTGGTGCCGTTCTTCGGCGGCATGCCGGCCACCGGCACCATCGCGCGCACCGTCACCAACATCCGCTCGGGCGGCAGTTCGCCGGTGGCCGGCATGGTGCACGCGCTGGCGCTGCTGGCCATCGTGCTGGTGGCTGCGCCGCTGGCGAAGGCGGTGCCGCTGGCGGTGCTCGCGGGCATCCTGCTGTTCGTGGCCTGGAACATGGGCGAATGGCACGCGTTCGGCCGGCTCCGGCACTACTCGAGCCACTACCGCATGCTGATGCTGGGCACCTTCGCGCTCACGGTGGTGTTCGACCTCACGGTGGCAGTGGAGGTGGGCCTGCTGCTGGCTTGCGCGCTGTTCGTGCGGCGCATGAGCTCGCTGTTCCAGGTGCGCGAGACCGCGCGCTCGGACGGCGCCGTCACCTACCGGCTCTACGGCTCGCTGTTCTTCGGCGCGGTGGCCAAGATCGACCCGGTGGTGCAGGCAGTGGAAACCTCCCCCGCGCCGCTGCGGGTCGAGCTCGATGCCGCGCAGCTGATCTCGCTGGACACCAGCGGGCTGGACGCGCTGGAGCAACTGCTCAAGGTGATCCACCAGCACGGCGGCACCCTGCACCTGCTGCACCTCAACGAACAGCCGCGCTCGCTGATGGAGCGCACCGGCTTCGCCGCCAGGCTGGCGGCGCAGCCGGCCTGAGCCGGGCCTAGTCGAAATCCCACAACCGGTGCAGGTCGAGCTGCAGCCGGTGGTACGCGTGCAGCGCCTCCACCGTGGCCACATCCGCCTGCCGGCGGGTGTCATCGCCGGCACGCTGCGCCGCCAGCAGCTCGGCCACCCCGGCCTCGCCCAGTGCATAGGCGCGCGTCATGCGGGCCAGCGCGGCCTGCTGCTGGCGGCTGGCCTCCTGCAGCGCCCGGGCGGACTCCAGCCCACCCTGCAGCGTCGCCCACAGGGACTCGAACTCGGCCTGCACCTTGCGCTCCACGCGCTGGTGGCGCGCCTGGGCGGCGCGCGCATCGGCCTCGGCCGCCGCCGCCTGCGCGTCCCGGTAGCCGCCGCCCAGCGGAATCGACAGGCTGACGCCGATCACGCGCTCCGCGCCGGCGCGCTCGAGCGACATGAAGGCGCCGACCGTGGGATCGGGACGGCGCTCCAGGCCGGTGCGCACGGCCTGCTGCTGCAGCCGCTCGTAGTCCGCGCGGGCCAGCCGCAGTTCGTGGCTCGCCTGCACATAGCGCGGGCCCAGGTCCTGCGGCGACCCCGGCGCCTCGCGCGGCAGCAGCTCGCCCAGGCGCTGCGCCTCGCCCGGCGCAGCGTCCGGCGGCGGCAACCGCAACCCCGGGAACTGGCCCTGCAGGGCGGCCTCGCCGGCCCGGGCCGCCGCAGCCGCCGCCAGGCCGGCCGCGCGTGCACGCTCCAGGTCGGCGCGCGCCAGTGCGAGGTCCAGCGCCGCCGCATCGCCCTGCTTCACCCGGGCCTCCACGGCGGCCGCCAGCGCCTGCGCCTGGGACTGCGCGCGCAACTGGGCCTGCCACTCGATGCGCAGGCGCAGCGCCGCGAACCACTGCTGCAGCAGCTCGCGTGCCAGCTCATGGCGCGCATCTTCCAGCGCCACCCCGGCCTGCGCGCGCGTGGCCTCGGCCAGCGCGGCATCGGCGGCGGCCTTGCCGCCCAGGCGCAGCGGGCGCTCGATCATCAGTTGGCCTTCGGTGAAGCGCTCCTGCGGATTGCGCACGATGCGCCGCTGCGGCGTGGCCCGCAGCACGAACTCGTGCGGCCCGCGCTGCAGGGCGTCGGCATGGGCCGATTGCGACGCGCGCTCGGCATCGGCGCTGGCGATCGCCGGATGGTTCTCCAGCGCCTGGCGCACCGCGGCTTCGTCGGGCAGCCCCGCCTGGGCCCAGGCCTGAGCCGCATGCCAGGCCACAACCGCCGCCACAGCACGGCGCATGACAAACAGCGTGTTCATGCCTGCACCTCCTGGGAATCGACGGGGAGCGAATGGTCACGGTCTGGTGGCGGCCGCCCGAATCGCTCGAACAGCATGGGCAGCAGCAGCAGGGTGAGCACCGTCGAGGTCACCAGCCCGCCGCACACCACGATGGCCAGCGGCCGCTGGATCTCCGAGCCCGGCCCGCTGGCGAACAGCAGCGGAATCAGCCCCAGGGCCGTGATACCGGCCGTCATGAGCACCGGCCGCAGCCGGCGCCGGGCGCCTTCGCGTACCACGCGGTGCATGGGCTCGCCCTGCTGCAGCAACTGGTTGAAGTACGACACCAGCACCAGCCCGTTGAGCACCGCGATGCCCAGCAGCGCAATGAAACCCACCGAGGCCGGCACCGACAGGTACTCGCCCGAAAGCTTGAGCGCGGCGATGCCGCCGACCAGCGCGAACGGGATGTTGGCGAACACCAGCGCGGCCTGGCGCGCCGAGCGGAAGGTGAGGAACAGCAGCGCGTAGATCGCCGCCAGCGCCACCGGCACCACCAGCGCCAGCCGCGCGGCGGCGCGCTGCTGGTTCTCGAACTGGCCGCCCCACTGGAGCCGGATCTCGCGGGCCAGGCCCAGCGTGGCCACGGCGGCCTGGGCCTCCTCGACGAACCCCGCCAGGTCGCGCCCCTCGACGTTGATCTGGATCACGGCGAAGCGGCTGCCGTTCTCGTGGTCGATGCGCACCGGCCCCTCGGTCTGGCGCAACTGCGCCAGGCTGGACAGCGGCCAGCTCTGGCCCGCTGGCGAGCGCACCACCAGCGCGCCCAGGTTCTGCGGCGCCTCGCGCACCTGCTCGCTGCCGCGCAGCACCAGCGGCGTGCGCACCACGCCCTCGGCGATCAGGCTCAGGGTCTCGCCCTCGATCTGGTTGCGCAGCGTCTCCTGCAGCTGGTCGGCGCTGAAGCCGGCCTGGCCCGCGGCCAGCCGGTCCACCCGCAGCGACAGGTACTGCATGCCCTCGTTGCGCGGCGCGATCACCTCGCTGGCGCCGCGCAGCTGCCGCAGGCGCGCGGCCACCTGCTGCGCGGCCTGGTCGATCTGGTGCAGGTCGTTGCCGAACAGCTTGAGCGCCACGTCGCCGCGGCTGCCGGTCAGCATTTCCGAGACCCGCATCTCGATCGGCTGCGTGAAGCTGTACGCCACGCCGGGGAACTGCGCCATGACGCGCCGCACACCGTCCATGATGTCCTCCTTGCTGCCGCCCCATTCCTCCTTGGGCCTGAGCACCAGGAAGGTGTCGGTCTCGTTGAAGCCCATCGGGTCCAGCCCCAGATCGTCGGCACCGGCACGCGCCACCACCGAGCGCACCTGCGGCACGCCGGCCAGCAGGGCCTGCTGCACCCGGGTGTCGAGCGTGGTGGAAGCGCCCAGCGAGATCGAGGGTAGCTTCTGCAGCTGCACGATCAGGTCGCCCTCGTCCAGCGTCGGCATGAAGGTCTTGCCGGTCAGCGCATACAGCACGGCGGCCGCGGCCAGCAGCAGCCCCGCGGCGCCGAACACCGGCCGCGGGTGCGCGAAGCTGGCCTGCTGCAGCCGCGCAAAACCGCGCTGCAGCCAGCGGATCAGCCACGGCGGCTCGGCGCCGTGAGCCTTGAGCAGCACGGCGCACAGCGGCGGCACCACGGCAAAGGCCACCACGGCCGAGACCGCCAGCGCCAGCACGATGGTCTGCGCCACCGGCGCGAACAGCTTGCCCTCCAGCCCCTGCAGCGACAGCAGCGGCAGGAACACGATGGCGATGATGGCCACGCCCGACAGCACCGGCACGGCCACCTCGCGCACCGCCTCGCCCACCAGGGCCAGCAGCCGGGCGCGCGGCACCGGGCCCGCGACGGCCTGCGCCTCCTGGGCCAGCCGCGCCTCCACGTTCTCCACCACCACCACGGCGGCGTCGACCAGCATGCCGATCGCCACCACCAGGCCGCCCAGGCTCATCAGGTTGGCCGTCAGCCCCACCCGGCCCATCAGGAAGAACGTGACCAGCAGGGTCAGCGGCAGCGTCACCGCCACCACCAGGGCCGGCCGCAGCCCGCCCAGGAACAGGTACAGCATCACGACCACCAGCGCGCAGGCCTCCAGCAGGGCGCGCAGCACCGTGCCTGCGGCCCGCTCCACGAGGTCGCCGCGGTTGTAGAACACCTCGATGCGCAGGCCCGGGGGCAGCTGCGGCTGCAGCTCGGCCAGGCGCTGCCCGACCGCTGCGACCACCTCGCGCGCGTTGGCGCCGCGCAGCCCCAGCACCAGGCCCTGCACGGTCTCGCCGGTGCCGTTGCGCGTCACCGCGCCATAGCGCGTGGCCGCGCCCAGGCGCACGGTGGCGACATCGCCCACGGTGACGACACGCCCCTCGCGCTGCGCCACCACGATCTGCGCCGCGTCCTGCGTGCCGAGGATGCCGCCCTCGACGCGCACCGCCAGCGCCTCCTCGCCGCTGTCCAGGCGGCCGGCACCGTCGTTGCGCGCGTTCGCCAGCAGGGCCTGGCGCAGCTCGGCCAGCGTGACGCCACGGCCGGCCAGGCGCTGCGGGTCGGGAATGACCTCGTAGCTGCGCACCTCGCCACCCAGCGCGTTGACCTCGGCCACGCCCGGCAGGGTGCGCAAAGCGGGCCGGATCACCCAGTCGAGCACGCGGCGGCGCTCGGCCAGCGAATGGCCCTCGCCCTCCAGCGTGAACATGAACATCTCGCTGAGCGGCGTGGCGATGGGCGCGAGCCCGCCCGCGGCGCTGGGCGGCAACTCGCGCATCACGCCGGCCAGCCGCTCGCTGACCTGCTGGCGCGCCCAGTAGACATCGGTGCCCTCGTCGAAATCGATGGTCACGTCGACGATGCCGTACTTGGCCATGGAGCGCACCATGCGCTTGTGCGGGATGCCCAGCATCTCGATCTCGATCGGCGTGGCCACCCGCTGCTCCACCTCTTCCGGCGTCATGCCCGGCACCTTGAGGATCACCTTGACCTGGGTCGGCGAGATGTCGGGAAACGCGTCGATCGGCAGTTGCAGGTAGGCCAGCGCGCCCATCACGGCCGCCGCCAGGGCGAGCGCCAGCACCAGCCAGCGCTGGCGCAGGCTGGCCTCCATCCATCGGTTCAGCATCATGGCTCTCCCTGCAGCAGGCCCTTGAGGGCCGCGATGCCGGTCGCCACGACGCGGCTGCCGGCGCCCAGGGCGCCTTGCACCACTGCCGTGTCGTCATCCGCCGACCAGGGCCGCACGGCCACCGGGCGCACCGTGTCGCCCGAGGCCACGAACACGGCCGGCTGGTTGCGCCACTGGAACACCGCGCGCGCCGGCACCTGCACCAGGGCCTGGCCCGCGGGCAGCGCCTGGGACGGCGCGGCAAGGCGCAGCTGCAGCGGCACCGACTGGCCGGCCTGCAGCCGGCCGGCCTGGGTCACGCCGATGCGCACGCGCTGCGTGGCCGAGCCGTCGAGCGCGGGCACCACGGCCAGCACCGTGCCGGCGGCCTCGTGGGTCGGCATGAGCGCGGCGTCGCCGGCACGCGGCAGCGCCGCGGTGGCCGGCAGCAGGGCTTCCACCTCGAGCTGCTGGCCCTGGGCCAGCCGGAACAGGGTGTCGCCGGCCGCGAAACGCTGGCCGGCCACAGCATTGACTTCGATCACGGTGCCGGCGGCCGGCGCCACCAGCACGGGCTGGGCCTGCGCTGCGGCCTGGATGCCGCTGCCCTGCAACACCTGGGTGCGCGCCAGCAGCGCGGCGCGGGTTTCCTGCACGCGCGCCTGCGCGGCGCGCCAGCGGGCCGCGGGAATGATGCCTTCCTCGTACAGGGCGGCATCGCGGCGCAGCGTGCCTTCGGCCAGATCGGCCTGGGCGCGCGCCTCGGCCTGGGCGCGCCGGGCTTCAAACCAGTCCGGGCTGTTGAAGTGGGCCAGGGCCTGGCCGGCCCGCACGGCGCTGCCGGGCGCCACCAGCAGGCGCGACACCGCGCCGGCAAACGGGGCGGCGACGGCGGATTGCGCGCCCAGGGCCGGCTGCACGCGGCCGGTGGCCGCCACCACCAGGTTCTGCACCGCCTTGGCGGGCACCAGGGCGATGCCCAGGGCCTGGCTCTGGGCGGCGCTGATGCGCAGTTCGGCGGGGGGCGCAGGCGGCGCCACGGTCTGGGCCTGGCCGGCACAGCACCAGGCCAGCCAAGGCAGCGCCCACAGGGGCGCCAGAGACTTCAACATGAAAAACTCCTGACAAAAGCAAAACGACCGCGGCGCCCCGTCACAGGGAGCCGCGCGGACTCACGAAAAGCTCAGGAGAAAACGGGAGGCGCCAGCGCGGGCGGCGGCGCGTTGGGCGGGCGCGAACGCGGCGTGAACAGCACGCGCCGAACCCGGGCGGCCCGCCGCGCCGTCGCCGCCAGGTACAGGCCGGGCAGCAGGGCCAGCACGGCGAAGAACGCGGGCGCCAGCGCGAGGAAGATGGCGGGAGAGGCAAACACGGCGCGCAGCCCGGGCTCCACGCTCACGGCGGCGCCCTCGGAGGCATCGCCGGGCGACGAAGGAACTGCTGCCGCCGCCTCGGCGCTGCGCGGCGCCTGGTAGGTCGGCGCCTTGCTCAGGTGGACATGCCAGCCCGCCAGCCGCGACGCGCCGAAATGGCCGTGCACCAGGGGCCCCAGCACCTGCAGCAGCACCAACAGCAGCACCAGCCACGTCCAGGGCGTGAGGCGTCGGTGCGATACGGGGCGATGCATGGGCCGATTATAAATTTCCCGCTGGCGCTACGGCCCGCTGTTGCCCTGCCCGGGCGTGGTGTCGAGCACCGACTGCGTGGAAACCACCCGCAGCTCGGCATTGAACACCGCGGTGAAGATCTTCGCGTCGGCCTGGTTCGGGCCGTCCGCGTAGCGCCAGTCGCAGTGGGTCTCGTTCTTCAGTAGGAACGGCGTGACCTTCATCGGCTTGCCCAGGCTGCGCCGCACCTCGTCCAGCGTCATGCCGGGCTGCACCCGGGCGAAGTTCTCGGGCGTCAGCACCTGGCGCAGCGCGCTCATCCTGCCGTCCGCGCCGATGGTGATCATGTAGTTCTTGTGGCCGGCGGGCTGGCGGTTGTACTCGAAGGTGCGGGCGCCGCCGGGCTCGTCCCAGACTTTTTCGGGCTCGCCGAAGCGCGCGCGCACGTCGGCTTCGGTGGAAACGCCCTCCTCCAGTTCGCTGATGCGCTGGGGGTCGCAGCCCACCAGTCCCAGCAGCGCAGAAATCAATCCCATGGTGCAAATCCTCGTCCACATGGTGGCCCCGGTAAAATTGAGCAAACGAGGTCCAGTTTATGTCCATCTTCCGCCGCCCCCATTACCAGTCCGAAGTCACCCAGTTCATCGAGCAGCTCAAGGCCGAAAAGCCCGACCTGGAAGCCCAGCAGCGCGCCGGACGCGCCCTGCTGTGGGACAAGAGCGTGGACCGCAGCGCCTGGGAAGAGTACCGCGAGGCCGAAGTGCCGCAACAGCCCTACGTCTACCAGACCCATGCCTGACAGCCATCAAAAATGGCAGATGTCCTCGTCCCGTGGACATTTCATGCTATTGATTTGATAGCGATTTCATGACTTCCCCCACCGACACCGCCGATCTGGCGCCCGCGGAGGCCCCGCTCGCGCCGGGCATGCCCGAGGTGGTGGACCAGGTGGCGCTGGCCCGGCTCTATGGCGAGCCGCTGTTCGCGCTGCCGACCGACCTCTACATCCCGCCCGACGCGCTGGAAGTGTTCCTGGAGGCCTTCGAGGGCCCGCTGGACCTGCTGCTCTACCTGATCCGCAAGCAGAATTTCAACATCCTCGACATCCCGATGGCCGGCGTGACGCGCCAGTACCTGACCTACGTGGACGAGATCCGCAGCCACAACCTCGAGCTGGCGGCCGAATACCTGCTGATGGCGGCCATGCTGATCGAGATCAAGTCGCGCATGCTGCTGCCGCCCAAGAAGACGGCCGAGGGCCAGGAGCCCGAAGACCCGCGCGCCGAGCTGGTGCGCCGCCTGCTCGAGTACGAGCAGATGAAGCTGGCCGCCGCGCGCCTGAACGAGGTGCCGCAGCTGGGCCGCGACGTGCTGCGCGCGCAGGTCTACATCGAGCAGTCGCTGCAGCCGCGCTTTCCCGACGTCCACCTGGCCGACCTGCAGGAGGCCTGGCGCGACATCCTCAAGCGCGCCAAGCTGGTGCAGCACCACAAGATCACCCGCGAAGAGCTCAGCGTGCGCGAGCACATGAGCATCGTGCTGCGCGCGCTGCAGGGCCGCAAGTTCATCGAGTTCGAGAGCCTGTTCGACCCCGCGCGCGGCGTCCAGGTGATGATCGTGACCTTCATCGCGATGCTCGAACTCGCCAAGGAAACCCTGATCGACATCACCCAGGCCGAGGCCTTCGCGCCGATCTACGTGCGCCTGGCCTTCACTCCCACCTAGCCGACCGCCAGCCCGGCAGCGGCGGCGGTAACGAAGTCATCCCCCGTGAAACCCTCCCCCTCCCCGCACCGCGATTTCGACGTGCTGATCGTCGGCAGCGGCCTGGCCGGCCTGTCGGCCGCGCTGCACCTGGCCCCCACCCACCGCGTGGCGGTGCTCACCAAGCGTGCCATGGCCGACGGCTCCAGCGGCTGGGCCCAGGGCGGCATCGCCGCCGTGCTGAACGAGGGCGACAGCTTCGACTCGCACGTGGACGACACCCTGGTGGCCGGTGCCGGCCTGTCCGACCCCGCGGCCACGCGCTTCGTGGTCGAGCATGCTCCGGGGAGCATCGCCTGGCTGCGCGAGCTGGGCGTGCCGTTCTCACTGCAAGACGGCCAGCTGCACCTGACGCGCGAAGGTGGCCACAGCGCGCGCCGCATCGCCCACGTGACCGACGCCACGGGCGCGGCGGTGCAGAAGACCCTGATCGAGCACGTGCGGCGCACGCCCAACATCACGCTGTTCGAGCACCACACGCTGGTGGACCTGATCACCGGCAAGAAGCGCGGCCTGCCGATCAACCGCTGCCTGGGCCTGTACGCGCTGGATGAGCGCATCGACCAGGTCGTGACCTTCCGCGCGCCGCACACCATCCTGGCCACGGGCGGCGCCGGCAAGGTCTACCTCTACACCACCAACCCCGACACTGCCACCGGCGACGGCATCGCCGCGGCCTGGCGCGCGGGCTGCCGCGTGACGAACATGGAGTTCATCCAGTTCCACCCGACCTGCCTGTACCACCCGCACGCCAAGAGCTTCCTGATCTCGGAAGCGGTGCGCGGAGAGGGCGGGCGGCTGCTGCTGCCCGATGGCACGCGCTTCATGCTAGCCCACGACCCGCGCGCCGAGCTGGCGCCGCGCGACATCGTGGCGCGCGCGATCGACTACGAGATGAAGAAGCATGGCCTGGACTGCGTGCACCTGGACATCTCGCACCAGCCGCTGGCCTTCATCCAGCAGCACTTCCCCAACATCTATGCGCGCTGCCTGGAGCTGGGCATCGACATCTCGAAGCAGCCGATTCCCGTGGTGCCGGCCGCGCACTACACCTGCGGCGGCATCCACACCGACCTGCAGGGCCGCACCGACCTGGCCGGCCTGCACGCGATCGGCGAGACCGCCTACACCGGCCTGCACGGCGCCAACCGGCTGGCCAGCAACTCGCTGGTCGAATGCATGGTGTTCGCGCGCTCGGTCGCGCAGGACATCCTGGCCACCGCGCTGCCCACGCCCCCGGCGCTGCCCGCCTGGGACGACAGCCAGGTGACGGACGCCGACGAATCGGTCGTGATCTCGCACAACTGGGACGAGCTGCGCCGCTTCATGTGGGACTACGTGGGCATCGTGCGCACCAACAAGCGGCTGGAGCGCGCGGCGCACCGCATCGCGCTGCTGCAGGGCGAGATCCAGGAGTTCTACGCCAACTTCCACGTCACGCGCGACCTGCTGGAGCTGCGCAACCTCGTGACCGTGGCGGAGCTGATCGTGCGCTCGGCCCAGTCGCGCCACGAGAGCCGGGGCCTGCACTTCAGCCGCGACTACCCGCAGACCGAGCCGCTGGGCCAGCCCACGGTGCTGACGCCGCCGGCCTGAGCGCGCCCGGCCTCAGCGGGCCAGCCGCTGCGCCATGGCGACGAAGGCATGCAGCGCCGGGTTGTCGTTGGACGGCCGGTAGGCCAGCCCGAGCTGGTAGCGCACCGGCGCGCGGCCACGGCGCACCTGCAGGTAGGCCACCTGCCCGATCTGCACCGAACGCATGGCCTGCGGCACCAGCGCCACGCCCAGGCCGCTGGCCACCAGCGCGAGGATGGTCTGCATCTGCGAGGCCACCTGCACGAAGTTCGGGATGAAGCCGCTTTCGCGGCAGGCCGCCACCACCACGCTCTCGAAGCCCGGCCCCTCCTGGAAGGTGAAGCCCACGAAACTCTCCGCCGCGAGGCTGGCCAGCTGCACCCGCTTCTGCCCGCCAAGCGGGTGGTCTTGCGGCACGGCCAGCACCAGTTCCTGCTCGGCAAAGCTCTCCACCCGGAAATCCTGCGCGTCGTACAGCGGCGGCACCACCACGCCGAGGTCCGTGCTGCCGCTGACCAGCGCCTCCATCTGCTGCGAGGTGGTGGCACCATGCAGCACCAGCTTGACGTCGGGGTAGTCGCGGCGAAAGGCGCGCAGCAGTCGGGGCACCACCTCCAGCCCCGCGCTCGGCACGAACGACAGGCCGAGCGTGCCGAACTTACCGGCCGCCGCGCGGCGCGCCACGTCCATCGACACCTGCGCATGGTGCAGCGTGCGCTGCGCCTCGCGCAGAAAGGCCTCGCCCGCGGCCGTCACACGCACGCCGTGGCGCGAGCGGTCCAGCAGCGTCACGCCCAGGCTGGCTTCGAGCCGCTGCACCGCCACGCTCAGCGGCGGCTGCGAGACATGCAGGCGCTCGGCCGCGCGGCGGAAGCTGCGCTCCTCGGCCACGGCGACGAACTGGCGAAGCTGGCGCAGGTCCATGCGAGTTCCTTGATCGGCCCGGTGATACGAAGATGCTATCACCAGCCCCTGCAAATGGTATTTGACTGAGCCTCGGCCTTCCCCGAGCATGGGTCCAACGCCGAGGCTGCGCGCCGCGGCGGAGACGGCCCGCCCCACGCCGCGGCCCCCGATGACCTGTGCAGGAACACGCCGATGCAAGCCTCGCTTCTGGAAGAACTCACCCCGGTGCCCAACCCCTACCCGATCCGCTCGGAACTCGAATACCCCGAGGCCTGGCGCCTGTGCCAGCAGTCGCGCGAGCTGGCCTGGGACCCGCGCGACATCGACTTCTCGGACCTCGCGGCGGCCGATCTTCCCGCCGAGGTGCGCGCCGCCGGCGCCGAGTGGTGGAGCCTGCGCGCCTGGATGGAGCATGGCGCCATCCCCTACGGCGCCGAGCGGCTGCGCGAGGCGATCTTTTCGCACCAGCCGTTCGAGATCAAGCAGCACATCGTGAACTTCATCGCCGAGGAGCTGCGCCACCACGAGGCCTCGTTCCTGATCGCCCAGGGCCTGGCCGGCTACCAGGACGAGCCGCGCGCCGACTACTTCAAGCAGGTGATCCCGCGCTTTCACGACGAGAGCGACGAGAAGGCCATGAGCTTCTACGCGGGGCTGGCCGTCAACACGCTGTTCGAGCAGCTCTCGGGCGAGCTGCTGCAGGCGCGCTACGAGAACGCGCGCTTCGCCTCGATCCGCAGCGCCTGCCAGCTGATCCTGCGCGACGAGGCGCGGCACATCCAGTTCGGCCGCATCATCATGCGGCGCTTCTTCTCCTCGCTCTCGGCGGCCGAGCGCCGGCTGATCGGCGAGAAGGTCGCCAAGAAGCTGCGCGGCAGCCTGCTCAACGGCGTCTACGCCGTGGTCAACCTGCCGCCCGAGGAGCGCGCGCGCGCCGGCCGCAACCGGGCGCTGGCCGCCGAATACGGCCTGGGCGCGACCCACCCCGACCAGGAGATCGCCATCATCAAGCGCGCACTCGACCAGATCCGCGAGGACATCGCGCCCTACGGCGTCGAGATTCCCGAGGTGCGCGAGGTGGACCAGGCGGCGCCGCTGGCCCTCCCATGAGAAACCATCCCCGCGCTTTCTGCCCCTCTGCAGCCATTCCCACCCCACGGAGCCTTTCATGATCTCTTTGTCGAGCCTTCTGCACCGGGGCCGGGCCAGCGCGGCGGCCCTGGCCTTGCTGGCCTGCGCGGCCGCTGCCCAGACGCCGCTGCCGGGCCGCCCGATCACCCTGGTCGTGCCCTACCCGCCCGGCGGCTCCGCCGACATCCTGGCCCGCATGGTCGGTGAAAGGCTCGGCCACCAGCTCGGCCAGACCGTGGTGGTCGAGAACAAGGCCGGCGCCGGCACCGCGATCGGCGCCAAGGCGGTGGCCGACGCCGCACCCGACGGCCACACCCTGCTGCTGGGCACCGTCAGCTCGCAGGCCATCAACCCGGCCATGACCAAGGTGGGCTACGACCCGCTCAGGAACTTCGCCACCGTGTCGCCGCTGGCCTCCATCCCCTTCGTGCTGGTGGCCAACCCGGCCGCGCCGATGCGCAGCGTGGCCGAGGTGATCGCGCAGGCCAAGGCCATGCCGGGCGCGGTGGGCTACGCCTCGGCCGGCCCCGGCACCTCCAACCACCTGGCGGGCGAGCTGCTGGCCTCGGCGGCCGGCGTGAAGCTGCTGCACGTGCCCTACCGCGGCAGCGCGCCCGCGCTGGCCGACGTGCTGGCCGGCCATGTGCCGCTGATGTTCGACCTGCAGAGCACGGCCGTGCCCAACATCCGCACCGGCAAGCTCAAGGCCATCGCGGTCACCGGCACCCAGCGCAGCGCGCTGCTGCCCGAGGTGCCCACGGTGGGCGAAAGCGGCCTGCCGGGCTACGAGGTCAGCGCCTGGTTCGGCATCTTCGCGCCCGCGGGCCTGCCCGCGCCCGTGCTGGACAAGCTCGGCGCGGCCTTCGCCGCCATCCTGCGCACGCCCGAGATGGAAAAGCGGCTGCGCGACCTCGGCGCCGAGCCCGACACGCGCAGCCGAGAGGCCTTCGACAGCTATGTGCGCAGCGAGGTGTCGCGCTACGCCGGCGTGGTCAGGAGCGCCGGACTCGCGCCATGACGGGGCCGAGCCCCATCGCCCAGGCCGCACTGGAGCGCCTGCAGGCCCGGATCGGCCCGCGCTGGGCACAGGACATCCGAGCCCACAGCCAGCAAGTCAAGGACGCCTACGCGCCGCTGCTGCGCGCCGCGCCCCCCAGCGGCGCGGCCATCGCGCGCGACCAGCCCTACGGCGCGCATCCGCGCCAGGTGCTCGACCTGTTCAGGCCGGCCGATCTGGCGGCGGAGGCCGGCGCGCCGGTGGCGGTGTTCGTGCACGGCGGCGGCTTCGTGCGCGGCGACAAGTGCGTGAGCGGCGAGCTCTACGACAACGTCATGCACTGGTTCGTGCGCCAGGGCTGGGTGGCCGCGAACGTCGAATACCGGCTCGCACCCGAGGCCCCGTTCCCGGCCGGCGCCGAGGACGTGGCGCTGGCCATGGACTGGCTGCACCGCCAGGTTGCGGCCTACGGCGGCGACCCGGCGCGCCTGCTGCTGATCGGCCACTCGGCGGGCGGCACCCACGTAGCCAGCTATGCCTTTGACCCGGCGCTGGGCTACCTGGGGCGCCACGCCGCGGCGCTGGCCCTGCTGTCGGCGCGGCTGCGCGCCGATGCCCTGCCCGCCAACCCCAACGCCGCCGGCGTGCGCGCCTATTTCGGCGAGGACATGGCGCGCTACGAGCAGCGCTCGCCGGTGCGCCATGCAGCCACGGGCGCGCTGCCGGTCTTCATCGCGATCGCCGAATTCGAGAACCCGCTGCTCGACGTCTACGGACTGGAGTTCGCCCACGCCCTGGCCGCCGCGCGCGGACGGGCGCCGCGCGTGCTGCAGCTGCGCGGCCACAACCACATGTCGATGGTGGCGCACTTCAACAGCGGCGAGGAGCGGCTGGGCCGCGAGCTGCTCGATTTTTTTCACAGGCGAGGTGCCGATGAGTGACCGCTGAGAGCTACGGCCTCGCAGACCTCTCCACGAGAACGACCGAAGCCCCAACACACCCCAACTAGATTCGTTCCCGCCCGCGCCAGCGCAGTTGCTTGCCTGCGATATACCCCGCCATGCGCCAAGTCAGTTCCTTCAATGCCCGGCGCAACGCCGGACGGGCACGGCTGCGGTACGCCGCTCGCAGCACGACTTGCTGGGCATCATGCAGCGCAAGCAGGTCGCGAGCCTGCAGGGCAGCCAGCAGGCGATCGTAATAACGTTGCACACACCGGGCTTCAGCCTCGGTCAAGGCAGCGGGCATGTCCATCGAAGCACTCATGCGGCCTCCGAGGCAGTTGGTGCGACAGGAGAAGCGGCCGCCTCGCCGGGGGCCGGCAAACGCGGTGCGGTCAGACCATACCAGTCCATCCGGCGGGTCAGCACCATGACGGCCGCCAGCACGGCGAACAGCGCGATCGCGCCTACGATCAGTGCGGTCTGCTCGAGCTGCAGCAGCACATAGAGCAAGCTGTAAAGCACGGCGATCAAAGCGCCGAAGGGCAAGCCCCTGCGCAGACTGCCGAGCATGTGACTGGCGTAGTAGGCCAGCAGCAGCACGCAGGCCGTGGCCGCCATCGCGTATGACGGCCCGAACGCCAAGTGTTCCGACAAGCTCACGAGCAACAGAAAGAAAACACACAGCGCGCTGCCCACCAGCAGGTATTGCACGGGGTGGACGCGCAGCTTCTGCATCAACTCAAACAAGCCCACGGCCACAAAGGTGAGCGCGATGAACAGCACGCCGTACTTCATGGCGCGGTCAGCCAACGAGTAAGGATTCACCGGATCGATGAAAGCCACGCTGAAACTGTCGGCGCAGGCGCGCTGTGCGCCGGCCGCTTCGCTCTCGGCAGTCTCATTGACCGAGCCATCCGACAGCGGAGCGTTACAAACCTTGCGGCCCTCGGCAATATCCTGTTGTGCCGAGCTGGCCAGTGACGACAAACGCCAGTGGGCCGTGAAGCCATCGGGCCGCACCTCGCGATCCGACGGCAGGAAGCGTCCTCCGAACGACGGATGCGGCCAGGCGCTTTGCATCAGCACCTCGGTGTTACCGCCCAGCGGCACGATGACCAAGCGTTCGGTGCCCACGAGTTCCAGATCCAGCACTGCACGCACCTGCCCGCTCTGCGCGCGCAGCCCCTCGGGCAACGGCGTGTGCAGGCCGCGGGAGTACACGGGGTGGAAAGTACCGGGCTTGAGCGCCAGGGTCTGTCCATCCACCTCCACCTGCGCCATGCGAATGCCGCGCGCATCGCCCACGGCCACCATCAGGATAGGGGCACCGCACTGCATGCGCGAGCCCTTGACCGTGCGTTCGGGCTGCAGGCTGGCCAGCGACGCCCACTCGGCTGTGACCTGCGCCTTGAGTGTGTAGGCGTTGACCTTGTGCAGGCCACGAGCGCGCTCCTGCATGACGGCACTGGTGCGCAGCTGCAGCTGCTGAGGCATCGCGGTGAGCAGAAATTCGCGCCGCTGCTCCGCGGTGCGACGCTCGGCACCCGCGCCAGTCACGGTGTCCCAGGTCTCCACGCAAGCACTGTGCAGCATCGGGCCCATGAGCGTCTGCGGCCCGGCCAGACTCTGCTCCACACCGCGCGCAGCCTCGAGCCGATAGCGCTGGCGATCGCGTACCACGCCTTCGATCAAGCCAAGACCGAAAAGCAGCAGCACCGTGACGGCGACCAGCGCCGCGAGTTTGATGAACAGGGGGTGTTTCAAGAAGTTCTCCACAAAGGTTGTGTCTGTGAAGAACAGTGTGGGGAGCGCCGGTGATGGTGCGATGAAGTTTGTGAGGCGGATGTGAAGTGCAGAAAGAGGGAGTCAGAATGTGGCTCGGGAGAGCCGCTGGGTTGCGATAGGTTGTTCCCGGCAAGACGGGAGCCGGGGCCCCAGACACCTGGGCATCAGAGTCGCGGGCAGGTCGCAGCGTGAAAATGCTGTCCCGCGCCCCAAACAGACGTTAAATCACGGGGCCGTTGTTCGGCACATCCCGAAAATCCAACTCCACCCGCAATCCCGGCCCGGTATTGCGAACCCTCATGTGGCCCCCATGCAGCGCCATCACACGCTGCACAATCGCCAACCCCAGCCCTGACCCGCTGCGCTCGCCTCCGGGACGCGCCGTGGTGAAGAAGCGCTCCCCCAGACGCGGCAGCGCGTAGTCGGGCACACCCGGCCCATCGTCCTGCACAGCCACGCGTGCCCCATCCAATTCCACCCGCACGGTGCTGCCTGCAGGGGCAAAGTCAATCGCGTTATCGATCAGGTTGGTCAGCGCCAGCGTGACGAGTTCAGCCTCCCATGAACCGCTCGCGCCCGAGCCCGTTTGCGCGAGCGCAATACCGCGCTGCGCAGCGCGGGCCCGAGTGTGCACAATCGCCGCGTGCGCGCAGTCGGCCAGCGCCACGGGGATGCGAGCCTCGGCATGGTGGCGCTGCTCCAGCTTGCTCAGCTCCAGCAGCCTGTCAATGAGACGCTGCAGGCGCTCGCTCTGAGCCACCACCTGGGCGGCGAACTGGGCGCGATCGGCGGCGGGCAGATCCTCCTGCAGAAGTTCCCCCGCACCGCGGATCGCGGCCACGGGGCTTTTGAGTTCATGGGTCAGCGCCCGCACGTATTCCTCGATGTAATCGTGTCCTTCGAGACGCGCGCGCATGCGGTCCATGGCGCGCGCCAGGTCACCCAGCTCGCCGGGAGCGTTTGGCACCTCGGGAACTGGCTGCGCAGGCGGGAACGAGGCTCCGTCCCCCTGGGCCGGCCCTTGCACGCTGAGCGCGTAGTCGCGCAGGCGGCGCACATGCCACACCACCCACAGCGTGACGGCCACGCCCACGGCAGCCGAAAGGACCAACAGCAGCAGACCGCCCATGAGCACCTTGCGCTCCGCGCGGTCGATGAAGCGCTGCACGGCGAACACGGGCTTGGCCACGGTCAGCACACCGGCGATCTTCTGGCCTCCGGAGCCCCGGGCGTAAATGGGAGCGGCCACGTACATCACGCCGCTCTTGTCGTCGCCCGAAACTTCCCGCGTGGCACGGGCGCCGTACTCGCCGCGCAGCGTGCGCGCCACATCGCGCCAGGCCGAGTAGTCCTCGCCCACGGCGCGCTGCTCGGAGTCGAACAGCACACGGCCCGTGGCGTCGGTCACGTAGATGCGGAAATCCAGCGTCTGCTTGGACAGCCCCCAGATCGCCGCGTCCACGGGCCGGGTTGCGTACTGGCGCACCTGCTGCGCGAAACGGCCCTCGGCCAGGCGCCCGGCCGTCAGGTCATCACTGACCAGCTCAGCCAGGATGTTGGCCGTATCCACCATCATGTCTTCCATCACCTCGCGCACGCTGGGCTTGATCTCGGCCGTGAACACACGCAGCACGAAAAACGCGGCGATGCCGTTGATGAGGAAGAACGCAAACAGCAAACGCAGGCCAAGGCGCATGGGGAGCAGCGACTTCAGAGGTCGAGGCAATAACCCATGCCCCGGTGCGTGACGATGTATTCGCGCGCAGGGTCGGCCTCGCGCAACTTGGCACGCAGGGTTTTGACGTGGGTGTCCACGGTGCGATCGGTGCTGTCGCTGTCGTCGCCCCAGGCGGCAGCCAGCAATGCGTCACGCGTGTGGATGCGGCCCGCGCCCGCGAGCAGACAGGCCAGCAGGCGGTATTCGCGCCGTGTGAGTGGCAGCGGCCGACCATGCAAGTGCATGCGTTGGCCCATGCCGTCGTCGTGAAACGGAGTGGTGTGTGCCATGGGCACAGCGGTCATGGCAGCGGTGCGGCGCAGCAGGGCCTTCACGCGCGCGGCCAGCTCGCGCGGACTGAAGGGCTTGGCCAGGTAGTCATCGGCGCCCAGCTCCAGGCCTAGCACGCGGTCCAGTTCCTCGCCGCGCGCGCTGAGTATGAGCACAGGCGTGCCCCCTGCGGCACGCACTTCGCGGCACAGGTCCAGTCCACTGCCATCAGGCAGCCCCACATCGAGCACGAGCAGGTCAAACGTTTGAACACGCAACAGCTGACGCGCATCCTGCAACAGCAGGCTGTGCGTGACCTGCAGCCCCTCGCGCTCTATCGCGTAGACCACCGTGCGCGCGATCGCGGGGTCGTCTTCCAGCAATAGCACGCGCGCTGGCATGGCACCTACACCGCGCCCATGTTCGGCACCAGCGCCCCCGCCGCCTGCCCGGCCTTCAATGCCGCCGTGAAAGCCAGCATGCGGTCGATCGGCAGGCGGGCGCGCAAGCCCAGCACCGGGTCGACCTGGACTTCGTTGGCGCCGGTTTCCAGCACATGGGCCAGGCCCGCGAGGCCGTTCATCGCCATCCAGGGGCAGTGCGCGCAGCTCTTGCAGGTGGCGCTGTTGCCGGCCGTGGGCGCCTCGATGAAGGTCTTGCCGGGGTTCAGCGCGCGCAGCTTATGCATCATGCCGTTGTCGGTGGCGACGATGAACTCGCTGGCGTCCATCTCGCGCGCGGCCTTCAGGATGCCCGAGGTCGAGCCCACGGCGTCGGCCAGCGCCACCACCTCGGCCGGCGATTCGGGGTGCACCAGCACCTTGGCGCGCGGATGCTCGCGCTTGAGCGCCTCCAGCTCGAAACCCTTGAACTCGTCGTGCACGATGCACGAGCCGTTCCAGAACACCATGTCGGCCCCGGTCTCGCGCTGGATGTAGCCGCCCAGGTGCTTGTCGGGCGCCCACAGGATCTTCTGGCCCTGCTCGCTCAGCGCGCGCACGATGTCGAGCGCGCAGCTCGATGTCACGAGCCAGTCGGCGCGCGCCTTCACGGCCGCGCTGGTGTTGGCGTAGACCACCACGGTGCGATCGGGGTGCTGGTCGCAGAAGGCGCTGAATTCGTCCACCGGGCAGCCGAGGTCGAGCGAGCAGGTGGCGTCCAGGTCGGGCATCAGCACCTTCTTCTCGGGCGACAGGATCTTGGCGGTCTCGCCCATGAAGCGCACGCCCGAGACCACCAGGGTCTGCGCCGCGTGGTCGCGCCCGAAGCGCGCCATCTCCAGCGAGTCGCTCACCAGGCCGCCGGTTTCCTCGGCCAGGTCCTGCAGGTCCGGGTGCACGTAGTAGTGCGAGACCATCACCGCGTTGCGCTCCTTGAGCAGGCGGCGCACCCGGTCCTTGAACGCGGCGCGCTCGGCGGGGCCAGGCTCCACCGGCACGCGGGCCCAGGCATGCCGGGTGGCGCAGGCCGGCTGCTCGTATTCGACCTCGATCAGGGCGGCAGCGGTGCTCATCCCAGCTCCTGCAGGCGCATCGAGAAGTCGGTGGCCTTGACGTCCTTGGTCAGCGCGCCGATCGAGATGCGGTCCACGCCGGTCTCGGCCAGGGCGCGCACGCCGTCGAAGGTGACGCCGCCCGAGATTTCGAGCACGGCGCGGCCCGCGTTGCGGCGCACGGCCTCGCGCAGCGTGGGTAGGTCCATGTTGTCGAGCAGCACCATGGTGGCGCCGGCGGCGAGCGCCTCGTCGAGCTGGGCCAGGGTCTCGACCTCGATCTCCACGAACGCCGCCTGCGCCGCCACCTCGGCCGCGCGGCGCAGCACGGCCGTCACGCCGCCGGCGGCTGCGATGTGGTTCTCCTTGATCAGCACCGCGTCATAGAGGCCGATGCGGTGGTTGGTGCCGCCGCCGGTCTTCACCGCGTATTTCTGCGCCAGCCGCAGGCCGGGCAGGGTCTTGCGCGTGTCCACGATCTGCGCGCGCGTGCCGCGCACGGCCTCCACGTAGGCCGCGGTCTTGCTCGCCACGGCGCTCAGCAGCTGCAGGAAATTGAGCGCGGTGCGCTCGGCGCTCAGCAGCGCGCGGGCCGGGCCTTCGATCTCCAGCACCACCTGGTTCACCTCGCAGCGCCCGCCTTCGGGCACGGCCCAGGTCCAGCGCAGGCCGGGGTCGAGCTGGCGCAGCGTGGCCTCGACCCAGGGCGCGCCGCAGATCACGGCGGCTTCGCGCGCGATCACGCGGGCCTGCGCGCGGCGCGCGGCATCGACCAGGCCGGCCGTGAGATCGCCCGCGCCCAGGTCTTCCTGCAGGGCGCGCGCGGCGTCGGCGCGGGCCAGCTCGGCCAGGCTTTTCTCGGAAAAATCGAAGGGGGTTGTCATCATGGTGTAAGCATAGCGGCATCCCGATGGCCCTTCGCATGCCGCGCGCACCGCCCGGCCCGGGCCTGCGCCCGGCTTGCTCCGTTTTTGATAGCTGAAAAGGACCATCCGGCAAGGACCTCCCGGCGATTTCACTCATAATCCACGGCCAGAGCCTCCCGGAGACACCGCATGACCCTGCCCGCCCCCTTCGCCGCCTTGCCCGCCGTGAGCGCATGACCGCCGACGCGATCGACCTCGTCACCCTGCGCGTGATCGTGGCGGTGGCCGATGCCGGCTCCATCAGCGCCGGCAGCAACCAGCTCGAGCTCGCGGTGGCCGCCGCCAGCGCGCGCATCTCGGCGCTGGAGGCCTCTCTCGGCATCCGCATCTTCGAGCGCTCCTCGCGCGGCGCGCGCGTCACGCCCACCGGCCACATGCTGGTGCAGCGCGGGCGCGAGCTGCTGGCCGACGCCGACCGGCTGACGCTGGACCTGCGCGACTACAGCCTGGGCCTCAAAGGCCATGTGCGGGTGCTGGCCAACGGCTCCTCGGTGCTGGAGGCGATGCCGCAGCGGCTGGAGCGCTTCATGCGCCGGCATCCGCTGATCCGCATCGACCTGGAGGAGCACAGCAGCCCCGAGATCTGCATGGCGCTGCTCGAAGGCCGGGCCGACCTGGGCATCGTGGACACCGCCAGCCCGCCGCAGGGCCTGGAGCTGCGCGACTTCTTCAGCGACACGCTGGTGCTGGTGGTGCCGCCGGCGCACCGCCTGGCCGGCCGGCGCCGGCTAGCGCTGGCCGATGCGCTGGAGGAGGACTTCATCGGCCTGATGGACGGCACGGCGCTGTCGAACCGGTTGATCTCGGAGGCCGCCGCGCTCGGGCGGCCCGTCAAGATCCGCATGCAGATGCGCAGCTTCGACGCAGTCTGCCGCATGGTGGCCGGCGGCCTGGGCGTGGGCGTGCTGCCGCTGCAGGCGGTGGCGCCGCAGCTCGCGATGCTGCCGCTCAAGGCCATCGCGCTCAGCGATGGCTGGGCCGTGCGCACGCACCGCCTAGCCACCCGCAGCGGCGTGGCGCTGTCGCCCGCCGCGCACACGCTGGTGCAGGCGCTCACCGCCTGAAGCCGGCCGCGGCGGGCTTTCGCGATTGGCGAAAGCCGCCTTCGGCCCGCATGCTTGCGGGCCGCCACCCCGTTTCCTAGACTGCCAGCTTTCCGACCACCGGCCCGCCCGCGGGCCCTGCCTTCACGCCATGAACATCACCCGCGTCAGCGCTACGCCGCTGCACCTGCCTGTCTCGGTCAGCATCTCGGGCCGCACCAAGACCACCTCGCTCTCGCTGTGCCTGGTGGACATCGAAACCGACACCGGCCTTATCGGCACCGGCATGACCGCCATCACCGAGGAAGAGGTGATCGGCTCCATCGTCAACGACATCGCCGCGCACGCGCTGATCGGCGCCGACCCGCTGCGCCACGAGCAGCTCTGGGACAAGCTGTACTGGCTGCTCACGCCGCGCGGCCAGTCGGGCTACGCGAGCCACGCCATCGCGGCGCTCGACCTCGCGCTGTGGGACCTCAAGGGCCAGGCCCTGGGCCAGCCCTGCTGGCGGCTGCTGGGCGGCGCGCGGCCGCAGGTGCCGGTGTACGCCACCTTCGGCTTCGCCTTCTTCGAGCGCGACGAGCTGGCCGCTGCGGCCAAAGGCTGGGTCGAGCGCGGCTTCAAGCGCCTGAAGATGACGGTGGGCCACCACGCGCTGCAGCGGCGCGACGAGCCGCGCGAGCTGGCCGACGTGATCGCCGAGGACGTGCAGCGCATCCGCGCCGTGCGCGAGGCCGTGGGCCCCGACGTGCAGCTCTACATCGACGCCAACTGCAGCCTCGACTACTTCCACGCGCTGTCGCTGGCGCAGCGCATCGAGGACTACGGCATCAGCTTCTTCGAGGAGCCGGTGACGCAGAACGACGTGCCCAACCTGGCCAAGCTGCGCGCCAAGACCTCGATCCCGCTGGCCGCGGGCCAGAACGAAGGCCTGGCCTCGCGCTTTCGCGACCTGCTGGTGGCGCAGGCGGTGGACGTGGTGCAGCCCAACGCCTGCATCTCGGGCGGCTTCACCCAGTGCACGCGCATCGCCGGCATGGCGGCCGCCTTCAACACGCGCTTTGCCAACGGCGGCGCCTGGCCGCACCACAACATGCACCTGCACGCGGGCCTGGCCAATGGCTCGCTGGTGGAATACCACTCGGTGGCGGTGGAATGCTGCAAGCAGGTGTTCGACGGCCTGCCCGAGCCGGTGAACGGCGTGCTGACCCTGCCCGAGACCCCGGGCCTGGGCTTCCGGCCCAACCGCGAACGCATCGCCGAACTGGCCAAGCGCCCCGGCTCGCGCGGCGTCGGCAAGGCCTGAACGGCCGAGCGCCCCCTCATTCAATCATTGGAGACACCGCATGACGACTTTCAACAACGCCTTTTCCCGCCGCAGCGCGATGCTGGCCGGCCTGGCCGCGCTGGCCGGCACCAGCGCCCTGGCGCAGCCAGCCGCCTACCCCAGCCGGCCGATCCGCCTGCTGGTGGGCTACTCGGCCGGCGGCGGCGTGGACGCCATGGCGCGCCTGCTGGCGCCGCGCCTGTCCACCGTGCTGGGCCAGCAGGTGGTGGTGGAGAACCGCGCCGGCGCGGCCGGCCTGATCGCCGGCGACCTGGCCGCCAAGTCCGCGCCCGACGGCTACACGCTGATCCTGGCCGAGAGCGCGATGCTGATCGCGCAGTACATGCAGCCCCACATGACGTTCGACCCGGTCAAGAGCTTCACGCCGGTGTCGGCCGTGTTCACGCTGCCGCTGATGATCGTGACCGGCAACAACTTCCCGGCGCGCGGCCCCAAGGAGTTCCTGGCCAAGCTCAAATCGAGCCCCGGCGCCTACTCGTTCGCCACCTCGGGCGTGGGCACGGTGCAGCACCTGGGCTTCGAGATGGTCAAGGCCTGGACCGGCAGCTTCGTGGTGCACATCCCCTACCGCGGCGCGGCCCAGATCGTGCCCGACGTGATCAGCGGCCAGGTGCCGATCGGCGTGGTCAGCGCCACCGCCGGGATGGCGCAGGCCAAGGCCGGCAAGCTGCATGCGATGGCGCTGATGAGCGGCACCAAGCTGCCGGGCGCCGACGAGGTGCCCCTGCTGTCGGAGGCGCTGCCGGGCTTCGACGCCGCGCCGCGCCTGTTCATCCTGTCGCCCGCGGGCACGCCGCAGCCGATCGTGGAGCGCCTCAACGAGGCGATCCGCACGGTGATGTCGGCGCCCGACCTGGCCGTGGCCGCCGCCCAGCAGGGCGCGGTGCCGGCCTACATGGGCTCGGCTGCGCTGGCCAGCGACATCGGCAAGGAGTCGGCGCGCTGGGGCCGCATCATCAGGGAACAGAAGATCAAGCCCGAGTGAGGCTGGCGGGCCGGGCCGGGCCGGGCCGGCCGTCGGCTGGCTGGCTGGCTGGCTGGCTGGCTGGCTGGCTGGCCGCTATGCTTTCAATAGCATCAGATGACCGCTGCACGCGGACATCCGGCCGATTCGACGCTGATTTTCCAGAAAAACGGCCGCGCCGGGCGCTCAGCCCGGTTCCGCCACCGGGCCGCGCCCCATCAGCGCGGCCACGGCATCGGCCGGCTTCAGTCGGCCGTCGAGCAGGGCCACCACGCTCTGCGAGATCGGCATCTCCAGCCCCAGGCTTTGCGCGCGCTGCACCACGGTGCGGGCGCAGTAGACGCCCTCGGCCACATGGCCCAGCGAATCGACCGCTTGCTGCAGCGTGCGGCCCTGCGCCAGCAGCAGCCCGACCTGGCGATTGCGCGACAGGTCGCCGGTGGCGGTGAGCACCAGGTCGCCCAGGCCGGACAGGCCCATGAAGGTGTCGGCCCGGGCGCCCAGCGCCACGCCCAGCCGCGTCATCTCGGCCAGGCCGCGGGTGATCAGGGCGGCTCGCGCGTTCAGGCCGAGGTTCAGGCCGTCGCACAGCCCGGTGGCGATGGACAGCACGTTCTTCACCGCGCCCCCCACCTCCACGCCCACGATGTCGTCGTTGGCATAGACCCGCAGCGTCGGGCCGTGGAAGGCGTCGACCAGCGCGTCGCGCACGGCAGCATGTTCGCTGGCGGCCACCAGCGCGCTGGGCTGGCCGCGCGCCACCTCCTGCGCGAAGCTCGGGCCGCTGAGCACGCCGCTGCGCAGCGCGGGCGCCACCTGCGCCCGCACCTCGTGCGCCATCAGGCCGAAGGCGGCCGCGGCGCCGGCCTGCGGCGCCTCGAAGCCCTTGCACAGCCAGGCCACCGGCACGGCGCTGTCGCGCAGCTGCGCGAGCAGGCCGCGCAGGCCGGCCATGGGGCTGGCGATGATCAGCAGGTCGGCGCCGGCGGTGAGCGCCGGCAGGGCCTCGGGCGGCCCGGACTGCACGGCCAGCGCGACCGGCAGCGCAATGCCGGGCAGGTAGCGCGCGTTCTCGCGCGCGGCCTGCAGCGCCTCGGCCTGTGGCGCGCTGCGCGCCCACAGCGTGACCTGGTGCCGCGCGGCGGGCTGGCCGCTGGCGCTGATGGCCATGGCCGTGCCCCAGGCACCGGCGCCAAGAACTATGATTTTCATAGCATCCGATGCCCGCTGTGCCTGGACATTCCGCTCAAAAGGCCCTGAAAAGCCTTACTGGGTGATGATCGACGGCGCGGCGCCGGCGGCGGCCGCCTGCTGCTGCTCGTACATGGCCTGGAAGTTGATTTCGGCCAGGTGCACGGGCGGGAAGCCGGCGCGCTGGATGATGTCGGCCACGTTGCCGCGCAGGTAGGGGTAGACGATCTGCGGGCAGGCGATGCCCAGGATCGGGCCCATCTGCTCGTCGGGCAGGTTGCGCGCCTCGAAGATGCCGGCCTGCTTGGCCTCGACCAGGAACACGGTCTTGTCCTTGATCTTGGTCTGCACGGTGGCCGTCACCGTCACCTCGAAGATGCCGTCGGCCACCGGGGTGGCGTCCACGCCGAGCTGGATGTCCACGGCGGGCTGCTCCTGCTCGAGCAGGATGCCCGGCGAGTTGGGCTGCTCCAGCGACAGGTCCTTGAGGTAGACGCGCTGGATCTGGAATACGGGGTCTTGTTGGTCGGCCATGAGAGTTCGCAGTTCGGGTGATGAGGTCAAAACAAAGCCCGCCGGGGATGCGTTCCCGCAGCGGGCACTGGCAACATTATCTCAGGTGCGCGGGGCCGCCCGGCGGCCCCGCATGGCGCCCAGGCGGCGTTCAGGCGGCGTTCAGCAGCGGCAGCAGGCCGCCCTGCCCGTCCAGCGCCATCAGGTCGTCGCAGCCGCCCACATGGGTGCCGCCGATGAAGATCTGCGGCACGGTGCGCCGGCCCGTGCGCTCCATCATCTTCAGCCGCTCGTCGGGGCTGGCATCGACGCGGATCTCGTCGATCTGCTCCACGCCCTTGGCTTTGAGGATCTGCTTGGCGCGGATGCAGTAGGGGCAGACGGCCGTGGTGTACATGGTGACGGATTGCATGGGAAGGGGCACTTTTTTCTGAAGAAGGAACCGATCAGTCAGCCGGCAAAAACAGCCGCGAAGCAGGCCATACCAGGGCCACCGCGGAACCGGCTCCGCCAGGCCGCTGGGTGCGCCCCCTTGGGGGAGGCGCCGCAGGCGCTTCGGGGGGAGGTCAATTCACGCGCTTTCTATCGGGAGGTTAGCGTCTTTCCACGCCTTGAGCCCGCCGCCCAGCGCTTGGGCCTGCTCGTAACCGAGTTTCTTCGCCACGGCCACGGCGCGGTTGGCGCGGGCGCCCGTGGCGCAGACCAGGATCACCGGCAGCGCCTTGTTCTTCACCGTGGCCGCGAGCTTGTCCTCGAGCTGGCCGAACGGCACGTTGCGGGCACCGCCCACGTGGGCCCGGGCGTACTCATCGGCCTCGCTCACGTCGATCACCACCGCCTTCTCGCGATTGATCAGCTGCACGGCCGCGGCGGTGGTCAGCGCGCCGCCGGTGGCGCCCTTGAGCACGGGCCACAGCAGCATGCCGCCCGAAGCCAGCGCGACGGACAGCAGCATCCAGTTGTCGATGATGAATTTCACGGTTTTCCTTAGACGTTCGAGGGATGGGTAACCCGCAATTTTAGAATGTCGGGTTCTGCATGTGAATTTATAGGGCTGCCATGTACAAACTCGTGCTGATCCGCCACGGCGAATCGACCTGGAACCTCGAGAATCGCTTCACCGGATGGACTGACGTGGACCTGACCGCCACCGGCGTGGAGCAGGCCAAGAACGCCGGCCGCCTGCTGAAGGCCGAGGGTTACGAATTCGACCTGGCCTACACCAGCGTGCTCAAGCGCGCCACCCGCACCCTGTGGCACACGCTGGACGAGATGGACCGCACCTGGCTGCCCGTGATGCACTCCTGGCGCCTCAACGAGCGCCACTACGGCGCGCTGCAGGGCCTGAACAAAGCCGACATGGCCAAGCAGTACGGCGACGCCCAGGTGCTGGTGTGGCGGCGCAGCTATGACACGCCGCCGCCGGCGCTGGAGCCGACCGATCCGCGCAGCGAGCGCGGCGACATCCGCTACGCCCGCCTCAGCCCCGAGCAGATCCCCCTCACCGAGTGCCTGAAGGACACGGTGGCGCGCGTGCTGCCGTTCTGGAACGAGGCCATGGCGCCGGCCATCCGGGCCGGCAAGCGCATCGTGGTGGCGGCCCACGGCAACTCGATCCGGGCCCTGGTGAAGTACCTGGACGGCGTCTCCGACACCGACATCGTGGGGCTGAACATCCCCAACGGCATCCCGCTGGTGTACGAGCTGGACGCGTCGCTCAAGCCGCTGCGCCACGACTACCTGGGCGATGCCGAGGCCGCCGCCCGGGCCGCGGCCGCCGTGGCCTCCCAAGGTAAAGCCTGAGTAAACGCCGCGCCCGGCGGCGCATACCCCCACGGCCTGCGGAACCGTTACGCCGAGCACCGTTCCAAGGTGTATATTGAACCGGTAGAGGATTTTTATGAGCCAGAAACTCAAAATAGCAGGCTGGATTTCGATCGGTGCCATTGCCGGCGTGCTGACCACGGTTTCGTTGCAGACCGTGGCCCGTGGGACGCTGGCGCCGCTGCCGCTGGAAGAACTGCAGCAGCTCGCCGCCGTGTTCGGCATGGTCAAGACCGATTACGTGGAGCCGGTGGACGAGAAGAAGCTCATCACCGACGCGATCTCGGGCATGGTGTCGAGCCTGGACCCGCATTCGCAGTACTTCGACAAGAAGTCGTTCAAGGAATTCCGCGAGGGCACCTCGGGCCGCTTCGTCGGCGTGGGCATCGAGATCACGCAGGAAGACGGGCTGGTCAAGGTGGTGTCGCCGATCGAGGGCTCGCCGGCCTTTCGCGCCGGGCTCAAAACCAATGACCTGATCACCAAAATCGACGACACCGCCGTCAAGGGCCTGTCGCTCAACGACGCCGTCAAGAAGATGCGCGGCGAGCCCAACACCAAGGTCTCGCTCACGATCTACCGCAAGGACGAGAACCGCTCGTTCCCGGTGACCATCACGCGCGAGGAAATCCGCACCCAGTCGGTGCGCGGCAAGGTGGTCGAGCCGGGCTACGCCTGGATCCGCCTGAGCCAGTTCCAGGAACGCACGGTCGACGACTTCGTCAAGAAGGTCGAGGAGATCTACCGCCAGGAGCCCCACCTCAAGGGCCTGGTGCTCGACCTGCGCAACGACCCGGGCGGCCTGCTCGACGCGGCCGTGGCCATATCGGCGGTGTTCCTGCCCGAGAACGTGACCGTGGTCTCCACCAACGGCCAGCTGGCCGAGAGCAAGTTCACCTACAAGGCCGCGCCCGAGTTCTACCAGCGTCGCAGCGGCGCCGACCCGCTCAAGCGCCTGCCGGTGGCCCTCAAGACCGTGCCGCTGGTGGTGCTGGTCAACGAAGGCTCGGCCTCGGCCAGCGAGATCGTGGCCGGCGCGCTGCAGGACCACAAGCGCGCCACGCTGATGGGCAGCCAGACCTTCGGCAAGGGCTCGGTGCAGACGGTGCGCCCGCTCGGTCCCGACACCGGCCTGAAGCTCACCACCGCGCGCTACTACACGCCCAGCGGCAAGTCGATCCAGGCCAAGGGCATCGTGCCCGACGTCATGGTGGACGAAAGCGTGGAGGGCAGCCCGTTCGCCGCCCTGCGCATGCGCGAAGCCGATCTCGAGAAGCACCTCAACAGCGGCCAGGGCGAAGAGAAGAAGGACGAAGCCCGCGAAAAGGCCCGCGAGGAAGCCCGCAAGAAGCTCGAAGAGGAAGCCAAGAAGCCCGTGGCGGACCGCAAGCTGCCCGAGTTCGGCAGCGACAAGGACTTCCAGCTGGCCCAGGCCATCAACCAGCTCAAGGGGCAGCCGGTGCTGGTCAGCAAGACCCAGACCGAGCGCCCTGAAGAGAAGAAAGAAAACTAGGCTCCGCGCCCGGCACGGCGCCTCCCGGATCAAGGCCCCGCGTTGCGGGGCTTTTTTTCTGCCGCGACAATGGCCCCATGACCGACGACCAGCTCCTGCGCTACTCGCGCCACATCCTGCTCGACGAGATCGGCGTCGAGGGGCAGCAGCGCCTGCTCGCGGCGCGGGCCCTCGTCATCGGCGCCGGTGGCCTGGGCTCGCCCGTGGCCCTCTACCTGGGCGCAGCGGGCGTCGGGCAACTGACCCTGGTGGACCACGACACGGTGGACCTGACCAACCTGCAGCGCCAGATCGCCCACACCCTGGCGCGCATGGGCCAGCCCAAGGCCATCTCCGCGCAGCAATCCGTCGCGGCCCTCAATCCGGATGTGCGGGTCACGCCGGTCGTGGCGCGCGCCGATGCCGCGCTGCTCGACGAGCTGGTGAGCCAGGCCGACGTGGTGCTCGACTGCTGCGACAACTTCGCCACGCGCCAAGCCGTCAACGCCGCCTGCGTGAAGCACCGCCGGCCGCTGGTGTCGGGCGCGGCCATCCGCTTCGACGGCCAGGTCAGCGTGTACGACCCGCGCAGCAGCCACTCGCCCTGCTACGCCTGCGTGTTCCCGCCTGATGCAGAGGTGGAGGAAACCCTGTGCGCCACGCTCGGCGTGTTCGCGCCGCTGGTGGGCATCATCGGCGCCGTGCAGGCCGCCGAGGCGCTCAAGCTGCTCAGCGGCGCCGGCACCTCGCTGGCCGGCCGGCTGCTGATGCTCGACGGCCGCAGCATGGAATGGAGCGAGCTGCGCCTGCCGCGCAACCCGTCATGCCCCATCTGCGGCGACCGGCACGGCGGCTGATGCTGCCAGCGTCGGAAGCAGCTTCTACGAAACATGCGCCCAAGCATCGCCATGCCAGTGCACCCGTGGAACCGGCTTGGCCGGGCCACCGGGTGGCCTTGCAGGCCGCGCCGGGCCAGTGCCCCGGCTCTTCGCCAGTCACAAAAGGTCCACTGGACCTTTTGTGTAAGGGCTCAGCCCCCTTCGCGTAGCGGAAGGGGGGAGGCGTAGCGCAAAGCGCGAAGCCTGGGGGTTGCTTTACTTCAAGTTGCCGTGATCTTGGCCGTCTTGATGATGCGGCTCCAGCGTTCCACCTCACCCTTGAGGAACACCGCGAACTCGTCCGCGCCCTTGGGGCTGACCCGGAAACCCTGCTGCCGGGCGCGCTCCTCGACTTCGCGGCTGAACATGATCTTGATCATCTCGCGCGAGTATTTGTCGACGATGGCGTCGGGCGTCTTCGACTGGATCATCGCGGCGGTCCAGTTCTCCACGAACAGCCCCGGCATGCCGGCTTCCAGCGTGGTGGGCACGTCGGGCACCTGCGGATGGCGGCCCAGGCTGCAGATGGCCAGCGCGCGCAGCTTGCCGCCCTTCACATGGGCCACCGACTCGGGGAAGTTGGAGAAGATCACGTCGAGCTGGCCGCCGATCAGGTCGGTCATGGAGGGTGCGCCGCCGCGGTAGGGTACGTGCGTCATCTTGGTCTTGTTCAGGTCGTTGAACAGCGCCATGGTGAGGTGCGGCGGCGTGCCGTTGCCGCTGGAGCCGGCGTTGAGCTGCCGGGTCTTGGACACCGCGATCAGATCCTGCAAGTCCTTGATCGGGCTGTTGGCCGGCACCACGATCAGCATCGGCGAGCCCGCCAGCAGGGCCACCGGGCGCAGATCGCGCATGAAGCTGTAGGGCGCATTGGGAAACAGCGCCACGTTGGCCGCGTGCGTGAGCGTGATGGCCAGCAGGCTGGAGCCGTCTGGCGCCGACTTGGCCACCTGCTCGGCGCCGATCTGCGCGTTGCCGCCGGCCTTGTTCTCGATCAGCACAGGCACCTTCCAGGCTTCATTGAGCTTCTGCCCGACGATGCGGGCCATCACGTCGGTCAGCCCGCCCGGCGCGAACGGCACCACGTACTTGATGTTGGTTCCCGACTTGGGGAAATCGGCCTGTGCGGCGCTCAGGCCGGACCATCCGGCCAGCGAGGCACCTGCGGCCCCCATCACGATGTCACGACGCTTCATGTCTCATCTCCTTCCTCTGGTGAAAAAAAGTCAACTGGCAAGCTGGTCGAGCGACTGGTACAGGGCCTGCGGAATCGTCAGGCCCTGCACCCGCGCCTTGGCTTCGAGCTGCAGGCGCCGTGCGCCCGCCAGCCGGACGCCATCATCCTTGAGTATCTCCGCCATCAGCGTTTCCATGCGCTCGTAGTACACCTGCGCGCCAGCCAGCGCGCCCGGGTCAATCACGATGAAGGCCTGGCCGATGCGCGGCGCGTTGCCTTCGTCCACGAAGAACGACGAGGCCTCGAAGCCGAACTGCGCGCCGATCACCGCCGTCACCAGCAGCTCGACGATCAGCGCCAGCATCGAGCCCTTGGGGCTGCTGACGGCCCCGATCGGCAGCATCGAGCCTTCCAGGCCGGCACGGGGGTCGGTCGTGGGCTGGCCGTCCTTGTCCAGCGCCCAGCCCAGGGGAATCGGCCGGCCCTCCTTGGCCGCCACCATGAGCTTGCCGCGCGCCACCTCGCTGAGCGACAGGTCGATCAGCAGCGGATCGGCGGCGCGGCGCGGGAACACCGCGGCCACCGGGTTGGTGCCGAACACCGGATGGCGCCCGCCTGCCGCGGGCATGGCGGCCGGCGAATTGGCAAAACCGAGTCCCACCAGGCCGGCGGCCGCGGCCGCGCGCAGGTGGTCCACGACCACGCCGCAATGGTGGCTGTGGGTCACGCCCGCGAAACAAACGCCCAGTTCCTGCGCCGTGGCCACGGCCTCGCGCACGGCCAGGTCGCAGGCCGGAAAGGCCAGGCCCTGGCAGGCATCGACCAGCACGGCCGCGCCCTTGCGCCGCGCCACCTCTGCCACCGCCGCGCCATCGGCGCGCCCGTTGCGCAGGTGCGTGGCGTACTGCGCCACGCGGCTCAGGCCGTGCGAGGCCAGGCCCTGGGCCTCGGCCAGCACCAGCGCGCGCGCCGTGCTGGCGGCCATGGCCTCGTGGGCGCCGGCCCGGCGCAGCGCGCGCGCGGCCAGTTCCGTCGCTTGATCCCAGGACAGCAGTTGCACCACTTCAGCTCACCTCGGCGGCCAGGGCTTGCAGCACCCGTTCCGCGATCATGAACGACACGCGTTCGTTGGACTCGGCGCTCACCCCGGAGATATGCGGCGTGAGCACCAGGTTCGGACAATCCTCCAGCCCAGGACTGGGCGGCAGGGGCTCGGCATCGAACACGTCGATGGCGCCGCCGCCGAGCTGGCCCGAGCGCAGCGCCGCCGCCAGGGCGGCCAGGTCCACGATGTGGCCGCGCGAGGTGTTGATCAGCACCGCGCCGCGCTTCATGGAAGCGATGCGCGCCGCGCCGAACAGCCCGCGCGTGGCCTCGACCAGCGGCACATGCAGGGTCACCACATCCGACTGGCCGATCACTTCATCCAGCGTGGCGCAGCGCACGCCGGCCTGCCCGAAGACGGCATCGCCCGCGCCCAGCAGCGCATCGTAGGCGATCACGTCCATGCCGAGCCCGCGCGCCAGCCGCGCCGTGGTCTGGCCGATCGAGCCGAAGCCGATGATGCCCAGCGTCTTGCCCGCCGTTTCGCGGCCCTGGCTCAGGGCGTTGCGCGGCCAGCGGCCCTGCGCCACGTCGGAGCTCGAAGCGAAGGCGCCGCGCAGCAGCAGCATGGCCGAGGCCACCACGTACTCGGCCACGCTCAGGGCATTGGCGCCGGTGGCCGGGATCACCTGCATCCCCTGCGCCTCGCAGGCCGCCACGTCGATGTTGTCGAGCCCGACGCCCAGGCGGCCCACGACCCGGCAGCGCGCCAGGGCGCGCACCAGATCGCCGCGCACCTGGGTGCGGTTGCGCACGACCAGGGCGTCGCAGGCGGCGGCCTCGGCCTGCAGGCGCAGCGCGTCATCCACGAGGCCTGGGTCGTACAGCACCTCATGGCGCGGCCGCAGCAGCGCCACGGCGCGCTCGTCCATGAACTCGCTGATGACGATGCGCGCCATCAGGCCGACTCGAACAGGCGCGTCAGCACGAACTCGCGGTGGCCCAGCGCCTCGGCCGCGGTCAGGCGGCCGTTGGCGGTGCGCAGCATGCATTCGAGCAGCTTGTCGCCAGCTTGGTCGAGCGTGATCTCGCGCTGCAGCAGGCCCGAGGTGTCGACGTCGATGTGCTCGCTCATCAGGCGCACGGTGCGCGGATTCGCGCAGATCTTGATGACCGGCACGATCGGGTTGCCGATCACGTTGCCCTGGCCCGTGGGGAAGAAATGCACCGCGTAGCCCGAGGCCGCGCACAGCGTCACCATCTCGGCGGCGGCCGAGGACGAGTCCATGAACCACAGGCCCGGGTGCGTGGGCATCTCGGCCTTGTCGATCACGCCGTCGACCGTGCACTTCTTGCCGATCTTCTGGATGTTGCCCAGCGCCTTCTCCTCGATGGTGGTGAGGCCGCCGGCGATGTTGCCCTTGGTCGGCTGGCTGTCGGACAGGTCGCTGGTCTTGTGGCGGTTGATCATGTCCTGGTAGCGGTTGAACATGAACATGAACTGCTCGCGCACGGCGTCGCTGGCGCAGCGCTCGGCCACGATGTTCTCGCCACCGGTGATCTCGCTGGTCTCGCCGAAGCACAGGTAGTTGCCCAGCGGGTGCAGCTTGTCGAAGGCATTGCCCACGGTGGGGTTGGCGCCGCAGCCCGAGGTGGTGTCGGATTCGCCGCACTTGGTGGACACCCAGAGCTCGGAGATGGCGCAGACCTCGCGCTGCTTCTCGCTGGCCCACTGCACATACTCGCGCGCGGCCTGGCTGGCGCGCATGATGGTGTCGTGGTCGCCATGGCCTTCGATGCCGAAGCCCGTCACCGGCTTGCCGGTGGTGGCGATGCCGTCCACCACCTTCTTGGTCCAGCCGTCCTCGATGCCGATGACGACGACCGCCGCCACGTTGGGGTTGCAGCCCGCGCCGATCAGCGTGCGGAAATGCAGCTCCAGGTCGGCGCCGAACTGCAGGCGGCCATAGGGGTGCGGGATCGCCATCGCGCCCTTGATGTTGTGGGCCACGGCCTCGGCCGCGGCGTTGGACAGGTCGTCCAGCGGCAGGATGATGACGTGGTTGCGCACGCCCACGCGGCCGTTCTCGCGGCGGTACCCGAGGAAAGTTGTGTTCTTGTCAATGACGCTCATGAAATGCTCCGAATATGTTTGATGCCCGTGTCTTTTCCAACAGACGCCGTGGCACTGGCTTCACCAGGCCACGGGCGTCGCTCCCCTTGGGGGGAGGCGGCCGCAGGCCGCTTCGGGGACTTACCACCTCTTGGTCTTGATGTTGTGCACGTGGGCGTGCTGGCCGGCCTGGATCGGCGCCACCACCTTGCCCATGTCGATGCCGTACTTCCACACGGTGTCGCCCACGGCCATGTCCTTGAGCGCGACCTTGTGGCCGATCGGGATGTCCTGCTGGGCCTTGACGTCGATCATGCGGTCCTCGTCCATGATCCAGCCGGTCATGGCCGTGCCGGCCTTCACACCTTCCACCACCACGACGGCCACGGTGTCCTTGGCGTCATGCAACACGAAATGAATCATTGAGTCTCCAGATTGCGGGGTCACGGAAATGCCGCAGTCTAGTGAGCGCTTTTCCGGTGTCAATCAAGTCATCTGAATGACCTGGATGTATGGAGAGGTGCCGCTACACTCGGGCCGTGAACCTTCGCTCCACCCCCCATGGCCTGCTGCCGCTGACCGACACCGGCTCGGTCCCCCTGTACCGGCAGGTCAAGCGCGAACTGTTGCGCCTGATCGAATCCGGACGCTGCGGACCGGGCGAGACGCTGCCCAGCGAAACCGAGATCTCGCGCGCGCTGCAGGTCAGCATCGGCACGCTGCGCAAGGCCGTCGACGAGCTGGTGCATGAACACGTGCTGGTGCGGCGCCAGGGCAAGGGCACCTACGTTGCCCTGCACAACGACGACCGCTTCCTGTTCCACTTCTTCCATGTGGAGCCGCGCCAGGACCTGCGCTACGGCGAGGCCGGGCCGGAGCGCGAATACCCGCTGGTGGAGTGCGTCGAGTTCGAGAAGGCCCGCGCCGACGAGATGGAGGCCGCCGCCCTGCGGATCAAGCCGGGCGATCCGGTGTTCCGCATCGACAACCGGCTGTCGCTCGACGGCCGCGCCGTGGTGCACGACCACCTCGTCATCTCGGCCCTGCTGTTCAAGGGCCTGACCGAGAAGTGCTTCAGGGAGCGCCCCAGCACGATCTACAACCTGTACCAGACCAACCACGGCATCACCGTGCTGCGGGCCCAGGAACGCGCGCGCGCGACGGCGGCCAGCCGCCAGGTCGCGCGCATCCTCGGCATTCCCGCCGGCCAGCCCGTGCTCGAAGTGCACCGCATCGCGCTCACGTTCGGCGAGAAGCCCGTGGAGTTCCGCATCTCGACCATCAACACCCAGTCGCACGACTACGTGAGCGTGCTGTCCAAGCGCATGTGACGCTATGGATTTGGTAGCAACACTTGACCGCGTGGTGCGGACCTCTGCCGAGATTGCCACTCAAATCCGGCAACAGCGCGAGCGCCTGGATCCGGCCGGGGTGCGGCACAAGGCGCCGGGCGACGTGGCCACCGACATCGACCTGGAAGCCGAGCAGTGGCTGCGCGGCCGGCTGCTGCAGGTCCTGCCCGGCAGCGCGTTCCTGGGCGAGGAAAGCGGCGGCGCACTCACCGAGGCGCCAACCTGGATCGTTGATCCGATCGACGGCACCGCGAACTACGTGCGCGGCTATCCGCAGTACGCGGTGTCGGTCGCCCTCGCCATCGACCGCGAACCGGTGCTCGGCGTGATCGCCGATCCGTGCCGGGGCGAGGTGTTCGCCGCCGCGCGCGGCGCCGGGGCCATGCTCAACGGCCAGCCGCTGCGCTGCGCGAGCCGCGGCGACCCGCTGCAATGCATCGCCGCCACCGTGTTCCCCAAGCCCCGCGCGCCGTTCATGGACGGCTACCTCGACGAGTTCGGCCGCGTGATCCGCTGCTTCGGCCAGGTGCGGCGCAGCGGCTCGATGGCGCTGGAGCTGGCCTATCTGGCTGCCGGCCGGATCGACGCCTTCTGGGAACGCGGCATGGGCGCCTGGGACGCGGCGGCCGGCATCGTGCTGCTGCAGGAAAGCGGCGCGCGCATCGCGGCCCGGGACGGCCGGCCCCTGCTGGACAGCCAGTTCCTGTGCGCCGCCACGCCGGCCATCGAGGCCGCGTGGCAGCACTGCCTGCAGCCCGGGCGCTGAAGCTTCTTCCCCTGCGCGCCCGTTCGCTGTCGTCCGCAACCGACAGTCGGGGCGGCTGTAGGCTCCGTCCTACGTGTAACCGACACAGTGGCTGGCACAATTATTTTCCGGGCGGGACTACATTGTGGGACGCAGGCTGTTCGATGGCTCGTGGGGCTGCCGGCCACAGCGTGGAAGGCAGCCGGGCCGAGGCCCTGACATCTGGAATCACCGTGGGACTGAGAACATACATCGTTGAAGACAACGCCACCATCCGCGAGAACCTGATCGGGACGCTGGAAGAGCTCACCTGCATCACCGCCGTGGGCACCGCCGAGACGGAGAACGAGAGCCGCGCCTGGCTCGCCCAGAACAGCGAGCAGTGGGACCTTGCCATCGTGGACCTGTTTCTCAAGCAGGGCAGCGGGCTGGGCGTGCTCGAGGCCTGCCGCGACCGCCGCCCCGGCCAGCGGGTGGTGGTGCTCAGCAACTACGCCACGACCGACATGCGCAAGCGCTGCGCGCAGATGGGGGTCGACGCGGTATTCGACAAATCCAATGAGATCGACGCCCTGGTGGACTACTGCATCGCCCAATGCAGCGCCCCCCACAGCGGCAGCTTCAGTCAATGAGGCCGTTTTTCAGCGCGTAGTAGGTCAGGTCGCTGTTGGAGGCCAGGCCCATTTTTTCCATCAGCCGCGTGCGGTAGGTGCTGACCGTCTTGACGCTGAGCGACAGCGCCTTGGCGATGTCGCCCGCGGTCTCGCCCTTGGCCAGCCGGAGGAACACTTGGAACTCACGCTCGGACAACTGCTCGTGGGGCGCGGCCTCGCCGCCGTCCTTGCGGTCGAGCTGCTGCGCCAGCAGCTCCGCCACGGCCGGCGTGATGTGGCGCCGCCCCAGCGCGATGGTGCGGATCGCGTTGACGATCTCCATCGGATCGCATTCCTTGTTGAGGTAGCCGCTCGCGCCCTGGCGGATCAGGTTGACGGCGTAGTGCTCCTCGGGGTAGCCGCTCAGGATCAGGATGCCCACGTCGGGCGCCTTGGCGCGGATCATGGCCAGCGCCTCGATGCCGCTCTGCCCGGGCATGGACAGGTCCATCACCAGCACGTCCAGGGGGACGTTGCGCACCAGGTCGATCGCCTCGCGCCCGCTCGCGGCCTCGCCCACCACGCGCAAGTCCACCTGCTCGGAGAAGAACTGGCGCAGACCCGTGCGCACGATGGCATGGTCGTCCACAATCCCGATTTCAATCATGTCAGTGTCTTTCTCTGTACTCTGTCCGTGCGGGGTGCGCGGTGCCAAGTACGATTATTCACGAATTACTCATTCCGCTGATCGGAGAAGAACATCATGCGCTGGCCTTCAATTCCGAAAATGGCGATCAGCCTGCCGCTCGCCGTGCTGGCCGCCTGCGCGCTGGTCGGCATCAACGAGACCGGGTACAACCAGTCCATGCACGCGGTGCAGAGCATCTCGGAGGCCCAGCAGATCCGGGCCAACGTCAACAAGCTGCTGCAGTACATGCTGGACGCCGAGACCGGCCAGCGCGGCTACCTGCTCACCGGCGACCCGAGGTACCTGGAGCCCTACGACCTCGCGATGAACGACATCTCGAAGAACCTGGACGCCCTGCGCCAGTTCTATGCGGCGTACCCGCAGGAAAACGCGGTGTTCAGCACGCTGGCCCAGAGCGTGTCGCGCAAGCTGTCGGAAATGGACGTGTCGGTGCGGCTGCGCAAGAAGGGCAACGAGGATGCCTGGAAGTTCGTGCTGACCACGGACGTCGGCAAGGAGCAGATGGACCTGATCCGCGAGCAGTCCACGAAACTGATCGCCATCAGCTCGCAGAAGATGGAGCTGAGCCAGGAGCAGATCGCGAAATCGCTGCAGCTCTCGCGCATCGGCATCGCCATGGTGGCCATGGCGGGCCTGCTGGCGTTCTATCTCTACCTGCGCCAGAGCAATGCGCTCAGGCTCGCGGCGCAGCAGCAGCAGCAGGCCCTGCAGCAGGAGCGGGATCTGCTCGGCAAGCTCGTCAGGGAGCGCACCGCCAGCCTGGCCGAGCTGGCCACGCACCTGCAGCAGGTGCGCGAGCAGGAGCGCGGCCATCTGGCGCGCGAGCTGCATGACGAGCTGGGCGCGCTGCTCACCGCCGCCAAGCTCGATGTGGCCCGCCTGAAGTCCCGGGTCGGCGGTGAGTCGGTCGACGTCACCCAGCGCCTGATGCACCTCAACGACACGCTCAACAGCGGCATCGCGCTGAAGCGCCGCATCATCGAGGACCTGCGGCCTTCGTCGCTGGCCAACCTCGGGCTGGTGGCCTCGCTGGAGATCCTGGCGCGCGAGTTCGGCGAACGCTCGGGCCTGGACATCACCACCAGCTTCGAGGCCGCCGACGTGGACGAGGCGACCCAGCTCACCATCTACCGGCTGGTGCAGGAATCGCTGACCAACATCGCCAAATACGCCCAGGCGCGGCAGGTGGAGATCACCCTGCTGAATTACGGCACCTACGTCACGGTGTCGGTGCGGGACGACGGCCAGGGCTTCGACACCACGCGCATCCGCCCGGCCAGCCACGGCCTGGCGGGCATGCGGCACCGCGTCGAGGCCAGCGGCGGGCGGCTCAGCGTGGCGTCCAGCGAAGGCCGGGGCACGCATGTGTCGGCGACGCTGCCCAAGAGCCCGTAGAGCCCTGTGGGTGCCGTCCTACAGCGGCCTCTCGCAGTCACCGACACGCGCGCACGGCGGCCGCTGATGCGGCCCGGCGGGCCTGGGGCTTAACCTGATGCCAGGTGCTTCACCGGAGGAACACCGCCCACGGGAGCCTCCCGCAAGGAGATCGACATGCTGCACTACGCCGTTGTGTTTCTGGTCATCGCATTGATCGCGGCCGTCTTCGGCTTCGGCGGCATTGCTGCCGGCGCGGTGGAGATCGCGAAGATCCTCTTCTTCATCTTCGCGATCATGGCCATCGTCAGCTTCATCATCAGCCTGGTGAAGAAAAGCTAGCGCCTCTCCCGAGGCCGGTGGATGGGGTGCCGTCCACCGGCCAGGCTCCCTGCCGTGGCACCACCGCTCCATCAACCCGAGAAAAGGAACTACCATGAAACACGCTCGTGCCCTCGCTTTCGCCGCCCTGGCAGGCCTCACGGTGCTGACCACCGGTTGCGCCGTGACACGCAACCAGGAGACCGTGGGAGCGTATGTCGACGACACTGCCATCACCACGGCCGTGAAGGCCAAGTTCGTGGACGACACCACCGTCTCGGCCTCGGCCATCAGCGTGGAAACGCTCAATGGCACGGTGCAGCTGTCGGGCTTCGCAAAATCTGCCACCGAAAAGGCCCAGGCCGAAAGGCTGGCGCGCGACGCCAAGGGCGTGCGCGAGGTACGCAACAACATCGTGGTCCGTCCCTGAGCCTCGGCCTGCGGGCCGGTCCACAATGCAAGGCAGGCGCCGGAAGCATATTCCGGCGCCTGCCTTGTTGCATGCACGCCCTGAACGCCCATGAAGATCTTCAATTGCGACCATTGCGGCCACCCGGTTTTCTTCGAGAACGTGACGTGCCTGAACTGCGACAGCACGCTGGCCTTCCTACCCGGGCCGCTCACGCTGGCCGCGCTGGAGCCGGTGCCCGGCGCGGCGGCCCCGGCGCTGTGGCAGCGCAGGGACGGCGAGGCCGACGGCACGCGCTACCGGATGTGCCGCAACCACGACCTGTACCAGGCCTGCAATTTCGCCGTGCCGGCGGACGACGCCAACCCGCTGTGCCTCTCCTGCCGGCAAACGCGGCTCCTGCCCGACCTGTCGGCGCCCTCGAACCTGGAGCGCTGGTACCGCATCGAGGCCGCCAAGCGGCGCCTGTACTACACGCTGGCCCGGCTCGGGCTGATGCCGACCGTGTCCGGCACGGCCCCGGTCGAGGCCCCGGTCTTCGAGTTCCTGGCCGACCTGCCGGGCGAGCCCCCGGTGCTGACGGGCCACCGCCAGGGCGTCATCACGCTCAATGTCGCCGAAGCGGACGACGACGAGCGGGCGCGCCGGCGCCTCGCCCTGCATGAGCCCTACCGCACCCTGCTGGGCCATCTGCGCCATGAATCAGGGCACTACTACTGGGACCGGCTGATCCTGGCGCCGAAACGGCTGGCGTCGTTCCGCGAGGTGTTCGGCGACGAATCCGCCGACTACCTGAAGGCCCTGGAGGCGCACTACGCCGCCGGTGCCAGCGCCGGCGACGCGTGGCAGGAAGCGCATGTGAGCGCCTACGCCACGGCCCACCCGTGGGAGGACTGGGCCGAAACCTGGGCGCACTATCTGCACATGGTGGACCTGCTCGAAACCGCCTCCACCTACCAGACCACGGTGGTGGTGCCGGGCGCCGGACCGGGCCAGGCTGCCGGCGCCTCCGGCCCCGTCGCCAATCCGTTCGCGGCCGGCGACAGCGATTTCGACGAGATGGTGCGCCAGTGGGTGCCGGTGACGCTGCTGCTCAACAGCCTCAACCGCAGCCTGGGCCAGAACGACGCCTACCCCTTCGCGCTGAGGGAAGGCGCCCTGCGCAAGCTGCGCTACGTGCACGACGTCATCCAGGCCTCGACAGGTCCCGCGGCGGCAGCGGCAACGCCCGTTGCCGCTCCGCAGGCCGCGCAAAAGACAAGCCCTCCGGCTGCGGCCTGAGCCCGGCGCAGGCCGCTCATGCGGGGCCGCGCGCCCGGGCGCGGATCAACCCGCCTTGATGGTGAGCTGGTTGTCGACGGCCTGCACGCCCTTGATGCTCTTCGCGATGACTGAAGCACGCTCGCGCGCCTCGGCGGAGGGCGCCGGGCCGGTCAGGCTCACGCGGCCGCCCTGGGTGTCCACGTTGATCTTGATCGCGCTCAGGTCCGGGTCCTTGGCCAGGCCGGCGGTGACGGCCGCCGTGATCGTGGCATCGTCGATCGTGGCGGACATCTTGTCGACCGTCTCCTGGGTCGTGGCCTTGGCGTCCTGCGCCGCGTCTTTCACGGCGGATCCGGCCGCGGCCATCGAGGACTGGGCTTCGTCCTTGGCTTTCTCGGCCGCCTGCTCGGTTTTGGCGACGGCGGAATCGATCTGCTGGCCCACGGTGGCGTTGTCCTGCTGCTTGCTGCAGGCGCCGAGCGCCAGCAGCAGCGCGGCGGCCGAGACCGCGGCGGCGGCCCCGCCGAAGCGGCGGCCGGCAGCGCGGAAATGACTTGAATTCATGAAAGGCTCCTTGGCAATGGGTGGGTCCGGAGGCACGCCTCCAGGACACATTCACTTTAGGCAGCCTGCCAGCCGGGGCGCGTCGGACAAGGCCGATGTTCGTGTAGGACAAGCGGATGACTGCTCAATCCATGCCCCGATGCGTCCGCCCGCCGCGCCGCCGGTCGGCCTTGGGCAGCTCGGCCTGCGCCACCATCGCATCGGCGCGCTGCTGCAGTTCGTCGAGCGCGGCATCCAGCCGGTGCACGTCGCTGCCCTCCAGCACCGACAGCAGGCTGGCATTGAGCTGCACCACCAGCGGGAACAGTTCCGCATACAGGGCCCGGCCACCATCGGTCAGCGCCAGCGCGGCCTGGCGCCGGTCGCCCGGCCGCGGCTGGCGCACCAGCAGCCGCTTGGCCACCAGCGAGGTGATGGCCCGGGAGGTGCGCGCCCGGTCGAGCTGCGCGCGCTCGGCCAGCTGCGACGACAGCAGCCCCTCGTCCTGAGCCAGCAGCGCCAGCACGCGCCACTCGCGCCGCGTGATGCCGAAACGCCCTTCGCACAGCCGGATCACCATGCTGCCGGCCACGCCGAGCAGCCGGCTCAGGCGGTACAGCAGCAGGTCGTCCATCGACTTGGGATGGCCCAGGCGGGGCGCATCAGGCAGGTAGGTCATCAGGGTAAGCCCCATGAATGATTGATTAGAACAATCAATTGTCCGGCCATTACAGTGCCCTGACAAACCTGCACCAGGAGACTCCCCCATGTTCAACCGCTTTCGCGCGTGGCTCGCGCTCACCTGCGCTGCCGCTGCCCTGTGTGCGCAGGCGCAGCCGCTGGACGGCCCGCTGCGCATCGTGGTGGGCTACGCACCGGGCGGCTCGAACGACCGGGTGGCGCGCATCGTGGGCGAGAAGCTGCAGGCCCGCCTCGGCGTGCCCGTGGTGGTGGAGAACCGGACCGGCGCCGGCGGACGCCTGGCGGCCCAACAGGTCAAGGCCACCCCGGCCGGTCAGAACGTGCTGATGCTCGCCAACCCGGCGGTGATGGTGGTGGCGCCGCTGGTGTTCAAGGACAACGGCTACGACCCCGAGCGCGATTTCGTGCCGGTCTCGCACGTCAACAACTACGAATTCGCGCTCGCGGTGGCCTCCGCCGTGCCGGTGCGCGAGCTGTCGCACCTGCTGGCCTGGCTGCGCGCCAATCCCGAGAAAGCCAATTTCGGCGTACCGGCCACCGGCAGCCTGCCGCATTTCTTCAGCCTCATGATGGGCGAGAAGGCCCGGGTCCAGGCGCAGGTGGTCGGCTACCGCGGCTCGGCGCCGCTGCTGACCGACCTCATGGGCGGCCAGGTGGCCGTCGCGTTCGACACCTTCGACACCGCGCTGCCGCAGCATGAGGCCGGCCGGGTCCGCATCCTCGCCATTTCGAGCGACAGGCGCTCGCCCTATGCCCCGGACATCCCCACGTTCAAGGAAGCCGGGCTCGACCTCGTGGCCACCGGCTGGAACACGCTCTACGCGCCGGCCAGCATGCCGCGCGCCAAGGTCGAGCGCCTTGCTGCGGCCGTGCACGAGGTGATGCAGGACCCGGACACCGTCCGCAAATTCGTCGATGCCAAGATGACCCCGGTGGCCAGCACCCGGGCGCAGACCGACGCCATGCTCAAGGCATTCCGCGCGCAGTGGACGCCGGTGGTGCAGAAATCGGGCTACCAGCCCTGAATTCCCAGGAGATTTCATGACTTTCCCGAACTTCCAGCCCGGCCGCCGCCAGGCCCTGGCCGCCCTCGGCGGCCTCGCGCTGGCGCCGCTCGCGTCGCAGGCGCAAGCGCAGACGCAGGGCTTTGCGTCCAAGCCCACCCGGGTGCTGATCGGCGTTCCCGCCGGCGGCACGCAGGACGTGCTGACGCGCGCCGTCGCCGATGCGGTGCGCAGTTCGCTGGGCCCGCTCATCATCGACAACAAGTCGGGCGCGTCCGGCCGCATTGCGGTGGACACGGTGAAGACCGCCGAGCCCGACGGCCACACCCTGCTGCTGGGCACGGCCAGCATGATGACCATGTTCCCCAGCGCCTACAAGAACCTGAGCTACGACCCGATCAAGGACTTCTCGCCCCTCATCAACGCGGCCAGCTTCGAGCTCGCCATGGTGGTGCACAAGGACGTGCCGGCCAGCACCGTGCCCGAGTTCATCGCCTGGGCCAAGACCCAGGGCCCCAACGGCAACAAGGTCAGCTTCGCCTCCTATGGCGCGGGCACGCCCTCGCACTTCCTCGGCGAAATGCTCAACCGCGCCGCCGGCCTGCAGATGGTGCACGTGCCCTACCGCGGCTCCACGCCGGCGCGCCAGGACCTGATGGGCGGCACCGTGCCGGTGTACTTCGACACCGTGGGCGGCGCCATCACCATGCAGCCCACCGGCCGCGTGAAGGTGCTCGCCACCAGCGGCGCCAGGCGCTCGCCGCCGATGCCGGCCATCCCGACCTTCGTCGAGCTCGGCTACAAGGACGTGATCGCCGCGGCCTGGTTCGCCTACTATGCCCCGGCGAAGACGCCCAGGCCGGTGCTGGACCTGCTGCGCGCCGAGCTCACCCGGGCCGTCAACACGCGCGAGGTGCGCCAGCAACTGCTGCTCAACGGCATGTACCCGGTCGGCGACGGGCCCGACGCCCTGGTGAAGACCATGCGCGAGGACATCGAGCGCTGGGCCCGCATCATGAAAGCCACCAACTTCGTCGCATCCGATTGAAACAGCCGCCCGACATCATGGCCACCCAGAACCCCCAGCAGCGCCCCAACATCATCTTCATCGTCGCCGACGACCTGGGCTTCGCCGACCTCGGCTGCTACGGCGGCCGCGAGCCCGTGTCGCCCGTGCTCGACGGCCTGGCCGCCAACGGCCTGCGCCTGACGCAGGGCTACGCCAACTCGCCGGTGTGCTCGCCCACGCGCTTCGCGCTGATGACGGCGCGCTACCAGTACCGCCTGCGCGGCGCGGCCGAGGAGCCGATCAACAGCAAGAGCCGCGGCAGCACCACCCTGGGCCTGCCGCCCGAGCACCCGACGCTGCCCTCGCTGCTCAAGGACAGCGGCTACCGCACCGCGCTGATCGGCAAGTGGCACCTGGGCTACCCGCCGAGCTTCGGACCGCTGCGCTCGGGCTACGAGGAATTCTTCGGCCCGATGTCGGGCGGCGTGGACTACTTCACCCATTGCAGCTCCGCAGGCCACCACGACCTGTGGTTCGGCGAGGAGGAACGCCAGGAGGACGGCTACCTGACCGACCTGCTCTCGCACCGCGCCGTCGACTACGTGGAGCGCATGGCGCAGCAGGACGCCCCGTTCTTCCTGAGCCTGCACTACACCGCGCCGCACTGGCCCTGGGAAACCCGCGACGACGAGGCGCTGGCACAGGAAGTGAAGAGCAACCTGTTCCACCTGCACGGCGGCAACATCCACACCTACCGCCGCATGATCCACCACATGGACGAGGGCATCGGCTGGGTGATGGAGGCGCTGAAGAAGCACGGCCTGGCCGACAACACCCTGGTGGTGTTCACCAGCGACAACGGCGGCGAGCGCTTCTCCGACAACTGGCCACTGGTGGGCGGCAAGATGGACCTGACCGAAGGCGGCATCCGCGTGCCCTGGATCGCGCACTGGCCGGCCGCCATCGCCCCGGGCGGCGTGAGCGCCCAGCACTGCATGACCATGGACTGGTCGGCCACGATGCTCGATGCCGCGGGCGTGGCCGCCGATCCGGCCTATCCGCTGGACGGCCTGTCGCTGATGCCCGTGCTGCGCGACGCCGGGCACCAGTTCCGCCGGCCGCTGCACTGGCGCATGAACCACCGCGGCCAGCGCGCCTTGCGCGACGGCGACTGGAAGTACCTGCAGGTCGACGGCCACGAGTACCTTTTCAACCTGCCCGCCGACGAGCGCGAGCGCGCCAACCTGGCGGCGCGCGAGCCCGAGCGCCTGGCCCGCCTGCGCGCCGCCTGGCAGGACTGGGACGCCACCATGCCGCCGATCCCGGAAGACGCCACCGTGAGCCTGGGCTACTCCGCCAAGGACATGCCGCAACGTTAGGCCGATCGGCCTCATGGCGAAGACCGGAAAACCTGAGCAATGAAGATTGATCCTGAAAATCTGCTCAATTTCCGGCTCTGGAGACTTGTTTCCTTGGCGGGCGCCCCCGTCACGCGACTGTGCGAAGGTCGCTACGGTATCACGCGTCGCGAATGGCATCTGCTCGCCATGCTGGCCCGTGACGGACCGTTGTCGCCCTCGGAGATAGCGCTGCGCGCCTCCCTCGACCGGGCACGTGTATCCAAGGCCATTGCCAGCTTGATCGAGAAGTCTTTGATGCAACGCACGGCCGTACGCGACGATCGGTGTCGCGCGGTCTTGACGCTCACACCGAAGGGCATCAATCTGGCCAACGAACTGTTCCCGCAGATTGATGAGATCAACGAGCGTGTCCTGTCCGCAATTTCGCCGGAAGCACGCGAGGCCCTGTTTGCATCGTTGGAAGCGCTGACGCGGCAGGCGGTCGAGATCAACCGGGAAAATGCGTCGGAGGTCCAAGCCGACCGGCATCGCGGCGGGAGCCGGCGCCGCTGGGTGGGGCGCAGCACCGGGTAGTGAACGCGGCACTGCCGATCCGCCAACATCAGCGCAGGAGATAGTCATCAGGCGCGACTGCCCGGGTCATTTGCCGATACTGCGTCTGTGTTCCGGGAAAATTCGTGACCACCTTGCCTGCAGCATTCATGTAGTAGCTGGTGCAATGCGTGGCCGACTGCGTGGTCGCTCTCAGGTCTTGCTGCAACCCGTCGCAGAAGCGGCGCATCGTGTCGTAACGTACCTCCATCGTGCGAGCTCCGCTGGATACCAACCTGCGTAGCGCATCCATCACATACTGGGCCTGGCACTCCAGCATGAAAAGCACGCTGCCGGGTACGTTGGTATTGGGGCCAAATAGGATGAACATGTTCGGGAATCCATGGACGGTGATACCCAGGTAGGCCTCAGGCCCATCCCGCCAGGCCTCGGCCAGGAGTGCTCCCGCACGCCCACGCACGGTGATCCCGGGCAGGTAGTTGGACGGGTTAAACCCCGTCGCGTAAACGACGAGATCAACCTCCGTGACCCGGCCATTCCGGGTGCATATTCCGGTCTTGGTCAACGTCTCAATCTCCTCGGTGATGACTTCCACATTCGGCTGCTGCAGCACGCGGTACCACTCATTGGAGAACAACGAACGCTTGCAACCCAGGGTGAAACCGGGCGTGAGCTTGGCGCGCAGTGCTGGATCGGGTACCTGCTGCGCCAGGTATTGCATGAACGCATCCTGTGCCGCTTGCGTGGCCGCGAAATCCTTACGCCGCCCCGCCACCGCCTCGAACTCGGAAAAGATGCGCTCCCGCTCAGATAGCGGCTGGCCGGGGGCGATCACGGACTTGGGTACGACGAAAGGCGGCGTGCGCTGGTAGAGCGAGACTTGAGCGGCGATCCGAGCCATCTCGGGAACGATTTGCACGGCACTCGCCCCGGTGCCAATGACGGCCACGCGCATGCCCGTGGCGTCCGTGCCGTCGCGCCATTGAGCAGAGTGAAAGGCTTCACCGCGGAAATCGGCCTGACCGGCCAGACGCGGAATCACCGGGTCATTGAAGATACCCACGGCGGGCACGAAGCATTCGCCCTCCCAGGCTTGGCCCTGCTGGCTGGACACGACCCAGCGTTGCCTGTTGTCGTCGAAGACGGCCTCAGTCACCTGCTGGCCAAAGCGTAGATGCGGGCCGATGCCGTATTTCGCAACCACGTGGCGTATGTAGTCCAGCAGTTCCCGCTGTTTCGGATAACCGGAGGACCATGGGTATTCGACCTCGAAGGAGTATGAATAGAGCACGGCTGGAATGTCGCAGGCGGAACCTGGGTAGTGGTTGTCGCGCCAGACACCGCCGATGTCGTCGGCACGTTCCAGAATGACGAAGTCGTTCACGCCGGCCTGCTTGAGCAGCACACCCAGACCGATGCCAGCGAAGCCTGCTCCCACGATGACAACGCGATGAGCACCATCCGCGGGAAGAGAGTTGGACGAAGTATTCATTCCAGGTAGCCGCCGTCAACGAGAAATGTCTGTCCTGTCGTCATGCAACTCTCGTCGGAAGACAAGAACAGCACGGTATGCGCGATCTCTTCCGGCGCCACGAAGCGGCCGAGCTTGATGCGCGCGATCAGATCGGCATGGCGTTGCTTTGGATCGGGATGGCGCTCGATCAAGCGGCGCAGCATGTCGCTTTCGACCATGCCGGGGTGCACCGTATTGACGCGGATGCGCCGGGCTGCCAGATCGGCCGCGGCCGATCGCATGAGACCCACGACGGCATGCTTGCTGGCGGTGTAGGCGATATTGCGCGGCGCACCCATGAGACCCATGATTGATGAGGTCATGACGAGACTGCCGCCTTCGCGCATGCGCGGGGCAATGTGCTTGACACCGAGAAACACGCCCTTGACGTTGACGTCCATGACCTTGTCATAGACTTCCTCGGGATAGTCGCCCGTAGGTTGAACCAGTCCTTCAATGCCCGCATTGGCGAACAGGATGTCGATGCCGCCGAAGCGAGCGATGGTTGCGTCCGCAACGCGAATCGTGTCCTCTGCAGAAGTGACATCCGCGGTGATCGGCAGCATGGTGACGGAGTCGAACTCCTTGCAGGCTGCATCCAAAGCCGCGCGCTGGGCATCGATGAGCACCAGCCGCGCACCTTCGCGTGCAAAAAGCCTGGCCGTTGCCAGGCCGATGTTGCCGGCCGCACCGGTGATGATGGCGACCTTGTCTTTCAATCTCATGGTGATCCTCTTCAGGGGTAATGCATGTTCACGGATTGGCTTTGAACCCGGATTCCTTGATGACCTCGGACCAGCGCTTGTGGTCACGCGCCATCACCTCCGCCAGGCCCTGCGGACCGATGTTCGCCACATCCAGCCCATAGTCGGCAAGACGCTGCTTCATCGCGGGTTCGTTAACAACCGCCAAAGCCGCGCGGGACAACGCCTCGACAATGGGCTTTGGGGTTTTGGCCGGAGCAAACAGCGCCAGCCAGGCTGAGCCTTCCACCTCGACACCGGCCTCCTTCAGCGTGAGGACCTTGGGCAACAACACGCTGCGCTTCCCCCCCGACGTGGCCAGAATCCGCACCCGGCCCGACTTCTCCAGTTCCAGCACCGCGGACACCGGCGCTACCAGCATGCCAACCTCGCCCGCCAGCAGCGCCTGCTTGGCCGGAGCATCACCACGGTAGGCCACGTGAACCATCGGAGCCCCGACCGACCGGCCGAACATCAACCCGAAGAAATGCGGCAGACTACCGGCCGCGGGTGAGGCAAAATTTGCCATCTGCGGATGGGTTCGGGCGGCTTGCGCGAGTTCGGCGATGGACTTGGGGCCGCTCACGGCATTCACCACAATCGCCAGATCAAAGGTTGCCAGCAGTGCGACGGGCTCGTAGTCCTTGATCGGGTCGTAGCGCAAATTGTCGAAGGTGTAGGGGAAAGTCACCATCGTCGCCAGCGGGGCCTGCATGATGAGGTTGCCGTCGGGCGGCGCAAGCTTCACCGCCTCGGCGGCAAGCATGCCGCCGGCGCCAGGCCGGTTCTCAACAATGACGCTGCGATGCAGCAGCGGGCGCATCTTTTCCGCAGTCAACCGGGCAAGGACATCACCCACGTCACCGGCGGGAAAACCCACCAGTATTCTGAGCGGCGACGCCTCCTGGGCGAATGCCGGCAGCAGGCCTAGGCCGATTCCGCAGGCCAGCAACAGTTGTTTCCAGAATGCCATGACATGTCTCCTCAAAGTTAGCGTTCAATTCAGAAGGCGTGGCGGATGCCCATTTCAAACCCCGAGGATGGACTCCCTGGGCGCGGTGCTACACCACCGCTCACGACATAGGCCGCCTGGCCCTGATTCGTGATCCGGGCATAGGTGGCATAGAGTGCGGTCCGCCTGGACAGGTCGTGGACATAGCCCACCCCATACAAACGCGCCTGATTGGTACGGCGCAGTGATCCGTCCGCATTGGCCAGCGTGGCGGCACTGCGATCATCCAGCCGCGCATGGCTCAGGCGTAGCCGCCCTACCTGACCGACCGGAACGTGCGCGCCGACCTCCCAGGTGTACTTGCGCACATCGCCACCGGCAACCGCTACCTTGCTCAGGTTGTAGAGCGCGAACAGCTTGGCGAAGCCCGCGTTCCATGAAACCCCTAGATTGCCGTGTGTGTAGTCACCGAGCGTCGCTGTCTTGGCATATTGCGTTCGGCCCAAGGCCGCGGCCATGTCGAACGCGCCGGAGCGCCAGCCCAGCCGGACGCTGGTCATGTTGCCGTCCTTGGCGTTGCTGGTGTTGGATGCATTCTCGCCACGCGCCACCATCGCGAGACCGTAGAACCCGCCGAGATCAGGTGGCAACCAATAGCTGATCGAATTGCTGGCCACGACCGTCGTGGGCAGGTTACCAGTGCCCACGGTAGAAAAGGTGAAGTTCGCGGCACGCGCCACACCGTTGGCATTGAACGGGTCAAACTCGAAGATGTTGTAGTGCGTAGGGACGAAATCACGACCCAAACGCAGTTCGCCGAACGATCCGGACAGGCTGACGTAGGAGCGGCGATTGAAAGTCAGGCTGCCATCGCCGACGAAGCCACTGGACTGATTGTTGATATTGGTGAGTTGCCCATGGCCTGTATCGGGGTTAAGGCCACTCTCGAGCCAAAATCCGGCCCGCAGCCCGCCCCCAAGCTCCTCGGTACCGCGCATCCCGATCTGGCTAGCCCCCAGTCCCGATGAGGACACTCCGGTAACCGAACCGTTTCCCCCTCCGATGGTGCGCTGCACACCCACATCCACCACGCCGAAAACCATGGCCGTCGGCTGCGCGCCAGCATGGCCGCACAGTAGCCCGAGTGCAGCACCGCAGGCTTTCATCTTTCGTCTCATCATGTCTCCTCATCGTTTGTCATCAGCCGAGAACTCCGGTCGGCCAGCCGAGCCCGCTGGCAGCGGGCAAGCGAAATACTCAGAGGCATAGCACCGACACCGTTTTGGTGCTGGTGTAGGCCTCCAGCGCCTCCGGCCCACCCTCGGAACCGAAGCCGGAATCCTTGACGCCACCGAACGGCAACTCGGGCCAGGCCGGCGCAGGCTGATTGATCCAGAGCAAACCCAACTCCAGCCGCTGACTCAGCAGATGAGCCGTCTTCAGCGACTGGGTAAAGGCATAGCCCGCGAGTCCGTAGGGCAATCGGTTGGCCTCGGCGATGGCCTCGTCGAGAAACCGGAAGCGTTGCACGGCCGCTATCGGGCCGAAAGGCTCGTCGTTGAAGGCGCGGGCGTCCGTTGGCACGCCGGTCAACACCGTGGGAGAAAAGAAATTTCCTTGCTCGCCAACCCGCGCTCCGCCGGTAGCCAGTTGCGCGCCACGCTGCACGGCATCGCGGGTGAGTTGCTCCATCGCCGCCAGGCGGCGGGCGTTGGCCAGCGGACCGAGCGTGGTGCGCGCTTCAAGACCGTGACCCAGCGTCAGCGACCGCGCATTGAGCACCAACTCACGCACGAATTCGTCGTGAATGGACTCGTGCACCAGAAAACGCGTCGGCGCAACACAGATCTGGCCGGCATTGCGGAATTTGGCGGCCGCACTGGCACGGGCGACCCCTGCGACATCGGCATCCTCCGCCACGATGACGGGCGCATGCCCTCCCAGTTCCATCGTCACCCGCTTCATGTGCGCACCAGCCAGCGCCGCCAACTGCTTGCCCACGGGCGTCGAGCCCGTGAAAGTGACCTTGCGTATGACGGGGTGGGCAATCAGATGGGCCGATATCTGGGCCGGATCCCCGAACACCAGACCGACGGTGCCTGCCGGTATACCTGCATCGACGAAGGCGCGCACCAGAGCGGCGGGCGCGGCCGGTGTTTCTTCCGGCGCTTTGACGAGGATGGAACAGCCGGCCGCCAAGGCTGCCGCCACCTTGCGTACGGCCTGGTTGATGGGGAAATTCCAGGGAGTGAATGCCGCCACAGGCCCCACCGGATCGCGTAGGACCAGTTGCTGCACCGATAGTTGGCGCGGGGGCACCACGCGACCATAGAGGCGGCGCGCTTCCTCGGCGAACCACTCGATCACCTCTGCCGCCATGTGTGTCTCGGCGAGAGCCTCGGCCAGCGGTTTTCCTTGCTCCCGAGTCAGCACATAGGCGATGGCGTCGGCACGCTCACGCATCAGTTGAGCAGCCCGCCGCAGCGCCTGGCCACGTTCGATGGCGGGCACATCGCGCCAAGCCAGAAAGCCGCGAGCCGCGGCCTCCAACGCGCGATCCAGATCAGCGATGGCAGCGTGCGCCACGCAGCCGATGGTCCCACCCGTCGCAGGATCGAGCACAGGCAGGGTGCGGCCGTCGGCGGCATCACACCATTCGCCGTCGATGAGTAGCTGGGTATCGGGGTAGATCATGCGTTGCGTCCATTCCTGTCCAAGGCCCCAGCCAACAAGCCGGCCGCTTCTTTCGAAACGACCCGTCGACACGGGGGTGAGGTGTGATGGGCGCCATCTTCGTAACCCGGCGGCTAATTGTTGAAAACAATTCGCACAGGGAATTACCCTGACCGTTGTGCGACCCCTCGCCAGGGGCCATCCGCCCCAAGGACATGTCGCGGCGCAGAGCTTCTGTGAGAGAGGACTGGCGTGCATCTGCCTCGTTTGCAGCCGCGGGGAGGCCCGCCGGGCAGGCGGTGCCTTAACATCGAGCGCATGCCCTCCTCTCTGCATCGCTGGTTCCCCTTCCTCGCCTGGCCCCGCCCCACCCGCCACCTGCTGCACGGCGAGCTGTGGGCCGGCCTCACTGTCGGCCTGATGGTGATCCCGCAGGGCGTGGCCTATGCGGCGCTGGCCGGCATGCCGCTGGTGACGGGCATCTACGCCTCGATGCTGCCCGCGCTGGTTGCGGTGCTGTGGAGTTCGTCCACGCGGCTGTCGGTCGGGCCGACGGCGCTCACCTGCCTGCTGGTGGCGTCCTCGCTCACGGGCCTGGCCGAGCCCGGCAGCCCGCAGTGGATCAACCTGGCCGTCTGGCTCGCGCTGCTGTCGGGCCTGCTGCAGGTGGGGCTGGGCTTCATGCGTTTCGGCTGGCTGCTCAACGTGGTGAGCTCGCCCGTGCTCACCGGCTTCACGCAAGCGGCGGCAGTGCTGATCCTGGCCTCGCAGCTACCCGCGCTGCTGGGTTTCCGGCATGACTGGGCCGGCATGCTCGCGCAGCCTGAAGTGAATCTGGCCGCGGCGGCCTTCGGGCTCGGCAGCCTGGCGGCGCTGGTGCTGGCGCGGCGCTGGTCGCCGCGCTTTCCGGCCGTGGTGCTGGTGGTGGGGCTGAGCGCGGGCCTGAGCGCCGGCCTGGGCTTCGAGGCCTCGGGTGGCAAGGTCGTGGGCGCGCTGGCGGCGGGCCTGCCTTCGTTCTACGTTCCCTCGCTGCTGCCGTGGCAGGCCCTGGGCGAACTGATGGTGCCGGCGCTGGTGATCACGCTGGTGAGCTTCCTCGAAACGGCCTCCAGCGCCAAGGTGGACAGCCAGCGCGGCGGCCACCGCTGGGATCAGGACCAGGACCTGATCGGCCAGGGCCTGGCCAAGATCACCTCGGCCTTCAGCGGCGCGTTTCCCACCAGCTCCTCGTTCTCGCGCTCGGCGCTCAACCTGTTCGCAGGCGCGCAGACCGGCTGGGCCACCCTCGTCTCGGTGGTCGTGGTGCTGCTGGCGCTGCTGCTGCTCACCCCGGTGCTGCACTACGTGCCGCAGTCGGTGCTGGCGGCCGTGGTGGTGGCCGCGATCTACGGCACGCTCAAGCCCGCGGCCTTCGCGCGGCTGTGGCGCGTCTCGCGCGTGGAGGCGGCCACCGGCAGCGTGACCTTCGCCGTCACGGTGCTGAGCGCGCCGCGCCTGTACTGGGGCGTGATCACGGGACTGATGATGGGCCTGCTGCACTTCCTGTACCAGCGCCTGCACCCGCGCATCATCGAAGTGGGCCTGCATCCCGACGGCAGCCTGCGCGACCGCCACCTGTGGCACCTGCCGCCGCTGGCGCCCGGCCTCTATGCCCTGCGCATGGACGCGGAGCTGGACTTCGCCTCGGCCACCAGCCTGGAGCGCGCCATCAGCGACCAGGTCGCGGCGCAGCCCGCGGTGCGCCATGTCTGCCTGTTCGCGCAGCCGATCAACCGCATCGACGCCACCGGGGTGGAGATCTTCGGCCAGATCCGCCAGGTGCTGGCCGCGCGCGGCATCACGCTGCACATCAGCGGCATCAAGCTGCCGGTGGAGACGGTGCTGCGGCGCGCCGGAGAGCTGTCCGAAGGACCGCTGCTGCGCCTGTACCGCACCGATGCCGAGACCATGGCCGCGCTGCAGCAGACCGCCGAGACCTAGCATGCAACCGTGCGTCTTGAATGGCTTCTGCCCCCGGCGCGCTGCAGACACATGCCATGCGAACTGATCCGGGATTGATTTTCAACGGCAAATTGAAACTGATAGCCAATGGGTCTGGGTAGTCCTGGGACTTCGCGTTTCATAGCATGGGGGCCTCTCAAACGAGGAGACATCCATGCAACCCACCATTTCCGTGCTCGCAGCACTCGCACTTGCAACCGCATTCGCCGGCAGCGCCTCGGCCCAGGCGGAAAAGGCCTCGCCGGAGGTCTATGCCCAGCTCCAGGAAGGCGGCGTCGGAGGCATCACGCAGATGCCCGATGGCCGCGTCGTGATCGGCTACCACCCCTTCTACTCACCCAAGGTGCAGGTGGCTCTGTTGAACGCCGACCGCCGCTCGACCACGCCCTACCCGAACCTGGAATGGCAAAGCTGCAAGACCGCCGACGGCCAGTGGAAAGCGGACCTGGACCACTGCCTCGACTGGGTACTGGGCCTGCACACGGACGCCAACGGCATCCTGTGGCTGCTGGACTCGGCAAAAACCACCGACAAGGCGGCCGGCCGGCCCGCCGGCCTGGTGCCCAAGCTGGTGGGCTGGAACACGAAGACCAACAAGCTCGAACGCATCATCAAGCTGGACCCGGCGGCCACCATCACCGAGTCGCAGCACAACGACTTCGTGGTCGATCTCAAGAACCAGGTCATCGTCATTGCCGACGAGGCGATCGGCGAGAACTCCAATGGCGTGGGCGACAAGGCGGCGCTGGTTTTGGTGAGCCTGAAGGACGGCAGCAGCCGGCGGCTGCTGCAAGGCCACGAGAGCATGAAACCCGTGGCCGACCCCATCCGCTGGGACGTCGGCACGCCCACGGCTGGTTCTTTCAAGCTGAGCATCGGCGTCGATGGCATCGCCTTGGACCACCAGAGCGAGTGGCTGTATTTCGCCCCGCTCTCAGGCTACAAGATGTACCGGATGCGCATGGCAGACCTGCTCAACCGCGGACTCACCCAGGCGCAGTTGGCGTCGCGTGTCGAAACCTATGCCGACAAGCCGTTCAACGGCGGCCTGTCCATCGACTCCGCGGGCAACCTGTACCTGACGGAGGTTGGCGAGCGCGCCGTGGGGGTGATCCCGCCCGGCACGCGCACATACCGCCGCCTCGTCACCGATCCCGGCATGGTGTGGCCTGACGGCGTGACCTTCAACAAGGACGGCTACATGTACACCGGCGCCGCGCAGTTGCCGCTGACCAACGTCCTGCAAGCCGATGGAGTCGCCAGGAACAAGGCACCCTACCTGGTCTACCGCTTCAAGCCGCTCGCGCCCGGGATGCCTGGCTTCTAAGCCCTGCGGGCCGCCAGTTCCTCGAACTTGGCGGCCAGGAAGTCCACCATGGCGCGCACGCGCGCGGGCAAAAAACGGTTGCTGGGAAGAATGGCGTTCAGCGGATAGTGCTCGCCGTCCCACTCCGGCAGCAAGCGCACCAGCGCTCCGCTCGCCAGGTCATGAACCAGATCCAGCTCTGACTTGTAGGTAAGGCCCACGCCGGCAAGCGCCCATTGGTGCGCGAGCGCCGCGTCGTCGGCGCCCCGGTCCCCGCTGATGCGCACCTCGGTCCATTCCCCGCCACGCTCGAACCGCCAGGAGACGTAGCGGCGTCCGTTCAGGTGGAACGTCAGGCAGTTGTGCTTGACGAGGTCCTCCGGCGCTTGCGGCGCCCCGCGGCGCGCAAGGTAGGCCGGCGAAGCACACAGCACCCTGCGCGTAGACGCGAGCGGCCGGGCCACCAGCCGCGAATCCACCAAGTCGCCATAGCGCAGCGCCAGATCCATGGAATCGCGCATCACGTCGGCCAGCCGGTCGCTGACCGACAAGCTGATCTGCACGCCGGGATTCAGTGCAAGGAATTCGTCGAACCAGGGCAGCAGCACACTGCGGGCCAGATCCGAGGGCACCGAGATGCGGAGTGTGCCGATCAGGCGAGCGCCGGTATCCAGCAGCTGTGCCTCTCCTTCCTCGAGCAGCTCCAGCGCGCGGTTCGCGTAGTCCAGCAGGGTCTGGCCTTCCACGGTGAGCCGCATCGCGCGCGTTGACCGCTCGAAGAGCCGCGCGCCCAGGAGTGCTTCCAGCCGTTTCAGCATCGCGCTGGCAGCGGCCGGCGTCACCCCCAGTTCGCGCGATGCCGCTGTCAACGAACCTCTGCGCGCCGTTTCCACCAGGACCCTCAGGTCCGCGACATTTTCAATCTTCATTTGAGAATCCTGCGCGATCCGGGCCGGCATATCAAGCCTGGATTTTCAATTCCCGCTTGAAGGTGTTAGTTCCGCCGGCCCCTTACTAGCCTGGATCGCGCCTCCTAGACTGCAGCGTGTCACATCTTGAACTGAGGCAGCACCATGGGAGTTACGCGCCTCGACCACTTCACCCTGCGCACGTCGCTGATGGAGGAGACGCGTCGATTCTTCGAGCAAGTCGCCGGCTTTGCCGTTGGGCCCCGGCCGCCGTTCCAGTTCCCCGGATACTGGTTGTATTCGGGTGGCACAGCCGTGGTGCACCTGGCGCCGCACGACCCCTCGGATGAGCGCCTGGCCGCGTATCTCGGTGATCGCCAAGTGGGCGATGACACCGGGGTGGTGGACCACATTGCGATGCGCTGCACCGACCTGCCGGCGTTCGAGGAGCGTCTAAAGACACAGGGACGCGCCTACCGCGCCCGAACCGTTCCCGCCCTCGAAGAGCATCAGGTTTTCGTGATCGCACCGGGCCGGCTCACCATCGAGTTCATCTTCGACGCCACGGAAACTTCCAGCTGGCACTCGGACGAGGCCGGCATCGCCGTGGACGCGCAATGACCCGGGAGCTGGTCATTGGACAGATCGCGCTGTCTTTCCACGTCGCGAGCGCGGCCGTCGTGCGCGCCATCGTCGAACGCTCGGGCGTCAAGACCTTCACGCGTGAAGCGCCGCACGAAGCCATGTACGCCATGCTGGCGCGCGGCGAGGTGGACATGGTGGTGTCCGCCTGGCTGCCGGGCAGCCACGGCGTCTATGTGGACCCCCTCGAACCTGAATTGCTGAAACTCGGCGTGCTGTATGAGCCCTACGCCATTTGGGGCGTGCCCGGCTATGTGCCGCGCGAACTGGTGGCCCAGGTGGCCGATCTCGCGAAGCCGGAAGTGGCCGCGCGCATGGACAAGCGCATCCAGGGCATCGGGCCAGGCGCGGGCATCAGCCGCTTCTCGCGCGAAATCATGGAGCGCTACAGCCTGAGCGAGCTGGGCTACCAGTTCCACAACGGCACGCTGGCCGACTGCACCGGTGCGTTCGAGCGCGCCTGGCAGGACGGGCGCTGGGCGGTGGTGCCGCTGTGGCATCCGCAGTACCTGCATCACCGCTATGCCATCCGGGAACTCGCGGAGCCCCTCGGGCTGCTGCGTGGCCGCGATGCGGCGACCCTGGTGATGCGGCGGGATGCGGCCCATCTGATCCCCGAGGCCACGTTGCAGCAGTTGCGCCACCTGCACCTGGGCAATGCCGCGGTGGCCGCGCTGGACCATCAGATCAGCGTGGCGGGCCACAGCCCGCAGGAAGCCGCGGCCCATTGGCTGGCGCGCACAACACAAGGTCTTGCAACGTATTGAAGAGGTATTGAAATGAACCGGACCCACTTGCCTGAAACCCGCCTGGCCGCACTCGGCCTGGCCGTGCCCGCCGCCCCCGGCGCCGTGGCCGCCTACGAGCCCTGGCAGCGCGTGGGCTCTCTCGTCACCACCTCGTTCCAGCTGCCCTGGGTCAACGGCAGCCTCGCCCATGTGGGCCGGCTGGGTGAGGCACTGGACACGGAGCAGGGCTACCGGGCCGCGCGCATCTGCGCGCTGAACGGCATCGCGCAGCTCAAGGCCGCGGCGGACGGCGACCTGGGCCGCGTGCGGGTGCTGCGCATCGAGGGCCACGTGGGCTGCGTGGAGGGTTTCTCGCAGATCCCGCAAGTGCTCAACGGCGGCTCCGAACTGATCAACGAGGTGTTCGCGGAGCGTGGCCGGCACGCGCGTACGGCCCTCGGGCACCTGGTGATGCCGCTGAACGTGCCCGTGATGCTCGGCTTCTGGGCCGAGATCCTGGAATGAACCACAACGAAGAGGAGACCCCATGGAAAGAAGAAAACTGCTGCAGGCCGCCGCGCTCGCGGCGCCTGCGGTGCTTGCCGCACCCGCCATCCACGCCCAGGCCCGGGTGCGCTGGCGCCTGGCCTCCAGCTTTCCCAAGTCGCTGGACACCATCTACGGCGCGGCCGAGCTGTTCGGCCGGCGCGTCAAGGAACTCACGGGCGGCGCCTTCGAGATCAGCGTCCATGCGGCGGGCGAACTGGTGCCCGGCCTGCAGGTGATGGACGCGGTAAGCAACGCCACACTGGAGATGGGCCACACCGCCTCCTACTACTACACCGGCAAGAACGACGCGCTCGCCTTCGACTTCGCGCTGCCCTTCGGCCTGAACTCGCGGGCCCAGACCGCCTGGCTGATGCACGGCGGAGGCATGGAGCTGCTGCGCAAGCTCTACGCCGGCTACGGCATCGTCAACTACATGGGCGGCAACACCGGCGCGCAGATGGGCGGCTGGTTCCGCAAGGAAATCAAGACGCCCGCCGACATCAAGGGCAACAAGATGCGCATCGGCGGCCTGGGTGGGCAGGTCTGGGCCGCGATGGGCGGCATTCCCCAGATCATCCCCGCCGGCGAGACCTATGGCGCCATCGAGAAAGGCACGATCGACGCGGCCGAATTCGTGGGGCCGTACGACGACGAGAAGCTCGGTCTGTTCCGGGTGGCCAAGTACTACTACTACCCCGGCTGGTTCGACGGCAGCCCGCAGCTGTCGTTCTACGTGAACCAGAAGGCGCTGGACGCACTGCCCGCCGGCCACCGCCACGCCATCGAGGCCGCGTCGATGGAGGCGCACGTGTGGCTGCAGGCCAGGTACGACACCCAGAACCCCGAGGCGCTCAAGCGCCTGGTGGGCCGGGGCACGCTGCTGCGCGCCTATCCGCGCGCCGTGCTCGACGAAGCCTTCAAGGCCGCGCAGTCGATCAACGCGGAGATCTCCGCCAGGAACGCCGAATTCAAGGGCCTGCACGCCTCCTGGGACAAGTTCCGCCACGAAAGCTCGATGTGGTTCCGAGTCGCCGAGAACACGCAGGACGACTACCTCGCGGCCGCCCTGCGGCCGTGAAATCCATGGGCCGCCTGTGCCGCATACGCCGCACCTGGCTCACGCGGGCGGCGCGGCCCCACCTGGGCCCTCCCGGCGCCATGAGCGCGATGCCCACCAGGCGTCGGCGTTCGTGGAACCGAACATGATCCCCCGGCGTGCCTGAGCCGTTGGCCGCTCTGGGGGATTTTCAATGGGCGATTGAATTTGTTAGCGCAACCACCTGGCTTATCAAACCGGCCCAGATAGCCGACAGTGCAGTTCTCTCCATTTCCTCGCACTGTCATGAAAGCTGTTGGCTACTTTGAACCGCTCCCCATCGACCAGGAAGCTTCGCTGGTTGACATCGAGCTTCCCATTCCGCCACTGCGGCCCTTCGACCTGCTGGTGCGCGTGCAAGCTGTGTCGGTGAACCCGGTGGACACCAAGCTGCGGCGTGGCGCCAAGCCCGCGGCCGGTGAACCGCGCATCCTGGGTTTCGACGCCGCCGGTCTGGTCGAGGCCGTGGGGCCGCACGTCACCCGCTTCAAGCCGGGCGACCGCGTCTTCTATGCCGGCGCCATCGACCGGCCGGGCACGAATGCCGAGCTGCATGCGGTGGATGAACGCATCGCCGGCCGCGCGCCCGCGACGCTGGATGACGCGGAGGCCGCCGCCCTTCCGCTCACCGCCATTACCGCATGGGAACTGCTGTTCGACCGGCTGCGCGTCGGCCGCGGCGGCGGGCAGGGCCAGACGCTGCTGGTGCTGGGCGGCGCCGGCGGTGTCGGCTCCATCCTGGTCCAGCTCGCCCGGCGCCTCACTTCGCTGCGCGTGATCGCGACGGCGTCGCGCGAAGAGACGCGGCAATGGTGCCTGGAGATGGGCGCGCACGACGTGATCGACCATTCGCGGCCGCTGCGCCGCCAGATCGAGGAGCTGGGCCTGGCCTATGTGGACAAGGTGGCCAGCCTGACGGAAACCGACCGGCATTTCGCGGCCCTGGTGGACATCACCGCGCCGCAGGGGCAGATCGCGCTGATCGACGACCCGCAGTCGCTTGATGCCACGCTGCTCAAGCGCAAGTCCATCTCGCTGCACTGGGAGCTGATGTTCACCCGCACGCTGTTCGGCACGCCCGACCTGGCGGAGCAGGGCCGCCTGCTGGACGAGGTGGCGCAGCTGGTGGACCGCGGCGAACTGCGCACCACGGCCGGCCAATCCTTCGGCAGCATCAACGCCAAGAACCTCAGGCAGGCGCATGCCTGGATCGAATCGGGCCAGGCGCGCGGCAAGTGCGTGCTGGCCGGCTTCGTGTGAAACGCGGGCAGCCTCACACCACGGCACACCACGCACGACGGAAATCACCATGAAGACAATCACCGCCCTGGCCCTCGCCTCCCTCGCGTTCGCGATGGCTTCCCGCACCGCCCACGCCGCCGACTTCGAGCTGGGCAGCCGGGCCATCCAGCAAGGCGGCGCGATCGGCGCCGCGCACTACTGGAACAACTTCGGCTGCAGCGGCGGCAACGTCATGCCCGACCTGGCCTGGCAGGGCGCGCCGGCCGACACCAGGAGCTTTGCAGTGACCTTCTACGACAAGGACGCGCCCACCGGCAGCGGCTTCTGGCACTGGGTCGTCTACGACATTCCGGCGGATACCCGCGCCCTGGCCGGCGGCGTCAATGGCGGCCCGCTGCCCAGCGGCGCCGTGGAAGGCCACACAGACCTCGGCAAACCGGGCTATCTCGGTCCCTGCCCGCCTGTCGGCCGCCAACATACCTACGTGTACACCGTGCACGCCTTGAAGGTGGACAAGTTGCCTGTCGACAAGGCGGCGACGCCCGCGCTCGTGGGCTTCCTTCTCTGGCAGAACACCCTCGACAAGACCTCGCTGAGCGTGCTGGCTGGCCCGAGGTAAGCGGCTTGCGGCGCGGCCTGGCTTGCTGTCGGGCCCTAATCCGCCAAAGCAGCCCGGACGCGCTCGCGCAGCGCCGGCAGCAGCTCCGCCTCGAACCAGGGGTTGCGCCGCAGCCAGAGGTTGTTGCGCGGGCTGGGATGCGGCAGCGGCAGCAGGCCCGCGTCCCAGCCGCGGCGCCAGTCGCGCACCGTCTCGGTCAGCGGCCGCTTCGGCCCGCCCAGATGCCAGGCCTGCGCATACTGGCCCACCAGCAGCGTGAGCTGCAGGTGGCGCAGCTGCGCCAGCAGCGGCGCGCGCCAGGCCGGCGCGCATTCGGGGCGCGGCGGCAGGTCGCCCGAGCGGCCAGTGCCGGGGTAGCAGAAGCCCATGGGCAGGATGGCCACCTGGCGCGGGTCGTAGAACACCTCGCGGCCAAGGCCCAGCCAGTCGCGCAGGCGCTCGCCGCTGGCGTCGTCGAACGGGATGCCCGAGGCATGCACCTTGCGCCCCGGCGCCTGCCCCGCAATCAGCAGCCGCGCCCGCGGGTGCAGCTGCAGCACCGGCCGCGGCCCCAGCGGCAGCTGCGGCGCGCACAGCGTGCAGGCGCGCACCTCGGCCAGCAGGGCGTCGCAGCGGGTCATGGCGGGCTCAGGCGCCGGCGCCCTTGCGCGCCGTGACCTCGATCTCGATGCGCATGCGCGGATCGAGCAACTGGGCCGAGATCATCATCGCGGCCGGCCGCACCTCGCCGAAGTACTTGCGCAGCACCGGCCAGCACTGGGGAAAGTCGGGGCCATGGGGCAGCACGTAGGTCACGCGCACCACGTCGCGCAGGCTGGCGCCGGCCTGCTGCAGCGCAGCCTCGATGTTCTTCAGGCACTGCTCGGTCTGCTCGGGCAGGCCTTCGGCGATGGTCATGCTGGCGTAGTCGAAGCCCGTGGTGCCCGAGACGAACACCCAGTCGCCGTCGACCACGGCGCGCGAATAGCCGATCTCCTGCTCGAAGGTGGAACCGGAACTGATGAGGCGGCGGGTCATGCAAACTCCTTGGGGATGGGGGGAATGGCAGCGCCTCGCCCCACAGCGAGGCCCAGGCCTGGCGCAGGCCCAGCAGGTGGACCGCGCCATACAGCAGGCAGATCGCCGAACTCCAGAGCGCGAAGGGGGTGATGCGCCGGCCGGCGGCTGCCAGCGCGGGCACGAACAGCAGGCCGCGCAGCAGGTAGATGGCGGTGATCAGGCCGAGCGCGGCGCGCCGGCCCGGCAGCGGCGCCAGGGCGCCCGCGGCCGACAGCGCATAGGCGGCCCACACGAACAGCACGGCGGCGATCGCCAGCGTGACCGCGGCCGGGTAGCCGCGGCCGGCTGCGGCGGCCGAGGCCATGCGCTCGCCCGCGCCGAAGAAGCGGTACCAGGCCGGACCGCCCGCGATGATGGCCAGGTGCAGCAGCGCCGCGGCGGCGCTCAGGCCGGCGGCCAGCAGCAGGGGGAGGTTGTAGGCTGTGCTCATTCGGTCAGCTCCGCGCAGCGCGCTGCGGCAGGCGCCCCCGGAGAACGGCCCGGCGGCGCATGCCGCGATTCTCCCCGAAAGCCGCCAGCGCCCGCGATGCCGGCGATTTTTGAATCAAATCGGCCGGATGTCCTTGTCCTCTGGTCATTTTTTGCTATCAATAGAGGAGCACCCTGCGCTCAGAGCCGGAACACCGGCAGGTGCAGCGGCCAGACGATGGCGCAGCCGCGCATCGCAGCCACCGTGGCCAGGCCGAAACCGAAGGCCCAGGGGCGCCGCACGCCGACGGCCTGCAGCAGCAGGTACAGCGCGATGCCGGCGATCGCCGCGGTGGCATAGATGTCGCCGCGCAGCAGCAGCGGCACCTTGGCCGTGAGCACGTCGCGCAGCACGCCGCCGGCGGCCCCGGACATCGTGCCCATCAGCACCACGACGAGCGCCGGCAGCCGCGCGGCCTCGGCGATCTGCGCCCCCGACAGCGCGAACAGCGCCAAGCCCAGCGCATCGGCCCACAGCAGCGTGCCCATCGGCGGCGGATAGACACGCACGTAGAGCATGGTCAGCAGCGCCGTGAGCAGGATCACGTAGAGCGGGTTCGGGTCGCGCATCCAGAAGACCGGATGGCGGCCCATCAGCAGGTCGCGCAGCGTGCCGCCGCCGATGGCGGTGAGGGCCGCGATCACCACCACGCCCAGCAGGTCCAGCCCCGCGTAGCCCGCGGCCAGCGTGCCGCTGACGGCGAACACCGCCACGCCGAGCAGGTCGAGCCAGTAGAAAACCTTGCGCCCCAGGGGATGGGAGACACCATGCATGCGAAGCCTCGCGGAAAATGCACCAACCGGCTTTGTAGCGCATTAGGGCCTGTTCACCCTATTTTTGCCAGATGCGTTGCGGAGCAAAAAGGTCATGCGCAAGGCGCGAAACGCAGCCGGGGTTGGCCCCCGGCAAGGCTTCGCAACGCGGCGCATGGCCTTTTTGGCCGCAACCCGCAGGGAACGGGGTGAAAACAGCGCCACTCGGCGTTGCCCTCCTAGCCCAGCCGTCCAGGCTGGGCGTCGTCAGGCGCCTTGATTGGCGCTGTTTTCACCTCGTTCGCACTGGTAAAAATAGGGTGAACAGGCCCTAGGCGCCGGCCGTGACGATCCATCCTTCGAGCGGGTCGAGCCCCTCGGGCAGGCCGTAGCGCGGCGCGCCCTGCTGCTGGGCCCAGGCCGCCTGCAGCAGGCACAGCGCGGCGTCCAGGCTGTCGCCGCTGGCATCGGCCGCCAGCGCGTCGCGCTGCGCGTGGCTGAGCTTGAGGCGCAACCCCAGCCGGGTCTGGCCATGCTCCAGCGCGGTGATCAGGTCCTTGCGCGCGATCAGGCGCTCGGGTGTCTGCTGGGCCCGGTCGTCGCTCTTGTAGCTGCGCCGGCCCAGCACCTCGCGCGCCAGCAGGCCGGGGTAGCCTTCGAGCGCCACCCGCGCGCGGTCGCCCGCGTGCAGGCCCGGCAGGTGCACGCCGGCGGCCAGCAGCCGCGGCACGCCCGCATGCAGCATGTAGGCCACCGGCGGGTTGACCCATTTCATCGAGGGGCTGGCGCCCGCGGGAACGTCGCAGGCGCGGTGCGCGAACTTCTTCCCCACCGGCCGCGCATCGCAGAACGCGGCGAAGGTGGCGCGGATCTGCTCGCGGCTGAGCGCCGCGTAGTGGCGCATGCAGGCTTCCCAGGTGCGCGGCCAGCCGAGCTGCTCGACCAGCTCGCGCGGCAGGCCGAACGGGAAATCGAACGCGCCGATCCACGGCCCCGGCTGGCCGAGCCACTGCGCCCAGTCGTCGAGCGATGCGAAACGCTCCATTTTTGATAGCACGATACGTCCACCCGACGCGGACCCCTGGGCTAAAACAATGGTTTTCCGGGCCATGGGGCGGCTTGAGAAGTCGCAGCCCACGAGCAGCGGCGCGGCGGGCACGGGCGAGGCCATGGGCAATGCGCTCTCAGCCCAGGGCCAGGGCCATCACGCCCACGGCGATGCAGGCGGCGCCCACCAGGCGCAGCGCGCGGTCGCCCTCGCCCAGCAGGTGGCCGCCGATCAGCGCCGCGAACAGCATCGACACCTCGCGCGCCGGCGCCACGTGCGACAGCGGCGCCACCTGCACCGCGTACAGCACCAGCACATAGGACACCGGGCTGATGATGCCCACCAGCACCGCGTACTTCCATTGCTGGCGCCACAGCGCGGCGGCGGCCGGGCGGTCGCGCAGCACGGTGGGCACCAGGAACACCAGGCGCACCAGGTTGCCGATGTAGTCGAGCAGGATCGGCGACATCAGCACGAACTTGACCGCGTAGCCGTCCACCACGGTGTAGCTCGCGATGAAGGCGCCCGTGAGCAGGCCGTAGACCATGCCCTTGCGCACGCGCCGCGCGCGGGCCGGGTCGTGCGTGGCCTTCCACAGGCCGGGCCCGCCCGCGATCAGGAACACGCCCACCACCACGCCCGCGATGCCGAGCACGCCCAGCGCCGAGATCTGCTCGCCCAGCAGCACGATGGCCACCAGCGAGGACAGCAGCGGCCCCGAGCCGCGCGCCAGCGGGTAGACCACCGTGAGATCGGCCTTGCGGTAGCCGCGCAGCAGGGTGATGTAGTAGATGGTGTGCAGCGCGGCGCTGGCCACCAGCAGCAGCCACTCGAGGCGGCCCCAGCGCGGCAGTTCCTGCACGCCGAGCCACAGGCCCAGCGGCGCCCAGAACACCATCATCACCAGGCCGGTGAAGGCGGCGAAGCGCGCGTCGCCGCCGGCCTTCTTGGCCGCGATGTTCCAGCTGGCGTGGATCAGTCCGGCGAGGATGACGAGGACGAGGGCTTGTAATGGCATGGCGCAGGAGAATGCAACGGGAGCGGCGGCCGCAACAGGAACGGAGGCGTCAGGCTGACCGGCCTGCCCCTGGCCCGCGCAGCGCGGCCCACCCGGAAAACACCGCGGAACCGGCTTGGCCGGGCCGCCGGTGTTGCCCCCTCGCAGGGGGGAGGCGTAGCGAAGCGCAGCCTGGGGGTGAGCCTGTCACGCCCGGCCGATGATGGACGCGGTGGCCATCAGCTCTTCCAGCAGGGCCAGCGACACCTTGCCCGAGACGGCATAGGGATCGAGCTCGGGCTTCTCGGAGTACTTGAGCAGGATGGAGTGGTTGAGCTTGGACAAATTGACCTGCCCCATGGTCCAGCCGCCGAAGCGGCGCTCGGAAATCTCTTCGTAGTGCAGCAGGGCCACGTCCTTGTGGCGCACGTCCTTCTGGATGTGGCCGAACAGGTCGCTCACCGCCATGCGGCCGCCCTCGATGGCCTGCAGGAAGATGCCGCCGCCGTAGCACAGGATGCCGGTGATGCCGCACGAGGGGTTGTGCAGGCGCGACTGCGTGAGGATGGCCTCGATCGCCGCGGGGCTGTTGTCCACCGCGCGGCTGGCGTAGAGCAGGCGTACCAGCATGTCAGTGCCCGCCCGGCCGCCCGAAGGGCACGGAGCGCCCCCTCGGGGGGCAGGGAGCGAAGCGAGCGTGGGGGCAGTTCATGCTAGTCCTTTCCGGGAATCAGCGAGAGGAATTCGCGGCGCAGCGCCGGGTCCTTGAGGAACACGCCGCGCATGACGGAGTTGATCATCTTGCTGTCCATCTCCTTCACGCCGCGCCAAGCCATGCAGTAGTGGCTGGCCTGCATCACGATGGCCAGGCCGTCGGGCTGGGTTTTTTCCTGGATCAGGTCGGCCAGTTGCACCACGGCCTCTTCCTGGATCTGCGGGCGCCCCATCACCCACTCGGCCAGGCGCGCGTACTTGGACAGGCCGATCACGTTGGTGTGCTCGTTGGGCATCACGCCGATCCAGATCTTGCCGATGACCGGGCAGAAATGGTGGCTGCAGGCGCTGCGCACGGTGATCGGGCCGACGATCATCAGCTCGTTCAGGTGCTCGGCGTTGGGAAACTCGGTGATGGCGGGGGCCTCGACGTAGCGGCCCTTGAACACCTCGTTGACGTACATCTTGGCCACGCGGCGCGCGGTGCTGTGCGTGTTGTGGTCGCTGTCGGTGTCGATCACCAGGCTGTCGAGCACGCCCTTCATCTTGTCGGTCACCTCGTCGAGCAGCTTCTCCAGCTCGCCGGGCTCGATGAAGGCGGCGATGTTGTCGTTGGAGTGGAAGCGCTTGCGCGCGGCGGCCAGGCGTTCGCGGATCTTCACGGAGACGGGCGTGCCCTCGTCGCCCTGCTGGCCAGCAGGGACAGGGCTCATGCCAGGGGGTATCTTCATAAGCATCCAGACATGGTATCAGCGATCGGATTCTAAGGTTTTTTCTGCGGATGTCCGCGTCGGATGGTCTTTTTTTGCTATCAATTCAATAGCGCATCCCGATCGCGAACAGCGCCAGCCGCATCAGGCCGAAGGCCACGCGGTCGAGCGCGCGCTGCAGCAACGGGCGGTGGGCGTAGTCGGCCGGGTCGATGCGCCGGCCCTCCTCGGCCATGGCGCGCACCAGCCGCTCGCGCAGCGGCTGGGCGAAGGCCGGGCCCTCCACCACCACGTTGGCCTCGCGCGCCAGCAGCAGGCTCAGCGGGTCGAGGTTGGACGAGCCGACCGTGGCCCAGTGCCCGTCGATCACCGCCACCTTGGCATGCAGGAAGCTGGGCTCGTACTCGTAGATCTCCACGCCCGCGCCCAGCAGCGCCCCGTAGACCGGGCGCGCGGCGTGGTACTGCATGAAGTACTCGTAGCGGCCCTGCAGCAGCAGCTGCACCTTGACGCCGCGGCGCGCCGCCATGATGAGCGCGCGGCGCACCTTGCCGCCCGGCAGGAAATAGGCATTGGCGATGATGACCTCGTGCCGCGCCGCGCCGATGGCCCGGCGGTAGGCCCGCTCGATGCGCACGCGGTGGCGGAAGTTGTCGCGCAGCAGCAGCCCCGCCTTCTCCGCGGCCGCCGGGCCGCGCGCGGGGCCGGCCCCGTGGCGCGCTTCGGCCGCCAGCGCGCTGCTGGCGCGCATGGCCTGCCAGGCGCCGCCGAAGTCGCGCAGGCGCGCCTCGCGCAGCGCCTGCATGCGCCACCAGAGCTGGCCGGTGACCGCGTGCACGTCGGCCACCAGCGGGCCGGTGACGCGCACGCAGAAGTCGAAGCGCGGCGCCGCCAGCGTGCCGTAATTGGGGTCGTAGTAGTCGTCCAGCACGTTGATGCCGCCGCAATAGGCCACGCGGCCGTCGATCACGCCGAGCTTGCGGTGCAGCCGGCGCCAGCGCGTGGGGTTGAGCAGCCCCAGCGGGCCGAGCCGCGAGAACACGCGCCAGCGCACGCCGGCCTGTTCGAAGCGGCTGCGCCAGCTGGCGGGCAGCCGGCCCGTGCCGACGCCGTCGACCGTGAGCTGCGTCACCACGCCGCGGCGCGCGGCCCGGATCAGCGCCTCGGCCACCTGGCTGCCGCTGCCGTGGAAGTCGAAGATGTAGGTTTCCAGCCGCACCTCGAACCGCGCCTCGTCCATGTCGGCCACCAGGGCCGCGAAGAACGCCTGCGCGCCCTGCAGCAACTCGAGGTGGTGGCCGGGGCGCAGCTGCAGGGGCATGTCAGTGCCCGCCCCGCCGCTCGGAAGGTGCCGCAAGACGGCGGGGGCGGTGGCGGCGCGAGCGGTTCATGCCGGGGCGGGGTGGGAACGGGCCCTAGGACGCCGCGGCATCCACGGCGAACTCGGCGATCACCGGCAGGTGGTCCGACATGCGCCACCAGATGCGCCCGCGCGGCACGTAGGCCGTCATGGGGGTCAGCCCGCGCACGTAGATGCGGTCCATGTAGAGCACGGGCGCGCGCGACGGAAAGGTGGGCAGGCGCAGCCCCTCGAAGGTCTGCAGGCCGATGTCGTGCATGGGCCGGTGCAGCTTCTCGCCCCAGTCGTTGAAATCGCCGGCCACCACCATGGGCGCATCGTGCGGGATTTCGCGCTCGATGAAGCGCTCGATCTGCGCCATCTGCCGCTTGCGGCTGGCCGGCACCAGGCCGAGGTGCACCACGATCACGTGCACGCCCACGCCATGCACCTGCAGGCTCACGTGCAGCAGGCCGCGCTGCTCGAAGCGGTGGTCCGACATGTTCTCGTGCTGGTGCGCCATCACCGGCCAGCGCGACAGCAGCGCATTGCCGTGCTCGCCGTGGCGCGTGACGGCGTTGGTGCGGTAGACCGACTCGTAGCCCTCGGGCGCCAGGAATTCCGCCTGCGGCAGCTCGGGCCAGCGCGCGAAATGCTTCTGCTCGCGCAGGTGCTGCTTGCGCACCTCCTGCAGGCACACGATGTCGGCGTCGAGCTGCTCCACGGCGTGCACCAGGTTGTGGATTTCCAAGCGCCGGTTCGGCCCGAAGCCCTGCACCCCCTTGTGGATGTTGTAGGTGGCGACGCGAAGAACGTTCATGCCGTAAATTGTGGCAGCATCAGGATGGCTTCGGCGTTGGAGGGGGAAAAACAGGCATCGGCCGCCTCGCGCCAGGGCAGCCAGCGCTGCGCCGTGTGCTCGCGCGGGTTGAGCGCCACCGGCGTGCCGGCCGGCACGCACAGCCCGAACACGCGCTCGGTGTTGCGCGAGACCCCGGGCGCATAGCGGGACTGCCAGCGCGGGTAGATGTCATAGACGTTCTCCAGCCCCCAGTCGCGCAGCCCGGCCGCCAGCCGCGAGCCCTCGGCGCAGTCGATGCCGGTCTCCTCGGCCACCTCGCGCACCGCCGTCTCGCGCCAGGCTTCCCCGGCCCGGTCCTTGCTGCCGGTGACCGACTGCCAGAAGGCCGCGGCGTCGGCACGCTGGATCAGCAGCACCTCCAGTGCCGGGGTGTGGATCACCACCAGCACGGACTCGGGGATCTTGAACGGTCGGGTCATGAAAAAAGGGCGCTCCAGGGGCGCCCTTTCATTCTGCCTCAGGCCCGCTTCAGGCGGCCTGGGTGTTGCGCAGCTTGATGTGCAGCTCGCGCAGCTGCTTCTCGTCCACCGGCGCCGGCGCCTGCGTGAGCAGGTCCTGCGCGCGCTGGGTCTTGGGGAAGGCGATCACGTCGCGGATCGACTCGGCGCCGGTCATCAGCGTGACGATGCGGTCCAGGCCGAAGGCCAGGCCGCCGTGCGGCGGCGCGCCGTACTGCAGCGCGTCGAGCAGGAAGCCGAACTTGTGCTGCGCATCCTCGGGGCTGATCTTGAGCGCGCTGAACACCTTGCTCTGCACCTCGGCGCGGTGGATGCGCACCGAGCCGCCGCCGAGTTCCCAGCCGTTGAGCACCATGTCGTAGGCCTTGGCGACGCATTCCTCGGGCGCGGTGTCCATCAGGTCCTCGTGGCCGTCCTTGGGGGCCGTGAACGGGTGGTGCACGGCGCTCCAGCGCTGGGCTTCCTCGTCGAACTCGAACATCGGGAAATCCACCACCCACAGCGGGCGCCAGGCTTTTTCGAACAGGCCGTTCTTCTTGCCGAACTCGCTGTGGCCGACCTTGAGGCGCAGCGCGCCGATGGCGTCGTTGACGATCTTGGCCTTGTCGGCGCCGAAGAACAGCAGGTCGCCGTCCTGCGCGCCGGTGCGTTTGAGGATCTCGGCGATGGCCGCGTCGTGCAGGTTCTTCACGATCGGCGACTGCAGGCCCTCGCGGCCCTTGGCGATTTCGTTGACCTTGATCCAGGCCAGGCCCTTGGCGCCGTAGATCTTCACGAACTCGGTGTAGCCGTCGATCTCGCCGCGGCTCATGCCGCTGCCTTCCTTCGCCCCGCCCGGCACGCGCAGCGCGACCACGCGGCCGCCTTTCATGGTGGCGGGCGTGGAGAATACCTTGAAATCGACGTCGGCCATAGCATCGGTAAGTTCGGTGAACTCGAGCTTGACGCGCAGGTCGGGCTTGTCGGAGCCGTAGCGGTGCATCGCCTCCGAGTACGGCATGACCGGGAACTCGCCGAGATCAACGCTCAGTGTGTTCTTGAACACGGTCTTGATCATGCCCTGGAACATGTCGCGGATCTCTTCCTCGCCGAGGAACGAGGTCTCGATGTCGATCTGCGTGAACTCGGGCTGGCGGTCGGCGCGCAGGTCCTCGTCTCGGAAGCACTTGGTGATCTGGTAGTAGCGGTCGAAGCCGGCCACCATCAGCAGCTGCTTGAACAGCTGGGGCGACTGCGGCAGCGCGAAGAACATGCCGTCGTGCACGCGGCTGGGCACCAGGTAGTCGCGCGCGCCTTCGGGCGTGGACTTGCCGAGCATCGGTGTCTCGATGTCGACGAAGCCGTGGGCGTCGAGGAACTTGCGCACCTCCATCGCCACGCGGTAGCGCAGCATCAGGTTGTTCTGCATGTAGGGGCGGCGCAGGTCGAGCACGCGGTGCGTCAGGCGCGTGGTCTCGCTGAGGTTGTCGTCGTCGAGCTGGAACGGCGGCGTGACCGACGGGTTGAGCACCGTCAGCTCATGGCACAGCACCTCGATCCTGCCACTCTTGAGGTGCTCGTTGGCGGTGCCCTCGGGGCGCGCGCGCACCAGGCCCTTGATCTGCACGCAGAACTCGTTGCGCAGGTCTTCGGCCACCTTGAACATCTCGGCCCGGTCGGGGTCGCACACCACCTGCACATAGCCTTCGCGGTCGCGCAGGTCGACGAAGATCACGCCGCCATGGTCGCGCCGGCGGTTGACCCAGCCGCACAGGGTCACGGTTTGGCCCATCAGGGCTTCGGTCACGAGACCGCAATAGTGGGAACGCATAGCCATACTGAATTTCCAGCGCCGACGGGGCGCGTTACTTACTAAGGTGGGGATTGGCGGGGCCGCCGGGAACCACGACGCCCATGGAGACGATGTATTTGAGCGCTTCGTCCACGCTGATCTTGAGCTCGATGCAGTCGCTCTTCTTGAGCATCACGAAATAGCCGCCGGTCGGGTTGGGCGTGGTCGGCACATAGACGCTCAGGTACTCGCCCTGCAGGTGGGTGGCGACGTCGCCGCCGGGCGCACCGGTGACGAAGGCGATGGTCCACACCCCCTCGCGCGGCCACTGCACCAGCACCGCGGTGCGAAAGGCGTTGCCGTTCTCGGAGAACAGCGTGTCCGACACCTGCTTGACGCTGGAGTAGATCGAGCGCACCACCGGGATGCGGCTGACCAGCGCGTCGCCCCACTGCACCAGCTTCTTGCCGAAGAAGTTGCTGGCCACCGCGCCGACCACCAGCAGGATCGCCAGCGCCAGCAGCACGCCGAAACCGGGGATGTGGATGCCGAACAGCTTGTCGGGATGCCAGGCGCCGGGCAGGATGTACAGCGTCTGGTCGAGCGTGCTGATGATCCACTCGAGCACCCAGACGGTGATACCCACCGGCACGATGACCAGGAGGCCGGCAAACAGCCATTTGCGCAAGGCAGCCATGGCGTCCTTCAGTGGCAGGCGCAGGACGCGCCGCAGCCGCCGGCCGCCGCGGCCGGGGCGGCGTCACTCTTGGCGGGGCTGGCCGCCGTGTCGGACGGCTTGCTGTCGGCCTTGGCCTCCGCCGGCACGGCGGCGCTTGAGCTGCCGCCCTTGAAGTCGGTGGCGTACCAGCCCGAGCCCTTGAGCTGGAAACCGGCCGCCGTGAGCTGCTTGCGGAAGCTGGACTGGCCGCAGGCCGGGCAATCGGTCAGCGGTGCATCCGAGATCTTTTGCAGAACGTCCTTGGTGAGGCCGCAGGACTCGCATTTGTAGGCGTAGATAGGCATGGCTTCTGAAGGAGGAGGCCCAAATGGGGTTTTGAGGATGCAAAGCTCTCAATTATAGGCTTTGACCCGGAATTAAACCCCCAGCGCCGCCCGGGGCCGGCCCGCCGGCCCCGCCGCGCGCGAACCCGCCCCTCAGGCGGCGCCGCCGGCCAGCTTGTGGTGCCCGGCGTGGCTGTTGCGGATGGCCTGCGGCCCGAGCGAGCCGACCAGCATGCCGACCAGCGCCGCCAGCACCCCCGCGAGCTGGGCCGGAAACTGCTCGCCCGCCGGGGTGGCCAGGAACAGCAGCCAGGCCAGGATGCCCAGCACGATGGAGAAGATCGCGCCCTGGGTGGTGGCCTTTTTCCAGTACAGGCCGAACACCAGCGGGATGAAGGCCCCGACCAGGGTCACCTGGTAGGCGCCCGAGACCATCTCGTAGATCGAGGTGCCCTGCATCCGGATGGCGTAGGCCAGCACCAGCGCGCTGAACACCAGCACCGTGATGCGCATGTTGCGCAGCTCGTTGCGGTCGCTCACGCGCGGGCGGAACTGGCGCCAGATGTTCTCGGTGAAGGTCACGCTCGGCGCCAGCAGCGTGGCCGAGGCGGTGGACTTGATGGCCGACAGCAGCGCGCCGAAGAACAGCACCTGCATCACGAACGGCATCTTCTGCAGCACCAGCGTGGGCAGCACCTTCTGCGGATCGTCCTTGAGCAGGGCGGCGGTCTGCTCGGGCATGATGATCAGCGCGCTGGCCACCAGGAACATGGGCACGAAGGCGAACAGGATGTAGCACACGCCGCCGATCACCGGCCCCTTGGTGGCGGCGCCGATGCTGTTGGCCGACATCACGCGCTGGAACACGTCCTGCTGCGGGATCGAGCCCAGCATCATGGTGATGGCCGCGGCGAAAAAGAAGACCATGTCCTTGAAGCTCGGCTCGGGCCAGAAGTGGAACAGATCCTTGCTCACGGCCAGCGCCACCACCTTGTCGGCGCCGCCGGCCAGGTTGCCGGCGAACACCGCCAGGATGGCCAGGCCGCTCACCAGGATGATCATCTGGATGAAATCGGTGACGGCGACCGACCACATGCCGCCGAACAGCGTGTAGGCCAGGATCGACACCACGCCGATCACCATGCCGGTGGGGATGGCGATCACGCCGCCCGACAGCAGGTTGAACACCAGGCCCAGCGCCGTGACCTGGGCCGAGACCCAGCCCAGGTAGCTCAGCATGATGATCAGCGAGCACACCACCTCCACCGTGCGGCCGTAGCGCTCCCGGTAGTAGTCACTGATGGTCAGCAGGCTCATCTTGTACAGCTTGCTGGCGAAGAACAGGCCGACCAGGATCAGGCAGGTGCCGGCGCCGAACGGGTCTTCCACCACGCCGTTGAGGCCGCTGTTGACGAACTTGGCCGGGATGCCGAGCACCGTCTCCGAGCCGAACCAGGTGGCGAAGGTGGTGGTGACGATCATCACCAGCGGCAGGTTGCGCCCGGCGATCGCGTAGTCGGCCGAGTTCTTGACCCGCCGCGCGGCATACAGGCCGATGGCGATGGTGACCAGCAGATAGACGATGACCAGGGTCAATAACACGGCGCACTCCTCAACGTGGGCGGATTATCGGCAAAAAAAGGGTTCAGAAAATGCGGATGCGCATGACCAGCTGCATCGCGATCAGCCCGAGCACGAAGCCCATGCCGCCGTAGACCAGGCTTTGCAGCAGCTTGTTGGTGCGCTTCTGCTCGGCCAGCAGGTCCTGCAGGTCGCGGCGGTGGTCCGAGGGCCGTTGGCGCAGGTAGTCGTACAGCAGGCGCGGCAGCTCGGGCAGCAGCTTGGCGTAGCGCGGCGCCTCGTCCTTGAGCTGGTCGATCAGCTTCTGCGGGCCGACCTGCTCGAGCATCCATTTCTCGAGGAACGGCTTGGCCGTGCTCCAGAGGTCGAGCTCGGGGTCGAGCTGGCGGCCCAGGCCCTCGATGTTGAGCAGGGTTTTCTGCAGCAGCACGAGCTGCGGCTGGATCTCGACCTGGAAGCGGCGCGAGGTCTGGAACAGCCGCATCAGCACCATGCCGAGCGAGATTTCCTTGAGCGGGCGGTCGAAGTAGGGTTCGCAGACCGCGCGGATGGCGGCCTCCAGCTCGTCCACCCGGGTGCCCGGCGGCACCCAGCCGCTCTCGATGTGCAGCTCGGCCACGCGCTTGTAGTCGCGCCGGAAGAAGGCGGTGAAGTTCTGCGCCAGGTATTCCTTGTCGAACTCGGTGAGCGTGCCGATGATGCCGAAATCGAGCGAGATGTAGCGCCCGAAGGTAGCGGGCTCCAGGCTGACCTGGATGTTGCCGGGATGCATGTCGGCGTGGAAGAAGCCGTCGCGGAACACCTGGGTGAAGAAGATGGTGACGCCGTCACGCGCCAGCTTCGGGATGTCCACGCCGGCCTCGCGCAGGCGGTCGAGCTGGCTGATGGGCACGCCGTTCATGCGCTCCATCACGATCACCTCGGGCTGGCAGTAGTCCCAGACCATCTCGGGGATCAGCACCAGGTCCAGGCCCGCCATGTTGCGGCGCAGCTGGGCGGCATTGGAGGCCTCGCGCACGAGGTCGAGCTCGTCGTGCAGGTACTTGTCGAACTCGGCCACCACCTCGCGCGGCTTGAGGCGCTTGCCGTCGGCGCTGAGCGAGTCGACCCAGCCGGCCATCATGCGCATCAGGCTCAGGTCCTTCTCGATCGCCGGCAGCATGCCGGGGCGCAGCACCTTCACGGCCACCTCGCGCAGCGTGCCGTCGCGGCCCTTGAGGGTGGCGAAATGCACCTGCGCGATCGAGGCGCTGGCCACCGGCTCGCGCTCGAAGCTCGCAAAGATCTCGCCCACCGGCCGGCGGAAGGCCCGCTCGATGGTGGCCACGGCCACGGCGGAATCGAACGGCGGCACGCGGTCCTGCAGCCGCGCGAGCTCGTCGGCGATGTCGGGCGGCATCAGGTCGCGCCGCGTCGACAGCACCTGGCCGAACTTGACGAAGATCGGCCCGAGCCGCTCCAGCGCCTCGCGCAGGCGCTGGCCGCGCGGTGCGTCGAGGTTGCGGCCAATGGAGACGACGCGGGCGATCACCTTGAGCCAGGGCTTGCGGAAGCTGGTCAGCACCAGCTCGTCCAGCCCATAGCGCAGGACCACCCAGACGATGAAGACGCCCCGGGAGAACCGCGTCATTGCGCAGCCGGGCCCGGGCCCGTGGAAGCGCCGGGACGGGCGCTGATGAACTGGCGCAGGGCCTGCGCCGCGCGGCGCGCCACGTCGCCCACGGCATGGGCCGGCGCATCGCCGATCAGGCGCGACAGGTCTTCCTCCACATCCCAGCGCACATGGTCGACCAGCCAGTTGACCTCGGCGGCCAGCTGCACGTCGCCCTCGATGCGCACGGCCGGCTTGTCGCCGCGCACGGCGGCCTGGGCCAGGCCGAACGGCGAGGCCTCGGTCACGGTGAGCATCAGGTCGGGCGTGGCGGCAGGCGCCGCCCGGTCCAGCAGGCCGGCCGGGGTTGCTACCAATTTAATAGCAAACGAACGCCACTGCACCTGGACCACACGGTCTTTTTGCCTTGAAAGCCGGCTTTGCGCCTCGGGTTCCTGCATCAGCACGTGATTGAGGAGCAGCACCGCGCGGTGCTGCAGTTCATCGACCAGCCAGGGAGGTGGCTGCAAGCCGGCGCCGAACCGGTCGAACAGGCTGTCCAGAAAGGGAAAGGGGGACTGTGTTGCCATAGCCCCCCGATTATTCCCTGAAAGTCGCGGCCCACCCGGGCCGCGGCCGCTATTGAAGGGCCTGCACCCCGGCCACCAGCCAGCCGTTGCTGCCGCTCTTGGGCTTGGTCATGTTCCAGACCTCGCGGAACGGGCTCGGGCCGGCCGACGGCTGCTCGCGGATCATGCCCGAGAACTCGACGCTGGCCATGTAGTCCTGCCCCAGGTCCTCGATGCCCAGCAACTGCGCGTCGAGCATGACCACGTCGGTGCGATTGGGCTGGCCGCCCAGGTGGTTCTCGCGTTCGGCCAGCTGCGACTTGATCTCGCCGACCATGCCGTCCGTCATCATCGAGCGCAGGGTGCCGATGTCGGAGCGGTCCCAGGCGTCCTGCAGGGTCACGAAGTTGCGCTTGGCGGCGCCCAGGAAGCCCTCGGTGTCGAAGCCCGCGGGAATGCCCCAGGACTGCGAACCGCCGAGCGCGGAGCCGATGACCAGCCCACCGGAAGCGCCTGCCGCGTCCGTCTGGAAGCGGCCGCTGTCGAACGCCATGCTGCTGCGCTCCCAGGGCCGGGCCGAGGCATCGTTGCCCACGTTGTCAGGGCTGTACTGGCGCGGCGGCGTGGCCGCCTCGGCGGTGGCGCCCGCGCCCTGGAAGGCGAACGGGCTGCGGCTTGATGCAGCGCTATTGCCTTTGCGGGCGCGCATCACCATGCCCACCACCACCATGACCACCAGCACCAGCAGTGCGATCAGCATGAACTGGCCGAAGGCAGCGCCCAGGCCCAGCGAATTCGCCAGCCAGGCCAGGCCGAGGCCGGCGGCCAGGCCGCCGAGCATGGCGCCCCAGGGCTTCTTCGGCGCCGCGGCGGCGGCCGGGGCCGCGCCAGGAGCCGGGGCCGGCTTGGCCGCGCTTTGCGCCGCCCCGCCTGCCGGTGCGGCCGGGGCCGCCGGGGCGGCTTCGCGCTGCGTCACGTTGCCCGACTGCTTGCCCATCGATTTGCCGCCACCGAGGCGCCGCGCCGCGTCGGCATCCGCGCTCACGAACACCAGGGCCAGCACCAGAAACAAGGACCAGAATTTCATGTCACCCTCCAGATTTCAAAACCATCAACACCTGATTCCAACATGCAACGCCACCACCCCGCCCGTGAGGTTGTGATAGTCCACATGACCAAAGCCATTTTTCTTCATCAGGGCTTTGAGTTCTTCCTGGCCCGGGTGCATGCGGATCGATTCGGCCAGGTAGCGATAGCTCGCATCGTCACCGGCCACCAGTTTGCCCAGCTGGGGCAGCACGTTGAATGAGTACCAGTCGTAGGCCTTCTCCAGCGGCTTGGCCACCTTGGAGAACTCCAGCACCAGCAGCTTGCCGCCGGGCTTGAGCACGCGGCTCATCTCGGCCAGCGCCGCGTCCTTGTGCGTCATGTTGCGCAGCCCGAAGGCCACGCTCACGAGATCGAAATGGCCGTCGGGAAACGGCAGCTTCTCGGCATCGCAGACCAGGGTGGGCAGCGCCACGCCCGCGTCGAGCAGGCGGTCGCGGCCGGTGCGCAGCATGGCCTCGTTGATGTCGGTGTGCACCACGCGCCCGGTGGCGCCCACCTTCTTCGCGAAGGCCAGCGCGAGGTCGCCGGTGCCGCCGGCGATGTCGAGCACCTGCTGGCCCTCGCGCAGGTTGGCCACCATCACGGTGTAGGCCTTCCAGGCGCGGTGCAGCCCCATCGACATGAGGTCGTTCATCAGGTCGTACTTGGGCGCAACGGAGTCGAACACGCTGCGCACATGGCGCGCCTTCTCGGTCTCATCCACCGATTGAAAGCCGAAATGCGTCGTTGTCATGCCCGAATGCTAGGGGCGAATGGCGGCGCGGCCCCCGACAACCCCGCACCCATGCAGGGAATTTGTCGTGATTTTGATGAAAACCGGGCGCTGGTCCGCGTCCCGCGGATGCGGAATGCTATGAAAAACAGAGCAGCCGGCGCCAGGACTCAGTGGCTGCCGCAGGCGTGCCCGGCCTTCTCGGGCATGGGCGCATCGCGCTCCACGCCCGCGGCCTGCAGGCGCGCCGCATAGTCGGCCCACAGCTTGTCCTGCTGCGAGCCCAGGAAGTACAGGTAGTCCCAGGAGAACAGGCCGCTGTCGTGGCCGTCGGAGAAGGTGGGCTTCACGGCGTAGTTGCCCACCGGCTCCAGCGCCACCAGGCCGACCTCGCGCTTGCCCGTCTGCAGCACCTCCTGGCCCGGGCCGTGGCCCTGCACCTCGGCCGAGGGCGAGTAGATGCGCATCAGCTCGAACGGGATGCGGAACTGCGCGCCGTCGGAGAACGACACCTCCAGCACCCGGGACTGGTTGTGCGCCGTGAGCGCGGTGGGCGTCGGGGCGCCGGATTGCAGGCCTGCCATGGAAGTGTCTCCTTGAAGTGTCAGACCAGCACGCGCTCGATGCCGCCGGTGTTGGCCGCGGCCACGTACTCGGGCATCCAGTTGGCGCCCAGGATCTGGTTGGCCATCTCGACCACGATGTAGTCGGCCTCCAGCAGGCCGTTGTTGAGGTCGCCACCGTAGCGCGACAGGCCCTGCAGGCAGCTCGGGCAGCTGGTCAGGATCTTGACGTCGCCCTGGTGGCCGGCCCCGCGCAGCGCCGCCTCGCCCTTGCGGATTTCCTCCTCCTTGCGAAAGCGCACCTGGGTCGAGATGTCTGGGCGGTTCAGCGCCAGGGTGCCCGACTCGCCGCAGCAGCGCTCGGACTTGAGCACGCCCTCGCCCACCAGTGCCTTCACGGTCTTCATCGGCTCCTGCAGCTTCATCGGCGTGTGGCAGGGATCGTGGTACAGGTAGGCGCCTTTGGATTCGAGCCGGATGCCCTTTTCGAGCAGGTACTCGTGGATGTCGATGATGCGCGAACCCGGGAAGATCTTGTCGAACTCGTAGCCCTGGAGCTGGTCGTAGCAGGTGCCGCAGCTCACCACCACGGTCTTGATGTCGAGGTAGTTCAGCGTGTTGGCCACGCGGTGGAACAGCACGCGGTTGTCGGTGATGATCTTCTCGGCCTTGTCGAACTGGCCCGCGCCGCGCTGCGGGTAGCCGCAGCACAGGTAGCCCGGCGGCAGCACGGTCTGCACGCCGGCGTGCCACAGCATGGCCTGGGTCGCCAGCCCGACCTGCGAGAACAGGCGCTCGGAGCCGCAGCCGGGGAAGTAGAACACCGCCTCCGTCTCGGGCGAGGTGCCCCGGGGGTCGCGGATGATCGGCACGTAGTCCCGGTCCTCGATGTCGAGCAGCGCGCGCGCCGTCTTCTTGGGCAGGCCGCCGGGCAGCTTCTTGTTGATGAAGTGGATCACCTGCTCCTTCAGCGGCGCGGTGCCCACCGTGGCCGGCGGCGCGGCGGTCTGCTTGCGCGCAGCGCGCTTCAGCAGGTCATGGGCCAGGCGCTGGGCCTTGACGCCGACATTGAGCATGGCGGCACGCGCGAGCTTGATGGTCTCGGGGCGGGTGGCGTTGAGCATGAACATCGCCGCCGCGCCCGCGGGGCGGAAGCTCTTCTGGCCCATCTTGCGCAGCAGGTTGCGCATGTTCATGGACACGTCGCCGAAGTCGATGTTCACCGGGCATGGCGACAGGCACTTGTGGCAGACCGTGCAGTGGTCGGCCACGTCCTCGAACTCCTCCCAGTGCTTGATCGACACGCCGCGGCGCGTCTGCTCCTCGTACAGGAAGGCCTCGACCAAGAGCGAGGTCGCCAGGATCTTGTTGCGCGGGCTGTACAGCAGGTTGGCGCGCGGCACGTGCGTGGCGCAGACCGGCTTGCACTTGCCGCAGCGCAGGCAGTCCTTCACGCTGCCGGCGATGGCGCCGATGTCGCTCTGCTGCATGATCAGCGACTCGTGGCCCATGAGGCCGAAGCTCGGCGTGTAGGCGTTGGTCAGGTCGGCGTACAGGGCCGATCCATCGTGTGCCGCTTCCGTGCTGCGCAGCAGCTTGCCCTTGTTGAAGCGGCCTTCGGGATCGACCTTCTGCTTGTACTCGGTGAACGGGCGCAGTTCCTCGTCGCTCAGGAATTCGAGCTTGGTGATGCCGATGCCGTGTTCGCCCGAGATCACGCCGTCCAGGCTGCGCGCCAGCGCCATGATGCGTTTGACCGCCTCATGCGCGGTCTGCAGCATCTCGTAGTTGTCGCTGTTGACCGGGATGTTGGTGTGCACGTTGCCGTCGCCCGCGTGCATGTGCAGCGCCACCCAGACCCGGCCCTTGAGCACGCGCTGGTGGATGGCCGTGCATTCCTCCAGGATGGGCTTGAAGGCGGCGCCGCCGAAGATGGCCTGCAGCGGCGCGCGGATCTGCGTCTTCCAGCTGGCGCGCAGGCTGTGGTCCTGCAGTTGCGGGAACAGCGCGTCGGCCTCGCCCAGCCAGCCCTGCCACAGCGCCCGCACCTCGCGGAGCACGGCCACGGCCTGCGCCACGCGGTCTTCAAGCAGTTCGGCCGAGGGAATCTCGCCGGCATCGTCGCCGCGGCCCAGTGGCAGCTCGCCCCGCGTGAAGAAGGCTTCGAGCTCATCGGTGAGATGGAGCTTGTTGCGCAGCGACAGCTCGATGTTGATGCGCTCGATGCCGTCGGTGTACTCGGCCATGCGCGGCAGCGGGATCACCACGTCCTCGTTGATCTTGAAGGCGTTGGTGTGGCGGCTGATGGCGGCCGTGCGCTTGCGGTCGAGCCAGAATTTCTTGCGCGCCTCGGCGCTGATGGCGATGAAGCCCTCGCCGCTGCGCGAGTTGGCCATGCGCACCACTTCCGAGGTGGCGCGCGCCACGGCGTCGGCATCGTCGCCCGCGATGTCGCCGATCAGCACCATCTTGGGCAGGCCGCCGCGCTTGGATTTGGTGGTGTAGCCCACGGCCTTCAGGTAGCGGTCGTCCAGATGCTCCAGGCCGGCCAGCAGCGTGCCGCTGCGCTTCTGCTCGGCGAACATGAAGTCCTTGATTTCCACGATGCTGGGCACGGCATCCTTGGCGTTGCCGAAGAACTCCAGGCACACGGTGCGCGTGTGCGAGGGCATGCGGTGCACCACCCAGCGGCCGCTGGTGATCAGGCCGTCGCAGCCTTCCTTCTGGATGCCGGGCAGGCCGCTCAGGAACTTGTCGGTCACGTCCTTGCCCAGGCCTTCCTTGCGGAAGGTCTTGCCCGGGATGTCCAGGCGCTCGGTGCGCACCGGCGTCTTGCCGTCGGCCTCGAAGTAGCGCAGCTCGAAGCTGGCCACCTCGGCGTCGTGGATCTTGCCGAGGTTGTGGTTCAGGCGCGTGACCTCCAGCCACTGCGCCTCGGGCGTGACCATGCGCCAGGAGGCCAGGTTGTCCAGCGCCGTGCCCCAGAGCACGGCCTTCTTGCCGCCGGCGTTCATGGCGATGTTGCCGCCCACGCAGGACGCCTCGGCCGAGGTCGGGTCGACGGCAAAGACGAAGCCGCCGCGCTCGGCCGCGTCGGCCACGCGCTGCGTGACCACGCCGGCCTCGGACCAGATGGTGGGCACGGGCTGGTCCAGCCCCGGCAGCGACACCATCTCGACCTCGGTCATGGATTCGAGCTTCTCGGTGTTGATGACCGCGCTCTTCCAGGTCAGCGGGATCGCGCCGCCGGTGTAGCCGGTGCCGCCGCCGCGCGGAATGATGGTCAGGCCCAGTTCGATGCAGCCCTTGACCAGGCCGGCCATCTCGGCCTCGGTGTCGGGCGTGAGCACCACGAACGGATACTCCACGCGCCAGTCGGTGGCGTCGGTGACGTGCGAGACGCGGGACAGGCCGTCGAACTTGATGTTGTCCTTGGCCGTGAGCCGGCGCAGGCTGCGCTGGACCTGGCGGCGCAGCGCGGAGGCCTCCTCGAACATGGCATCGAACGTCCGCACCGCCTGCACGGCCGCCTGATGCAGCTCGCCCACCAGGCTGTCGCGCTCGCGGTCGGCCTCGGGCGTGCGCCGCTTCTGGATCTCGCCCAGGCGGTGGTTCAGGGCATCCACCAGCAGCCGGCGGCGCTTGGGGTTGTCCAGCAGGTCGTCCTGCAGGTAGGGGTTGCGCTGCACCACCCAGATGTCGCCCAGCACCTCGTAGAGCATGCGGGCCGAGCGGCCGGTGCGGCGCTCCTCGCGCAGGCGGTTGAGCAGGTCCCAGGCCCGGGAGCCCAGCAGGCGGATCACGATCTCCCGGTCGGAGAACGAGGTGTAGTTGTAGGGGATTTCGCGCAGGCGGACGGGCTCTGCGGCCTGTGAAACCAATGTGGCCAACGCAGTCGGAGCATTCATGGGGGATAGTCTTGGAAGACCTGGGGTGAGCGCCGCGCGCCCTGAGCCCCCGGGAAGGGAATTTTATGACAGCAGGCCGCCCGCCGCCGCGGGACGCCCGGGACCGCAAGGCCCCTAGAACAGCACGCGGCTGCGGAGGGTGCCTTCCACCTGCGCGAGCTTCTCCAGCGCCAGGTCGGAGGAGGCGGCGTCGATGTCGGTCACCACGTAGCCGATCTTCTCGTTGGTCTGCAGGTACTGCGAGGCGATGTTGATGTGGTTGTCCGAGAAGATCCGGTTGATCGCGGACAGCACGCCGGGCACGTTGCGGTGGATGTGCAGCAGCCGGTGCTTGCCCGGATGCGCCGGCAGCGCCACTTCGGGGAAGTTCACCGACGAGGTGGAGGTGCCGTTGTCGCTGTACTTGACCAGCTTTTCCGCCACTTCGAGGCCGATGTTGGCCTGCGCCTCCATGGTCGAGCCGCCGATGTGCGGCGTCAGGATCACGTTGTCCAGCCCGCGCAGCGGCGACTGGAACTCGTCCTTGTTGCTGCGCGGCTCCACCGGGAACACGTCGATGGCCGCGCCCAGCAGCTTCTTTTGCTTCAGGGCTTCGGCCAGCGGTTCGATCTCGACCACCGTGCCACGTGAGGCGTTGATCAGGATCGCCCCGGGCTTCATCGCCGCGACCTCGGCGGCGCCGATCATCCACTGGGTGGCCGCCGTCTCGGGCACGTGCAGGCTCACGATGTCGCTCTGGGCCAGCAGTTCGTGCAGGCTGTGCACCTGGCGCGCATTGCCCAGCGGCAGCTTGGTCACCACGTCGAAGAACGCCACCTGCATGCCCAGCGCCTCGGCCAGCACCGACAGCTGCGTGCCGATCGAGCCGTAGCCCACGATGCCCAGCGTCTTGCCGCGGATCTCGTACGAGCCGGCGGCCGACTTGAGCCAGCCGCCCCGGTGCGCGAGCGCATTCTTTTCAGGCACGCCGCGCAGCAGCAGGATGGCTTCGGCCAGCACCAGCTCGGCCACCGAGCGGGTGTTCGAGTAAGGCGCGTTGAAGACCGCGACGCCCTTTTCGCGCGCGGCGTTCAAGTCCACCTGGTTGGTGCCGATGCAGAAGCAGCCCACGGCCACGAGCCGGCTGGCCTGCTCGAACACGTCGGCCGTCAATTGGCTGGCCGAGCGGATGCCGAGGAAATGCACGTCGGCGATCTTGGCCTTCAGCTCCTCGGGCGGCAGCGCCTTCGGGCTGGTCTCGATCTGGGTGTAGCCCGCGGACCGCAGCACCTCGGACGCGGAAGGATGGATGCCCTCCAGCAGGAGGAACTTGATCTTGCTTTTGTCCAGGGAGGTCTTGCTCATGTCACGACGGGCGCGAGCCCTTGCTCTATCGGACGCCGATCCTAGCATGGTGCAGTGCAGCATGCCGCGGCGGGCGCACCGGCCCTGGCCCGTGAACGGGTTTCCCCCGGTTGAAGCGCTGCCACCCTTGTGACAACAATACAAGACAGTGTCACAAACACGCACTAGCATCCCGTCTTTTCCAATCAGGAGTGTTCATGAAGTTCAAAACCCTGGCCATGGCCGCCGCGCTCGGCACCGTCCTGTGCGCCCCGGCCTATGCGCAGACCGAAGTTCAATGGTGGCATTCAATGGGCGGCGCCCTCGGCGAATGGGTCAACGACCTGGCCAAGGATTTCAATGCCAGCCAAAAGGACTACAAGATCACGCCCACCTTCAAGGGCAGCTACGATGAATCGATGACGGCCGCGATCGCCGCCTTCCGCGCCGGCAACGCCCCGCACATCCTGCAGGTGTTCGAAGTGGGCACGGCCACCATGATGGCCTCCAAGGGCGCCATCAAGCCGGTGGCCGAAGTCATGAAGGACGCCGGCTACAAGTTCGACCCCAGCGTGTACGTGCCCGCCGTCGCCGGCTACTACACCGCCCCCAACGGCCAGATGCTGAGCTTCCCGTTCAACAGCTCCACGCCGGTGTTCCACTACAACAAGGACGCGTTCAAGGCCGCCGGCCTGGACCCGGAAAAGCCGCCGACCACCTGGCCCGAAGTGGCCCTGGCCGCCGCCAAGCTCAAGGCTTCGGGCCACAAGTGCCCGTTCACCACGAGCTGGATCAGCTGGACCCAGCTCGAGAGCTTCTCGGCCTGGCACAACGTGCTGTACGCCACCAAGAACAACGGCTTCGGCGGCCTGGACACGCGCCTGGCGTTCAACACGCCGCTGCACGTGCGCCATATCGAGAACCTGGCCAACATGGCCAAGAGCGGCCTGTTCGTCTACAAGGGCCGCAACAATGCCGCCGACGCGACCTTCGTGTCGGGCGAATGCGCCATGGCCACGGGCTCTTCCGCGCTGTATGGCAGCGTGGTGCGCAACGGCAAGTTCGCCTACGGCATCGGCACCCTGCCCTACTACCCTGACGTTCCCGGCGCACCGCAGAACACCGTGATCGGCGGCGCCAGCCTGTGGGTCATGTCGGGCAAGAAGCCGGCCGAATACAAGGCCGTGGCCGCCTTCTTCGACTACCTGTCCAAGCCCGAAGTGGCCGCCGCCAGCCACCAGCGCACCGGCTACCTGCCCGTCACCAAGGCCTCGTTCGAGCTGACCGACAAGTCCGGCTTCTACAAGAAGAACCCCGGCACCGACGTCTCGGTCACGCAGATGATCCGCAAGACCACCGACAAGTCGCGCGGCGTGCGCCTGGGCAACTTCGTGCAGATCCGCACCATCATCGACGAGGAACTCGAAGGCGTGTGGAGCGGCAAGAAGCAGCCCAAGGAAGCCCTCGATGCCGCCGTCCTGCGCGGCAACGAGCAGCTCGAACGCTTCCAGAAAGCGAACAAAGGCTAAAGCCTTTGCCCGCCTCGCGCCGTCCTGACGGCACTCTCTTAGCCGCCCTCGCCCGCCCTGCGGGCGAGGGCGGCTGGGCGCTTACCTGAAGCTTCATGGAAAAACGGGTCCTTTTCAAATCCTCATGGCTGCCCTGGGCGCTGATCGCGCCCCAGATGGCGGTCATCCTGGTGTTCTTCTTCTGGCCGGCCGGCCAGGCGCTCTACCAGAGCGTGCTGCTGCAGGACGCCTTCGGCTCCTCGACCGAATTCGTGGGCCTGGAGAATTTCGAGCGCCTGTTCAACGACCCGAGCTACCTCGCCTCGTTCAAGACCACGGCCCTGTTCTCCGGGCTGGTGGCGGTATCGGGCCTGAGCATCGCCCTGCTGCTGGCCGTGATGGCCAACCGCGTGGTGCGCGGTGCCTCCGTCTACAAGACGCTGCTGATCTGGCCCTATGCCGTGGCGCCCGTGGTGGCCGGCGTGCTGTGGCTCATGATGTTCGCCTCGCCCTACGGCACCATCGCCTACGCGCTGCGCGCGCTGGGCTTCGAGTGGAACCACGTGCTCAACGGCAACCATGCCATGGCCCTGATCGTGATGGCCGCGGTCTGGAAGCAGATCTCCTACAACTTCCTGTTCTTCCTGGCCGGCCTGCAGTCGATTCCGCATTCGCTGATCGAGGCCGCCACCATCGACGGCGCCTCGCCCTGGAAGCGCTTCTGGAGCATCGTGTTCCCGCTGCTCTCGCCCACCACCTTCTTCCTGCTGGTGATCAACGTCGTCTACGCCTTCTTCGACACTTTCGCCATCGTCGATGCCGCCACCCACGGCGGCCCCGGCAAGGACACCTCGATCCTGGTCTACAAGGTCTATTACGACGGCTTCAAGGCGCTGGACATCAACGGCTCGGCCGCGCAGTCGGTGGTGCTGATGGTGATCGTGGTCACGCTGACGGTGATCCAGTTCCGCTTCGTCGAAAAGAAGGTCCAATACTGATGGTCCAGCGCAACCCCGTCCTCGACTTCTTCTCGCACCTGGTCCTGATCCTCGGTGTGCTGATCGTGTTCTTCCCGATCTACGTCACCTTCATCGGCTCGACGCAGACCGCGCAGCAGATCCTGACCAGCAACCCGATCTCGCTGCTGCCGGGCAACAATTTCATCGAGAGCTACCGGCTCGCGCTGTTCGGCGGCAAGACCGAGGCCGGCGCCAGCATCGGGGCCGCCGCGCCGATGATGATGATCAGCCTGGGCAGCGCCCTGATCATCGCCATCGGCAAGATCGCGATCTCGCTGCTGTCGGCCTTCGCCATCGTCTACTTCCGCTTCCCGCTGAAGAACATGGTGTTCTGGATGATCTTCGTCACGCTGATGCTGCCGGTGGAAGTGCGCATCGGCCCGACCTACGAGGTCGTTTCCGATCTGCGCATGCTCAACAGCATGGCGGGCCTCACGATCCCGCTGATCGCCTCGGCCACCGCCACCTTTTTGTTCCGGCAGTTCTTTCTCACGGTGCCCGACGAACTCGTCGAGGCCGCGCGCATGGACGGCGCGGGGCCGATGCGCTTCTTCTGGGACGTGCTGCTACCACTGTCCAAGACCTCGATCGCGGCGCTGTTCGTGATCCAGTTCATCTACGGCTGGAACCAGTACCTCTGGCCTCTGCTGGTGACCACCGACGAATCCATGTACCCGATCGTGATGGGCATCAAGCGCCTGATCTTTGGCGAGGTCTACATCGAGTGGAACGTGGTCATGGCCACCGCCATCCTGGCCATGCTGCCGCCGGCCATCGTGGTGATGCTGATGCAGAAATGGTTCGTCAAGGGCCTCGTGGATACGGAGAAATAAACGGCTTTGCGTGGCAGACCCAGAAATTGCGCAGCAATTTTTGCTCTGTCACCCACTGATTGAAAATATGGCTGCCATCACTCTTCACAACGTCGTCAAGCGCTACGGGCACGGCCCCAAGGCCAACCAGGTGATCCACGGCGTCAACGCCGACATCGCCGACCGCGAGTTCATCGTCATCGTCGGCCCCTCGGGCTGCGGCAAGTCCACGCTGCTGCGCATGGTGGCCGGCCTGGAGGAAATCTCGGGCGGCGAGATTTCCATCGGCAACCGGGTAGTCAACGACCTCGAACCCTCCGAGCGCGACATCGCGATGGTGTTCCAGAACTACGCGCTGTACCCGCACATGACCGTGTTCGACAACATGGCCTACGGCCTGAAGATCAAGAAGGTGCCGATCGACGAGATCAAGACGCGCGTGGACAAGGCCGCCCGGATCCTCGAACTCGGCCACCTGCTGGCGCGCAAGCCGCGCGAACTCTCGGGCGGCCAGCGCCAGCGCGTGGCCATGGGCCGCGCCATCGTGCGCCAGCCGCAGGTGTTCCTGTTCGACGAGCCGCTGTCCAACCTGGACGCCAAGCTGCGCGCCCAGACCCGCCTGGAGATCCAGAAACTGCACCGCGAGCTCGGCATCACCAGCCTGTTCGTCACCCACGACCAGGTCGAGGCCATGACGCTGGCGCAGCGCATGATCGTGATGAACGCCGGCGTGATGGAGCAGTTTGGCGCGCCCGAGGAAGTCTATGCGCGGCCCGCCACCACCTTCGTGGCCAGCTTCATCGGCTCGCCGCCGATGAACCTGCTGAAGAACGCCCCCGGCGGCCGGCCCGGCACCATCCTGGGCATCCGGCCCGAGCACCTGCAGGTCGTCGATGGCGACGGCTGGGCGCTGCAGGTGGAAACCGTGGAGATGCTGGGCGCCGAGCGCCTGGTGTACGGCCGCCTTGGCGACGAGATGGTGATCGTGCGCACCGACGAAAGCCTGGGCCAGGCGCCCGCGATCGGCTCGGTCATCCACGTGCGGCCGCGCGAAGACCGCCTGCACTGGTTCGATGCCGCCACCGGCAAAAGGTCATGACGATGCTGCAGGCGACCATCCCCGTGCTCGCCTCGCTCGATCTCCGGGAAACCGAGAGCTTCTATCGCGAACGCCTGGGATTTACGCCGCGCCTGCGCGCACCCGACTACCTGATCGTGGAGCGCGAGGGTTGCGAGATCCATTTCTGGCTCTGCGCCGAACGGCGCATCGCGGAGAACACCTCATGCTATGTGCGCGGCGACACGCGGGCGCTGCACCGCGATTTCGGCCACCGCGGCCTGGCGCTGCCGGCGCCCGAGGTGCGGCCCTGGGGCATGCGGGAGCTCTACGTCATCGATCCGCACGGTAATCTGCTCAAGTTCGGAGAATCCGCATGACCCTTCCCTCCTGGCCCTACCCGCGCTGGGTGGCGCACCGCGGCGCCGGCAAGCTCGCGCCCGAGAACACGCTGGCGGCCTTCCGCCTCGGTGCGAGCCACGGCTTTCGCATGTTCGAATGCGACGTCAAACTCTCGGCCGACGGCGTGCCCTTTCTGATGCACGACGCCACGCTGGAGCGCACCACCAACGGCACCGGCCTCGGGGGCGACCAGCCCTGGGGCGCGCTGGCGCAGCTCGACGCCGGCAGCTGGCACTCGCGCGCCTATGCCGGCGAGCCGCTGCCGAGCTTCGAGAACATCGCGCATTACTGCCTGCGCAACGGCCATGCCCTCAACATCGAGATCAAGCCCACGCCCGGCGTGGAAGAGCACACCGGCCGCGTGGTGGCCGACCATGCCGCGCGGCTGTGGCAGGGCCAGGCCGTGCCGCCGCTGCTGACCTCGTTCCGCCCCGAATCGCTGGCCGGCGCACAGGCCGCGCAGCCGCAGTTGCCGCGCGGGCTGCTGCTGGACACGCTGTGGAAAGGCTGGCTCGAAACCGCGCTCTCGCTCGACTGCGTGGCCCTGGTCTGCAACCACGCGCTGTGGGACACCTCCACCGTCACACAGGCGCAGGCCGCGGGCCTGCGCACGCTGAGCTACACGGTCAACGACGAGTGGGCCGCCGAGCGCCTGATCGCGCTCGGCACCGACGGCATCATCACCGACCGGGTGGACCTTTTTTCTCCCATGGCGTGAGCCGGCGCACGCGCCCCGCCGGGGCCGGCGCGGCCGCTCAGCGCCGCCAGCCGCGCAGCAGCAGCCACTGGCTGGTGCCGCAGGCCAGCACCAGCGCGGCGTAGGTCGCCATCTTGCCGTCGCGGCCGAAGAACCACAGGCCGGCCAGCAGCACCGCCGCATTCACTACAAAAACAATAGCAAGCTGTGACCACCAGGCGCGGACATACGCCTGTTTTCCTCCAAAAAACCGGGCCGCGAGCACGCTCAGGGCGGCCACGCCCAGCGCCGGGGCGACAAAGTTGCTCAGGTGAAAAAACAGGTCCAGCGGGCCCATGGCGAAGGGTATGAAGGGGGGTGCAGGCTTGGGATTCGGAGCAATTTTATAATCCGGGGATGGCAGTCTGGGCTCTGGGCCTCAATCACACGACCGCGCCGCTCGATCTGCGCGGCCGCTTTGCGTTCGCCATCGACCAGATCGAGCCCACGCTCAAGGGCCTGCGCGAGTCGCTGGCCCGCCGCCCCGAGGCCGCCATCATCTCCACCTGCAACCGCACCGAGATCTACTGCGCCGGCGAGCGGCCCGAGCTGGAGCACACGCTGGACTGGCTGGCCCATTCCGGCGGCGTCTCGCCCGCGCTGCTGCGCTCGCATGCCTACACGCTGCAGGACGGGCTGGCCGCGCGCCACGCCTTCCGCGTGGCCAGCGGGCTCGACTCCATGGTGCTGGGCGAGCCCCAGATCCTGGGCCAGATGAAGGATGCGGTGCGCGCCGCCGACGAGGCCGGCGCCCTGGGCACCACGCTCAACCAGCTGTTCCAGCGCTCCTTCGCCGTGGCCAAGGAGGTGCGCACCTCCACCGAGATCGGCGCGCACTCGATCAGCATGGCCGCCGCCGCCGTGCGCCTGGCCGGCCAGCTGTTCGAGGACCTGGGCAAGATCCGCGTGCTGTTCGTGGGCGCGGGCGAGATGATCGAGCTGGCGGCCACGCACTTCGCCGCGAAGAACCCGAAGTCGATCTCGATCGCCAACCGCACGCTGGAGCGCGGCGAGAAGCTGGCCACGCGCTTTGGCGGCGAGGTGATGCGCCTGGCGGACCTGCCCAGCCGCCTGCACGAGTTCGACGCCGTCATCAGCTGCACCGCCAGCACCCTGCCCATCATCGGCCTGGGCGCCGTGGAGCGTGCGCTCAAGGCGCGCCGCCACCGCCCCATGTTCATGGTCGACCTGGCCGTGCCGCGCGACATCGAACCCGAGGTCAAAGCGCTGGAAGACGTCTACCTCTACACCGTGGACGACCTCGCCGGCGTGGTGCAGACCGCCCAGGCCAGCCGCCAGGCCGCCGTGGCGCAGGCCGAGGCCATCATCGACGCCGGCGTGCAGAGCTTCATGCACTGGATGGACCAGCGCGGCGCCGTGCCGCTGATCCAGCAGCTCAACGCCCAGGCCGACGAATGGCGCACGCTGGAGATCGCCCGCGCCCGCAAGCTGCTGGCCCGGGGCGAGGACGTGGACGCCGTGCTCGAAGCCCTGTCGCGCGGCCTCACCCAGAAGATGCTGCACGGCGCGCTGGCCGAGCTGCACGCGGGCGACGCCACGGCACGCGAGCGCGCCACCGCGGCCATTCAGCATTTCTTCCTGCGCAAGGAAAAGTAGGGCCTGTTCACCCTATTTTTACCAGATGCGTTGCGGAACAAAAAGGTCATGCGCAAGGCGCGAAACGCAGCCGGGGTCTACCCCCGGCGAGGCTTCGCAACGCGGCGCATGGCCTTTTTGGCCGCAACCCGTAGGGAACGGGGTGAAAACAGCGCCACTCGGCGTTGCCCTCCTAGCCCAGCCGTCCAGGCTGGGCGTCGTCAGGCGCCTTGATTGGCGCTGTTTTCACCTCGTTCGCACTGGTAAAAATAGGGTGAACAGGCCCTAGCGACGCTCGAGGACTCCGCGGGCCCTTCGACAAGCTCAGGGCGAACGGAATCTCTTCCCCTGCCGGACCGTGCCGTCCGGGCCGAGCCTGTCGAAGCCTTCCTCTCCTTTGTGACCCGCCTGCCGTGAAACCTTTTCTCCGCCAGCAACTCGACCGCTACCCCGTGCGCCTGCACGAACTCGATTTCTACCTGTCGCAGCCCGACGTGGTGACCGACATGGAGCGCTTTCGCGCGCTCACGCGCGAGCACGCCGAGGTCAGCGAGGTGGCCGGCTGCTTCGCCCGCTTCCTGCAGCGCGAGAGCGACCTGGCGCAGGCCCGCGAGATGCTCGACGACCCCGACATGGCCGAGCTGGCGCAGGCCGAGATCCCGGCCGCCGAGGCCGACCTCACCGCGCTGGAGGACGAGCTGCAGCGCCTGCTGCTGCCCAAGGACCCGGACGACGTGCGCAACACCTTCCTCGAAATCCGCGCCGGCACCGGCGGCGACGAGTCGGCCCTGTTCGCCGGCGACCTGCTGCGCATGTACACCCGCTACGCCGAGCGCCAGGGCTGGCGCTGCGAGATCGTGAGCGAGAGCGAGGGCGAGGTCGGCGGCTACAAGGAGGTGGTGATCCGCGTGGTGGGCGACAGCGTCTACGGCAAGCTCAAGTTCGAGTCCGGCGGCCACCGCGTGCAGCGCGTGCCCGCCACCGAGACGCAGGGCCGCATCCACACCAGCGCCTGCACCGTGGCCGCGCTGCCCGAGCCCGACGAGGCGCAGGCGGTGCAGATCAACCCGGCCGACCTGCGCATCGACACCTACCGCGCCAGTGGCGCCGGCGGCCAGCACGTGAACAAGACCGACTCGGCCGTGCGCATCACCCACATTCCCACCGGCATCGTGGCCGAGTGCCAGGACGACCGCAGCCAGCACCGCAACAAGGCCAAGGCCATGCAGGTGCTGGCCGCGCGCATCCACGAAAAGGAGCGCAGCGAGCGCGCCGCCAGGGAGGCCGCCACGCGCAAGGGCCTGATCGGCAGCGGCGACCGCAGCGACCGCATCCGCACCTACAACTTCCCGCAGGGCCGCCTGACCGACCACCGCATCAACCTCACGCTGTACAAGCTGCAGTTCATCATGGAGGGCGACCTCGACGAGGTGATCGACGCGCTGCTGCTGGCGCGCAAGGCCGAGCAGCTCGAAGAGCTGGAACTCGGCGTTTCGGCCTGATTTTGGATGAAATACGGCCAAGGTCCTCGCCCCACGGTCATTTATTGCTACTATTTTGATAGCACCTTGATGCCATGACGATCGCCCAGGCCCTGCAAGCCGCCGCCGCGCTCGGCCTCGAGCGCCTGGACGCCCAGCTGCTGCTGCTGCACGCGCTGGGCCGCGCCGAGCACGGCCGCGCCTGGCTGCTGGCGCATGACGGCGACGCCCTGCCCGAGGCCGCGCAGCAGCAGTTCCAGCAGCTCAGCCAGCGCCGCGCCGCCGGCGAGCCGCTGGCCTACCTCACCGGCCGGCGCGAGTTCTTCGGCCTGGCGCTGCAGGTGGACGCCCGCGTGCTGGTGCCGCGGCCCGACACCGAGACCCTGGTCGAGTGGAGCCTGCAGGTCCTGGCCGGCCAGCCGGGCGCCTCGGTGCTGGACCTGGGCACCGGCAGCGGCGCCATCGCGCTGGCCCTCAAGCACGCGCGCCCCGATGCCCAGGTGAGCGCCGTGGACGCCAGCGCCGGCGCGCTGGCCGTGGCGCAGGCCAATGCCCAGCGGCTCGGGCTGGAGGTGGCGTTCCGCCAGGGCTCCTGGCTGGCCGGCACCCCGGGCCGCTACCACCTGATCGCCTCCAACCCGCCCTACATCGCGCAGGACGACCCGCACCTGGCCGCGCTCGGCCACGAGCCGCGCGAGGCCCTGGCGGCCGGCCCCGACGGGCTGGACGACCTGCGCGCCATCGTCTCGCAGGCGCCCGCCCACCTGCACCCCGGCGGCTGGCTGCTGCTGGAGCACGGCTGGGACCAGGCCGCGGCCGTGCGCGCCCTGCTGGCGCAGCGCGGCTTCGGCGCCGTGGCCAGCCACCGCGATCTGGCCGGCATTGAGCGCTGCTCCGGCGGACAATGGCCGGCGCTGGGATAATCGGGGGTAACGCTTCCGATCCCGGCCCGGCCCGGCCGGGTGAAGCCCCCTTTAGGAGAGTGACCCATGAGCAACGCCCAGCAACGCATCGACGACCTCGTCAAGCACAACGACATCCTGCTGTTCATGAAGGGCAGCGCGAGCTTCCCCATGTGCGGCTTCTCGGGCCGCGCCATCCAGATCCTCAAGGCCTGCGGCGTGGACCCCCGCACCCTCAAGACCGTGAACGTGCTGGAGGACGACGAGATCCGCCAGGGCATCAAGGCCTACAGCAACTGGCCCACCATCCCGCAGCTCTACGTGAAGGGCGAGTTCATCGGCGGCTCGGACATCATGATGGAGATGTACGAGAACGGCGAGCTCCAGCAGGTGCTGAGTGCACAGGCCTGAGCCGACCTCCCTCCATTCCCTTCCAAGCCAAGCCGCCCCCGGGCGGTTTTTGCTCTGCCGAAATCAGGAAAGCAGTCGTCCGCACCATGGCTGACCGCAGACCGTTCTACTCCATTTGTGGTATGACACGAGCCGCACCCCGCCCTAGCATCACAGTGCCGCCAAAGGCACACCGGAGGGGATTCACATGGCTCATCACACACGCAACTCAAGAGGTAGCGCACGTTATCGGTTCTTGAACGCCAGGCGCCAAATCCTGGCTTGGTCAGGGGGAGGCCTCCTCTTCCTCGGGCTCACCGGCTGCGCCGCCAACTGGACCTCGATCTACCGCAACCAGACCGTCACGGATGCCCCGGGAGCCCGGCAGGCGATCGTGACCATGGACGCCAAGCAGCGCGCCGTTCATTCGGTGCAATACGGCACTGGCGCCGAAGCCACCATCAAGCTGTGTGCGGAACAGGCGCCGGACATTTTTTCCGTCATCAGCGCGAGCGCAAACGCCTCGGCCAGCGCCACGGCCACTGCCGAGCAAAAGAACCTGAGCGCCTCACTGGCTCAAGCCATCGCCGAATCTGGCGGCGCCATCGAGCGGTCGCAGACGGTCAATCTGCTGGCCATGTCGCTGTATCGCAGTTGTGAGCGTCAGCTAAACAACATGATCAGCGACGAAGAAATGACTCTTCAAGCAGCACGAGATCAACGCATGCTGGTGTCGGTGCTGGCCATCGAGCAGTTGACCAACATGATACGGCCGCAGCTCAACCGCACGTCCGCATTCAGCGGCGGCTCGGCCGGAGGTGCTGCCGCCAAATTCGCTGACCAGTTGACTGCCGCTCGTGACGACGTCAAAGCGACCGAAACGGCTGAGGGCAACGCTAAAAAGGCCTACGACGCGGTGCTCGACAAGGCCAAGCCGGCCGAAGGAAAAGAGAAAGATTGCACCGCCATCGCGGACACGGGCGACCAAAAGGACTGCCAGGACAAAAAGTTGGACTGGAATGCAAAAAAGAAAAAGGCCGATGACGCCCGCAAGTTCTACGACAGCCTCGCCGCTCAGGGCCCGGCTCTCAACGCAGCAGCGACCGCTGCGACCGCCACCTCGACAACACCAGTCCAAGTGAGCGCCACCCTGAGTGACGTGGCCATTCAAACCATTGCCAGCACCGTCAGCCAGTTGGCCAGTCTGGGAGTCACCATCGACTACCAGGGAGAAATGTGCGTGCATAAGAATGCGAGCGCCACAAAACCCCTTACGAGTTGCCCCGGTGCCACTTCAAGCGAGGACCTGCTAAACGTCCAGCCCAGTAAAGGCACACAGCAACCCGCGATCTTCATTTATCCGCAAGTCGCCAAGGCATCGCAACGCGCAGCACTGGACACGCTGCTGAGAGCCAAACATTCGGAGATTTTGAATAGTGCGACCATCTACCTCACGGAGGCGATTCCGGACTACAGGGGAGTCAACGTCCTGCGGTACTTCCGGCCAGACGACAAAGCATCATGCAGCACCACCGCCACGGCGCTGGGCGGGATTCTGAAGATGCCGTTGCAGTGCATTTTTGTGCGCGGCTACGAAAACAGGGTCAAACCAGGCCAAATGGAAATCTGGCTGGGACCGGATGCCATCGTTCCCTCCTGAACTAGAGAAGGACCGCGGCAACGCAGATCCAGTGTATTTCGTGCTTTGGCAGATTTTCAGAGGAAAGTTTGGCTAATGTCCAGGCGGGGTGGTTATTTTCAGCTATATTTTTGATAGCACACAACTGCCACACTGCCCGGCGGCCCTCCTTCCTTCACTGCCAGCCGAAGCGCCGGATGTAGAACTTCTTCATCGCCGTGGTGAGCACGGCGTAGCCCAGCAGGATCGCCACCAGCCAGGGGAAGAACAGCAGCGGCAGCGGCTGCAGCTTGAAGTAGTCGTGCAACGGCCCCATCGGCAGGAAGATGCCGACCGCCATGATGGCCGCCGTGGTCAGCAGCAGCGGCCACGCCGCGCGGCTCTCGATGAACGGTAGCTTGGGCGTGCGGATCATGTGCACGATCAGGGTCTGCGTGATCAGCCCCACGACGAACCAGCCCGACTGGAACAGCGTCTGCTGCTCCACGCTGCTGGCCTTGAACACGAACCACATCAGGGCGAAGGTCACGATGTCGAAGATCGAGCTGACCGGGCCGAAGAACAGCATGAAGCGGCCGATGTCGCCCGGGTTCCAGCGCAGCGGCTTGCGCACCAGCTCGCTGTCCACGTTGTCGAACGGGATCGCGATCTGCGAGATGTCGTACAGCAGGTTCTGCACCAGGAGCTGCAGCGGCAGCATCGGCAGGAACGGCAGGAAGGCACTGGCCACCAGCACCGAGAACACGTTGCCGAAGTTGGAGCTGGCCGTCATGCGGATGTACTTGAGCATGTTGCTGAAGGTCCGGCGGCCCTCGATCACGCCCTCCTCCAGCACCATCAGGCTCTTCTCGAGCAGGATGATGTCGGCCGCCTCCTTGGCGATGTCCACCGCGCTGTCCACCGAGATGCCGATGTCGGCCGCGCGCAGCGCCGGCGCGTCGTTGATGCCGTCGCCCATGAAGCCCACCACGTGGCCCTTGGCCCGCAGCGCGCGCACCAGCCGCTCCTTGTGCAGCGGCGTGAGCTTGGCGAACACCTGGTGCACGTCCACGGCATGGGCCAGGGCCTCGTCGCTCATGCGCTCGATCTGCGAGCCGAGCAGCACGTCGTCGGCCGGCAGGCCGACCTGGCTGCACACCCGGGCCGTGACGAGTTCGTTGTCGCCGGTCAGCACCTTGACGGTGACGCCGTGCTCGTTGAGCGCCTTCAGCGCCGGCGCGGCCGATTCCTTGGGCGGGTCGAGGAAGGCGATGTAGCCGATCAGCGTCAGGTCGGCCTCGTCGGCCACCGAGTAGGCGTTGGGGCTGGCCGGGATCTCCTTCATCGCCACCGCCACCACGCGCAACCCGTCCTCGTTCAGGCGGCGGGTCACCTCGAGCACGCGCGCCAGCATGGCCTCGTCCAGCGCATGCTCCTGCGGGCCCTCGCCGTTCTCGATGCGCACGCGCGCGCACACGGACAGCATCTCCTCCAGCGCGCCCTTGCAGATCAGCTCGTGGTGGTCGTCGCGCTCCGACACCACGACCGACATGCGCCGGCGCTCGAAGTCGAACGGAATCTCGTCGATCTTGCGGTAGTCCTGCTCCAGCTTGAGCTCGGTCTGCAGTTCCACGTGCTCGAGCACGGCGCGGTCGAGCAGGTTCTTCAGCCCGGTCTGGTAGTGGCTGTTGAGGTAGGCGAACTTCAGCACCTCCTCCGAGGAGTTGCCGAACACGTCGGTGTGGCGCTCCAGCGCGATCTTGTCCTGCGTCAGCGTGCCGGTCTTGTCGGTGCACAGCACGTCCATCGCGCCGAAGTTCTGGATCGCGTCCAGCCGCTTCACGATCACCTTGCGGCGCGCCAGCAGCACGGCGCCCTTGGCCAGCGTGGAGGTCACGATCATCGGCAGCATCTCGGGCGTCAGGCCCACCGCCACCGAGAGCGCGAACAGGAAGGCCTCCATCCAGTCGCCCTTGGTGAAGCCGTTGACCAGCAGGACGATCGGCACCATCACCAGCGCGAAGCGGATCAGCAGCCAGCTCACGCTGTTGACGCCGGCCTGGAACGCGGTCGGCGTGCGGTCGGTGGCGGTGACGCGGGTGGCCAGCATGCCGAAATAGGTGCGGTTGCCGGTGGCCACCACCAGCGCCGTGGCCGAGCCCGACACCACGTTGGTGCCCATGAACAGCAGGTTGCTCTGCTCCAGCACGCTGTCGCTGCTGGCGCGCCGCTCGGCGAACTTCTCCACCGGCAGCGATTCGCCGGTCATCGCGGCCTGGCCCACGAACAGGTCCTTGGCCGTCATCACGCGGCAGTCGGCCGGGATCATGTCGCCGGCCGACAGCACCACGTGGTCGCCCGGCACCAGCTCGCGGATCGGCACCTCCTGGCGCGAGGGCGGGCGGCGCGTGTGCAGGTGCGCCTCGAAGTAGCGCTCGGCCACCTCGGCCGCCTCGGTGCCGAGGTCGCGCCGGATCACGGTGGCGGTGTTGCTCACCATGGCCTTGAGGCGCTCGGCGGCGCGGCTGGAGCGGCCCTCCTGCACGAAGCGGATCAGCGTGGACAGCACCACCATCGTGCTGATCACGATCGTGGCCTTGGCGTCCTCGGTCAGGTACGACACCACGGCCAGCACCGTGAGCAGCAGGTTGAACGGGTTCTTGTAGCACTGCCACAGGTGCAGCCACCAGGCCAGCGGCTTTTCGTGCTCGACCTCGTTGGGGCCGTAGTGCTCCAGCAGGGCCGCGGCTTCCGGCGCGCTCAGGCCGTCTTCGTGGGAATCGAGCTGCACCAGCGCCGCCGACAGGTCGTCGCGGGCCGCGCGCAGCAGGTCGCGCGAGAGGTGCTCCGGCACCGGCTGCGACAGGCCCCGCCCCGCCACCGTCTCCAGCAGGGCCCGGCGGCCGAAATGCTTGGCGGTGTGGCGGCTGCGCAGGAAGTTGCCAAACCAGGTCTTCAGGAAATTCATGCGGGGACTCCGGTTGCGGGGGGCCTGTGTTCGGAAGGGGGGCGCAGGCGTTGGAGCGCGCGGCGCGCCGCGGGTTCCATCGCCGGTGCAGGCATCATCGGGGCGGCGCTGCGGGCCAGGCCGCCCAGCGTATCGAGCCGGATCAGGACCAGCTGCGACGGCTCCAGCAGCCGAGCCAGGCCCTGCACCAGGCGGGCCGCCGCGGCGACCGAGCCGGTGAACTCGCCGCTGAGCATGCAGCGGGCCGGCGGCAGGCCGAGCCACTGCTCCTGCACACAGGAGAGCTGCACCCGGGTGTCATAGGCGGCGCAGCGCAGCAGCTCGCGGGCGCTGTCCCGCGCCTCGGCGCAGACGATCAGCGCCACGCGGTGGTGCAGCCGGGCGGGAGCGCGGTGACGATCGACAGTCATCATGCGGACAGTCCTTGCGGATCACAGCGCCGGGCGCTGGCCCAGGCTCAACTGTAACTGGACCGTGGCGCTCGCCAGATCGGCCTGCGCCTGCAGGCTGGCCAGGTAGGCCTCGTCGGCCGAGCGCTGGGCCGCCAGCAGCTCCAGCAGCGAGGCCGCGCCCTTGCGGTACGACAGGCGCATGCCCTCGAGCACCCGGTCGGCGTCGGCCAGCACGGATTCGCGGTAGCGGCGCAGGTTGTCGCGCGCGGCTAGAAACTGCGTATGGGCCACGCGCACGTCGGCCTCGGCCTTGAGCTCGGCCTGGTTCAGGCCGAGCATGGCCTGCGTCACCGCCGAGGCCGCCTGGATCAGCTCGCCGCGCTGCAGCCGCGAGAACGGAATCGGGATCGACAGCGTGACGCTCAGGGTGCGCGAGCGCGGCGAGCCATCCACCAGGTTGCCGTCGGCGTCGATCGACGCGGGCCCGGTCGGCGTGCGGCTGTAGCTCAGGCCCAGCGTCGGGTCGACATGGCGGTTGGCCTGCACCAGTTCCTCGTTGGCGCGCGCACTGTCGAGCGCGGCGCGCGCGATCAGCACGTCGTCGCGGGCGCGCAGGCCCTGGCGGACCAGCGCCTCCAGGTCCTGCCCGGGCACAAAGGCCTCGAAACCGCACTCCAGCGCGCCCGCGCCGAACAGCTCGGCGAAGCGCCGGCCCAGCGGCACCGACAGGCCGAGCTGCGCGGCCTGCGCGTCGGCCCGCGCCTTGTCCACCACGGCCTGGAACTGGTCGCGCTCGACCCGCGACTGCAGCAGTTCCAGCCCGCCCACGTCGCCGGCCTTGCGGCGGGCCTCGTTGGCGCGCACCACCTCCGACAGGGCCTGCAGCGTGGACTGCTGGCGCGCCAGCGCCTCGCGCGTGCGGCAGGCCTCGGCGAAGGCCCCCGCCGAATCGCTGTAGAGCTGGTGCCGAAAGCCCTCGACGGTGGCCTCGGTCAGCCGCACATTGCTTTGCGCGGCCTGGATGCGCTTGTCGCGCTTGCCGCCGGTCTCCACGGTCCAGTCCAGGCCGATAGAGCGGGCCACGGGCGGCTTGGGGTTGACCGCGCTGCTGAACTCCTTGGGCCCCATGCCGATCGACAGGTTCGGATCGGGGCGCACGCCGGCCACCGTCACGCCCGCGCGGGCGGCGGTGATCGTTTCGCGCTGGGCGGCCAGGTCGAGGCTGTGCTGCTCGACCGCGTCGAGGTACTGCCGAAAGCGGATCGCCGGCGCCGCTGCTGCTGCGGTGTCGGGCAGGCCAGCCGGCTGGGCCGGCGCCAGGCCAGCCCAGAGCAGGGCGCTGGCGAGCCCGGCCAGACGGGCCCGCCGAAGGGTGTGGTGGTTCATGTCGGCTCCTTGGTATCGGCCGCCAGGGCCTCGGCTTCTGAGGGGGCGCGGCGCCGCGCGGCGGCCTCGGCCCGGGTTTCGATCAGGTGGTAGAGCGCCGGCAGCAGCACCAGCGTCAGCAGCGTGGCCGTGACCAGCCCGCCCACCACCACGGTGGCCAGCGGGCGCTGCACGTCGCTGCCCAGGCCGGTGGCCAGCATCGCGGGCGTCAGGCCGAGGGCGGCCACGGTGGCCGTCATCAGCACCGGGCGCATGCGGCTTCCAGCCCCCTCGAGCACGGCCTCGCGCAGCGCCTTGCCTTCCTCGCTGCGCAGCCGGTTGATCTGCGCGATCATCAGCACGCCGTTGAGCACGGCCACGCCGAACAGCGCGATGAAGCCAACGGCGCTGGAGACGTTGAGCGTCATGCCGCGCAGGTGCAGCGCGGCCAGGCCGCCGAGCGTGGCCAGCGGCACCACCAGCAGCACCAGGGCCGGCTGGCGCAGGTTCTGGAACTCGGCGAACAGCAGCAGGAACATGATCGCCAGCGTCATCGGCAGGATCACCCGCAGCCGCGCCTCGGCACGCTCCAGGTTCTCGAACTGGCCGCCCCAGGCGATCTGGTAGCGCTGGTGGTCGTAGCGCACGCCGCGCTCGATGGCGGCCTGCGCGTCCTTCAGGAAGCCGGCCAGGTCACGGTCGCGCGCATTGAGCTTGACGGTGACGTGACGCCGCGCGTTCTCGCGCGTGATCATGCTTTCGCCCGACACCGTGCGAATGCTCGCCACCTGCGCCAGTGGCACCTTGGCGCCGTCGGGCGCGGTCAGCATCAGGCCGGCGATGGCATCGGGGTCGTTGCGCACGCCCTCGGGAAAGCGCACGCTCAGGTCGTAGCTCTTCTCGCCCACATAGAGCTGGCCGATCGGGGCGCCGCCGATGCCGGTGTAAATCAGGTCGGACACATCGGCCGCGTTGATGCCGTAGCGCGCGGTAGCGGCGCGGTCGACGTCGATGCGCAGGTTCGGCAGCGGCGGCTCCTGGTCGATCGACACGTCGGCCGCGCCCGGCACCTGGCGCAGCGCCGCGATCACGTCGCCGGCGATGCGGCGCATCTCGTCGAAGCTGTCGCCGTAGACCTTGACCACCAGGTCGCTGTGCGCGCCCGAGAGCTTGTCCTGCACGCCGTCGATCATGGGCTGCATGAAGCCGACCGCGTAGCCCGGCATCTGCCGGTAGCGCGCATCGAGCCGGGCGATCAGCTCCTGCTTGGTGAGACCGGACTTCCAGGTGCTGTAGGGATGCAGGCCGACGCTGGCCTCGATGTGCGAGACCGTCCAGGGATCGGTGCCGTCGTCGTTGCGCCCGGTCTGCGTCACGATGTACGAGACCTCGGGAAACTCCAGCGTCACGCGGCGCAGCTCGTTGGCCATGGCGCTGGCCTTGTCCAGCGTGATGCCGGGCGGCATCGTCACCTGCAGCCAGAGCGAGCCCTCGTCGAGGTAGGGCAGGAAATCGCGGCCGAGGGTCGCGCCCAGCGCCGCGATGCCCAGCACCGCGGCGGCGCAGGTGGCCGCCAGCCAGCGGGTGCGGCCCAGCGCACGCGACAGGAAGGCGTCGTAGCGCACCGCCAGCCACTCCAGCGGCCGGTTGTGGAAGATGCGGCGCGGCGTGCGAAAGGCCAAGTAGGCCAGGCCGGGAATCAGCGCGAGCGCCGTCACCAGCGCGCCGAGCAGCGCCGCGCCCACCGCGTAGGCCATCGGCGAGAACAGCTTGTATTCGATTCGCTGGAAGGCGAACAGCGGGAAGTACGCCGCGATGATCACCAGCATGCCGAACAGGATGGGCCGCGCCACCTGCAGCGTGGCGGCCACGGCGTCGGCCGGCGTCAGCGGCCGGTCCTGCTGCTGCTCGCGCCGGCGCAGGATGTTCTCCACCAGCACCACCGCGCCATCGACCAGGATGCCGAAGTCGATCGCGCCCAGCGACAGCAGGTTGGCCGGGATGCGGAAGTGGTGCATGAAGATGAAGGCGATCAGCAGCGCCAGCGGAATCGTGAGCGCCACGATCAGGGCCGCGCGCGGGCTGCCGAGGAACAGCAGCAGCACCAGGGTCACCAGCAGCATGCCCTCGGCCAGCGTCATGCCCACGGTCTTCATGGTCGCGTCGATCAGCGAGGTGCGGTCCAGGTAGGGCACGACCTTCACGTCGCGCGGCAGCAGGTTCTCGTTGAGGTCGCGCACCGCCTGGTGCACGCCTTCGAGCGTGGCCGAGGCGTTGGCGTCCTTGAGCAGCAGCGTGATGCCCGAAAGGGTGTCGGGGTTGCCGTCCTTGCCCAGGATGCCGCGGCGCTCGACGTTGCCGTAGACCAGCCGGCCGAGGTCCTTCACCAGCACCGGCGTGCCGCCCTTGGCCGTCACCACCACGTTGCCCATGTCCTCCAGCGAGCCGATCAGGCCGACGCCGCGGATCACGTAGGCCTGCTCGCCGCGGTTCATCAGGCTGCCGCCCGCGTTGTTGTTGTTGGCGTTGATCGCGTCCTTGACCTGCTGCAGCGTGAGGCGGTACTGCACCAGCCGCGCGGGGTCGAGTTCGAGCATGAACTGGGTGGTCAGGCCGCCGAAGTTGGCCACGTCGACCACGCCCGCCACCTTCTTCAGGCGCGGGATCACGGTCCAGAACTGCAGTTCGGAGAGCTCGCGCAGGTTGCGCGTCTTCGACTCCAGCGTGTAGCGGTATATCTCGCCGATCGGCGAGGTGTAGGCGTCCAGCCCCGGCTTGGCGCCGTAGGGCAGGCTGACGTCGTTGATGCGCTCCTGCAGGCGCTGGCGCGACCAGTAGCCTTCCACGCCGTCCTGGAACACGACCACGATCAGCGACAGGCCGAAGGTGCTCTTGGAGCGCAGCACATGCAGCCCCGGCGTGCCCAGCAGGGCGCGCTCCAGCGGCACGGTGATCTGCTGCTCGACCTCCTCGACCGCCAGCCCGGGCACCTGGGTGACGACCTGCGAGGTGACGTCGGCGATGTCGGGGTAGGCCTCGACCGGCAGCTGCTTCCAGCTGGTCCAGCCGTACAGCGCCACGAACGCGAACACCAGCCAGGCGATGCCGCGGCGGCGAAAGCACAGGGTGACGATGCGCTCAATCATTGAGAAGCACCCCTTCCTTCACGACGATGCGCTCGCCGGCCTGCAGCCCCGACACGATCTCCACCCGGTCGCCCAGCACGGCGCCGGCCTTGACCACGCGCGGCTCGAACCGGAACGGCGCCTTCTCCACGAACACGCGGGTGTACAGCCCGCTTTGCACCAGGGCCGAGGCCGGCACCACCACGGCCTGATGCGCCGGGCCCGAGAACACGGCGCGGGCGAACATGCCGGGGCGGAACCGGCCGGCGCGGTTGTCGACGGCCACGCGCACCTTCACCGTGCGGGTGTCGGCGTCCAGCACCTCGCCCACGTAGCGCACCGTGCCCTCGAAGGCCTGACCCTCGTAGGCGTTGAGCTCGATGCGGGCCTTCTGGCCGACGAACACCGACGCGAGGTCGCGCTCCGACACGCTGGCGGCGAGCCAGACGCTGGACAGGTCGGCCACCGTCATGACCGGGGCATTGGTGTCGTTCCAGTAGCCGCCGGCCGCGCCGGCCAGCTCGATCACACGGCCGCTGATCGGCGCGCGCAGCACGTATTCGCGCGCCGAGCCCGCGCCCGGCGCCGCCCCGAGCTGGGCCAGGCGCGTGCGGGCGCGCCGGGCCTCGCTCTCGGCCTGGGCGAAGTCGCTCTGCGCCTGCTCCAGGTCTTTCTGCGCGGCGATCTCGGCCTGCGCCAGCTCCTGCTGGCGCGCCAGGTTCTTGCGCGCCAGGCCGAGCGCGGCCTGCGCCTTGGTGGCATCACTGTGCGCGGCCGACAGATCGGCCGAGTCCAGCGTGAGCAGCAGGTCGCCGGCCTGCACGGGATCGCCCAGCATCTTGTGCAGCCGCACGATGCGGCCGGCCAGCGGCGGCACGATCCGCACCAGGCGCGCCGGATCTGCCTCGATCGCGGCCGGCACGCCGATCGGGCGCTCCACCGCCTGCACCTGCACCGCGGCCAGTTGCAGGCTCTGGCGCAGCGGTGAGGCTTCGGGCACGAAGACCGAGCCGGCCTCGTGCACGACGGCAGCCGCGGACGGGCGGGCCGGCTCCTCGGCAGTGCTGGACCCGGGCAGCCCGCGGGCGCCGTCGCAGCCGGCCAGCACGGTGCAGGCGGCCGCCAGCAGCCAGCCTGCGGCGCTGCGGGTCGATGGTTCGAATGTCATTGTTCTTCTCCTTCAAGCATCTCGGGGGAAACGGGATCGCCGCAGCGCGCGCAGGTGTGCCCCTCGGGCCAGAGCGGCCCGACAGGACACGGGCGTGCGCCCGCGAAGCGGTCAGTGGATGGGAAAGCGCCGAAGGCAGGCGGCGGGTTCGCGGGGGCCGAGCCGCCCGGCAGCGGGCGGGAGGTCAGACCTCGGGCGAACGCGCGCCTCCTGGGCGCCATCTAGGAGCTGGGTCGGGGTCCATGGTCTCTCCTTGATGGGGATTGAATCGACAGCAGTCGCGCCGGGCCCTCAGTGCAGGTCCACCGGCTGGGGCACGCACTCCCAGCGCACCGAGCGCACCTGCGGCTCGCGCCCCAGGCGCTGCACCATGCCCACCAGCTCCCGGCGGGCTTCGGGGCTGCCTTTGACCCAGGCCGTGAGCTGCGTCAGGGCCCGCCCTTCCAGCGGCGCGGCCACCAGGCGCAACAACTCCAGCCGGCCTTGCCCGGCCTCGCCGCGAATCTGCTGTTCGAGGCGCGGCGCGGCTGGCCCCAGGCAGGCGACGCTGAGCCGGTACAGCGGGAGGGCACCGGTCTTCGCCGCCGCGCCGGTCGCGCGGCCGGCGCCGGCAGTGGTCCATTCCATCAAGCGCATGGCATGCTCCTTTCCTGCAACAAGTTCGACAAAGTGGTTCATGGCCGTCTCCTCATTCGTAGGCATCGCTCAACATGGCCCAGCGCACGACCGAGACGCTTTTCTCCAGGCTCACGCGGCTGACGATCTGCTCGAGCAGGTTCTTGTGGGCGGCCGAGGTCAGCACGTCGGCGCGCACCTCGATGCGGCCGCCGGGCGTGGCGTCCTCGCTGTGCAGCGACTGCAGCATCAGGTTGGGCATGCTGCCCACCATGTTCAGCAGCAGGCTGCGCACATGCACTTCCTCGGCCGCCTCGCACTGCGCCGTGATGCGGAACGCCTGCTCGATGTCCGTGCCAACCAGCGCGCTGTGCTGGCCCAGGCGCTGCGCGATGCCGCGCAGCGCGAAGTTGGCGGCCAGCACGAAGAAGGTGCCGATCGCAGCCTCCAGCGCATAGCCCAGGCCCGAGAGCACGCCGATGGCGGCCGAGCACCAGAGCGTGGCGGCGGTGTTGAGGCCGCGCACGTTGAGCCCTTCGCGCATGATCACGCCCGCGCCGAGGAAACCGATGCCCGACACCACCTGCGCGGCGATGCGGGCGTGACCCTGCGGATCGGGCGTGAAAGCCGAGATCGAGACGAACAGCGCCGCGCCCGCCGCCACCAGGGCGTTCGTGCGCAGGCCCGCCATGCGCTGGCGCAGCTGGCGCTCGGTTCCAATCAATGAGCCCAAGACGAGCGCCACCAGCACCCGCAGGGCAAAGTCATACCAGACCATCACCGCCTCCTGTTGCGAACAGGGAGACCCGGCGAGCCTTGAAGGCAGGCGCTGCACGGCAAAGCGCTACGCGAGACGCGCGCTCAGCACCTGAAGACAGAAGCTATCTGGGAAAAGAAGAGCGAAGCGGCTAGCGCCTGGCTCTGGACATCGTACCCGCGGGATCGGGGCACGAAGGGAGGCTCGTGAACCCGATCAGGCGGCGATGTCGATCCAAGATCGACTACTGTCACCGGAACAAGTACCCACAGAAGACTCCAAAGTTGAGATGCGGCGGAGTCTATTGCTGCACCGCAAAAAAGTCAAGGCATGCCCCTGCTTCGCGCGAAGACTGCGCGAGGGCGGGCGCCCGGCTGCGCCGCGGCGGCTGTCATGGCACCGGCGGGACACGCCGTTACACTGGGCACGGCAGGGCGCGCCTGGCGCCGCCCGGCCCTCCCATGAACCTGATCCAGAGCCTCCTCGTCATCGCCCTGCTGATCGCCGCCAGCGCCTTTTTCTCGGTGGCGGAAATCTCGCTGGCCGCCTCGCGCCGCCTGCGCCTGCGCCAGATGGCCGATGACGGCGACGCGCGCGCCGAGCGCGTGATACGCATCCAGGAGCAGCCCGGCCACTATTTCACCGTGGTGCAGATCGGCCTGAATGCCGTCGCCATCCTGGGCGGCATCGTGGGCGAAGGCGCGCTGAGCCCGCATTTCACGGCGCTGTTCGGCCTCTGGCTGGCCCCGGCCCGCGCCGAGACGGCGGGCTTCCTGGCCTCGTTCCTCACGGTGACCTCGCTGTTCATCCTGTTCGCCGACCTGTTTCCCAAGCGCCTGGGCATGATCCAGCCCGAGCGGCTGGTGGTGCGCGTGGTGCAGCCCATGCAGGCCTGCATGTCGGTGTTCAAGCCGGTGGTCTGGGTCTACAGCCAGTGCGCGGACCTGCTGTTCCGCATCTCGGGCCTGCCGCCGCAGCGCGACGACCGCATCACCTCCGACGACATCCTCGCCCTGACCGAGGCCGGCGCGCAGTCGGGCGCGCTGGAACGGCGCGAGCAGCAGGTGATTGCCAATGTGTTCGAGCTCGACACCCGCGCCGTCTCCAGCGCCATGACGCCGCGCGACCGCATCGCCTGGTTCCTGCGCGACGACCCGGACGCCGTGGTGCGCGCGCGCATCGTGGCCGAACCGTTCTCGTCCTACCCGGTGTGCGAGGGCGACATCGACCACGTGGTGGGCTACGTGGACGCCAAGGACATGTTCCAGCGCGTGCTCAACAACCAGTCGATCTCGCCGGGCGCCGAAGGCATGCTGCACAAGGTGCTAATCATCCCCGACCGCCTGACGCTGACCGAGGTGCTGGAGCAGTTCCGCCAGGCGCACGAGGACTTCGCGGTGATCGTCAACGAATACAGCCTGGTGGTGGGCGTGATCACCCTCAACGACGTGATGAGCACGGTGATGGGCGACCTGGTCTCGCCGCAGGACGAGGAGCTGATCGTGCGGCGCGACGAGAACTCGTGGCTGATCGACGGCATCACGCCGGTGCAGGACGTGCAGCGCGCGCTCGACCTCGACAGCCTGCCGCACGCCGAGGAATACGAAACCCTGGCCGGTTTCCTGATGGTGATGCTGCGCCGCGTGCCCAAGCGCACCGACAAGGTGACCTGGGAGGGCTACCAGTTCGAGGTGCTGGACGTGGACAGCTACCGCATCGACCAGGTGATGGTGACGCGGCTGGCACCCGCCGGCGCGGCGGGTGCCAGCGCCTGAGCCGGCGGTGGCTGGCCACCGCCTCACTCAACTTCAAAATTGATAGCAGCAAATGACCGCTGCACCTGGACCTTGGGCCGATCTGACTCAAATTCCGGGATTCGAAGCGGGATTCACGCCCACAACCGGCCACCACTCAGGCTGCGGCCGCGTAGGCCTCAGGACTGGCGCGCCTCGGCGCCGTGTTCCCACTGTCGCTTGGCGCCCAGCACGGCGTTCGGGTACGGCGCCTTGCCGCGGCTGCCGTTGTAGCGGCCCAGCGTCATGAACAGGTCGCCGCGCTCGCGGTCCAGGTAGTGGCGCAGGATCACGCAGCCAAAGCGCAGATTGGTCTGCATGTGGAACAGCTTGCCCGCATCGCCATCGCCGATCACGCGCGTCCAGAACGGCATGACCTGCATGTAGCCGCGCGCGCCGGCGTTGCTGACCGCGAACTTGCGGAAATTGCTTTCCACCTGGATCAGGCCCAGCACCAGCGCCGTGTCCAGCCCGGCGCGCTTGCTCTCATACCAGACGCTCTGCAGGAACTCCTTGCGGATCTGCCATTCGGGCTTTTTCTTCTTGAGCCGCTCGCTCATGGCGCCCAGCCAGCGCAGGTAGGCGAGCCGGCTTTCCGTGTCGGCAAACTCGGGAATCGGCGGCGCGTGGTTGGCGATGGCCGAACTCAGGGCCGTGCGCACCGAGTCGGCCAGCGGCTCCTCGATCTGCGCACCGGCCTGCGCTTGCTCTGAAATCGATAGCAGTCCAAGCCCACCGGGCAAGGACATCAGGCACTTTCTTCTCGAAATCACACCTGCAACCGGCTCTTCACGAAGCCGGACACCTCGGACGCCGGCACCTTGGTGGCAGCGGTGTCGCGGCGGTGCTGGTACTCGAGCTGGCCTTCCTTGAGGCCGCGATCGGAAATCACCACGCGGTGCGGCACGCCGATCAGCTCCCAGTCGGCAAACATGGCGCCGGGGCGCTCGCCGCGGTCGTCCAGCAGCACATCCACGCCGGCCGCGGCCAGATCGTCATGCAGCGCCTCGGCAGCGGCCTTCACCTCGGCGCTGCGGTCCATGCCGATCGGGCAGATCACCACGGTGAACGGCGCGATGGCGTCGGGCCAGACGATGCCGCGCTCGTCGTGGCTCTGCTCGATGGCGGCCGCGGGCAGGCGCGTGATGCCGATGCCGTAGCAGCCCATTTCCATGAACTGGGGCTTGCCGTTCTCGTCCAGGAAGGTGGCGTTCATGGCCTGGCTGTACTTGGTGCCGAGGTAGAACACATGGCCGACCTCGATGCCGCGCTCGATGGCGAGCACGCCCTGGCCGTCGGGCGAGGCATCGCCCGCCACCACGTTGCGCAGGTCGGCCACAAGGTCGGGTTCGGCCACGTCGCGGCCCCAGTTGACGCCGGTGAGGTGGAAATCGATCTCGTTGGCGCCGCAGATCCAGTCGGCCATGACGGCGACGTCGCGGTCGGCCACGATCTTCACGGGCTGCTTGAGGCCGATCGGGCCGAGGTAGCCCGGCTTGCAGCCGAAATGGCTCTCGATCTCGGCGACGGTGGCGAAGCGGAAGCCTTCCAGCCCCGGCACCTTGCCGACCTTGACCTCGTTCATGTCATGGTCGCCGCGCAGCAGCAACAGCCAGACCTGAGTCCTGGCCACTTCACCGGCCTCGTTCAGCGTGTCGGTCGCCAGCACCAGCGATTTGACGGTGCGCTGCAGCGGCAGGCCGAGCAGCTCGGCCACGTCGGCGCAGGTGCTCTTGCCCGGCGTCGGCGTCTTCACGAGGGCCTGCCCCGGCGCCGGACGCGGCCCGGCGGGCGCCAGCGCCTCGGCCTTTTCCATGTTGGCGGCATAGCTGCTGCTCGGGCAGTAGACGATGGCGTCCTCGCCCGTGGCAGCGATCACCTGGAACTCCTCGCTCAGGTCGCCGCCGATGGCCCCGCTGTCGGCGGCCACGGCGCGGTACGACAAGCCGAAGCGGTCGAAGATGCGGCGGTAGGCCGCGGCCATGACCTGGTAGCTGGCCTTGGCCCCGGCCATGTCGCGGTCGAAGCTGTAGGCATCCTTCATGATGAACTCGCGCCCGCGCATCAGGCCAAAGCGCGGCCGGCGCTCGTCGCGGAACTTGGTCTGGATCTGGTACAGGTTCTTCGGCAGCTGCTTGTAGCTGCGCAGTTCCTGGCGCGCGATGTCAGTGACCACTTCCTCGCTGGTCGGCTGCACGATGAAGCTGCGCTCATGCCGGTCCTTGATGCGCAGCAGCTCCGGGCCCATCTTGTCGAAGCGGCCGGTCTCCTGCCACAGCTCGGCCGGCTGGATCACCGGCATGGTGCACTCGACGGCGCCGGCCCGGTTCATCTCCTCGCGCACGATGGCCTCGACCTTGCGGATGACCCGCAGGCCCATCGGCATGTAGCTGTAGATGCCGGCCCCCAGCTTCTTGATCATGCCAGCGCGCGTCATGAGCTTGTGGCTCACCACTTCGGCATCGGCGGGCGCTTCCTTGAGAGTGGAAATGAAGAACTGGGAGGCTTTCATCGGGCGGAAATAATGAATAGGTACCAAGCCCCTTGCCGCCCGCGCAGTGGCGTGCATAATGAACTCAGTTTAAAAATTTGGGGTTTGATTATGCTTGACCGGGACGGCTTTCGGCCGAACGTCGGCATCATCCTGCTCAACCAGAAAAACCAGGTGTTCTGGGGCAAGCGAATCCGCACCCACAGCTGGCAGTTTCCGCAGGGTGGCATAGACCGGGGCGAGACCCCGGAGCAGGCGATGTTCCGCGAACTTCATGAAGAAGTGGGGCTCATGCCGCAGCATGTGCGCGTGGTCGCCCGCACCCGCGACTGGTTGCGCTACGAAGTGCCCGACCGGTACATCCGCCGCGACGCGCGCGGCCACTACAAGGGCCAGAAACAGATTTGGTATCTGCTGCAGCTGGTGGGCCATGACTGGGACCTGAACCTGCGCGCCACCAACCACCCCGAGTTCGATGCCTGGCGCTGGAACGACTACTGGGTGCCGCTGGACGTGGTGGTGGAGTTCAAGCGCGGTGTCTACGAGATGGCGCTGACCGAGCTGGCCCGCTACCTGCCGCGCCACGACCACCGCAACCGCTACCTGCGCAGCGGCATGCGCTCGCGCGAACACGAGGCGCACGACGTGCCGCCCGATCCCCTGCCCGGCGCTGGCTTCGAGCTGCCGCCCGGCGCGACCTTTGAACCCGATCCGCAGACCAGTGCTGCGGCTCCCCAGGACAACAACCATGCGGTTTCGTGATCTGGCGCCAGCTCTGCTGGCGCTGGCGGCCGGCGGGGCCTTCGCCCAGCTGGCTGCCGACAACCCCGACTGGCGCGAAAACGACGCGCCGCCTCCACCGGCCTTCGAGCTGTCGCGCCTGGTGCCGTTCGAGGTCAGCGCCTCCTCCTCGCTGGCGTTCGGCGTCGATGCCGGCACCATTCGCATCGGCGGCGATGGCGTGGTGCGCTATGTGGTGGTGGCGCGCAGCAAGAGCGGCGGCGCCACCAACACGATGTACGAGGGCATCCGCTGCGCCACCGGGGAGTTCAAGACCTACGCGCGCTACAACGAGGGCAGCGGCTGGACGCCCGTGAGCGCCCCCGAGTGGCAGTCGATGTACAAGGCGGTCCGCCCCCGCTATGCGCTGGAGCTGGCCCGCCAGGGCGTGTGCGCGGAGAATGCGCCGCCGCCCAGCGTGCAGCACATCCTGCGCGACCTGCGCAACCAGAACGAACAGAAGCGCGGCTGATCGGCGCCGGGGGTCAGCGGGTCAGCACCAGGTTGTCCCGGTGCACCATCTCGGGCTCAGCGGCATAGCCCAGCAGCGCCTCGAATTCGCCGGACGGCTTGCGGCACAGCAGGCGCGCTTCGGCGCTGGCGTAGTTGGCCAGCCCGCGCGCGATCTCGGTGCCCTGCGCATCCCGCACCGCGATCACCTCGCCGCGCGAGAAATCGCCTTCCACCGCCGTCATGCCGATCGGCAGCAGGCTCTTGCCCTCGTCGCGCAGCTTGACCACGGCGCCGGCATCCACCGTCACCGCGCCGCGCAGCTGCAGGTGGTCGGCCATCCATTGCTTGCGCGCCTGCGTCTTCTGGGTCTGGGCCACCAGCAGGGTGCCGATGGCCTCGCCGCGCGCGAGGCGCACCAGCGCGTCGCGCTCGCGGCCCCAGGCAATCACGGTGGAGGCGCCCGAGCCCGCGGCCCGCTTGGCGGCCAGGATCTTGGTGATCATGCCGCCCTTGCCCAGGCTCGAGCCCGCGCCGCCGGCCATGGCCTCCAGCGCCGGGTCGCCGGCCTTGGCTTCGTGCACGAAGGTGGCCGCCGGGTCCTTGCGCGGATCGGCGGTGTACAGGCCCTTCTGGTCGGTCAGGATGACCAGCGCATCGGCCTCCACGAGGTTGGCCACCAGTGCGCCCAGGGTGTCGTTGTCGCCGAACTTGATCTCGTCGTTGACCACCGTGTCGTTCTCGTTGATCACCGGCACCACATGCAGGCGCAGCAGCGTGAGCAGCGTGGAGCGCGCATTGAGGTAGCGCTCGCGGTCGGCCAGGTCGGCGTGCGTGAGCAGCACCTGCGCGCTGCCCAGGCCGTTCTCGCGCAGCTTGGTTTCATACATCTGCGCCAGCCCCATCTGGCCCACGGCGGCGGCGGCCTGCAGCTCATGGACTTCATGCGGCCGCGCGCTCCAGCCCAGGCGCTTCATGCCTTCGGCGATGGCCCCGCTGGACACCATGACGACCTCGCGCCCCTGCCCGGCCAGCCACGCCAGCTGGCGGCACCATTCGCCGATGGCGGACTCGTCCAGGCCGCGGCCTTCGTTGGTCACCAGGCTGGAGCCGACCTTGACCACGATGCGGCGGGCATCGCGCAGCACGGTGGAAGCTGTTTTTTCAATCATTTTGGCTTGATGTCCAGGTGCAGTGGACGTTGTCAGCTATTGTTTTGATAGCAACCGGTCACGGCGCCGGATCGCCCGTGAAGCGTGGATCGATCTCCACCGGCGGCTGCTCGGCCACCTGCTGCGCCTTCACATGCTGGTAGATCGCCTGCACCAGCGGCTCGCAGCCCTCGCGCGTGAGGGCCGAGATCTCGAACACCGGGCCCTTCCACTTGAAGCGCTTGACGAAGTCCTTGACGCGCGCGGCGCGCTCGTCGGCAGGCACCATGTCGAGCTTGTTGAGCACCAGCCAGCGCGGCTTGTCGTACAGCGCGGCGTCGTATTTCTTGAGCTCGTTGACGATCCCCTTGGCCTGTGCCACGGGGTCGGCGCCCTCGTCGAACGGAGCGATATCCACGATGTGCAGCAGCAGCCGGGTGCGCTGCAGATGGCGAAGGAACAGGTGGCCCAGGCCGGCGCCCTCGGCCGCGCCCTCGATCAGGCCCGGCAGGTCGGCCACCACGAAGCTCTGCTCGGGGCCGACGCGCACCACGCCCAGGTTGGGGTGCAGCGTGGTGAACGGGTAGTCGGCGATGCGCGGGCGGGCGTTGGAGACCGCGGTGATGAAGGTGGACTTGCCGGCATTGGGCAGGCCCAGCAGGCCGACGTCGGCCAGCACCTTGAGTTCGAGCTTGAGGCTCTTCTTCTCGCCGGGCCAGCCCGGCGTCTTCTGGCGCGGCGCGCGGTTGATGGCGCTCTTGAAGCGCAGGTTGCCGAAGCCGCCGTCGCCGCCCTTGGCGATGGTGATCACCTCGCCCGGCGTGAGCAGCTCGTACAGCACCTCGCCGGTTTCGGCGTCGGTGATGATGGTGCCCACCGGCATCTTGAGCGTGATGTCGTCGCCGGCGGCGCCGAACATGTCGGAGCCCATGCCGTGCTGGCCGCGCTTGGCCTCGTGGCGGCGCGAGAAGCGGAAGTCCACCAGGGTGTTGAGATTGGAATCCGCCACGGCGAACACATGGCCGCCCCGGCCGCCGTCGCCGCCGTTGGGGCCGCCGAATTCCTTGTACTTCTCGTGGCGGAACGAGACGCAGCCGTTCCCGCCGTCGCCAGCCGCGATGTCGATGAAGGCTTCGTCTACGAATTTCATGATGCGATGATTTTAGGGGGCATGAAACAAAAAAGCCCTGCGCGTCGACGCAGGGCTTTCGTGCCGGAAAGCCTGATGCCTTATGCCGGGGTCACGCTGACCAGGTGCTTGTTCTGCTCACCCTTCACGGCGAACGACACGTGGCCGTCCACCAGGGCGAACAGGGTGTGGTCCTTGCCCACGCCGACATTGGTGCCGGGATGGAACTTGGTACCGCGCTGGCGCACGATGATGGAGCCGGCGCTGATCAGTTCACCGCCGAAAGCCTTCACGCCGAGCATCTTGGGCTTGGAATCGCGCCCGTTTCGCGTAGAGCCGCCGCCTTTTTTCTGTGCCATTTCCGTTGCTCCTTATGCAGCAATAGAAGCGATCTGCAGCTCGGTGAACTGCTGACGATGCCCCTGGCGTTTCTGATAGTGCTTGCGACGGCGCATCTTGAAGATGCGAACCTTGTCGTGCTTGCCGTGCGCCACCACAGTGGCTTTCACAGTTGCGCCGGACACCAGGGGGGTGCCGACCTTGAGCTCGGTGCCGTTTCCGACAGCCAGAACCTGGTCGATCACGATTTCCTGGCCTACGTCCGCAGCAATCTGTTCTACTTTAATTTTCTCGCCAGCAGCAACACGGTATTGTTTGCCGCCGGTTTTTATGACCGCGTACATGTTGACCTCTCGAATGAGTTCTGCGGACGGATTTCCACAGAGCCAAAGATTATAGCACGGTTTGCATCCACTAACATCGCCCGCGCCCAGCCGGTTCCAGGCGCCGCCGGAAGGTCCGCGCGGCCTTCCTATAATCCCCGCACTTACTTGTGTTACCTGCCTTGGCCGTCAACTCCTCCAGTACCGCTGCCGCCCTTGCCCTGATCGCTGACGACATGCGCGAGGTCGACGGGGTCATTGCACGGCGGCTCGATTCCGCCGTGCCGCTGGTCGGCCAGGTCTCCCGCTACATCATCTCGGCGGGTGGCAAGCGCCTGCGCCCGGCCCTGCTGCTGCTGATGTGCGGCGCCCTCGGCTACCGCGGCGACCAGCGCTACAACCTCGCGGCCGTGGTGGAGTTCATCCACACCGCCACCCTGCTGCACGATGACGTGGTCGACGAGTCCACGCTGCGTCGCGGCCGCGCCACAGCGAATGAAACATTCGGTAACCCCGCCAGCGTGCTGGTGGGCGACTTCCTGTACTCGCGCGCCTTCCAGATGATGGTGGACGCGCAGGACATGCGCGTCATGCAGATCCTCTCCGATGCCACCAACGTGATCGCCGAGGGCGAGGTGCTGCAGCTGATGAACATGCACGATGCCTCGCTCGACGAAGCGGGCTACCTGCGCGTGATCCGCTCCAAGACGGCCAAGCTGTTCGAAGCCAGCGCCCGGCTCGGCGCCGTGCTGGCGCGCAGCAGCCCCGAGATCGAGCAGGCCTGCGCCGACTACGGGCAGGCCCTGGGCACGGCCTTCCAGGTCATCGACGACGTGCTCGACTATGCCGGCGATGCCGGCGAGATGGGCAAGAACCTCGGCGACGACCTGCGCGAAGGCAAGGCCACGCTGCCCCTGATCGCCGCCATGCAACGCGGCACGGCCAGCCAGTGCGCCACGATCCGCCGCGCCATCGAAACCGGCGCCGTGGAAGAGCTCGATCACATCGTGGCCATCGTGCGCGACACCGGGGCGCTGGAGGTCACGCGGCAGGCCGCGGCCGCCGAGGCGCAACGCGCCGTGGAAGCTGCGCGCAAGCTGCCCGCCAATCAACACGCCGAGGGTTTGCTACAATTGGCGGCTCAACTGCTGGAACGTCGCTCCTGAGACGTTCCGTCAAACAGCAAACGGGGTGTAGCTTAGCCTGGTAGAGCGCTACGTTCGGGACGTAGAGGCCGGAGGTTCGAATCCTCTCACCCCGACCAGACATTTTCGATTCACGCGCGGCGCCGGCCGCGGCCCGGCGGGCACGGTTGGCGATTTACAGCGCCATGGCAATCGGCGATGATCGGGAAGTCCCCCTCCCTTCGCTTACATTTGCCGGACATGGCCGCCGTCGACACCGTCCTCAACGAACCCATCACCATTGCCCTGCCCGGTCTGGCGCGTGCGCTCGTCTCCGCCGGCAAGCTCGGGCAGAAGTCCGCCGAAGACATCTACCGCAAGGCCCAGACCGGCCGCACCAACTTCATCGCCGAACTCACGGGCTCGGGCGCGGTCTCGGCCGCCGATCTGGCGCACACGATGTCGGCGGCCTTCGCGGCCCCGCTGCTCGACCTGGAGGCCATCGACACCCAGCGCCTGCCCAAGGGCCTGCTCGACGCCAAGATCTGCCAGGACTACCGCGTCGTCGTGCTCAGCAAGCGCAACAACCGGCTGATCGTCGCCACGGCCGACCCGTCCGACCAGGGCGCCGCCGAGAAGATCAAGTTCGCCACGCAGATGGGGGTGGACTGGGTCATCGCGGAATACGACAAGCTCACGAAGATGGTGGAGGCCAACGCCACCACGGCTTCGGAGGCCATGGACAGCATCATCGGCGACGACTTCGAGTTCGACGAGTCCTCCATGGATTCGGTCGCCGCCGAGGCCGCCGAAGCCAGCGTCTCCGAGGTCGAGGACGCCCCGGTCGTCAAGTTCCTGCACAAGATGCTGCTCGACGCCTTCGGCATGCGCGCCTCGGACCTGCATTTCGAACCCTACGAGCACACCTACCGCGTGCGCTTTCGCATCGACGGCGAGCTGCGCGAGATCGCCTCGCCGCCGATCGCCATCAAGGACAAGCTGGCCTCGCGTATCAAGGTGATCTCGCGCATGGATATCTCCGAAAAGCGCGTGCCGCAGGACGGCCGGATGAAGCTCAAGGTCGGGCCCGACCGCGTGATCGACTTCCGCGTCAGCACCCTGCCCACGCTGTTCGGCGAAAAGATCGTGATCCGTATCCTGGACCCGAGCAGCGCCAAGCTCGGCATCGATGCGCTGGGCTACGAGCCCGAGGAGAAGGAGCGGCTGCTGAGCGCCATCGGACGGCCCTACGGCATGATCCTGGTGACCGGCCCCACGGGCTCGGGCAAGACGGTGTCGCTCTACACCTGCCTGAACCTGCTCAACAAACCCGGCGTCAACATCGCCACGGCAGAAGACCCGTCGGAAATCAACCTGCCGGGCGTCAACCAGGTCAACGTCAACGAAAAGGCCGGGCTGACGTTCGCCGCGGCGCTCAAGTCCTTCCTGCGCCAGGATCCGGACATCATCATGGTCGGCGAAATCCGCGACCTGGAAACCGCTGACATCTCGATCAAGGCTGCCCAGACGGGCCACCTGGTGCTGTCCACGCTGCACACCAACGACGCGCCCACCACGCTCACGCGCATGCGCAACATGGGCATCGCGCCGTTCAACATCGCCTCCAGCGTGATCCTGATCACGGCGCAGCGGCTGGCGCGGCGCCTGTGCCCCAACTGCAAGGCCCCGGCCGACATTCCGCACGAAACCCTGTTGGAAGCCGGCTTCAAGGAAGAGGATGTCGACGGCTCCTGGACGCCCTACCGCCCGGTGGGCTGCTCCATGTGCAACAACGGCTACAAGGGCCGCGTCGGCATCTACCAGGTGATGCCGATCAGCGACGACATCCAGCGCATCATCCTGCGCGACGGCAGCGCCCTGGAGATCGCCGAGCAGGCGCAGAAAGAGGGTGTGCGCAGCCTGCGCCAGTCGGGCCTGCACAAAGTCAAGCAGGGCATGACCTCGCTCGAGGAAGTGCTGGGCTGCACCAATGAATAACAGCAGGCTGCAAACAGCAGCAAACCGAGGGAATCATGGCCACAGCCGCGTCTAGAGACATCAAGGAATTCGTCTTCGAGTGGGAAGGCAAGGACCGCAATGGCAAGGTGGTGCGCGGCGAGCTGCGCGCCGGCGGGGAAAACCAGGTCACCGCCTCGCTGCGCCGCCAGGGCGTGCTGCCCACCAAGATCCGCAAGCGCCGCATGCGCTCGGGCAAGAAGATCCGTCCGAAGGACATGGCCATCTTCACGCGCCAGCTCGCCACCATGATGAAGGCCGGCGTACCGCTGCTGCAGGCCTTCGACATCGTGGGGCGCGGCAACGCCAACGCCAGCGTCACCAAGCTGCTCAACGACATCCGCACCGACGTCGAGACCGGCACCTCGCTCAGCGCCGCGTTCCGCAAGTACCCGATGTACTTCGACAACCTGTACTGCAACCTGGTCGAGGCCGGCGAGGCCGCCGGTATCCTGGAGCAGCTGCTGGACCGCCTCGCGGTCTACATGGAAAAGACCGAGGCCATCAAGTCCAAGATCAAGTCGGCGCTGATGTACCCGATCTCGGTCGTGGTGGTGGCGTTCGTGGTGGTGGCCGTGATCATGATCTTCGTGATCCCGGCGTTCAAGCAGGTGTTCAGCTCCTTCGGCGCCGACCTGCCCGCGCCCACCCTGTTCGTGATCGCGATCAGCGAATTCTTCGTGGCCTACTGGTGGCTGATCTTCGGCGGCATCGGCGGCGGCCTGTACTTCTTCTTCCAGGCCTGGAAGCGCAACGAGAAGATGCAGATGTTCATGGACCGCCTGCTGCTCAAGGTGCCGGTGTTCGGCGCCCTGATCGAGAAGTCGTGCATCGCCCGCTGGACGCGCACGCTGTCCACCATGTTCGCGGCCGGCGTGCCGCTGGTCGAAGCCCTCGACTCCGTGGGCGGCGCCTCGGGCAATTCCGTCTACTCGATGGCCACCGAGAAGATCCAGCAGGAAGTCTCCACCGGCACCAGCCTCACGGCCGCCATGGGCAACGCCAACCTGTTCCCGACCATGGTGCTGCAGATGTGCGCCATCGGCGAGGAGTCGGGCTCGATCGACCACATGCTCGGCAAGGCCGCCGACTTCTACGAGGCCGAGGTCGACGACATGGTCGCCGGCCTGTCGAGCCTGATGGAGCCCATCATCATCGTTTTCCTGGGCACCCTGATCGGCGGCATCGTGGTGTCGATGTACCTGCCGATCTTCAAGCTGGGCCAGGTTGTCTGATGCCGCTGGAACTGTGGCTCGACGCCGCCCTCGGCGGCGTGCTGGGCCTGCTGGTGGGCAGCTTCCTCAACGTGGTGATCTACCGGCTGCCCAAGATGATGGAGCGGCAGTGGGCGGCCGAATGCGCCGAATTCTCGGGCCAGGCCGCTGCCGCCGACGCGCAGCCTTTCAACCTCATGGTGCCGCGCTCGCGCTGCCAGGCCTGCGGCCACGCCATCCGCTGGTACGAGAATGTGCCGCTACTCAGCTACCTCGCGCTGCGCGGCAAATGCGCCGCGTGCGGCACGCCGATCGGCCTGCGCTATCCGCTGGTGGAGCTGGCCACCGGGGCGCTGTTCTTCTTCTGCGTGCGGCACTGGGGCCTCAGCCCCGCGGCCCTGGCCTGGTGCGGCTACTCGGCCGCCCTGGTGGCCCTGGCCTGCATCGACTGGGACACCACCCTGTTGCCCGACGACATCACCCTGCCGCTGCTGTGGGCCGGCCTGATCGCCGCCGCACTGCAGTGGACGCCGGTACCCCTGTCCACGGCCCTGTGGGGCGCCGTGGCGGGCTACCTGTCGCTCTGGCTGGTGTACTGGCTCTTCAAGCTGCTGACCGGCAAGGAGGGCATGGGCTATGGCGACTTCAAGCTGTTCGCCGCGCTGGGCGCCTGGTTCGGCTGGCCCGCGCTGGTGCCCATCATCCTCATGGCCTCGGTGATCGGCGCCATCGTCGGCCTCACCCTCAAGTTTTCCAGCGGGCTGCGCGAAGGCGGCTACGTGCCGTTCGGCCCGTTCCTCGCCGGGGCCGGCCTCACGGCCATGGTCTTCGGGCCGGCCTCGATCCTGCAGGTGGTCGGGCTGTAGCGCCATGAAGGCCGCCCTCAAGCTCGGGTTGACCGGCGGCATCGGCAGCGGCAAGAGCACGGTGGCCGGCATGCTGGCCGAGCTCGGCGCCGCCGTGATCGATGCCGATGCGATTGCGCGCAGCGTGACGGCCGCGGGCGGCGGCGCCATCGTGCCGATTGCGGCCGAGTTCGGCAGCCACTTCATCACGGCGCAGGGCGCGATGGACCGCGACCGCATGCGCGAGCAGGCCTACGTCGACGCCACCGCCCGCCGCCGCCTGGAGGCCATCATCCACCCGCTGGTGGGGCGGGAAACCGCGCGCCAGGCCGAGGCCGCGCTGCAGGCCGGCCATCGCTGCCTGGTGTTCGACGTGCCCCTGCTGGTGGAATCCGGGCGCTGGCGGCAGCAGGTCGACCGCGTGCTGGTGGTGGACTGCGAGCCGGAAACCCAGATCCGCCGCGTGATGGAGCGCAGCGCACTGGCGCGCGATGCCGTGGAGCGCATCATCGCGGCCCAGGCCGGCCGCGCCCAGCGGCTGGCGGCCGCCGATGCCGTGATCTGTAACGAAGGCCTCTCATTCGCAAGTTTGCGTACCGAGGTGGGGCAGATCGCCCAATACTTCGGGCTATGATTGGGCCACTGGAACCAAGCAGCGTGATCCTGTACGAATACCCCTTCAACGAACGAATCCGTACCTACCTGCGCCTGGAGCACCTGTTCCGCCGCCTCGGCGAGCTGGTACCGCGGGACCACCCGCTCGATCACCACTATGCGCTGACCACGATGTTCGAGGTCATGGATGTCGCAGCCCGCGCCGACCTCAAATCCGACGTGCTCAAGGATCTGGAAAAGCAGAAGCATGTGCTCAACGGCTACCGCGGCAACCCGGCGATCGCCGAGGGCGTGCTCGACGGGGTGATCAGCCAGCTCGACGGCTGCTTCGCCGCGCTCAACGGCCAGCCGGGCAAGGCCGGCCAGTCGCTGACCGAGAACGACCTGCTCATGGGCATCCGCAGCCGCGCCGGCATTCCCGGCGGCACCTGCGAGTTCGACCTGCCGGCCTACTACGCCTGGCAGCACCGCGACGGCGCCAGCCGCCGCGCCGATCTGCAGCGCTGGGCCGGCTCCCTGGGGCCGCTGGCCGAGTCCGTGCATGTGCTGCTCAAGCTGCTGCGTGACTCCGGCGCGCCGCAGAAAGTCATGGCCAGCTCGGGCCAGTTCCAGCAGAACCTGCCGCAGGGCCGCAGCTTCCAGCTACTGCGCCTGCGCATCGACCCCACTCTCGGGCTGATTCCCGAGATCAGCGGCAACCGGCTGATGGTATCGGTACGCCTGATGCGCCACGAGGCCGACGAGCGGCTGCACCCGTGCAGCAACGACGCCTCCTTCGAACTGGCGCTGTGCTGAACCTGCCCTCCGTGCCGAGAGCCGCCATGTCCGAGCAAGCCGCCCCCAAGATCGTGCGCTGCCCCCAGTGCAGCGGCGACAGCGTCTACGCGCCCAGCAACCGCTTCCGCCCGTTCTGCTCGGAGCGCTGCAAGAACCTCGACCTCGGCGCCTGGGCCAGCGAAAACTTCCGCGTGCCCAGCGAGGCGCCGCCCGAAGACCTGCCGAACGGCCTTCCGCTCCAATAATTCAATAAAAATGGCCGGATGTCCGCGTCCCGCGGTCATTTCATGCTACAGAATGTGTAGCACCCTCGAACGCCCGCTCTAGCGCGAACCAGCGCAGCACCGGCACCGTGCCCGGCAGCACCGGCGCCACCGCGACCGGCAGCGCCTGCCAGGCACAGGTCTGGCCTTCGCGCATCTGCAGCTCGCCCGACCACTCGAACACCTTGCAGAAGTTCAGCCGCACCAGCGCATGGGGGTAGTCGACCAACTCCACTTTCCAGGGCTGGGCGGCGCCGATGGTGATGCCCAACTCTTCATGCAGCTCGCGGCGCAGCGCTTGCTCGACCGTCTCGCCGACCTCCAGCTTGCCGCCGGGAAACTCCCAGTAGCCCGCATAGACCTTGCCAGGCGGGCGCGAGGTCAGCAGGAAGTCGCCATTGGCCCGCACCAGCACGCCCACCGCCACGTCCGTCACGGGGCGGTCCGGGCCGCCTTCGCGCGGGCGGTCGGCATCGGCCACCAGAGGCGCTGCCGCGGTGCTCGGGCCGGCCCTCATCGCGCGTGCGTGCCTGCGTAGTCGCGCGCGAACTGGTAGGCCACGCGGCCGCTGCGCGAGCCGCGCTCCAGCGCCCAGACCAGGGCCTCGGCACGTGCCGCCTCGATCGCCGGCACCGCGACGCCGAAGGACGACAGCCATTGCGCGACGATGGTGAGGTACTCGTCCTGGCTGAACGGGTAGAAACTCACCCACAGGCCGAAGCGCTCGGACAGCGAGATCTTTTCCTCCACCACCTCGCCCGGGTGGATTTCCCCCTCGGCGGAGGTGGTGTAGGTCAGGTTGTCCTTCATGTGCTCGGGCAGCAGGTGGCGCCGGTTGCTGGTGGCATAAATCAGCACATTGGGCGTGGCCGCGGCCACCGAGCCGTCGAGGATGGACTTGAGCGCCTTGTAGCCGGGCTCGCCGTCCTCGAAGCTCAGGTCGTCGCAGAACACGATGAACTTCTCGGGGCGCGCGGACACGGTGTCCACGATGTCCGGCAGGTCGATCAGGTCGTCCTTGTCGACCTCGATCAGGCGCAGGCCCCGGGGCGCGTAGGCGTTGAGGCAGGCCTTGATCAGCGAGGACTTGCCGGTGCCGCGCGCGCCCGTCAGCAGCACGTTGTTGGCGGGTTTGCCCTCGACGAACTGCAGCGTGTTGCGCTGGATCTTCTCCTTCTGGCCGTCGATCTCCTTGAGGTCGTCCAGCCGCATCGCCGCCACATGGCGCACCGGCTCCAGCGCGCCGTGGCCGGACGAGCGCTTGCGGTAGCGCCAGGCGATGGACGCCTGCCAGTCGGGCGCCGACAGCGGCTGCGGCAGGATCGATTCGATGCGGCGGATCAGCTGTTCGGCGCGCTCGATCAGGTGTTCAAATTTCTCGTTCATCAGCGTCTACTTTCGGGGGCCACCGCGGAACCGGCTGTGCCGGGCCGCTGGTGGCGCCCCCTTTGAGGGGGAGGCGCCGCAGGCGCGTCGGGGGTGGTCAAGACCTGTAATCCGCGTTAATCGACACGTAGTCGTGGCTGAGGTCGCAGGTCCAGACCGTGTCGGCGGCCGTGCCGCGGCCCAGTGCCACGCGCACCGTGATCTCGCTTTGCTTCATCACGCGCTGGCCGTCTTCCTCGCGGTACGCGGGGTCGCGCCCGCCCTGCACGGCGACCCGCACGTCGTCCAGGTACAGGTCGATCTTCGTCTGGTCCAGGTCTGCGATGCCCGCATAGCCGACGGCCGCCAGGATGCGGCCGAGGTTCGGGTCGCTGGCGAAGAAGGCCGTCTTGACCAGCGGCGAATGCGCGATGGCATAGGCCACCTGGCGGCATTCTTCGCCGGTCCCGCCGCCTTCGACCTGGATCGCGATGAACTTGGTGGCGCCCTCGCCGTCGCGCACGATGGCCTGCGCCAGCTGCCGCGCGATCGCCAGCATGGCGGCCTTCAGGGCCTGGCCCTCGGCGCTGTCCAGCGAGGTGATAGGCGCATGGCGGGCCCGGTTGGTGGCGATCACCACGAACGAGTCGTTGGTGGAGGTGTCGCCGTCCACCGTGACGCGGTTGAACGAGCCGTCGGCCAGTTCCTTCGCCAGCTGCTGCATCACCGCCGGGGCCACCTGCGCGTCCGTGGCCATGAAGCCCAGCATGGTGGCCATGTTGGGGCGGATCATGCCGGCGCCCTTGCTGATGCCGGTGATGCTCACCGTCGCGCCGCCGATGGTGGCCTGCGCGCTGAAGGCCTTGGGCACGGTGTCGGTGGTCATGATGCCTTCGGCCGCGCGCAGCCAGTGGTCGGCGGCCGCGTCGGCCAGCGCCGCAGGCAGGCCGGCCTCGATGCGCTCATGCGGCAGCGGCTCCATGATCACGCCGGTGGAAAATGGCAGGATCTGCTCGGGCGCCAGCTCCAGCCGGCGCGCCAGCGCAATGCAGGTGGCGCGCGCGCGGACCAGTCCGTCCTCGCCGGTGCCGGCATTGGCATTGCCGGTGTTGATCACCATGGCGCGGATGCCGCGGCCCTGGGCCAGGTGTTCGCGGCAGACCTGGACCGGTGCGGCGCAGAAGCGGTTCTGCGTGAAGACGCCGGCCACCGAGGCGCCCTCGTCGATCAGCACGACGGTCAGGTCCTTGCGGTTGGCCTTGCGGATGCCAGCCTCGGCCACCCCGATGCGCACGCCGGGCACGGGATGGAGGTCGGAGGAACGGGGAGCGGACAGGTTGACGGGCATGGGGCGCTTTCAGAGACTGGGTCGATTATCCGAAAAAGTGGCGAACCAAAAGCAAAACGGGCCGCAGCCCGTCTTGCAACACAGGGGCCGCCTCAGGCGAGCCGGCCGTGGCAGAGCTTGTATTTCTTGCCGCTGCCGCAGGGGCAGGGATCGTTGCGGCCCACGCGCGGCAGGCCGGCGGCGGCTTGCTGGCGGCGCAGCGTTTCCTCGTCCACCGTGGTCTCGACTTCGCCGGTTTCCGTGGGCGCGCTGTAGGTCACGTTGGAGATCGCTTCGGCACGGTCTTCCATGGCCTCGGCCGCCTCGCCGAGCTGCTCGCTGGACTGCACACGCACCGTCATCAGCACCTTGGTGACGTCGTTCTTGACGGCATCGAGCAGCTGGCCGAACAGCTCGAAGGCCTCGCGCTTGTACTCCTGCTTGGGCTGCTTCTGCGCATAGCCGCGCAGGTGGATGCCCTGGCGCAGGTAGTCGAGCGAGCTCAGGTGGTCGCGCCAGTTGCTGTCGATGCTTTGCAGCAGCACGATGCGCTCGAACTGGGTGAAGTTCTCGCCGCCCACCTGCGCCACCTTGGCGGCGAACGCATCGTTGGCGGCCTGCAGCACCTTCTCCAGGATGTCCTCGTCGGTGATGGCGCTGGCGGCCTGCACGTCCTGCTGCAGCGGCAGCTCGATCTGCCATTCCTCGGCCAGCACCTTCTCCAGGCCCGCGAGGTTCCATTGCTCCTCGACCGACTCCACCGGCACGTACTGGCGCGTCAGGTCGGTGAAGCAGCCTTCGCGCAGCGAGGCGATCTGCGCCGCGAGGTCGGCGGCGTCCAGGATGTCGTTGCGCTGCTGGTAGATCACCTTGCGCTGGTCGTTCGACACGTCGTCGTATTCGAGCAGCTGCTTGCGGATGTCGAAGTTGCGGGCCTCGACCTTGCGCTGCGCGCTCTCGATGCTGCGCGTGACGATGCCGGCCTCGATGGCCTCGCCGTCGGGCATCTTCAGGCGCTCCATGATGGCCTTGACGCGGTCGCCCGCGAAGATGCGCATCAGCGGGTCGTCCAGGCTCAGGTAGAAGCGCGAGGAGCCCGGGTCGCCCTGGCGGCCCGAGCGGCCGCGCAGCTGGTTGTCGATGCGGCGCGACTCGTGGCGTTCGGTTGCGATGATGCGCAGGCCGCCCTGGGCCTTGACGAACTCATGGTCCTGGGTCCACTGCTCGCGCAGTTGCGCGATCTGCCGCTCCTTCGCCGCCGCTTCCATCGAAGCGTCGGCCTCCACCGCCTCGATGGCTTTTTCGACGTTGCCGCCGAGCACGATGTCGGTGCCGCGGCCCGCCATGTTGGTGGCGATGGTGATCATCTTCGGCCGGCCGGCCTGCGCCACGATGTCGGCTTCGCGCGCGTGCTGCTTGGCGTTCAGCACCTGGTGCGGCAGCTTTTCCTTGTCCAGCAGCGAGGAGATCAGCTCGGAATTCTCGATCGACGTGGTGCCCACCAGCACCGGCTGGCCACGCTCGTGGCACTCGCGGATGTCCTTGATCGCCGCCTCGTAGCGCTCGCGCGAGGTCTTGTAGACGCGGTCGAGCTGGTCGTCGCGCCGGCTCGGGCGGTTCGGCGGGATCACCACGGTTTCCAGGCCGTAGATCTCCTGGAATTCATAGGCCTCGGTGTCGGCCGTGCCGGTCATGCCGGCGAGCTTGCCGTACAGGCGGAAATAGTTCTGGAAAGTGATCGAGGCCAGCGTCTGGTTCTCGGCCTGGATCTGCACGCCTTCCTTGGCCTCCACGGCCTGGTGCAGGCCATCGCTCCAGCGGCGGCCCGACATCAGGCGGCCGGTGAACTCGTCGACGATGACGATCTCGCCCTCCTGCACCACGTAGTGCTGGTCGCGGTGGTACAGGTGGTTGGCCCGCAGCGCGGCGTACAGGTGGTGCACCAGGGTGATGTTGGCGGGGTCGTACAGCGTGGCGCCTTCGGGAATCAGGCCCTGGCTGAACAGGATGCGCTCGGCGTTCTCGTGGCCCTGTTCGGTCAGGAACACCTGGTGCGATTTCTCGTCCAGCGTGAAGTCGCCGGGCTTGGTGACGCCCTCGCCGGTGCGCGGGTCGGCCTCGCCTTCCTGGCGCGTGAGCAGCGGCACCACCCTGTTCATCGCGATGTACAGGTCGGTGTGGTCCTCGGCCTGGCCGCTGATGATCAGCGGCGTGCGGGCTTCGTCGATCAGGATCGAATCGACCTCGTCGACGATGGCGTAGTTCAGGCCGCGCTGCACGCGGTCGGCCACCTCGTAGACCATGTTGTCGCGCAGGTAGTCGAAGCCGTATTCGTTGTTGGTACCGTAGGTGATGTCGGCTTGGTAGGCGGCCTGCTTCTCTTCGCGCGGCATCTGCGGCAGGTTCACGCCCACCGTCAGGCCAAGAAAGTTGTACAGGCGGCCCATCCAGCGGGCGTCTCGGTTGGCCAGGTAGTCGTTCACAGTCACGACATGCACGCCCTTGCCCGTCAGCGCGTTCAGGTAGACCGGCAACGTAGCGGTGAGCGTCTTGCCCTCGCCGGTGCGCATTTCGGAAATCTTGCCGTTGTGCAGCGACATGCCGCCCAGCATCTGCACGTCGAAGTGGCGCATTTTCATGACGCGCTTGGAGCCCTCGCGCACGACGGCGAAGGCCTCCGGCAGGATGGCCTCCAGCGCCTCGCCGCCCGCCAGGCGGTCCTTGAACTCCTGCGTCTTCAGGCGCAGTTCGTCATCGCTCAGTTTTTCGAACTGCGGCTCCATCGCATTGATGCGGTCCACCGTCTTGCGGTACTGCTTGAGAAGCCGGTCGTTGCGGCTGCCGAAAATTTTGGTGAGGATGTTGGTGGCCATGAAAGCAAGACCGTACTGCCAGTCCCTCAGGGGCCGGCAGGGCAGCGCAATCCTTTATCTATCGGATGGAAATGAGGCTGAGGCAAACCAATGCAAGGGCACCGGGCTGTTGCAGCCAAGCTTTTGATTTTACCTTTGCCCGGGCGCGGCCGGCGCGGGCGCCATCGCCCTGGCCATTTGCGGCGCCGGCAGGTTCTCGCCGGCCGCCAGGAATTTCTGCGGGTCCTGCGGAACCCCCTGCACCAGCACCTCGAAATGCAGGTGCGGGCCGGTCGAGCGGCCCGTGGTGCCGACTTCGGCGATCTTCTGCCCGCGCTTGATGAGATCGCCCTTCTTGACCCAGACCTTCGAGGCATGGGCATAGCGAGTGATCAGGTCGTTGCCGTGGTCGATCTCCACCATGTTGCCGTAGGCGGGGTGGAACTCCTGCGTCGCCACCACGCCGCCGGCGGCCGCCAGGATCGAGGTGCCGGGTTCCGCCTGGAAATCCAGCCCGGTGTGCAGGGCCGAGCGGCCGGTGAACGGGTCGATGCGCCAGCCGAACGACGAGCCCAGCTGCCCCAGCGAGACGGGCTTTTGCGTCGGCACCATCATCTTGCGCACCTTCTGGTCGAACAGGCGCGACTCCACCACGGTCATCAGATCGACCCGCTGGTCGGTCAACTGCTCCAGGTCGGCCAGCGTGGCCTGCAGCTCTTCCATGCTGAGCGGCCGGCCCGACACCAGGGCGCCGCCGCGCCCGGGCACCCGCTTGATCTCGCTGGGAACCACGCCCGCCAGCCCGGAGACGCGCTCTCCCAGCGCTTCTAGCTGGACCATCTTGGCCTGCATCTCGCCCAGCTTCTTCGCCATGACGTCAAGGTTCTCGCGCATGAAGCGGTCGCGCTGCTCGAATTCGTCCTTCACCACGAGCTTGACGAGGGTGCCGATCACGGGCCAGCCTTCGCGCGCGCCCTTGAGAAAGACCCAGTGGTACAGGCCGGCGGCCACCATCATCAGCGCCAGCGACAGGCCCAGGCCGGCCAGCACCAGTTTGGTGCCGCTCAGGTGTACGGCGTGGCTCCTGGCAAGCCACGCATCCGTGATAATCAAGTGCACTTTGCTGACCCCTCAACGATCTTTGACCCCAGCCATGAACCGCCGCCATCATCCGGTCACACTGCACCAGGCGGCGCAGGACTCGCCGACGCTGGCGAGACTGGCCGAACTGGTGCGGGAGTCCAGCGAGCGCCTCAAGGCTGTTGAATTGTTGATCCCTGCCACGCTGCGGCCCACCGTGCAGGCCGGCCCGATCGAGGGGGCGGCCTGGTGTCTGCTGGTGGACAACAACGCTGCGGCCGCGAAACTGAGGCAGGTGCTTCCTGCTCTTCAATCCCATTTGCGCAGCCGGGGGTGGGAGGTTACCTCAATCCGGCTGAAGGTTCAAATCGCCCCGAAATATTGAGGTTGGTGCCGATTGTCCGAATCGAACGGACGACCTACCGCTTACAAGGCGGTTGCTCTACCAACTGAGCTAAATCGGCGGTGCCGGCATTCTAGCGGCGCGCGGCAGGCCTCGCGCCAGGCCGCCCTATTTCACCCGCTTGAGAGAGGGGCGCGCGCCGGCGGCGGGAGGACGCGGCGGCTCGGGATCGTCCGGGGTGGCGCCGGCCGGCGGGGCTTCCCCTGGCACCAGCTGCACCACCCGCGGCTCCGCCTCCGGCACGCTGGCCAGCGGCGACGCCTTGGGCGCCTCGTCGCCGGTGGCCGCGGGCACCGGCACGGGAAACGCCATGCCCTGCCCGTTCTCCCGGGCATAGATGGCGATCACGCGGCTGACCGGGACCATGATCTCGCGCGCCGTGCCGGCAAAGCGCGCCTTGAACTCGATGAACTCGTTGCCCAGCTTGAGCGAGCTGGTCGCGTCGAAGCTGATGTTGAGCACGATCTCGCCGTTCTTCACGTACTCGCGCGGCACCTGCACCGTGTCGTCCGCCAGCACGGCCACGTAGGGCGTGAAGCCGTTGTCGGTGCACCATTCGTACAGCGCCCGGATCAGGTACGGGCGCGTGGACGTGGATTCCAGGGCATTCATCATGGACAGGGTCCGCAGCTCATCAGTGACGGCTGGCAGCCCCAGGCAGCGCCCCCTCGGGAAGCAGCGCTGCGCACGGAGCGGCCGGCGAGAGAACCATCTTACTTGCGCATGACCTTTTCGGACGGCGTCAGCGCCTCGATGTAGGCCGGGCGCGAGAAGATGCGCTCGGCGTACTTGAGCAGCGGCGCCGCGTTCTTGGACAGGTCGATGCCGTAGTAGTCCAGGCGCCACAGCAGCGGCGCGATGGCCACGTCGAGCATCGAGAAGTTGTCGCCCAGCATGTACTTGTTCTTGAGGAACACGGGTGCGAGCTGCGTCAGGCGGTCGCGGATGTGCGAGCGGGCTTTTTCCAGCGCCTTCTCGTTGCTCTTGGCAGCGCGCGATTCCAGCGTGCTGACGTGCACGAACAGTTCCTTCTCGAAATTGAGCAGGAACAGGCGCACGCGGGCGCGGTCCACCGGGTCGCCGGGCATCAGCTGCGGATGCGGGAAGCGCTCGTCGATGTACTCGTTGATGATGTTCGACTCGTACAGGATCAGGTCGCGTTCGACCAGGATCGGCACCTGGCCGTACGGGTTCATGACATTGATGTCTTCCGGCTTGTTGTACAGGTCGACGTCACGGATCTCGAAGTCCATGCCCTTCTCGAACAGCACGAAGCGGCAGCGGTGGGAAAACGGGCAGGTGGTTCCTGAATACAGCACCATCATGGCGGAGGCTCCTAAAAATCAAAAGAGTGGAACGTGCTGGCACGCCCACTCTGCAAACTCAGGCCACAGTATCACGTGCGGCCCCTGAGCGTCGGGTACGGGTTACTTGACGTTTTTCCAGTAGGCGGCATTGAGGCGCCAGGCAATCACGGTGAACACCCCCAGGAACAGCAGCACCCAGACGCCCACCCGCACGCGGGTGTTCTGCGCGGGCTCGCCCATCCATTGCAGGTAGCTCACGAGGTCGCCGACGGCCTGCTCGTACTGCAGCGGCGACAGGGTTCCCGGCGTCACCTGCTCCCAGCCCTTGAAGACCTTCATTTCGTGGCCGTGCTCTTCCTTCACCTCGAACACCGGCTTGCGCTCACCCTGCAGCTCCCACAGCACGTTCGGCATGCCGACGCTGGGGAACGCCAGGTTGTTCCAGCCCGTGGCCTTGCTGCCGTCGCGGTAGTAGGTGCGCAGGTAGGTGTACAGGTAGTCGGCACCGGTGCCGCCGTGGCCCGAGCGCGAACGCGCGATCACGGTGAGGTCGGGCGGGTTGGCGCCGAACCAGTCCTTGGCCTGCTTCGGGTCGATCGCGGCCTTCATGGTCTCGCCGACCTTGTCGGTGGTGAACAGCAGGTTGTCCTTGATCTGCTGGTCGGTCAGGCCGATGTCCTTCAGGCGGTTGAAGCGCATGAAGGCGGCCGAGTGGCAGTTCAGGCAGTAGTTGACGAACAGCTTGGCGCCATTTTGCAGCGCGGCCAGGTCGTTGGTCTTGTTGGGCGCCTTGTCCCAGGCGATGCTGTCGCCTTCGGAGGCCTGCGCGCCCACGGCGAAGCCCAGGGCGACGATCAACGTGAGGATGAGTTTCTTCATTGTTGTTATCTCCAGCTTAGTGCGCAGCGAAGGTCACGCGGTCCGGCACCGGCTTGGTCTGGCCCTGGCGGCTCCACCACGGCATCAGCAGGAAGAAGCCGAAGTAGAACAGCGTTCCCACTTGCGACACGCGCTCGCCCACCGGCGACGGCGGCTGCACGCCCAGGTAGGCCAGCACTACGAAGTTGACCACGAAGACGGCGTACAGGTACTTGTGCCAGCTCGGACGGTAGCGGATCGACTTCACCGGGCTGTGGTCCAGCCAGGGCAGGAAGAACAGGATGATGACGGCGCCGCCCATGGTCACCACGCCCCAGAACTTGGCGTCGATGGACAGCATCATGGCGACGACCGCCACCGCCACCACGGCGATGCCGCCCTTGACCAGGCTCGGCAGCCGGGCCTTGAGCACGCCGAAGCCGGCACCGGCCACCACGCAGGCGATCAGCGCATACATCATCTCGCTGGTGATGGCGCGCAGCATGGAATAGAACGGCGTGAAGTACCAGACCGGCGCGATGTGCGAAGGCGTCTTCAGCGGGTCGGCCGGGATGAAGTTGTTGTACTCCAGGAAGTAGCCGCCGAACTCGGGCGCGAAGAAGATGATGGCGGTGAAGACCATCAGGAACACGCTGACGCCGAAGATGTCGTGCACCGTGTAGTAGGGGTGGAACGGGATGCCGTCCAGCGGGTGGCCGTGGGCGTCCTTCGGGGCCTTGGGGCCCTTGATCTCGACGCCGTCGGGGTTGTTGGAGCCGACTTCGTGCAGCGCGATGATGTGCGCGGCCACCAGGCCCAGCAGCACCAGCGGCACGGCGATCACGTGGAAGCTGAAGAAGCGGTTCAGCGTGGCGTCGGACACCACGTAGTCGCCGCGGATCAGCAGCGCCAGGTCGGGGCCGACGAAGGGAATCGCGGAGAACAGGTTCACGATCACCTGGGCGCCCCAGTAGGACATCTGGCCCCAGGGCAGCAGGTAGCCCATGAAGGCCTCGGCCATCAGGCACAGGAAGATCGCGCAGCCGAAGATCCAGACCAGCTCGCGCGGCTTGCGGTAGGAGCCGTAGAGCAGGCCGCGGAACATGTGCAGGTAGACCACCACGAAGAACGCCGAGGCGCCGGTGGAGTGCATGTAGCGGATCAGCCAGCCCCAGGGCACGTCGCGCATGATGTACTCGACCGAGGCGAAGGCCAGCGTCGCATCGGGCTTGTAGTGCATCACCAGGAAGATGCCGGTGACGATCTGGATCACCAGCACCAGCAGGGCCAGCGAGCCGAAGATGTACCAGAAGTTGAAGTTCTTCGGCGCGTAGTACTCGCTCATGTGCTCTTTGTAGAGCTTGGAGGCGGGGAAGCGGTTGTCGACCCAGTTCATCAGCTTGGCGGAAGCCGTGGCGTTGGGGGAGATGTCCTTGAATTCAGCCATGTTCGTCGTCCTCAAGCCTTCTTGTCTTCGCCGATCAGCAACCGGGTGTCCGACAGATACATGTGCGGCGGCACTTCGAGGTTGTCGGGCGCGGGCTTGTTCTTGAACACGCGGCCGGCCAGGTCGAAGGTGGAGCCGTGGCAGGGGCACAGGAAGCCGCCTTGCCAGTCATTGGGGAGCGAGGGCTGCGGGCCGGGGGCGAGCCGGTCGCTGGGCGAGCAGCCCAGGTGCGTGCAGATGCCCACCACCACCAGCACGTCGGGCTTGATGGAGCGGGTTTCGTTGCGCGCGTAGACCGGGGTGAATTCGTCGGGATGGCGCTTGGACTGCGGATCGGCCAGCTCGCCGTCGAGCTTGGGCAGCTCGGCGACCTGCTCGGGCGTGCGTTTGAGGATCCAGACCGGCTTGCCCCGCCATTCGACGGTCATCTTCTCACCGGGCTTGAGGGCGGAGATGTCCGCTTCGACAGCCGCTCCGGCGGCCTTGGCCTTCTCGGAAGGCTCGAAACTACTCACGAAGGGAACGGCGGTCGCCACGCCGCCCACTGCACCGGCGCAGGTGGACGCGATCAGCCACGTCCGCTTGCTGGTGTCGACTGGGGTGTCACTCATGGGGGTCCTCAAGAACGTCGCTTATTAGGGTCAACCCGCGATTGTAGCTGACCGCCCTGCGTGAATTCAACGCCCCCCGGCGCGCTTGACAGCCCGATTTTGTAGGGAATACTTCAACCCCCCGACAACCAGGAGTGATCAGCATGGGCATGATGAAGGAATTCAAGGAATTTGCCGTCAAGGGCAATGTCATCGATCTCGCCGTCGGCGTGATCATCGGCGGCGCCTTCGGCAAGATCGTCGATTCGGTGGTCGGCGACCTCATCATGCCGCTGGTCGGGGCGGTCATCGGCAAGCTCGACTTCTCCAACCTGTTCCTGGTGCTGGGCAACGTGCCGCCGGGCACGGCCACGACGCTGGACGCGCTGAAGAAAGCCGGCGTCCCGGTCTTCGCCTACGGCAACTTCATCACGGTGGCGGTCAATTTCGCGATCCTGGCGTTCATCATCTTCCTCATGGTCAAGCAGATCAACCGGCTCAAGCGCTCGGAACCGGCGCCCGCGCCCGCCCCGGCCGCGCCGCCCGAGGACATCGTGCTGCTGCGCGAGATCCGCGACAGCCTGAAGAAGTAAACCCGGGCGCTACAGTTTTCATAGCTACCGAGGTCCGCCCCACCTGGACCTCGGCCCGATTTCACTCGGAAACACCGGCGCCGAGCCGGCGCGCCATGCGGATCGCCTCGAGCAGGCTGGACGCATCGGCCCGCCCGGTGCCCGCGATGTCGAAGGCCGTGCCATGGTCGGGACTGGTGCGCACCAGCGGCAGGCCCAGCGTGACGTTCACGCCCTGCTCCACGCCGAGGTATTTCACGGGAATCAGCCCCTGGTCGTGGTACATCGCCACCACCACGTCGAACTCGCCGCGGCGCGCCCGCATGAAGATCGTGTCGGGCGCAAACGGGCCGCTGACCGCCAGGCCGTCGGCCTGCGCCGCACGCACGGCCGGCAGGATGGTGTCGATCTCCTCGCGGCCGAACAGCCCGCCCTCGCCCGCATGCGGATTCAGGCCGGCGACGCCGATGCGCGGCGGGCGCTGTAGCGCCGTCCCCACAGATTCGTGCGTAATGCGCAGAGTCTGCAAGACATTGTCGAAGGTCACGGCCTCGATCGCCTCGCGCAGCGACACGTGAATGCTCACCAGCACGGTGCGCAGTTCGTCGTTGGCCAGCATCATGCGCACCGGCACCTCGGCCACGGGCCGCCCCAGGAACGCCGCCGCCTCGGCCTGCAGCAGCTCGGTGTGACCCGGAAACGGCACGCCGGCGGCAGCCAGCGCCTCCTTGTGCAGGGGCGCGGTCACCAGCGCCGCCACCTCGCCGCGCAGGGCGGCGCGCGCGGCCCAGGTGACGCAGTCGGCCGCGATCCGGCCGGCCAGGGCGCTCACCTGCCCAAGTGGAACGGGCGCCGCCGGCGCCGCAATCTGCAGCACCGGGAGGCAGCGCGGCGGCATCTGCAGCGCCTCGGCGGCGGCGCCGATCAGCGCCACCGGCAGCTCCGCCCGGCCCGGCCCGCCGATGAACCGCACGGCCCGGCGCAGCGTGGCTAGGTCGCCGGCCACGAAGCAGTCCCGCATCAGCCCGGGCGCGTCGCGGAAGGCCTTGGCGATGATTTCCGGGCCGATGCCCGCCGGGTCGCCCAGGGTGATGGCGATGGGCCGGCGCTCCGGCCGGCCGGGGGGCGGGACGGCGCCGTCCCGGGAGGGGCTGGCGGCGCGGCTCATGCGGGGTTGTCGATGTCGATGAACTGGTGCTCCAGCCCGAACTGCGCCGCCATCTGCGCGGCCACCGCCGGTGCGCCGTAGCGCTCGCTGGCGTGGTGGCCGCAGGCCAGGAAGGCCACACCGCTTTCGCGCGCGTAGTGCGCCTGCGGCTCGGAAATCTCGCCGGTGATGAAGGCCTGGGCGCCGGCGGCGATCGCCGCCTCGAAGTAGCCTTGCGCGCCACCGCTGCACCACGCTATATTTTTAATAGCACCCGATGACCCGCCGACAAGGACATTGGGGCGATTCAATGCCTTTTCGAGGTGCTCGGCCAGGTGCGTGGCGCTGGCGAAGGCGCCGCCGTCGGCGCGCCCGCCCAGAAAGCCCAGGTCCTGCTCGCCGAAGCGCGCCTCGGCCTGCAGCCCGAGCCGCAGCCCCAGCTGCGCGTTGTTGCCCAGCACGGGGTGCGCGTCCAGCGGCAGGTGGTAGGCGAACAGGTTGATGTCATGACCCAGCAGCAAGGCCAGGCGCTGCTTCATCCAGCCGGTCACGCGCCCGTCCTGGCCGCGCCAGAACAGGCCGTGGTGCACGAACACGGCGTCGGCCCGGGCGGCGATGGCGGCCTCGATCAGCGCGCGGCTGGCGGTCACGCCCGAGACGATCCTGCGGATCTCCGGGCGCCCCTCGACCTGCAGGCCGTTGGGGCCGTAGTCCTTGAAGCGCGCGGGCTGCAGCAGCTCGTCCAGCGCGAGCGAGAGTTCGTGGCGGGTCGTCGTCATGCGCCCTATTGTCGGTCAGCCGCAGCGGCAATTGAGGGAGAATGGGCGATGCCCCGGCGCCTGGTGCGCCGCGGCCTGTTCCCCGCGACGACCCAAGAAGATTGCATACCGCACCATGAAGCGACTCTGGCTCCTGTTCTCCCAAGCCGTGACCCTCCTGCTGGCCGCCTACTTTGTCGTGGCCACGCTCAAGCCCGGCTGGCTCGACCGGCGCCCGTCGCTGGCCGGCGCGGTGGCGCTGATCGAAGCGCCCGCCCCCTCCTCCCCCGCGGCCCCGGTCCAGGGCAGCCTGAGCGCCGCCGCCAAGAAGGCGGCGCCCGCGGTGGTCAGCATCAACACCAGCAAGGCGGCCGAGAAGAATCCGCGCAGCAACGATCCCTGGTTCCGGTTCTTCTTCGGCGACCGCGGTAACGAGCCCCAGGCGGGCCTGGGCAGCGGGGTGATCGTCAGCCCCAACGGCTACATCCTCACCAACAACCATGTGGTCGAGGGCGCGGACGAGATCGAGGTGATCCTCAACGACAGCCGCCGCGCCAAGGCCAAGGTGATCGGCACCGACCCGGACACCGACCTCGCAATCCTGAAGGTCGAACTCGACAAGCTGCCCGTCATCGTGCTGGGCAACTCCGATGCGCTGCAGGTGGGTGACCAGGTGCTGGCCATCGGCAACCCGTTCGGCGTCGGCCAGACCGTCACCGGCGGCATCGTCAGCGCGCTGGGCCGCAACCAGCTCGGCATCAACACCTTCGAGAACTTCATCCAGACCGACGCCGCCATCAACCCCGGCAATTCGGGCGGCGCGCTGGTCGACGTGAACGGCAACCTGCTGGGCATCAACACCGCGATCTACTCGCGCTCGGGTGGCAGCATGGGCATCGGCTTCGCGATTCCTGTGTCCACCGCCAAGCAGGTGCTCGAGAGCATCGTGCGCGACGGCCAGGTCACGCGCGGCTGGATCGGCGTGGAGCCCAACGACCTCTCGCCCGAGCTGGCCGAGACCTTCGGCGTCAAGGCGCGCCAGGGCGTCATCATCACCGGCGTGCTGCAGAACGGCCCCGCCGCGCAGGCCGGCATCCGGCCGGGCGACGTGATCGTCAATGTGGCGGGCCGGCCCATCACCAACGTGTCCGAGCTGCTGACCAGCGTGGCCGCCCTCAAGCCGGGCACGGCCGCCAAGTTCAGCGTGCTGCGCCACGACGACAAGGTCGAGCTCGACGTGACGCCCGGCCTGCGGCCCAGGCCGCGCACCGCGCCGCCGCGCTGAGAGCGGCGGGCCGGCCGGCGGGCCCGTGCCTCGAAAAGCCATACAAAAGACCACAAAAGACACCAATCCCGTGTCTTTTTGTCGGCGGACTAGAATCATTGGCTTTCCTCCCCAGAGTTTCCAGAGGTTTTCGCAGTGAATCAATTCAAGTTCAAATCCCCGTTGCTCACCCTGCTGGCCGCCGCCTCGCTGGCCACCGCCGCCCAGGCCGCCGACATCAAGATCGGCGTGGCCGAAGCCCTGTCGGGCGGTGCCGCCCAGTACGGCGCAGCCATCCGCAACGGCTTCCAGATGGCGGCCGACGAGATCAACGCCGCCGGCGGCGTCAACGGCAACAAGCTGGAACTGGTGATCGAGGACGAGCAGGGCAAGAAGGAAGAAGCCATCAACGTCTTCAAGAAACTGATCTTCCAGGACAAGGTGCTGATGGTGTTCGGCCCCACGCTGTCCAACTCGGCCCAGGCCGCCGACCCGATCGCCCAGGCCGGCAAGACCGTGGCCTTCGGCACCTCCAACACCGCCGACGGCATCACCTCGATCGGCGACTACGTGTTCCGCAACTCCGTGACCGAAGCCGACGTGCTGCCCGAGACCATCAAGATGGCGGTCAAGAAGTCGAACGTGAAGAAGGTCGCCGTGCTCTACGGCAATGACGACGTGTTCACCAAGAGCGGCTACGACAACTTCAAGAAGGCGCTGGAAGACCTGAAGATCCCGGTCACTGCCACCGAAACCTTCGCCAAGGGCGACGTCGACTTCAAGGCCCAGCTCACCAAGATCAAGGCCGGCAACCCCGACGCCATCGTGCTGTCGGCCCTGCTGGCCGAAGGCGCGCCCATCATGGTGCAGGCCCGCCAGCTCGGCATCAACGTGCCCTTCATCGGCGGCAACGGCATGAACTCGGTCAAGATCTTCGACCTGGCCAAGGACAAGGCCGAAGGCCTGTACGTCGGCAGCCCCTGGTCGTCGAGCAACAGCACGCCGGAGAACAGCAAGTTCGTCAAGGCCTACAACGACAAGTTCAAGACCCAGCCCGACCAGTTCGCCGCCCAGGCCTATGACGCGATGCACATCGCGGCCCAGGCCATCAAGCAGGTCAAGCTCTCGGGCAACCTGGCCGCCGACCGCAGCGCGCTGCGCGACGCCCTGCCCAACGTGAAATGGACCGGCGCCACGGGCGCCTTCCAGTTCCGCCGCGCCATGGACAAGGCCGGCAAGCCCGCCGGCTACGACGCGCAGCAGCTGCCCATCGTCAGCGTGACCAAGGGCGGCCAGTTCGTGATCGAGAAGTAAGCTCGCCCCAGGCTGCGCGCACGGCGTGCCGCTTCGCCTCCCCCTGGCGGGAGGCAACATCCGCCCAGCCGGCCAGGCCGGCTGCGCGGTGTTTCCCGAAGCAGCGTGGAGCCTAGGAGAATGAGGTGGCGCGGAGGTCCGCGCCGCCTTTTTGTTTTTTTGCCGGGAACCCTATCGTGCTGGAACAGCAGCTAGTCAATGCCTTGTCGCTCGGGTGCGTGTACGCCCTGTTCGCGCTCGGCTTCACCCTCATCTTCGGCGTCCTGGGCGTCATCAACCTGTCGCACGGCGCCGTGTTCATGGTGGGCGCGTATGCGGCCGTGCAGGCCATCGCCCGCTTCGACCTGCCGCTGTGGGCGGCGCTGCTGTTCGCCTTCGCCTTCAGCGGCCTGGTCGGCATGGTGATCGACTTCCTGGTGCTGCGGCCGCTGCGCGCGCGCAACGCACCGCACCTGATCCCGATGATCGCCACCATCGGCGTGGCCATCATCCTGAACAACGGCGTGCAGGGCATCTTCGGCGCGGAAAACCTGCGCTTCCCGTCCGGCGTCGTGTCGACCGATGCGCTCGATCTCGGCGGCATCCACCTGACCGCGCTGGAGCTGGGCATCATCCTGCTGTCCTTCGCGCTGATGGCGGTGCTGATGTTCGCGCTCAAGAAGACGCAGCTCGGCCGCGCGCTGCGCGCCATCGCCGAATCGCCCAAGGCCGCCTACCTGCTGGGCATCAACGTCGAGCAGCTGTTCTTCCTGACCTCGTTCGCGGCCGCCGGCCTGGGGGGCGTGGCGGGCGTGCTGATCGGGCTGTACTCGAACGCCCTGTTCCCGCTCATGGGCCAGCCCATGCTGCACAAGGGCATCGCGGTCATCATCCTGGGCGGCATGGGCGACATCCGCGGCGCCATGCTGGGCGGCCTGTTCCTGGGCTTTGCCGAGGTGCTGTCGGTGGCCTACATCGGCTCCAACATGCGCGACGCGGTGGCCTTCGGCCTGCTGTTCCTGATCCTGCTGGTGCGGCCCAAGGGGCTGTTCGGCACGCTGCAGGAACGCAAAGTCTGACGCCCGAACGACGAAGAACAACATGGAATGGTTCGATAACTTCTGGTCGGTCTACAGCAACCTGGTGCTCACGCTGGGCACCAATGCGCTGCTGGCCCTGTCCATCTACCTCACGCTGTCCTGCGGCATGCTGGCCATGGCCAATGCCGCCTTCATGGGGCTAGGTGCCTACACCTCGGCCCTGCTCACCATGAATGCCGGCGCGCCCTTCCCGGTGGCCCTGGCCGGCGGCATGGCGGCCCCGGCGGTGATGGCCTTCATCATCGGCAAGCCCACGCTGCGCCTGTCGGGCGTGTACCTCGCCATGGCCACGCTCGGCTTCGGCGAGGTGGTGCGCATCGCGCTGCTGAACGCCGAGGGCTGGACCGGCGGCGCCCTGGGCCTCAACGGCATCCCGCAGCTCACGCAGTGGTGGCATGTGGCGCTGGCCGTGGTGCTGACGCTGGCCGTGCTCTGGCGCCTGCGCCGCTCCAAGGTGGGACGCTCCTTCGAAGCCATCAAGGAGGACGAGACCGCGGCCGGCCTGATGGGCATCAACGTGGGTGCCAGCAAGATGCTGGCCTTCGTGCTGGGCGCCGTGATCGCCGGGCTGGCCGGCGCGCTCAACGCCCACCTGACTTTCTTCATCGGCCCCAACGAGTTCGGCTTCGACCGCGGCGTGGACATCCTGACCATGACCATCCTGGGCGGCATCAACGGCCTGACCGGCCCGGTGCTGGGCAGCGCCATCCTCACGGTGCTGCCGGAGCTGCTGCGCTCGTTCAAGGATTTCCGGCTGGTGGTCAACGGCTTCATCCTGGTCGCCATCGTGCTGTTCCTGCCCAAGGGCATCTGGGACCCCGCGCAGCTGCGCCGCTGGTTCGGCCTGGGTGCGAAGAAGGAGCGCGCATGAGCGGCATGCTGCAATTGAACGCCGTGTCGCGGCACTTCGGCGGCCTGCAGGTGCTGCAGGGCGTGGACCTCGACATTCCGCAGGGCGGCATCTTCGGCCTGATCGGCCCCAACGGCGCCGGCAAGACCACCGTGTTCAACCTGATCACCGGCCTGCTGCCCGTCACGGGCGGCCGCATCAGCTTCGACGGCCGGGATCTGGCCGGCCTCAAGCCGCACGAGATCACCCGCCTGGGGCTGGCGCGCACCTTCCAGAACATCCGCATCTTCAAGGAGATGTCGCTGCTGGAAAACGTGATGGTGGGCATGCATGCGCACCTCAACTACGGCGCGGCCGGCCTGCTGCTGTCGCTGGGCGGTTTCCGCGCCGAGGAAAAGCGCGCGCGCGACCGCGCGCGCGAGCTGCTGTCGTGGGTCAAGCTCGACCACAAGGCGCACGACGCTGCCGACAACCTGTCCTACGGCGACCAGCGCAAGCTGGAACTGGCGCGCGCGCTCGCCACCGATCCGCGGTTGCTGCTGCTGGACGAGCCCGTGGCCGGCATGAACAGTACCGAGAAGACGGAGCTGATGCACGAGATCGAGAACATCCAGCGCCGCGGCTACACCATCTTCATGATCGAGCACGACATGCGCTTCGTGATGGGCCTGTGCGAGCAGATCGCCGTGCTGAATTTCGGCCGCATCATCGCCCAGGGCAACGCCGAGCAGATCAAGAACGATCCGCAAGTGATCGAGGCCTACCTGGGCCGGGAAGAAGACGAAGCCACGGCCGACGAAGAAGGAGCCGCCGCATGACCGCCGCCGCCACACCGCTGCTCCAGGTCAACGGCCTGAAGGTCAGCTATGGCCATATCGAAGCCGTCAAGGGCATCGACTTCGAGCTGCACGAAGGCCAGATCACCACGCTGGTCGGCGCCAACGGCGCCGGCAAGTCCACCACCCTGCTGGCGCTCTCGGGCCTGACCAAAAAGGCGGCCGGCAGCGTGCGCTTTGCCGGCGAAGACATCGGCGCCCTGGCACCGCACAAGATCGTCTCGCGCGGCGTGGTGCAGGTGGCCGAGGGCCGCGCCACGCTGACCACCCTGACCGTGCGCGAGAACCTGGAACTGGGCGCCTACACGCGCAAGGACCGGGGCAGCCGGGCGCGCGACCTGGACTACGTCTACAGCCTGTTCCCGCGCCTGAAGGAGCGCGCCGACGGCCTGGCGGGCAACCTGTCGGGCGGCGAACAGCAGATGCTGGCGATCGGCCGCGCGCTGATGGCCAAGCCCCGCCTGCTGCTGCTGGACGAACCCTCCATGGGCCTGGCGCCCATCATCGTGCAGGACATCTTCCGCACGCTGCGCGAGATCAACAAGGCCGGCCTCACCATCTTCCTGGTGGAGCAGAACGTGCGGCAGGCGCTCAAGATCGCCGACCGCGGCTACGTGCTGGAAACCGGGAAAATCGTGATGGCGGACAGCGGGCGCGCCCTGCTGGGCAACCCCAAGGTGCAGGACGCCTACCTGGGGGGCTGACGGCCGACCCGGCAGCGCCGCCGGGGCCGGATTGGCCACCAAAACACCCCGAGGTCCAGGCCCGGCGGTTCTTTCGCGCTATGGAATCAGGAGCAGCCCCGAGCCGCGGCCGGCCTCGTCGATTGCTTCGGATTTGATAGCGGGAAACGACCGTCCCGCCTGGACGTTGCCGTGAAAAGACCGGAAAAACCGTATCAGGACGACGAGGACGAGGCCGACGAGTCCGCCTCCTTGTCCTCCGGCGCCTGGGTGCTCTTGACGAACATCTGCGCCGCCAGGATGCCCACCTCGTACAGGCCGCCGACCACGGCCAGCAGCATGAGCATGGAGCCCGCGTCGGGCGGTGTGACCATGGCGGTGCCGACCGCGGCCACCACCCAGAAATAACCGCGGTACTGGCGCAGCTGGGCCACGCTGACCACCCCCATGCGCACCAGCAGGATGACGGCCACCGGCACCTCGAAGGCCAGCCCGAACGCCAGGAACATGCCGATGACGAAGCTCAGGTAGGCCTCGATATCCGGCGCCGCCGTGATCGATTTGGGCGCGAAGCTCTGGATGAACTTGAACACCTGGCCGAACACGAAGAAGTAGCAGAACGCCACCCCCACGAAAAACAGCAGGGTGCTGGAGATCACCAGCGGCAGCACCATCTTCTTCTCGTGCGAGTACAGGCCCGGCGCCACGAAGGCCCACACCTGGTACAGCACCACTGGCAAGGCCAGCATGAACGCGGTCATGAACAAAATCTTGAGCGGCACCACGAACGGCGAGATCACGTTGGTGGCGATCAGCGTCGCGCCCTTGGGCAGGTGGGCCACCAGCGGCGCGGCCAGGATGTCGTACAGCGCCGAGGGGCCCGGGAACAGCGCCAGCAGGGCGGCGGCCACGCCGATGGCCAGCATGGCCTTGATCAGCCGGTCGCGCAGCTCCATCAGGTGCTGCACGAACGGCTGCTCGGTGCCCGCGAGCTCGTCTTCTTTGTTGGGTTCTGTCATGAAATCAGCTCAGGCGCTGGGGCCGGTATCTCGCCACGCGGGCGGCGCCCGACAGCGCCTTGGTACGGATGCCCTGGCGGGCCTTGTACCAGTTGGGTGTCGCGCCCTGCTTGACACGCCATTTCTTCCTGGGGTGCTTGTATTCGGGGTAAACCTGCGGCAGCTCGCCCGAGAGCGCGGAAGCGGCCTCGCCGGCCGTCTCGGTCCACTGCTTCTCGAAATCGGCGGCGCCGGTCTGGATCGAGTTCTCCACGTCGCGCGCGGCACCCTCGACCGTTTCCTTCATCTTCTTGAGCTCGTCGAGCTCCATCGAGCGATTGACCTCGGCCTTGACGTCGTTCACGTAGCGCTGGGCCTTGCCCAGCAGCGCGCCCACCGTGCGGGCGACGCGCGGCAGCTTCTCGGGCCCGATGACAATGAGTGCCACCGCGCCGATCAGCGCCATCTTGGAAATGCCGAGATCGATCACGCCGGACTACGATTTCTGCTTGGCTTCGACGTCGATCGTGGTCTTGTCGGCCGCGGCGGCATTCGTGACCTGGCCGGCGGGAGGTGCCGGCTTGTCTTCTGCCGCAGCAGCGCCGCCTTCCTTCATGCCGTCCTTGAAGCCCTTGACGGCGCCGCCCAGGTCGGAGCCGATGTTCTTGAGCTTCTTGGTGCCGAACACCATCACGACGATCAGCAGCACGATCAGCCAGTGCCAGATGGAAAATGAACCCATGGATTACTCCTAACGAATTGATTGGATTTTAGTCGGCGGTCAGAGTTCGGCGGGATTAACCCTTCCGTCAACCCTTGAGCCAGGGCCGCGGGCCGCCCATGACGTGGACGTGCAGGTGGTGGACCTCCTGCCCGCCCTCGGCGCCGGTGTTGACCACGATGCGGAAGCCGCCTTCGGGATAGGGCCGGCAGCCCTCCTGCAGCGCCAGTTTCGGCGCCAGCGCCATCATGCGGCCCAGCAGGCCGGCCTGCTCGGGCCCGACCTGGGCCATGGACGGGATGTGCAGCTTCGGCACCATCAGGAAATGGACCGGCGCCCAGGGGTGGATGTCGTGGAAGACGAACAGCTCGTCGTCTTCATACACCTTGCGCGAAGGGATCTGGCCTTCGACGATCTTGCAGAAAATGCAGTGGGGGTCGGCAGTCATGTCTGGGATGGGCGAAAGGGAAAGAGGTCAGGCCAGCTTGCCGTCGGCAAAGCGCAGCCAGCCCCGGATGCAGCGGTACAGGTACCACAGGCCGATGAGGGTATAGGCCGCCGCCCCAGGCAGCAGGAACAGCAGCCACAGGGGCGACGCCACCACCAGCGCCAGGATGGTCCACCAGAAGGTGCGGATCATGTAGTTGTGGTGGCTCAGGTAGAGCGCGTCCTGCTCCTCGCCGCGCTTGACGTAGTTGACGATCAGCGCGATCACGGCCAGCGTGCCCATGCTGGCCCAGGCAATGGTGTGCAGGCCGTACAGCACATGCATCACGGTGCGGTCGTTCGGGGTCTTGGCATCGAACCGGCTGAAGTCAGTTTCGCTCATTCGCCCGCTCCTTCGCGCAGCTGCGCCTTGCGCAAGGCCTTTTCCTCGATGCCGCTGGTGCCTTCGCGGCGCTCCAGCTCGGCGATCACGTCGGCCGGCGACAGGCCGTAGTGGGCCAGCGCGACCAGGGTGTGGAACCACAGGTCGGCCACCTCGTAGACGATCTTGGCGGCATCGCCGCCATGGTCGGCATCCTTGGCCGCCATCACGACCTCGGTGGCTTCCTCGCCGATCTTCTTGAGAAAGGCGTCGGGCCCCTTGTGCAGCAGGCGCGACACATAGCTGGTCCCGGGGTCGCCGCCATTGGCAGGCTTGCGGCTTTCGATGACGGCGGCCAGGCGCGCCAGGGAGTCGTTCGAGCTCATACCGTTGTTACTTGTAGATGGATTCCGGGTCTTTCAAGACCGGTTCGACTGCCTGCCAGGCGCCATCCCGGTAGAGCTGGAAGAAGCAGCTGTGGCGGCCGGTGTGGCAGGCGATGCCGGGCTCGTGGCCGAGCTGGGTGACCTTGAGCAGCACCACATCGTTGTCGCAGTCCAGCCGGATCTCGTGCACGGTCTGCACATGGCCCGATTCCTCGCCCTTGAACCAGAGCTTGCCGCGCGAGCGGCTGTAGTAGACCGCGCGGCCGAGTTCGGCCGTCTTCTGCAGGGCTTCGCGGTTCATCCAGGCGAACATCAGCACGTCGTTGCTGCCGAGTTCCTGCGCAATCACCGGGATCAATCCCTGCGCATCCCATTTCACTTCATTGAGCCAGTCCATGGCCTTATTGTCGGCGATTTGTGTGTCACCCCATGCGACGCAGGCGCTGCGCCGCCGGGCTGTCGGGCCAGGCCACCAGGGCGCCCCGCGCCACCGGTTCGCAGCCGTAGACGATCCAGGCGTCGTCCACCGTGCCGATGAATTCGTCCACCCGCAGCAGCTCGGGATGCTCCACGGCCAGCTGCGCGAACGCGATGCCGGCCTCGTGCCGCCCGTCCAGCAGCCCCTGGCCGACGGCGCTGACGGTGGGCTCGGGCCGCAGCACCTCCCAGCGCCGCGTGTCCACGTAGTCGCGGGTGGCGGGCTGCAGGGCCAGCGCGCGCGGCGCGGCCGCGTCCCGGCGGCTCACCACCGCCAGTTCCTGGCTCGGCGAGATGAAGGTGTCGACCACGAACAGCTGGCGGCGGTAGCGCCCCACGATGGCCGCGGTGTCGGGATGGGCGGCACACTGGACCATGAAGTCCGCGCTGCCGGCGATCAGGCGGGCGGCGCCCTCGTCGAAACCGGCCACCAGGTCGATGCGGGCCCGCCCGTCCACGCCCTGCAGCGCCAAATAGCGCCGGGTCACCCACTCGTGGTTGCTGCCCGGCGGCCCCAGCGTGACGAAACCGATCACAGGCGCACCGGGATGCCGCGTTCGGCCATGCGCTGCTTGGCTTGGCCCACGGTGTACTCGCCGTAGTGGAAGATGCTCGCCGCCAGCACGGCGTCGGCGCCGCCGGTCTGGATGCCATCGGCGAGATGGTCGAGGTTGCCGACGCCGCCCGAGGCGATCACCGGCACGCTGACGGCGTCGCTCACGGCTCGCGTGAGCGCGAGGTCGAAGCCGGACTTGGTGCCGTCGCGGTCCATGCTGGTGAGCAAGATCTCGCCCGCGCCGCGGCGGACCATCTCGACGGCCCACTGCACGGCGTCCAGACCGGTGTTCTTGCGCCCGCCATGGCTGTAGACGTCCCAGCCCGGGCCGCGCGTGAGGGCCTCGTCCTCGGAACGGCGCTTGGCGTCGATGGCCACCACGATGCACTGGGCGCCGTACTTGGCCGAGGCGTCGGCGATCACCTGCGGGTTGGCAATGGCCGCCGAGTTGAAGCTGGTCTTGTCGGCCCCGGCGTTGAGCAGCCGGCGCACGTCTTCCACCGTGCGCACGCCGCCGCCCACGGTCAGCGGAATGAAGACCTGCGAGGCCACGGCCTCGATGATCGGCAGGATCAGATCGCGGCCGTCGCTGGTGGCGGTGATGTCGAGAAAGGTCAGCTCGTCGGCGCCCTGCTCGTTGTAGCGCGCGGCGATCTCCACCGGGTCGCCGGCATCGCGCAATTCGACGAAGTTGACGCCCTTGACCACGCGGCCGCCGGTCACGTCAAGGCAGGGAATGATTCGTTTGGCAAGCATGGGAGGATTCTAGAGCCCGCTCACAGGACGAGGGCGCCGCCCTGAACCCGGATCAGGCCGGCACGGACAGGCGCTGCCAGCCCTGCCATTGCGCGCCGGCCGCCAGTGCGATGGGTGACTCCACCTGGGCGGCTTCGATGCAGACCATGTGCTGGTAGCCGTCGGCGGGCATGTCGGCCAGCGAGGCGTTCTTGAGCGCGCCGGGATTCCAGACCACGGTCTGGGCCCAGCTCGCGCTTTGCGCGATCTCCAGGGGCGCGATGCCAGGCTGCGCCAGGCGCAGCGGCGCCGCAGCCGCGGCGTACACGCGGTCGAACTCGCCGGCAAAGGCGATGGCACCGCGCTGCAGCGAGCGCTCGCCGCTCAGCGCGTCCCAGCAGGCTGCGCCGTCCAGGCCCTGCACTTCGGCCGCGGCGACCTGCGCCACGCCCAGGTAGGTGTGCAGCGCGGCCGTGAACGCCAGCGCCTGCGCGCCGGTGTTGTGCACCGTCAGCACCAGGTCGAGCCGGCCCGGGTGCAGCAGCAGCTCCAGCTCGAGCGTGAACGCATGCGGCCACAGGGCCCGGCTGGCGGGCGAATCCTGCAGGCGGAACACGGCGCGCAAAGCATCGGGCGCCGACCCGCCGGGCTCGGCCGCCAGCGCCCAGCGCTGGTTGCGCGCGAAGCCATGCTTGGGCAGCGGACCGCGGTCGTTGAACTGGGGAAAGCAGACGGGAACGCCGCCGCGGATGGCACCGTGGCCGTCGAACACGGCCCGCGGGCTCAGGTACAGGCGCTCGGCCCCGTGGGCCACCCAGGACAGCACCTGGGCGCCATGCAGGGCCACGCGCACGGAATCGTGCTCTCCCAGGTGCAGGCCAACGCAGGGCTGGCCCCGGAACTCCTCCAGCCGCCAGGCGGCGCCGGATTCAGGCATTGCCGAGTTCGTCGGCGCGGCTTTGTGCCCGGGCGAAATTGAGATCGCCGCTGTAGATGGCGCGGCCGCAGATCACGCCTTCGATGCCCTCGCCCTCGACGGCGCACAGCTTCTCGATGTCGGCCAGGTTGGACAGCCCGCCCGAGGCGATCACCGGAATGGTGAGCGCCTGCGCCAGCTTGACGGTGGCTTCGATGTTGATGCCGCTGAGCATGCCGTCGCGGCCGATGTCGGTATAGATGATGGATTCGACGCCGTAGTCCTCGAACTTCTTGCCCAGGTCCACCACCTCGTGGCCGGTGAGCTTGCTCCAGCCGTCGGTGGCGACCTTGCCGTCCTTGGCGTCCAGGCCGACGATGATGTGGCCGCCGAACGCCGTGCAGGCGTCCTTCAGGAAGCCGGGGTTCTTGACGGCGGCCGTGCCGATGATGACGTAGCTGATGCCGCCGTCGATGTATTTCTCGATGGTGTCGAGATCGCGGATGCCGCCGCCGAGCTGCACCGGGACGTCGTCGCCCACGGCCTTGAGGATGGACTTGATGGCCGCGTAGTTCTGCGGCTTGCCCGCGAAGGCGCCGTTCAGGTCGACCAGGTGCAGGCGGCGCGCGCCCTGCTCGATCCAGTTCAGCGCCATGGCGGCCGGGTCTTCACCGAAGGTGGTGGACTGGTCCATGTCGCCCTGTTTGAGGCGCACGCAGTGGCCGTCTTTGAGATCAATCGCGGGAATGAGAAGCATGGTGCCGGAGCATCAGAGAGGGAATCAGGGGTTCCAGTGCAGAAAATTGCGGTAGAGGGCCAGGCCGTGGTCTGCGCTTTTCTCTGGGTGGAATTGGGTGGCAAAAATATTATCGCGTGCAATCGCCGCGGTAAAGCGTCCGCCGTAGTCGGCCTCGCCCGCGCTGTGGCGCGCATCAGACGGTCGGGCGTAGAAACTGTGCACGAAATAGAAGTAGCTGTTGTCGGGCACCTCGCCCCACACCGGGTGCGGCCGTGCCTGGCGCACCTGGTTCCAGCCCATCTGCGGCACCTTGTAGCGGCTGCCGTCGGGCTGCAGCCGGCCGGCCAGCTCGAACCGGACGACCTCGCCGTGGATCAGGCCCAGGCCCGGGGTGCCCACGCCCTCGGGCCCCTCGTCACTGCGGTCCAGCAGCATCTGCATGCCCACGCAGACGCCAAACAGCGGCTTGCCCGCCGCGGCTTCGAGCACCGAGTCCTGCAGGCCCGACTCGCGCAGCTCGCGCATGCAGTCGGGCATCGCGCCCTGGCCGGGCAGCACCACGCGCTCGGCGGCGCGCACCGCCTCGGGCCGCGCCGTCACGATCACCTCGTAGCCGCTGCCCTCTGCCGCGGCCTGCACGGCCTGCGAGACGGAGCGCAGGTTGCCCATGCCGTAATCGACGACTGCTACAGTTTTCATAGCTTCAAATGACCGTGTGACAAGGACCTTGGGGCAAAACCATTCTACAAAGTGCCTTTGGTCGAGGGAATGGAGCCTGCCGCGCGCGGATCGATCTCCAGCGCGGCGCGCAGCGCCCGCGCAAAGGCCTTGAACACGGTTTCGCACTGGTGGTGGGCATTGACGCCCTTGAGGTTGTCGATGTGCAGCGTGACGAAGGCGTGGTTGGCGAAGCCCTGGAAAAACTCGTAGGCGAGCTGGCTGTCGAAGGTGCCGATCATGCCGCTGGTGAAGGGCACGTGGAACTCCAGCCCCGGGCGGCCCGAGAAATCGATCACCACGCGCGACAGCGCCTCGTCCAGCGGCACGTAGGCATGGCCGTAGCGGCGGATGCCCTTCTTGTCGCCCACGGCCTTGGCCACCGCCTGGCCGAGCGTGATGCCCACGTCTTCCACCGTGTGGTGGCCGTCGATGTGCAAGTCGCCCTGGCAGTCGATGTCCAGGTCGATCAGGCCGTGGCGCGCGATCTGGTCGAGCATGTGGTCGAAAAAGCCGATGCCGGTGTGCAGCCGGGCCTGGCCCGTGCCGTCGAGGTTGAGCTTGACGGTGATCCTGGTTTCGGCCGTGTTGCGGGTGACGTCCGCGGTGCGTGGTGTGCTCATAGGGATGCCTGGAGGGCGGCCAGCATCTGCGCGTTCTCGTCGGCCGTTCCGACGGTCAGGCGCAGGCAATTGGCCAGCAATGGATGCATTTTAGAAACGTTCTTGACCAGGACCTTGCGCGCCTTCATGCCCTCGAAGGCCTTGGCGGCATCGGGCACGCGCACCAGCACCATGTTGGCGTCGCTGCGCCAGGCCCGCACGCCCGGCAGCGCCGCCAGCGCGTCGAGGATGACGGCGCGCTGCGCCCGCAGATCCCGGGCCTGGGCTGCAAACACCTCGGCATGCTCGAGCGCGAACAGCGCCGTCTCGGCGTTGAGCACGCTGATGTTGTAGGGCGGGCGCACCTTATCCAGCTCGGCCACCAGCGCGGCCGGCCCCATCAGGTAGCCGATGCGCACGCCGGCCAGGCCGAACTTGCTCAGGGTGCGCATCAGCAGCACGTGGCCGTGGCGCGCGATGCGGCCGATGTAGCTTTGGCTGGAAAACGGCTGGTAGGCCTCGTCCATCACGACCAGCCCGCCCTGGCGGCCCACGGCCGTGACGATGCGCTCGATCGCAGCGTCGTCCCAGAGGTTGGCCGTGGGGTTGTTCGGGTAGGCCAGGTAGGTGATGGCCGGGCGGTGCGCCTCGATGGCGGCCAGCATGGCGGCCTCGTCGAGCTCGAAGTCGGCGGTCAGCGGCACGCCATGGAAGCGCAGGCCCTGCAACTGCGCGCTCATGGCGTACATCACGAAGCCGGGCACGGGCGCCAGGATGCTCGCCCCCGGGACGTCGCAGGCCATGGCCAGCAGCGAGATCAGCTCGTCCGAGCCGTTGCCCAGCATGAGGTCGAAGCCCTCGGGCATCTGCGCGTAGGCGGCCAGCGCGCGGCGCAGGTCGTTGACGCGCTCGCCGGGATAGCGGTTCAGCGCCAGCGCGCCCAGCCGCGCGCCCAGCTCGGCCTGCAGCGCAGGTGGCAGGCGGTGCGGGTTCTCCATGGCGTCGAGCTTGAGCAGGCCGGTCGAGTCCTGCACGGCATAGGCGTGCATGGACTGCACGTCCTGGCGAAAGATACGCGCCCCCACGCTGGCCACTGCATGGACTGCGCTGCTCCCCGAGGGGGCCTTCACGCCTTGGGACGGCCCGGCGGCGCTCACGGCCTCGCCCGCGCTCATCGCTTGAGCCTCATCTCGGCCGCCTGGGCATGGGCCTGCAGGCCTTCGCCATAGGCCAGCTCGGCGGCGATCAGGCCGAGCTTCTGCGCACCGGCCTCGCTGACCTCGATCAGGCTGCTGCGCTTCTGGAAGTCGTAGACGCCGAGCGGACTGGAAAAGCGCGCCGTGCCGCTGGTGGGCAGCACGTGGTTCGGACCGGCGCAGTAGTCGCCCAGGCTTTCGCTGGTGTAGGCGCCGAGGAAGATGGCGCCGGCGTGCTTGAGCAGCGGCTCCCAGCGGTGCGGCTCGCGGCTGGAGACCTCCAAATGCTCGGGCGCGATGCGGTTGCTGATGGCACAGGCCTCTTCCATGCTGCGGGTGTGGATCAGCGCGCCGCGGCCGTTCAGCGACTTGGCGATGATCGCGGCGCGCGGCATTTGCGGCAGCAGGCGGTCGATCTCGGCCTGCACGGCGGCGATGTAGGCCGCGTCGGGGCACAGCAGGATGCTCTGGGCCAGCTCGTCGTGCTCGGCCTGGCTGAACAGGTCCATCGCCACCCAGTCGGGCGGCGTGCTGCCGTCGGCCAGCACCAGGATCTCGCTCGGGCCGGCGATCATGTCGATGCCCACCGTACCGAACACGCGGCGCTTGGCGGCCGCCACATAGGCATTGCCGGGGCCGGTGATCTTGTCCACCGCGGGCACGGTCTGCGTGCCGTAGGCCAGCGCGGCCACGGCCTGCGCGCCGCCGATGGTGAAGGCGCGCGTGACGCCGGCCACGTGGGCGGCGGCGAGCACCAGCACATTGCGCTCGCCCTTGCCGGACGACTGGCCGCCGGCGCCGCCGGTGGCCACGCTGCCCTTGGCCGGCGTGGGCACCACCATGATGATCTCGCCCACGCCGGCCACATGGGCGGGAATGGCGTTCATCAGCAGGCTCGACGGATAGGCGGCCTTGCCGCCGGGCACGTAGATGCCCACGCGGTCCAGCGGCGTGACTTTCTGGCCCAGCAGGGTGCCGTCCTCGTCGCGGTAGCTCCAGCTCTCGCCGCAAGCCTTCTTCTGTGCCTCGTGGTACAGGCGCACGCGTGCCGCGGCATCCTGCAGGGCCGCGCGCTGCGCGGCGGGCAGCGAGTCGAACGCGGCCTTGAAGTCGGCCTGCGACAGTTCCAGGTCCTTCAGCGCGGCGGCTTCGAGGCCGTCGAAGCGGCGCGTGTAGTCGAGCACCGCCTCGTCGCCGCGCCGCTGCACGTCGGCCAGGATGTCGGCCACGCGCTGCTCGATGGCCGCGTCGGTGTCGGCCGACCAGTGCAAGCGCGCCTTGAATTCAGCTTCGAAAGTGGCCGAGGTCGTTGACAGGCGGGCGGGAGCAGCTACCAAATCCATAGCATTCAATTTTCGCGTGCTGTTTCAGTTTTTTCCAATGGCGCCGGCAAAGGCATCGATGATCGCGCGGATCGGCGCCTGCTTGAGCTTGAGCGCGGCCTGGTTGACCACCAGGCGCGACGTGATGTCCATGATGCGCTCGACCTCCACCAGGTGGTTGGCCTTGAGCGTGTTGCCGGTGGACACCAGGTCGACGATGGCGTCGGCCAGGCCGGTGAGCGGCGCCAGTTCCATGCTGCCGTAGAGCTTGATCAGGTCCACGTGCACGCCCTTGGTGGCGAAGAAGTCGCGCGCGATGGTGGTGTACTTGGTGGCGACCTTCAGGCGCGAACCCTGCTTCACGGCCGAGGCATAGTCGAAATCGGCGCGCACCGCCACGCTCATGCGGCATTTGGCGATCTGCAGATCGAGCGGCTGGTACAGGCCCTGGCCGCCATGCTCGATCAGGGTGTCCTTGCCGGTCACTCCCAGGTCGGCGCCGCCGTACTGCACATAGGTGGGCACGTCGGTGGCGCGCACCAGCACCACGCGCACGTCGGGCTGGTTGGTCGGCAGGATCAGCTTGCGCGACTTTTCCGGGTCTTCGAGCACCTCGATGCCGGCGGCCTTGAGCAGCGGCAGGGTCTCGTCGAAGATGCGTCCTTTGGACAGGGCTAGGGTAATCATTTGACTCGCTCGATTTCAGCACCGATGCCGCGCAGCTTGGCTTCCATTTGATCGTAGCCGCGGTCCAGATGGTAGATGCGGTCCACCAGGGTCTCGCCTTCGGCCACCAGGCCGGCAATCACCAGGCTGGCGGAGGCGCGCAGGTCGGTGGCCATGACGGTGGCGCCCGAGAGCTTGTCCACGCCCTCGATCACCGCGACCTTGCCGTCGGTCTGGATCTTCGCGCCCAGGCGCAGCATCTCGTTGACGTGCATGAAGCGGTTCTCGAAGATGGTCTCGGTCACCGTGGAAGTGCCTTCGGCGATCACGTTGAGCGCCATGAACTGGGCCTGCATGTCGGTCGGAAAGCCCGGGTACTCGGTGGTGCGAAAGCTCTGTGCCTTGAGCCGGCCCTGGGCCTGCACGCGGATGCCGCCGTCCACCGCCTGCACCTGGGCGCCAGCCTCGCGCAGCTTGTCGATCACCGCGTCCAGGTGGTCGGCCCGGCCGTGGCGCAGCAGCACGTCGCCGCCGGCGGCGGCCACGGCGCACAGGAAAGTACCGGCCTCGATGCGGTCGGCCACGACCTGGTGGGTGCAGCCGTGCAGCTTGTCGACCCCCTGGATGCGGATGCGGCTGCTGCCATGGCCCTCGATCTGCGCGCCCATGCTGATGAGCATCTCGGCCAGGTCGGGAATCTCGGGCTCCTGGGCGGCGTTTTCCAGGATGGTCTCGCCCTCGGCCAGGGTGGCGGCCATCAGCAGGTTCTCGGTGCCCGTGACGGTGACCATGTCGGTGGCGATGCGCGCGCCCCTGAGGCGCTTCCAGCCTTTGGGCAGCCTGGCGATCATGTAGCCGTGCTCGACCAGGATCTCGGCGCCCATGGCCGTGAGGCCCTTGATGTGCTGGTCCACCGGACGCGAGCCGATCGCGCAGCCACCGGGCAGCGAGACCGTGGCCTCGCCGAAGCGCGCCAGCAGCGGCCCGAGCGCCAGCACCGAGGCGCGCATGGTCTTGACCAGCTCATAGGGCGCCTCGGGCGAGGTCAGCGTGCTGGCGTCCAGGCGCACGGTGCCGTGGTCGTCACGCTCGACGCCCACGCCCATGTTGCGCACCAGCGTGAGCATGGTCGCCACGTCCTGCAGGCGCGGCACGTTCTGCAGCGTGACCGCCTCGGCGGTGAGCAGCGCGGCGCACAGCTCGGGCAGCGCGGCATTCTTGGCGCCGGAAATCCGGACTTCGCCGTGGAGCTGGCGGCCACCGCGAATCAGTAACTTGTCCATGAAAATCAGTGTGGTTGGGTTGCCCACTCGGCGGGCGTGAACGTCTTCATCGACAGGGCATGGACCTCGTCGGTATGCATTCTCGCACCCAGCGTGGCATAGACCCGCTGGTGCCGCTGGATCAGCCGCCGGCCCTCGAATTCGGCCGACACGATGACGGCGCTCCAGTGGCGGCCGTCGCCGTCGAGTTCGAGGTGCTCGCAGGGCAGGCCCGCGGCGATGATGGACTTGAGTTCGTCAGCAGTCATGAGGATCCATCTCGAGCAAAACCGCACCAGCCGCGGAACCGGCTCCGCCGGGCCGCTGGTTGCGCTCCCTCGAGGGGGAGGCGCTGCAGGCGCTTCGGGGGTAGGTCATCATCCTCTGATTTTGTAGCCAATGCGCAGCAGGTGCACGGCAATGGCGCTGACCACCACCAGCGCGGCGCTGACGATGCCCAGGCTCAGCCAGGGCGAAACGTCGCTCACGCCGAAGAAGCCGTAGCGAAAGCCGTCGATCATGTAGAAGAACGGGTTCAGGTGGCTCACGCCCTGCCAGAACGGCGGCAGCGAGTTGATCGAATAGAACACGCCGGACAGGAAGGTCATCGGCATGATGATGAAGTTCTGGAAGCCGGCCATCTGGTCGAACTTCTCGGCCCACAGCCCGGCAATCAGCCCCAGCGCGCCCAGGATGGCGGCGCCCAGGACGGCGAAGGCCAGGATCCACAGCGGCGCCACGAAGCTCAGCTTGGCGAACAGGGCCGTCACGATGAACACCCCGGTGCCCACCGCCAGCCCGCGCGCGACCGACGAGCCCACGTAGGCGAAAAACCAGCTCCAGTGGGACAGCGGCGTCAGCAGCACGAACACCAGGCTGCCCATGATCTTGCTCTGGATCAGCGAGGACGAGCTGTTGGCGAAGGCGTTCTGCAGCACGCTCATCATCACCAGCCCCGGCACCAGGAAGGCCGTGTAGCTCACCGTGCCGAACACCTTCACGTGGTCCTCCAGCACATGGCCGAAGATCATCAGGTAGAGCACGGCGGTGAGCACCGGTGCCGCCACGGTCTGGAAGCTGACCTTCCAGAAGCGCAGCACTTCCTTGTAGAACAGGGTTTGCCAACCGCTCATGGGACTGCTTTCATACGGCCATCCGCAGCGGATGCTCGGCGGCCATGACATCGAGAAACACGTCTTCCAGATCGGCCTTGCGGATTTCCACATCCTCGGCATGCAGGCCCGCCTCGCGCACGGCGGCCAGGTACTGCTCGATCTCGCGCGCGCTGTGGGCCGGAAACTGCACGATTCGGCCTGTAATACGCGCCATGTCCGCAAGCTGCCGCGGAAGTTTGCTATCAATTTTGAAGCGAAGCACGTTGCTGGAGGCCGACTTGAGCAGCTCGCTGGTGCGGTCCAGCGCCACCACGCGGCCGGTCTTGAGCATCGCGATGCGGTGACACAGCGCCTCGGCCTCCTCCAGGTAATGGGTCGTCAGCAGCACGGTGTGGCCCTGCTTGTTGAGCCGGGCGATGAACTGCCACAGCGTCTGGCGCAGCTCCACGTCCACGCCGGCCGTGGGTTCGTCCAGCACGATCACCGGCGGCTTGTGCACCAGCGCCTGCGCCACCAGCACGCGCCGCTTCATGCCGCCCGAGAGCTGGCGCATGTTGGCGTCGGCCTTGTCCGCGAGGCCCAGGTTCTCAAGCAGCTCGTCGATCCAGGCGTCGTTGTGCTTCATGCCGAAATAGCCGGACTGGATGCGCAAGGCTTCGCGCACGCTAAAGAACGGATCGAACACCAACTCCTGCGGCACCACGCCGAGCTGGCGGCGCGCCTGGGCGTAGTCGGCCTGGACGTCATGGCCCTGGACCGTGACCCTGCCGCCGGTGGCGCGCGCCAGGCCGGCCAGGATGCTGATCAGCGTGGTCTTGCCCGCCCCGTTGGGGCCGAGCAGGCCGAAGAACTCGCCCTCTTCGATATCGAAGCTCACGCCATCCAGCGCCTTGAAAGGGCCTTTGGCGGTGGAGTAGGTTTTGGAGACGGACTGGAAGGAGATGGCGGGCATGGGAGCCCGTGATTTTACGGGCTGGCCCCGCCGCCCGCTTGGCGCCGGCGCAGCAGCCTCGCCAAGCCGCGGGATTCTCAGGCCGCGGCGGGCAGCAATTCGGCCACGCCGTACAGCGTGGCCAGTTCGCGCAGCCGCGGCGGCAGGCCCTTCACGGCAAAGGTCTTGCCCTGGGACAGGCTCTCGCGGTGGCATTCCAGCAGCACCGCCAGCGCCGACGAGTCGAAGCGGGTCAGGGCCGTGGCATCCGCCACCACGACCGACTGCGGCTGGGAGCGCAGCCCCTGCTGCAGCATGCGCGAGCAGGCTGCGGCCTGCTGCTGCGTCAGTTCGACGGGCAGGACCAGCACCGCTCAGCCCTTCTTCGCGGCGTTGGCCTTGTTGCGCTCGGCCAGCGTGGCAATCAGGCCGTCGATGCCCTTGGCGTTGATTTCCTGCGCGAACTGGCTACGGTAGGTTTCCACCAGCCACACCCCCAGCACGTTGAGGTTGAAGATTTTCCAGCCTGCGCCCTGGCCCGGCGTCTTTTCCAGCCGGTAGTCGAGCTGGATCGGGTCGCCACGGCCCTTGATCTCGGTGCGCACCGTCACCTCGGTGTCGTCCGCGGCGGCGCGCAGGGGCTTGACGGTGATGGTCTGGTCATTGACCTGGGCCAGTGCCCCGGAATAGGTGCGCACCAGCAGGGTCTTGAACTCCTCCTGCAGGCGCTTTTGCTGCTCCGGCGTGGCCTGGCGCCAGCCCGGACCGACGGCGGAGGCCGTCATGCGCTGGAAGTTCACGTTCGGCATGATCTGGGTATCGACCAGCCCGATGATCTTGGAGCTGTCCCCGGCCTGGATGGTCTTGTCGGCCTTGATGGTTTCCAGCACGTCCGTGGACAAGCGCTTGATGAGGGCGTCCGGCGCCTCGTCGGCGGCATGCGCGAGCGGTGTAGCCAGGGTCAATGCCACGGCAAGGCTGGCGGCCCATTGGCCCAGATGACGACGGTTCATGGTTTCCTTTCCGAACCGGGGGACTTCCCCCGTGATTTCTTAACGCGTTGGAACGACCCGGCGCGGACCGGTTCCGACGGGCCCGTTGCCTGTTTGCAACAGCATGCAACACCTACTTGGCGGGCGGGCTCGTGCTGTCGCCCGGGTCCTTGCCGTCGGCCGGATCCTTGCCATCATAGATTTCGCTGCGGCGCAGCTGCAGATAGACATCGCGCGTGAAGCTGTATTTGTCGAGCGCCGCCTCATCCAGCACCGAACTGGCGCGCAGCAGGGTGGCCCGCTTGTCCACCGCCCACAGCGCATAGAGCGAGTTGCGTGTGGGAACATGGTCGACATGGCGAACGATGTCCCCGCGGGTATCCACCGGCAGCGCCACCGTGTCGCGCAGCGTCGACGGCCCGAAGATCGGCAGCACCACGTAGGGCCCCGCCGGAACGCCCCAGCGGCCCAGGGTCTGGCCGAAATCTTCCTTGTGGCGCTCGATGTTCATCTCGCTGGCGATGTCCAGCACACCGGCGAAACCGAACACCGTGTTGAAGCTGAACCGCATGAAGTTCTCGGCGGCATTCTGCCCCTTGAGCTGCAGCACGCTGTTGACGAACGACCACGCATCGCCCAGGTTGCCAAAGAAATTGTTGACACCGGTCCGCACCACGCCGGGCGTGACTTCCCGGTAGGCGGTGGCTACCGGCTTGAGCAGGACCTTGTCCACGCCCTCGTTGAAGTTGGAGACGCTGCGGTTGAGCGGCTCCAGCGGGTCACGTGGATTGGCATTGGGCCCGCTGGCGCAGCCCGCCAGCAGGCCGAGCGCCGCCAGGGCGGCGCCCGTGTTGCGGGCGTAGCGAGCGGTTTGTTGTCGAATGTTTCCGCACGGAATTCTTGTCATTTCTTGCTTGTCGTCCCTTGAGAAGCGCTTCCATCCGCCGCCTTGCTGTACAAGAACTGGCTGATCAGGTTTTCCAGCACCACGGCCGATTGCGTGGTCTTGATGATGTCGCCGGCCACGAGGTTCTTCTCGTCTGCACCAGCCTCCACCCCAATGTATTGCTCGCCCAACAGGCCGCTGGTCAGGATTTTCAGCGAGCTGTCCTTCGGAAAAGCATAGCGGCTTTGCAGCGCCAGCGTCACGCGGGCCTGGAAAGACTTGTCATCAAACGTGATCGACTCGACACGCCCCACGACCACGCCCGCGCTTTTCACCGCCGCCTGCGGCTTGAGGCCGCCAATGTTATCGAATTTGGCCGCGACCTGGTAGGTGGACTGGAAACTAAGGCTCAGCAGGTTAGCCGACTGCAAGGCCAGGAACAGGATGGCCACCGCACCGATCAACACGAACAGACCTACCCACACATCACTCTTGGAGCGTTGCATACGACACTCTCCTTCAAATACTGAACATCATGGTGGTCAGGATGAAATCCAGACCCAGAACCGCCAGGGACGCTACCACCACCGTCCGCGTGGTGGCGCGCGACACCCCCTCGGGCGTCGGCTGCGCCTCGAAGCCCTGGAGCAGGGCCACAAAGGTCACCGTGAAGCCGAACACCACGCTTTTGATGATGCCGTTGCCCACATCGCGCCAGACATCGACGCCACCCTGCATCTGGCTCCAGAAAGACCCCGCATCCACGCCGATCAGCAGCACGCCCACCACCCAGCCGCCGATGATGCCGACCGCGCTGAACACGGCCGCCAGCAGCGGCATGGCGATCACGCCCCCCCAGAAGCGGGGGGCCAGGATGCGGCGCACCGGGTCGACCGCCATCATTTCCATGGCGCTGAGCTGCTCACCGGCCTTCATGAGGCCGATCTCCGCCGTGAGCGACGTGCCGGCGCGGCCCGCGAACAGCAGCGCGGTCACCACGGGGCCCAGCTCGCGCACCAGGCTCAGGGCCACCAGCAGCCCCAGCGCCTCGGATGAACCGTAGCGCTGCAGCGTGTAGTAGCCTTGCAGCCCGAGCACGAAGCCCACGAACAGGCCCGACACGGTGATGATGGCCAGCGAATAGTTGCCCAGGAAGTGGATCTGGTCGCGGATCAGGCCGAACCGCCTGAAACTCGGGCCCAGCAAGGCCAGCAGGCGCATGAACAGCTGCGCGCCATGGCCGATGTCCGCCAGCTTGGAGCGGGTGGCGAGACCGACGTCGGACGGCTTGTACCAGCTCATGGCGCCTCCCCCCGGCCCAGTCCGAAATCCTGCGCAACGCTGGCGCCGGGATAGTGGAAACGCACCGGGCCGTCGGGCAGCGCATTGACGAACTGGTGCACCAGCGGGTCGCTGCTGTGCCGCACCTCATCGGGCGTGCCCTGGGCCGCAATCTTGCCGTTGGCCAGCACGATCACCTGGTCGGCAATGTGAAAGGTTTCGTCGAGGTCGTGCGACACCACGATGCTGGTCAGCCCCATGGTGTCGTTGAGCTGCCGGATCAAGCGCGCCGCCGTCCCCAGCGAGATCGGATCGAGGCCGGCAAACGGCTCGTCGTACATCACCAATTCCGGGTCCAGCGCGATGGCGCGCGCCAGCGCGACACGGCGCGCCATGCCACCCGACACCTCGCTGGGCATCAGGTCGCGCGCGCCACGCAAGCCCACGGCATTGAGCTTCATCAACACAACGTCGCGGATCAGGGACTCGGACAGATCGGTGTGCTCGCGCAAGGGAAAAGCCACGTTGTCGAACACGCTCAGATCCGTGAACAGGGCGCCGAACTGGAACAGCATGCCCATGCGACGGCGCGCGGCATACAGACCGGCCTGGTCGAGGCGGCCGACATCCTGCCCGTCGAACAACAGCGCGCCTTGCTGGGCACGCACCTGGCCGCCGATCAGGCGCAGCACCGTGGTCTTGCCGCCCCCGGAAGCGCCCATCAATGCCGTCACCTTGCCACGCGGCACGGTGAGGGAAATGCCGTCCAGGATCAGGCGATCGCCGTAGCCAAAGCTAAGGTCGTGAAGTTCTACCAATGATTCTGCGCGGGGAGAGTCCATGAATGACAAAAGCCGGATGCGGTCCGGCTTTTGGATGATAAGGGATAGCGGCCAACTCAGCGTGGCAGGTCGCTGAAGCCCATCAGGAACTCGTCCACCGCGCGCGCGGCCTGCCGGCCCTCGCGGATCGCCCAGACCACCAGCGACTGGCCGCGGCGCATGTCGCCGGCCGCGAACACCTTGGGAACATTCGTGGCATAGCCCCCAGCAAAGTCAGTGCTTGCTTTGGCGTTTCCGCGCGCGTCCTTGTCCACGCCGAAGGTATCGAGGATCGATGCGACCGGACTGACAAAGCCCATCGCCAGCAGCACGAGGTCAGCCTTGAGCACCTGCTCGCTGCCCGGCACCTCGACCATCTTGCCGTCCTTCCACTCGACGCGCACGGTCTTCAGGCCCGTGACCTTGCCCTTTTCGCCGATGAATTCCTTGGTGGCGATGGCGAATTCGCGCTCGCAGCCCTCTTCATGGCTGGAGCTGGTGCGCAGCTTGTAGGGCCAGTAGGGCCAGGTCAGCGGGCGGTTCTCTTCTTCCGGCGGCTGGGGCATCAGCTCGAACTGGGTCACGCTCGCCGCGCCATGGCGGTTGCTGGTGCCGACGCAATCGGAGCCGGTGTCGCCGCCGCCGATCACGATCACGTGCTTGCCGTCGGCGCGCAACTGGCCTTTGACCTTGTCGCCGGCGTTGACCTTGTTCTGCTGCGGCAGGAATTCCATGGCGAAGTGGATGCCGTCGAGGTCGCGCCCCGGCACCGGCAGGTCGCGCGACTGCTCGGCGCCGCCCGTCAGGATGATGGCGTCGAAGTCCTTGTGCAACTGCTCGGGCGTGAGGGTTTCCTTGGCCCAATTGGTGACTTTCGAGCCTTCGGGCAGCTTGCCCACCAGCACGCCGGTGCGGAAAGCTACGCCTTCGGCCTCCATCTGCTTGACGCGGCGGTCGATGTGCGACTTTTCCATCTTGAAGTCGGGAATGCCGTAACGCAGCAGGCCGCCGATGCGGTCGTTCTTCTCGAACAGCGTCACGTCGTGGCCAACACGCGCAAGCTGCTGCGCGGCGGCCATGCCGGCCGGGCCGGAGCCGACCACGGCCACGCGCCGTCCAGTTTTGTGCTTGGGCGGGCGCGCCTGCACCCAGCCTTCGTCCCAGGCGCGGTCGATGATGGCGTGCTCGATCGACTTGATGCCCACCGCGTCATCGTTCACGTTGAGCACACAGGCGGCCTCGCAAGGCGCGGGACAGATGCGGCCGGTGAACTCGGGGAAGTTGTTGGTCGAATGCAGGACCTCGATGGCGTTCTTCCAGTCGCCGCGGAACACCAGATCGTTGAAATCCGGAATGACGTTGTTGACCGGGCAGCCGCTGTTGCAGAACGGCGTGCCGCAGTCCATGCAGCGCGCGCCCTGCACCTTGGCCTGCGACTCATCCAGGCCGACGACGAATTCCTTGTAATGCTTGACGCGCTCCTCGACGGGCTTGTAGCCCTCCTCGACGCGCTCGTACTCCATGAAGCCGGTGACTTTACCCATGATTCAATCCTTGTGAGGTCTTACTTGGCCGCAACGGCTTCCTTGCGGGCCGAGCTCTTTGCCTTGGTCGTGGCTTCGGCCGCTTCCTTCTTTGCATGGATCTCGCCCAGGGCACGCTTGTATTCGTTGGGGAACACCTTCACGAACTTCGCGCGCGCCTCGGCCCAGTGGTCCAGCAGCTCGCGCGCGCGCTTGCTGCCGGTCCAGCGGTTGTGCTCTTCCAGCAGCTTCTTCAGCTGGGCTTCGTCGGTCTGGCCCCGGTGCCAGATGGCCTTGTCCATGGAGGCCTGCTGCTCCGCCGAAGGCAGCACCTTGTCGAGCGAGACCATCGCCGTGTTGCAGCGCTTCGCAAACTGGCCGTCCTCGTCGTAGACGTAGGCGATGCCGCCGCTCATGCCGGCCGCGAAGTTGCGCCCGGTCTTGCCCAGCACCGCGACCGTGCCGCCGGTCATGTACTCGCAGCCATGGTCGCCCGTGCCTTCCACCACCGTGGTGGCACCTGACAGGCGCACCGCGAAGCGCTCGCCCGCCACACCGCTGAAGAAGGCTTCGCCCGTGGTGGCGCCGTACAGCGCGGTGTTGCCGATGATGATGTTGCGCGTGGCATCGCCGCGGAAATCGATGCTCGGGCGCACCACCACGCGGCCGCCCGACAGCCCCTTGCCGGTGTAGTCGTTGGCGTCCCCGATCAGGTACAGCGTGATGCCCCGCGCCAGGAAGGCGCCGAACGATTGGCCGCCCGTGCCTTCGAGCTGGATGCGGATGGTGTCGTCCGGCAGCCCTTCAGGATGCACTTTGGTCAGCGCGCCCGAGAGCATGGCCCCCACCGAGCGGTTGACGTTGCGCGCCACCTCGATGAACTGGACCTTCTCGCCCTTGTCGATCGCGGGGCGCGATTTCTCGATCAGCACCCGGTCGAGCGACTTGTTCAGGCCATGGTCCTGCAATTCCACATGGAAACGCGGCACCTCGGCCGGCACCTGGGGCTGGGCCAGCAGGCGGCTGAAGTCCAGGCCGCGCGCCTTCCAGTGCTCGATGCCCTGGCGCATGTCGAGCAGGTCCGAGCGGCCGATCAGGTCGTCGAACTTGCGGATGCCCAGCTGCGCCATGATCTGGCGCACTTCCTCGGCGACGAAGAAGAAGTAGTTCACCACATGCTCGGGCTTGCCCGAGAACTTGGCGCGCAGCACCGGGTCCTGCGTGGCCACGCCCACGGGGCAGGTGTTGAGGTGGCACTTGCGCATCATGATGCAGCCCTCGACCACCAGCGGCGCAGTGGCGAAGCCGAACTCGTCGGCCCCGAGCAGCGCGCCGATGGCGACGTCGCGGCCGGTCTTCATCTGGCCGTCGGCCTGCACGCGGATGCGGCTGCGCAGGCGGTTGAGCACCAGCGTCTGCTGCGTCTCGGCCAGACCGATTTCCCAGGGGCTGCCCGCGTGCTTGATCGACGACCACGGCGAGGCGCCCGTGCCGCCGTCGTGCCCGGCGATCACCACATGGTCACTCTTGCACTTGGCGACGCCCGCCGCGATGGTGCCCACGCCCACCTCGGACACCAGCTTGACGCTGATGCTCGAATGCGGTGCCACGTTCTTCAGGTCATGGATCAGCTGGGCCAGGTCTTCGATCGAGTAGATGTCGTGGTGCGGCGGCGGTGAGATCAGGCCCACGCCGGGCACCGAGTAGCGCAGCTTGCCGATGTAGTCGGACACCTTGCCGCCGGGCAGCTGGCCGCCTTCGCCGGGCTTGGCGCCCTGGGCCATCTTGATCTGGATCTGGTCGGCCGAAGAAAGGTACTCGGCCGTGACGCCAAAGCGGCCCGAGGCCACCTGCTTGATGCGCGAGCGCAGCGAATCGCCTTCGTTGAGGGGATAGTCGGCCTCGACCACGTCCTTGCCGACGATATCGGCCAGGGTCTGGCCCTGCCTGATCGGGATGCCCTTGAGCTCCTGGCGGTAGCGCGCCGGGTCCTCGCCGCCTTCGCCGGTGTTGCTCTTGCCGCCGATGCGGTTCATGGCCACGGCCAGCGTGGCATGGGCCTCGGTGGAAATCGAGCCGAGCGACATGGCGCCGGTAGCGAAGCGCTTGACGATGTCCTTGGCGGGCTCGACTTCATCCACCGGAATCGCCTTGGCCGGATCGATCCTGAACTCGAACAGGCCGCGCAGCGTCATGTGGCGGCGGCTCTGGTCGTTGATCAGCTGGGCATATTCCTTGTAGGTGTTCCAGTTGTTGGCGCGCGTGCTGTGCTGCAGCTTGGCGATGGCGTCGGGCGTCCACATGTGCTCCTCGCCGCGCGTGCGCCAGGCGTATTCACCGCCGGCGTCGAGCATGGAAGCCAGCACCGGATCGTCCCCGAAGGCGGCCTTGTGCATGCGGATGGCCTCCTCGGCGATCTCGAACACGCCAATGCCCTCGACACGGCTGGCGGTGCCGGTGAAGTACTTGTCCACGGTCTCGCTGTTCAGGCCGATGGCCTCGAACAGCTGGGCGCCGCAGTAGCTCATGTAGGTGCTCACGCCCATCTTGGACATGATCTTGGACAGGCCCTTGCCGATGGCCTTGACATAGTTGTAGACGGCCTTCTCGGCCGACAGGTCGCCCGGCAGGTCGCGGTGGATGGCCACCAGCGTTTCCATCGCCAGGTAGGGATGGACGGCCTCGGCGCCATAGCCGGCGAGCACGCCGAAGTGGTGCACTTCGCGCGCCGTGCCGGTTTCCGCCACCAGGCCGGCGGTGGTGCGCAAACCCTCGCGCACCAGATGCTGGTGGATCGCCGACAACGCCAGCAGCGCTGGAATGGCGATCTGCGTCGGACTGACGGCGCGGTCGCTGATGATCAGGATGTTCTTGCCGCCCTTGATCGCGTCCACGGCCTCCGCGCACAGCGAGGCCAGCTTGGCTTCCACGCCCTCGCGGCCCCAGGCCAGCGGATAGGTGATGTCCAGCGTGTAGCTCTTGAACTTGCCCTGGGTGTGCTTCTCGATGTCGCGCAGCTTGGCCATGTCGGCGAAATCGAGGATGGGCTGGCTGACCTCGAGCCGCATTGGCGGGTTGACCTGGTTGATATCCAGCAGATTCGGCTTCGGGCCGATGAAGGACACCAGGGACATGACGATGGCCTCGCGGATCGGGTCGATCGGCGGGTTCGTCACCTGGGCGAACAACTGCTTGAAGTAGTTGTACAGCGGCTTGTCTTTGCCGGACAGCACGGCCAGCGGGCTGTCGTTGCCCATGGAGCCGATGCCTTCCTCGCCGCTGGCGGCCATCGGGCTCATCAGGAACTTGATGTCCTCCTGGGTGTACCCGAAGGCCTGCTGCCGGTCGAGCAGGTCACCGCTCACCTGCTCCATGCCCGCCGACTGCGGCTCGGTGGCCACCGCCGGCAGCTCGCTGGGCGACTCGCCGGCAGTCAGCGCCACCACGTCGTCGAGGCGGATGCGCAGGTTCTCGATCCACTGCTTGTAGGGCTTGCTGTTCGCGAGGTTGGCCTTGAGCTCCTCGTCGTCGATCATGCGGCCCTGTTCCAGATCGATCAGGAACATCTTGCCGGGCTGCAGGCGCCATTTGCGCACGATCTTGTTCTCCGGCACCGGCAGCACGCCGGACTCGGAGGCCATGATCACCAGGTCGTCATCGGTCACGCAGTAGCGCGAGGGGCGCAGGCCGTTGCGGTCCAGCGTGGCGCCGATCTGGCGGCCGTCGGTGAACACGATGGAGGCCGGGCCGTCCCAGGGCTCGAGCATGGCCGCGTGGTACTCGTAGAAAGCCTTGCGGCGCTCGTCCATCGTGGTGTGCTGCTCCCAGGGTTCGGGAATCATCATCATCACGGCCTGGCTGATCGGGTAGCCGGCCATGGTCAGCAGTTCGAGGCAGTTGTCGAAGGTCGCGGTGTCGGACTGGCCGGCAAAGCTGATGGGATAGAGCTTCTTGAGGTCGGCGCCGAGCACGGGCGAGGACATCACGCCCTCGCGCGCCTTCATCCAGTTGTAGTTGCCCTTGACGGTGTTGATCTCGCCGTTGTGCGCCACGTAGCGGTACGGATGGGCCAGCGGCCATTCGGGGAAGGTGTTGGTGGAAAAGCGCTGGTGCACGAGGCCCAGCGCCGAAACACAGCGAGGGTCCTGCAGGTCCATGTAATAGGTGCCCACCTGGTCGGCCAGCAGCAGGCCCTTGTAGACCACGGTGCGGCTCGACATGCTCGGAACGTAATACTCCTTGCTGTGCTTGAGCTTGAGCGCCTGGATGTGGGCGCTGGCAGTCTTGCGGATCACGTAGAGCTTGCGCTCCAGCGCGTCCTGCACGATGACGTCGTTGCCGCGGCCAATGAAGACCTGGCGCAGGATGGGCTCCTTCTCGCGCACGGTGGGCGACATCGGCATGTCGCGGTTGACCGGCACGTCGCGCCAGCCCAGCAGCACCTGGCCCTCGGTCTTGATGGCGCGCTCCATTTCCTGCTCGCAGGCCAGGCGCGAGGCATGCTCCTTGGGCAGGAAGATCATGCCGACGCCATATTCACCGGGCGGCGGCAGCTCAACGCCCTGCCGGGCCATTTCTTCACGGTAGAGCGCGTCGGGTAACTGGATCAAGATGCCGGCGCCGTCGCCCATCAGCTTGTCGGCGCCGACGGCACCGCGATGGTCGAGGTTTTCGAGGATCTTCAAGCCCTGCTGCACGATGGCATGGCTTTTCTCGCCCTTGATATGCGCCACGAAGCCCACGCCGCACGCATCGTGCTCGTTGGCAGGGTCGTACAGGCCCTGTTGTTGCAATTGTTGTTGCTCAGCTGCCGTCGTCATGGCGCACTCCTAAATATCGCGGGATGGATAGCTTAGTGCACCGCAACAATAATGCCAAGAAGAACAATAAGGGTCAGATTCCTATTAAATATCAAGACTCATTTTCATTTTTAAATTAGGGACACATCAAAATCAATAGCAAGAATCCCAAAGGAGATAAAGCTATCCAGCTCTTTTCTATTCCTGCTTTTTCTTCAAAACTGGACGTCCTGCCATGCCCTTGCTGACGCGCCGGTCCGTCCGTTTCTGCAGATCGGCCACAAAAGCCGTCTCGCCAAGGGCCCAGCCGCCGAGCACCGAGCGTGTCAACGCCTCCTGCTGGTCGCGGGCGAGGCCGGCCTGCACCAAATCGGCATAAGCAGCTTCACGCGCGAACGGCGTATTGCCCAGCGCCCAGTACAGGGGGTGCGGCGTGATCAGCCGGTCGGTGCGCAGGCCGACGTAGTGGCCGTGGCTGGACCAGGCGTAGTCGCGCGGCTCGGCCACGAGGCCCGCGCGCACCGGGTTGAGGTCGATGTAGGCCATGCAGGCCAGCAGGTAGCGCTCGGTCTGGATCAGCGTGGACCGGTACCGCCCTTCCCACAAGGTGCCACTGCGGCCTTGGCTATCGTTGAAATAGCGCACATAGCGCCGCCCTAGCGCCTGCATCATCTGCGGCAGCCCTTCGGCCGTTCCGGGCGTGGCCAGCAGATGAAAATGGTTGTCCATCAGCACATAGGCATGCACGGCCACGCCAAACTTCACGGCGTTTTCAGCCAGCAGCGCCAGCAGCCTCTCCCGATCTTGCGCCGAGGTAAAAATCGCCTGCCGGTTGTTGCCCCGCTGGATGACGTGGTGGGGGTAGCCGGGAACGGTGAGACGGGGAAGACGAGCCATGATGATGCAGGGGGTTGACCCGCATCATGATAGTTTGAATCTGACCCCGATTAATGATTCCAGGCCGAATTCCACCAGGATGCCGCGCAGGCGCTCGGCGGCGCTGCGCTTCTTCTGGCCGATGTGGCGGGCGATGATGAGTTCGTTCTTGAGGCTGTGCTCCCAGCCCACCAGTTCGGTCACCGTGACCTGGTAGCCGCTGGCCTCCAGGTACAGGCAGCGCAGCACGTTGGTGATCTGGCTGCCCAGCTCGCGCGTGTGCAGCGGATGGCGCCAGAGCTCGGCCAACGGCGTGCGGGCCAGCGCCAGGGCCTTGTTCTCGCGCAGGCAGGCCGCCACCTCGGCCTGGCAGCAAGGCACCAGTACCATGAACCTGGCCTGCTTCTGCAGGCCGAAGGCGATGGCGTCGTCGGTGGCCGTGTCACAGGCGTGCAGCGCAGTCACCACATCGATGCGCTCGGGCAGCTCGGCCGACTGCGCCGACTCGGCCACGCTGAGGTTGAGGAACGACATCCGGCCGAAGCCAAGCCTGGCGGCGAGTTCGCGCGATTTCTGCACCAGCTCGGGCCTAGTCTCGATGCCGTAGATGCGGCCTTGCTCGAGCGCCTTGAAGTACAGGTCGTAGATGATGAAGCCCAGGTAGGACTTGCCCGCGCCGTGGTCCGCCAGGGTGATGCCTTGCTGCTGTGGCAGCTCCTGCAGCAGCTTCTCGATGAACTGGAACAGGTGATAGACCTGCTTGAGCTTGCGCCGCGAGTCCTGGTTGAGCCGGCCCTCGCGCGTGAGGATGTGCAGCTCCTTGAGCAGCTCGACCGACTGGCCGGGCCGGATCTCGGGCGCCAGGCTCGCAGACGGAGCCGCGGCAGCGCCCACCGGAGTGGCGTTCCGAGACTTGCTCATGCCGCGCCCCCGCCCTGCCCTGGACCGACCTTCAGCGCGGCCCAGCCGGCGTGCCCCAGTTGCTCCATCGTCTGCATGTTCTCTTCAAAAATGGCCTCGGCTTCGGGAAAAGCCTCGACGGCGCGATCGATGCTCTCCTCGCGCAGCAGGTGCAGCGTGGGATAGGGTGCGCGGTTGGTGTAGTTGGTGATGTCGTCGGGCGCGGTCTCCGCGAACTGGTATCCGGGATGAAAGCTCGCGATCTGGATCACGCCATCCAGGTCCAGCGCCACCAGCGCAGCGTCGGCCTCGTCGAGGAAGTCATTGAAATCCAGGAAATCGCGCAGGCAATCGGGCGCCATCAACAACGTCGTATCCCGCACGGACGGCACCAGGGCGGCCAGTCCCTTCAGCTCCGCCACCAGGTCGTCGAGCAGTTGCTGCGGCTGCGTGGCCGCGCTCACCGCGTAGTGGATCTGGCCCTTGGCGTGCACGCCCTTGGCGAAGGGGCACAGGCTCAGCCCGATCACGGCGCGCTCGAGCCAGGCACGCATGTCCTGCTCGACCTGGAAGGTGGAAACGGGCATGGGGGCGGGCCTTCAGGCAAAGCGGCTCGGCTGAGCGACGATGAGCTTGGCCAGCTCGTCCAGCACGGCGCCCTGGATCTGCGCGGCAGGCCAGCTGACGTTCACGACGTCAAAGCCGTTGGCGTTGGTCAGCCGGAAAGCCAGATTCGCGCGCTCATGGTCGGGCGTCACGCTCACGCTGCCGCGCGCTTCGGTGCGATAGTCGAAGCGGATGGCCAGCAGGCTGTTCTTCTCGGGGTGGCGCACTTCCTTGCGCTCATGCTTGACGCCGCCGTGGGCCAGCCGCGTCTCCACGCGCTGCAGGTCGGGCGGAAAGTTGACGCTGACCGTCCCCTCCACCGGTGCGCCCTGCTGCGGAACGATCTGCCAGCCCATGGCGACGTAATCGTAGACCTCTTGCCCGCCCAGTTGCTTGCGGCGCGCATCGACGCGGAAGCCGGTCAGCTTCATCGCCGGCCAGGGTGTCTTGCCATCGAGCGTGAACCGGGGGCCGGCCGGCGCAATCACGTTGAGCTGCTGGGCCAGATCGCTCAGGTAATACCAGACCGTCTTGCAGGCGCGCTCCGTCTGCGCCAGGTTGGCCGCAAAATTGTGCTGCTGCGCAACCTGCTGATCCTGCAGGGCGCTGGCTTGCGATTTGAGTTGGTTCAGAAAGCTCATGGCATCGTCCCGCCCGTGGTGGGTCCTCCCCTCGATCTCGTCTCCCGGATTCTACCGGCCGGGTGCCCTTCAGCCCCGCCGCAGCAGTGCGCCGACCTGGCGCGCCAGCACGATGCCGATCAGCGCGCAGGCGCCGGTCACGAGCCAGGTCCAGTGCCAGTCGCCCACCTGGCTGGCCACCCAGCCCACCAGCGGCGGCCCGATGAACTGGCCGATGGACGACCACTGCTGCATCCAGCCCACGGTCGTGGACACGGTGCGCTCGCTGGGCGCGAGCCGCACCGCCAGCGAGAACAGCGTGCCCGGGATCATGCCGCCCACCATCGAGAACAGCAGCACAGCCACATAGCGCAGCACAGCCGGCGCCCCATGGCCATCCACGCTGGCAAAAGCCACCAGCGCGCCCAGGCCCATGGCGGCGAAGCCGGTGTAGAGCAAGGCCTGCGGCGGCACCCCGCGCTGCAGCAGCCGACCCGAGGCAATGTTGCCGCCCATGTTGACGAGGGCGGCCAGCGCCGTGAGCACACCGCTGAGGCTGCCCGCCACGCCGGCCTGGGCGTAGATGGAGGGCAGAAAGCCGATCACCGCGAGCCACTGGCCCGAGTACACCGCGAAGCTCAGCGCCACCAGCCAGGGGCCGGGCGCCCACAAGGTCTGGCGCAGGCGCACCGGCCAGCCATCGCCGGCCGCAGCCATGGTCACGGTTGCAGGCGGCGGCACACGCCGGTCGCTCGGCACGGCGCGCCACAGCCACAGCGCCATCAGCAGCGACAGCACCGCCAGCAGCCACCACCAGGCCGGCCAGCCGGCGGCCGCGATCACCAGCGGCCCGCACAGCAGCGCCGTGGCGGAGCCCAGCGGCATGTAGGCACCCCACCAGCCCAGCGCGCCGCTCATGCGCTGCGGCGGCACCAGTTGCCGGATCAGGCTCGGCGCCGGCATGGTGGCGAGCAGGAAGCCGAAGCCCTCGAGCCCGCGCAGCACCAGCAGGCTGGTGGCATCCTGCGCGCCGCCGCCCAGCGCGCTGGCCACGAACAGCAGCAACAGGCCGGTGATCATGCTGCGCTTGAGGCCCAGGCCGTCGGCGGCGAGCCCGACGACCAGCCCCAGCGTCATGCCGCCGAACTGCACCAGCGACAGCAGGAAACCCGCCTGGACCAGGGTGACGCCCAGCGCCTCGCGCAGCACGGGCAGCGCCGGCGGCAGCTTGCCCACGTGCAGGGCGGCGCTCACGCCCGCGAGAATGACGATGGTGGCCGGATCGATGCGTTTCATGGACAAGGAAGCCGCTCAGGCCAGCAGCCAGCGGCCGGTGAGCCGCTCGTGCTCGCGGGCCGCGAAGCGATCAGTCATGCCGGCGATGTAGTCGGCCACCGCGCGGGCCGCAGCATCCGCATTGGCATGCCGGGTGCGCTCGGCAAAGCCGGCCTGCATCTGCTGCGGCTCGGCCAGGTAGGCCTCGAACAGCTCGCGCACCACCAGCTTGGCCTGCCCCGTGGTCTGCATGACCTGAGGATGGCGGTATAAATTTTGTAGCAAGAAACGTTTGAGGGACGCGGACCTCAGCCGCATTTCATCTCCAAACTGCAGCAGCGGGCCGGTTTGGCGTGCCTCATCGGCGCTGCCGGGGCGCGCCGCCTCGAGTGCGGCGCGCGTGGCGTCGACCACGTCGTACACCTGCGCGCTGAGCATGCGGCGGATGGCCTCGTAGAGCACGCGGCGGCCGCGCAGCCCGGGGTACTCGGAAAGCGTCTCGCGGCGGTAGGCGTCGAACAGCGGCACCGCTTCGAGCTGCTCCAGCGTGATCAGGCCCGAGCGCACGCCGTCGTCGATGTCGTGCGCGTTGTAGGCGATCTCGTCGGCCAGGTTGCACAGCTGCGCTTCCAGGCTGGGCTGGGTGCGGTCGAGAAAGCGCAGCCCCACGCCGCCGGGCTCGGCCGCTTCAAGTTTCTCGGCATTGGCGCGCGCGCAGTGCTTGAGGATGCCCTCGCGCGTCTCGAAAGTGAGGTTCAGGCCGTCGTACTGCGGGTAGCGCTCCTCGAGCGCATCGACCACCCGCAGGCTTTGCAGGTTGTGCTCGAAGCCGCCATGCGCGCGCATGCAGTCGTTGAGCGCATCCTGCCCGGCGTGGCCGAACGGCGTGTGGCCGAGGTCGTGCGCCAGCGCGATCGCCTCCACCAGGTCTTCGTTGAGCCGCAGGGCGCGCGCGATCGAACGGCCCAGCTGCGCCACCTCCAGCGAATGCGTGAGCCGCGTGCGGAACAGGTCGCCCTCATGGTTGAGGAACACCTGCGTCTTGTAGACCAGGCGCCGGAAGGCCGTGGAGTGCACGATGCGGTCGCGGTCGCGCTGGAACTCGGTGCGCGTGGGCGCCGCGGGCTCGGGATGGCGCCGCCCGCGCGAGCCCGCGGCATGGCTCGCATAGACGGCCAGCGGAACCGGCGCATCCCACGGGGATTTTTCCATCAAATCAGCCGAAGGTCCAGGTACAGCGGTCATTGCTTGCTATGAATTCAATAGCACATCAGGCACAGCAGGCGTCGATCACCTCGCGCACCAGCGCGTCGGGCGCGCCACGCACGGCGGCGCGGCCGGGCTGCTCGATCACCACGAACTTGATCTCGCCGGCCTCGGCCTTCTTGTCCACGCGCATCAGCGCCAGATAGCGCTCGGCGCCGAGCCGCGGCGCCACAGTGGGCAGGCCGGCGCGGCCGATCAGGCTGGTCAGCCGCTGCACGAAGGCGCTGTCCACCAGCCCGAGCCGCTGCGACAGCTGCGCGGCCATCACCATGCCGCAGCCCACGGCCTCGCCATGCAGCCACTCGCCATAGCCCAGGCCCGACTCGATGGCGTGGCCGAACGTGTGGCCAAAGTTCAGGATGGCGCGCAGGCCCGCTTCGCGCTCGTCCTGGCCCACCACCGCGGCCTTGATCTCGCAGCTGCGGCGCACCGCGTGCGCCAGCGCCGCGGGCTCGCGCGCAAGCAGCGCCTCGAGATTGGCCTCGATCCAGTCGAGGAAAGCCATGTCGGCGATCGGGCCGTACTTGATGATCTCGGCCAGCCCGGCGCTCAGCTCGCGCGCCGGCAGCGTCTTGAGCGTGTCAAGGTCGCACACCACGAGCAGCGGCTGGTAGAACGCCCCGATCATGTTCTTGCCCAACGGGTGGTTGATGGCCGTCTTGCCGCCCACCGACGAATCGACCTGCGCCAGCAAGGTGGTGGGCACCTGCACGAAGGGCACGCCGCGCATGTAGCTCGCGGCGGCAAAGCCGGTCATGTCACCCACCACGCCGCCGCCCAGGGCATAGAGCACGGTCTTGCGATCGCAGCCGTGCTGCAGCAGCGCATCGAAAATCAGGTTCAACGTCTGCCAGCCCTTGTGCTCTTCGCCATCGGGCAGGATCACGGTATGCACCGCGGCGTGGCGCGCCTCCAGGGTGGCCCGCAGCGCGCGGGCGTACAGCGGCGCCACGGTACTGTTGGTCACGACCAGCGCCGAGGCCGAGCGCGGCAGCGCGGCATAGGTGGCGGCGTCGCCCAGCAGGGAGGGGCCAATGACGATCGGGTAGCTGCGGTCGCCGAGATCGATGGCGACTTGCTGCGCGGTGGAGGAAGGGGTGAGGTCGGAGGCAGGCATAGCCCTCGAGTTTAGAGCTTGGCGCGCCGCGCCGCCGCCCGTCGGCTATTCGCTCACTCGACCCTGCTCAGGGTTTGGGCGGCAGAACACCGGCCAGCTCCAGCTGCATGACGATCATGTTGACCAGCGTGGCCACCGAGGGACGGCCGGTTTCAAGCAGGAAATGCGCGGTCTCGCGGTACAGCGGATCGCGCTCGGCATAGAGGTCGCGCAGCCGGCCCAGCGGATCGGCCACCTGCAGCAGCGGCCGGCTCTGGTCATGCCGCAGGCGGCGAAACACCTCTTCGGGCGAGGAACGCAGGTACACCACCTTGCCGCGCTCGCGCAGATGCACGCGGTTGGCCGGCCGCAGCACGACGCCGCCGCCGGTGGACAGCACGCCCTCGTGCTGCTGCGACAGCTCGTCGATGACCGACTCCTCGACGTCGCGAAATGCGGCTTCGCCCTCGCGTTCGAAGAACTCGCGGATCGAGCAGCCCAGGCGCTGCTCGATCACATGGTCGGAGTCAAGAAACGGAAGCCCCAGCCGCCGGGCGAACTGCCGCCCGACGGTGGATTTGCCGGAGCCGGGGAGGCCGATGAGCGCGATCACTTCCTCATCAGAAGGCTGTGATCGTGGCAAAGCTTTTCGGCGTAGTCACGGTAACTGCGATGGTCGCCGAACTGCAGGTTGCATCACCATTGAGCGTGATCGTATGACTGCTGGCTCCGGAAGAATTCATCACAGTTCCGGGGTTTGTCGAAATGACTGAGCAGGCAGAACCAACGGTGGTGACAGCGGCTGAAACGGCCGTTCCAGTCGGCATTCCATTTCCATGATCATCCGCTACCGACACGATCAGACGCTGATTCGTCCTAGAGATCTGCGAGATAGCCGCATGGCTCGTCGCTAACGCGATCACCAACTGCTTCCGAACGCGAATAGAGCTACTCCAGATACCATCACAGGTATTCGCAACAAAAGGCACGCTCAGGTCTGAACTACTACACGCGCTAGTGCCAACCATACCGCCAGGGTAGAGCTGTTCGGTCGATTGCCGGACCCCGTCTTCATTGTCGTCTCGATAGGCCGTACCAACATCAGTAAACGTGTCACCGGCGGAGAAGATGTTGTTCCCGTCTATATCGACAAAGCTTTCTTCTCCATCCAAGTAGGCCAAAATCGCCACCCGCCCATTCACTGGTCGAGTCCCCTGGCTGGTATAGATCACAGTGCACGCCGAGTTTGCGTTTAGATTACAAGTACCCCCCACCAATCCGTGGGATGCAACGAAAGTAACAGCCGTACCGGCGGGGACAGGGTTGCCCTGACGATCTGCGATCCGGAATGTTATGTCGGAAGTTTCGCCATCGTAATTGAAGCCCTCGATACTCAGCTTCGACGCAGATAAAGATGCAGCATCTTGCGTCGGCACACCCGATGTGACAGAGAGTATCAACGATGAAGCAACACGTGTAGGGGCGCTTTGGAGTTTGCCCGTGACGACAACCGGCGTTGGCAACGCGCCAGACACAATGGTGACGCTTGCAATGCCGCTCGCATCGGTTGGCACCGTCTGCGTAGCGCTTGTCCCGTCAGAGAATGTCACTCCCGCATTGATCGCCGTGGTCGACAGGTCAAATAGGACATTCTGAGATGCCATGCCAGCATTGGAAGCGTCAACAACCTTAAATTTCAAGGTTGCTTGTTTAATGCCACTTGGAGCTCGCGACGTAAAGATGGTGGTCAGGTTCTGATCAATGGAATCAAACAAGATATTGGAAGCCTGAGCAGCAGCCACATTGACTACAGTGTTGACCGAAGTCGATCCTGCAGCTTGCGCAGTAAGGGTCACGTTACCGCTGCACGCACTGGTAGATTGATAGACGGTCGAGACGATGCCGCTACTATTTGTGGATGCAGATGTTGGACTAAACGAACCACAGGATGCAGAGAACGCGACAGCAACCTGCCCCGAAGCCGCTGCATTGCCATTAACAAGCGCCTTAACCGTGACAGCAGACGATTGCAAAGCCGTGATATTGACAACGCTGGCAGCGAACTGGCTGAGAATCACATTCGCTGCAGATGTCTGGAAATCGATACTGGTGCTCAGAACAACAGAGTCCACCGTTGCCGCAGCAGAAACAGAGCCCGCAGCTGCAGCCGTCACGTTAACTGGCGAAATCTTTACGCGAGCAACACCATTGCTGTCAGTCAGCGCCGTCTGCTGCGAAAGCGTCGCAATGGTCGGGTCAGTTACAAACGTGACGAGTTTACCAACGACGACTGCGCCGCTTGAGTTTTTCAAAGTAACCCGAACAAAAGAGGACGACCCAATTGCACTGGAAGGAAGAGCAACATCGCTACCATCGACAAGAGCCACAGCGATTGTAGGAGCAGCGACGGTCGTGGTGGTGGTAGGTGTGGTTGTAGTTGTAGTTGTAGTTGTGCTTGTGGATCCACTGTTGGTCGTCCCCGGACTTCCCCCGCCCCCACCGCAGGCGACCAGCAATACGGTCAGCACAAGTACCAGTAGATGTCGCAAAAACTTCATGGGTTCCCTCTATATCTATTGAATTCGATTTTCTCAACGCGCGGCCGCGCGGTCAGCAATCATCTTGGGGGTAATGAACACCAGCATTTCCTGCTTGTTCGCCGTACGTGACTTACTCTTGAACAAGTTTCCAACCGCGGGCAGATCACCCAGGATCGGAACACGTGTTTCGTTTTCGGTCTCGTTGAGCTCGAAAATGCCGCCGATCACGACAGTTCCACCGTTCTCTACAAGGACCTGGGTCTTGATGTGCTTGGTGTTGATGGCAAAGCCCGCCGCCGTCGACTGCCCGACGCTGTCCTTGTTGACATCCAGATCCAGGATGATGTTGCCTTCGGGCGTGATCTGGGGAGTCACTTCGAGCTTCAGATTGGCCTTGCGGAACGCGATCGATGTTGCGCCGCTCGACGTGGCGACCTGGTAGGGCAACTCAGTACCTTGCTCGATCAAGGCCTTGGTCTGATCTGCGGTTACCACACGAGGGCTCGAAACCACTTTGCCTTTGCCATCAGCCTCGAGTGCGGAGATTTCCAGATTGAGGAAGCGATTGGCGGCCGAATTGAAGATGGACACAGCAAACGTCGCCGGGCTGTAGCCATTCTGGCCCACGGCCGGCAGGTTCACAAAATTGCTCGTGGTATCCACCGAGCCACCGGCGCCACTGCTGGCCACCACATTGCTATAGCTCGTACCGAATGCGACGCGGTTGTTTCCCGCCAGCCGATAGCCGCCGTCACCACCATTTTGAGCGCGCTGGTCCGTGCCGCCGAGTTTGACCCCCAGTGATTTGCCGAACGTATCGGACGCCTCCACGATACGTGCTTCGATCAGCACCTGGCGAACCGCAATGTCCAGCTTGGAAATCAATTGCTGGATCTGGTCGAGGTTGGATGCAATGTCCGTCACGAACAACTGGTTGGTTCTCGACTCCGCAATCACGCTGCCACGGCTAGTGAGGATACGGCTGCTGGCTCCGCCAGCCGCAGCCCCAGTCCCTCGAAGCTGCACGGCAACATCAGCCGCTCGGGTGTAATTCAATTGGAAACTCTGCGTCCGCAAGGGCTCCAGCCCTTGAATGGCGACTTGCGCCTCAAGCTCCAGCTTTTCCTTGGCGGCGATTTCATCCTTGGGGGCAATCCACAACACATTGCCGGTCTTGCGCATGCCCAGCCCCTTGGCGCGCAAGATGATGTCCAGCGCCTGGTCCCAGGGCACATCCTTCAACCTCAGCGTCACGGCGCCGCTCACGGAGTCGGACGTCACGATATTGAAGTTGGTGAAATCGGCAATCACCTGCAGCAGCGAGCGGACCTCGATGTTCTGGAAATTCAATGACAGCTTTTCACCGCTGTAGCCCGGGCCCTGGGTCAGTTTCGAGGGATCGACCTTCTGCGGCCGCACCTCTACGACGAACTGGTTGTCGCTCTGATAGGCGCTATGCTCCCACGCCCCCTTGGGCTCGATCACCATGCGCACCCGATCGCCATTCTGAAAGGTGGTCACCGTCTGAACCGGCGTGCCGAAATCCGACACATCGAGACGCCGCCTCAAGCCCTCGGGCAGCGTGGATTTCATGAATTCGACAACCAGCGTCTGCCCTTGCTGGCGGATGTCCACCCCCACCTGGTTATTGGCCAGATCGACGATGACCCGGCCGGTGCTGTCGGTCCCCCGACGGAAATCGAGATCCCTGATCGGCAGGGTATCCCGGTTGCGGTTCTCGGCGAAGGCTGGGGCCACGGACGCCGTTGGGGCCGCCACCGACGTAGCATCCAACATAACCAACAGCGACTTGCCCTGGACCTGGGCCCGATAGGTCGTCGCCTGCTTCAGGTTCAGCACGACACGCGTACGATCTCCGGCCTGCACGACATTGACCGTCTTCAAATTACCTTGGTTGACCTCGACGGCAGAGCGCCCCAGGCCATTGGCCACGCCCGGAAAGTCGAGCGCAATCCGGGCCGGTGTCTGGATGGCAAAGCCCGCCGGCACAGCCGCCAGCGGCTGCGCCAAGTCGATCCGGACGACTTCTGCCCCCCCCTGGATGGAACTGGTGACCGATTCGATGGTGTTTTGTGCATGCACCGACAGCGATGCCACAGCCACCGCGAACCCCAAGGTCAGCCGTCGCAGCATATGTCCTGTCGTCCAATTCTGTTTGTTCATTTTGACCCTTCTTGCAGCTGCAACGTGGCTGTACGCTCGATCCACTCACCCGCGGCGTCCTGCACGATTTCACGCAAAGCAACCTCCGTCTCACTGACTTTGGTGATTCGCCCGTAGTTCTGTCCCAGATAGTTGCCGGTGCGCACCTGGTACAAAAGGTTGTCGACCTTGACCAGCGCCACTGGTTGCCCTGTTTTCACCAGACTCCCCACCATCGATATCGCATCCAGGGGGAAGGCCTCCAGCGCCTCCTTGCGGCGAGCCAACTCCGGAGTAATCAATGCCGCATTCGCCGTCGCCTGGGTGGAGTCCCGTTTGAGTGCCTGCGTCAGCTTCTGATTGCTGAATGGATCAGCAACCCCTTCCTGCGTGTAAGCCTGAGGCGTGAACTGCTTCGGCTCGGAAATCGGGGGTATCTTGGGCCGGGTCTGGTTGCGTTGCTCAGTCATCCATTGCTGCAATTCCTCCTGGCCCGAGCCACTGCAGCCTGCGAGCATCACCCCCCACAGTCCCAGCAAGCAAACTGATATCAGGCGCGCCGGCATCATTTCTTGGCTCCTGCAGGTGCGGCCTTGCGTTGCGCGGCGACCTCATCCGTATCCAGATAGCGGAAGGTCTTGGCCGTCGCGTCCATGGTCAAGCTTCCGTCACGCGCCGGCACGATGGCAAGGTTGTTGAGGGTCACGATGCGTGACAGGTTGGCCACATCCGAAGCGAATGAGCCGATATCGTGATACCGGCCCGTCACCCGCACGGCGATCGGCAGCTCGGCGTAGTATTCCTTCACGCTGACCTGGCCCGGACGGAACAGCTCGAACTGCAGGCTACGCCCCAGTCCGGCCTGGTTGATGTCCGACAGCAGGGCATCCATCTCCGCCTTGCTGGGAAGCTGCTTCTCCAGCTGCGTCACATACTGCTGCACCTGCTCCCGCTGCTTCTTCAGAGCATCCAGATTGACGGCCTGCGCCAGCTTCTTTTTGTAGTCTTCGCGCAGTTGAACCTCCTTGGTGCGCTCGGCATCCAGTTCGGAATCGGATCCGCTCAACCACACGAACCACAATACGGTGATCACCAGCAGGGTTGCGGCCACACACAGCGCATAGCGCGGGAGGGCTGGCCAAGAAGAAGGGTCATTCGGGTTCAGGCCGCGAAACTGGGATTGCGCACGTTCGCGCAATCCAGCGAAGTCGATATTGAGTGAGGGAATCTTTGCCATGGCGCTATCCATCAGGTCTTGGCTGCTGCCGAGGCCGGCGCAGATGCGGCGCTGGCAGCCAGCGCGGCCTTTTGCGCCTCGCTGGCGCGCCTGAGACCCACGCGCATTGTGAAGTTGGACACCCGCCGCTGGTCACGCGGCCCGAGGTTCACGCTGCTGGCCACGATTTCGACCAGTTCCGGCCGCGTCAGCCAAGGACTGTTGTTCGCCAGATTGCGCAGCAATTCCGAGACGCGCTCGTTGGACTGAGCCACGCCTTGCAGCACCACACTCTGGTTTTCCTGCCGCATGGTGGTGACGTACACACCGTCAGGCAGTTGCTTGACGAGTTCGTTGAGCAGATGAACCGGCAGATTGCGATCCGCCTGAAGATCCTCGACAGCCTGTTGCCGGGCCCGCAGCCCGGCGATCTCGGCTTGCAGGTTGGCAATGTCCTTGATCTGGCCGTCGAGCCGCTTGATCTCCCCCTGCAGGAACACGTTCTTGCCCTGCTGGGATGAAATCTGCGCCTCGTACCAGAGGTAGATGACGCCGGACACCACGCCCCCGACGAGGGCGGCGACACCGAGCGACGCATAGAAGGCATCGCGCCGGTGCTTTCGTGCGACTTCCCGGTGAGGGAGCAGGTTGATGAGGATCACTGGAGGAACCTCCGCATCGCCAGGCCGCAGGAGGTCAGATAGGAAGGCGCTTCGCGGCGCATCTTCTTCTCGCGAACCCCCTCGGCGATTTCCATCCCGTCGAACGGGTTGACCAGGCTGCACGCAAAGGTCGTCTGGTGCGTCACGGCGTCGGTCAGGCCCGGCAACGCGGATGAGCCGCCAGCCAGCATCACGTAGTCGACCCGGTTGTGGGGCGTGCTGGTGAAGAAGAACTGCAGCGCACGCCCGATTTCCTGGGCCATGCTGTCCACGAATGGCCTCAAGACGCCGGACTCATAGTCGTCGGGCAGGTCGCCATTGCGCTTCTTGGTCTCGGCTTCCTCCGGCGAAAAGCCGTACTGGCGCACGATCAACTGCGTCAGCTGGGCCCCGCCGAAGGCCTGGTCGCGGTCATACAGGACTTCATCGTTCCGGATGACCTGCATGCTGGTCGTGAAAGCCCCCACCTCGAACAGCGCCACCATGGTGTCCACGCCCTTGTTGGGCAGGGATTCGATCAGGCGGCCGGTCGCCAGCCGGGAAGCGTAGGATTCGACATCGATGATCACGGGTTTGAGCCCCGCAGCTTCGGCCAGCCCCTGTCGGTCCTGCACCTTTTCCCGGCGCGAAGCGGCGATCAGCACCTCCACATCGCCGGCCGAGGTCGAGCTGGGCCCCACGACACAGAAGTCCAGGCTGACCTCGTCGAGCGAGAACGGGATGTACTGGTTGGCCTCGGACTCGACCTGGATTTCCAGCTCGGCCTCGCTCATGCCGCCAGGCAGAATGATCTTCTTCGTGATCACGGCCGAGGGCGGCAGCGCCATCGCCACGTTCTTGGTCCGGGTTCCGCTCTTCTTGACCACCCGGCGCACGGCTTCGGCGACCTCATCGAACTTTTCGACGTTGCCATCGGTGATCCAGCCGCGCTCCAGCGGCTCGATCGCGCAGCGCTCGAGCACCAGATTGCCAGCCTTGTCGCGCCCCAGCTCGACCAGCTTGACGCTGGACGAACTGATGTCCAGCCCCAGCAAAGGCGCGGGCTGGCGGCTAAATAACGACCCCAATGAGATCAAGGTAGTCCCCCGAAACAGTCATGTAAACAACTGTAAAAACTTAAGAATTCACTTGAATGCTATCAGTAAGGTCCTTGTCCAACAAAGGGTTTTTCCACTTTTGACCCTCCTCACCGTTGTCAAAATCCGACGGTGGCGGCCCCTGTTCAAGTCAGCCCGCCAAGGCGATGCTTCACAACCGTAACAAGGCAACAATCTGGACCGGGTTGGCCCTCCAATTCGCAAAGCGTTGATTTTTATAATGCTGACGCGACCTTACGCAGATTTCTATGCCCTCCAAATCAACATCCAGCGATTCCTCTTCGTCTTCCGGCCCGTCGGCCAGCCCTCGCCCCTGGTGGGTGGTCTGGTCGTTGCGCCTGGCCCTCTGGGGAGGGGGCTTGCTGCTGGCGGGCATCTTGTCGCTGCTGATGGTGCTGGCGGTCGCGCTGGCCGTGGCCTACCCCAACCTGCCCGACATCTCGGATCTGTCCGACTACCGGCCCAAGCTTCCGCTGCGCGTGTTCTCGTCGGAAGGCGCCCTGATCGGCGAGTTCGGCGAGGAGCGCCGCAATCTGACCCCCATCAAGGACATCCCCCAGGTCATGAAGGACGCCGTCCTCGCCATCGAGGACTCCCGCTTCTACTCGCACGGCGGCGTGGACTACCTCGGCGTGATCCGGGCCGGCCTGGCCAACGTGGGGCGGCTCAAGAGCCAAGGGGCCTCCACCATCACCATGCAAGTGGCGCGCAACGTCTACCTGTCATCCGAAAAAACGCTCACCCGCAAGATCTATGAGATTCTGCTGACCTTCAAGCTGGAACACCTGCTGAGCAAGGACCAGATCCTGGAGATCTACATGAACCAGATCTTTCTGGGCAACCGGGCCTATGGCTTCGCCGCCGCCTCCGAAGCCTATTTCGGCAAGCCGCTCAAGGACATCACGGTCGCCGAAGCCGCCATGCTGGCCGGCCTGCCCAAGGCGCCCTCGGCCTACAACCCGATCAACAACCCCAAGCGCGCCCGCTCCCGCCAGCTCTACATCATCGACCGGATGGAGGACAACGGCTTCATCACGAAGGAGCAGGCTGAGACCGCGCGCCAGGAAGAGTTGCACGTCAAGTCCGGGCCCGACAACGGGCGCGTCCACGCCGAATACGTGGCAGAAACCGTGCGCCAGCTGATGTATGCGCAGTACGGCAACGACACCTACACCCGCGGCCTGAACGTCTACACCACCCTCAAGGCCGCCGACCAGAACGCGGCCTACCAAGCCCTGCGCCAGGGCATCATGAACTACGAGCGGCGCCAGATCTACCGCGGGCCGGAGCAGTTCATCGACATTCCCGCCGACCCCAAGGAGGCCGAGGATGCAATCGACGACGCCCTGGTCGACCATCCCGACAACGGCGACGTGATGTCGGCCGTGGTGCTGGAAGCCAATCCCAAGAAGATCGCGGCGGTGCGCCAGAACGGAGAAACCATCGAGATCACCGGCGACGGGCTCAAGCCCGCGCAGTCCGGCCTGTCAGACAAGGCCCAGCCCAAGATCAAGATCCGGCGCGGCGCCGTGATCCGCGTGGTCAAGACCCCCAAGGGCCCCTGGGAAATCACCCAATTGCCCGAGGTGGAAGGCGCCTTCGTGGCGCTGGATCCGCGCGACGGCGCCATCAAGGCGCTGGTCGGCGGCTTCGATTTCGACAAGAACAAGTTCAATCACGTCACCCAGGCCTGGCGGCAGCCGGGCTCCAGCTTCAAGCCCTTCATCTACTCGGCAGCGCTGGAGAAAGGCTTCACGCCGGCCACCATCGTCAACGACGCGCCCCTGTTCTTCGACGCGGGCGTCACCGGCGGCCAGCCCTGGGAGCCCAAGAACTACGACGGCAAGTTCGAAGGCCCGATGCCGCTGCACACCGCGCTGGCCAAGTCCAAGAACATGGTGTCGATCCGCGTGCTGCAGGCCGTGGGCGCGCAGAACGCCCAGGAATGGATCACCCGCTTCGGCTTCGACGCCGACAAGCACCCCGCCTACCTGACCATGGCGCTCGGCGCAGGCTCGGTCACCCCCATGCAGATGGTCACGGCCTACTCGGTGTTCGCCAATGGCGGCTACCGCGTCAACCCCTGGCTGATCAGCAAGGTCACCGACCAAAAAGGCAAGGTGCTGGTCGAAAGCCAGCCGCCGCTGCCCAACGAATCGGCGCGCGCCATCGACGCGCGCAATGCCTTCGTGATGGACCGGCTGCTGCAGGAAGTCGCGCGCTCCGGCACCGCGGCCAAGACCCAGCAGATGCTCAAGCGTCCCGACCTGTTCGGCAAGACCGGCACCACCAACGACTCGATCGACACCTGGTTCGCCGGCTTCCAGCCCACGCTGGCCGCGGTGGTCTGGATGGGCTACGACACGCCGCGCTCGCTGGGCGACCGCGAGACCGGCGGCGGCCTGAGCCTGCCGATCTGGGTCAGCTTCATGGAGACTGCCCTCAAGGGCGTGCCGGTGCAGGAGTACAGCGCTCCCGAAGGTGTGGTGAACGTGGGCGGTGAGTGGTTCTACGACGAGTACGTCAAGGGCTCGGGCGTCAGCAGCCTGGGCCTGGAAGACAAGGGCTCGGCACCGGCGGCCCCCGAGGGAGCGCCCACCCAGGCGCCGCCGCCGTCGGACGAGAAGAAACGGATTCTCGACCTGTTCAAGAACTGAGTGCCGGCGTCAGCCCCTGAACTGCAGGGGCTGACCCGCCTGAGCGGTGGCGCTGCGCGATAAATTGGCGAAAAACTCGCCCATGTCCTTGGTATCCCGCCATTCTTTGCTATCAAATTTATAGTGATAGCCACCTGATTTGGCCGCCAGCCAGATCTCGTGCAACGGTTTTTGCAGGTTCACGATGATCTGGCTCCTGTTGCGGAAGGTCAGCGTGATCATGCCGCCCACCCGCTGGTTGTCGATGTCGACGTCGGTTTCCTCGTTGATGCGGTCGCAGCAGGACTCGATCGCGCGCAGCACGGCCTCGGCACGGTCCATGAATTCAGGGTCGGTCATTACAATTCCGTGATGTTGAATGCTCCCCAAATTCTAGTCAGCGCCATTGCCCTTGCTGCGAGCGCGGCGGCTCTGAGCGGCTGCGGCCAAAAGGGCGCCCTGTTTTTGCCAACCGGGCCGGCGGCGGCTCAGCGCGCCACGCTGCCGGAAACGCTGCGGCCCCGGCTTCCCGGTGAAGCGGATTCACCCGCCGCGCCCGCCAAGCCCGCAGCCTCTGCGCCGGCCACTCAGTGATTCGACCGAGCCGCCGGATTTGAAAGCCTTGCCGGACCTGGACCCTGAAAATCCAGGCCCGCTGGCCCGACAAGCATGGATTTCCACTGGCCGCGCCAGGCGCCAGCACCTAAGATTCTCCTTCCATTCATCGCCCGCCCCATGACCGCACGCTCCCTTCCCGGCCATCCCCATGTCGCCTACCGCGGCAACGACCTGTTCATCGAAGATGTGCGTCTGGCCGACCTGGCCCGCCAGCACGGCACGCCCCTGTTCGTCTACTCCAAGGCCGCCATGCTGGCGGCGCTGGCCGCCTACCAGCGCGGCTTCGCCGGGCGCCAGGCGCAGATCTGCTATGCGATGAAAGCCAACTCCTCGCTCGGCGTGCTGCAGGTGTTTGCGCAGGCCGGCTGCGGCTTCGACATCGTGTCGGGCGGCGAGCTGGCCCGGGTCCTCGCCGTGGGCGGTGACCCGCGCAAGGTGATTTTTTCCGGCGTCGGCAAGACCCGCGCCGAGATGCAGGAGGCGCTGCAGGCCGGCATCGGCTGCTTCAACGTCGAGAGCGAGGCCGAGCTTGAGGTGCTCAGCAGCGTGGCGGTGCAGGCCGGCCAGCGCGCGCCGGTGAGCATCCGCGTCAACCCGAATGTGGACCCCAAGACCCACCCCTACATTTCCACCGGCCTCAAGGGCAACAAGTTCGGGGTGGCCCACGAGCGTGCGCTGGCCACCTACCAGCGTGCCGCCGCATTGCCGGGGCTGCAGGTGGTGGGCATCGATTGCCACATCGGCTCCCAGATCACCGAGGAGACGCCCTACCTCGACGCGATGGACCGCGTGCTGGACCTGGTGGAGACGATCGAGGCCGCCGGCATTCCGATCCACCACATCGATTTCGGCGGTGGCCTGGGCATCGACTACAACGGCGACACCCCGCCGCAGGCCGATGCGCTCTGGGCGCAGTTGCTGGCCAAGCTCGATGCACGCGGCTTCGGCCAGCGCCAGCTCATGATCGAGCCCGGCCGCTCGCTGGTCGGCAATGCCGGCGTCTGCGTGACCGAGGTGCTGTACCTCAAGCCCGGCGAGCAGAAGAACTTCTGCATCATCGATGCCGCCATGAACGACCTGCCGCGCCCGGCCATGTACCAGGCGTTTCACCAGATCGTGCCGCTGTCGCCGCGCGCCTCGGCCGCGGCCACCTGGGACGTGGTCGGCCCGGTCTGCGAAAGCGGTGACTGGATCGGCCGCGACCGGGCGCTGGCCGTCCAGCCGGGCGACGCCCTGGCCGTGCTGTCGGCCGGTGCCTACTGCATGAGCATGGCCAGCAACTACAACACCCGCGGTCGGGCCGCGGAAGTGCTGGTGGACGGCGACCGGGCCACCCTGATCCGCACGCGCGAATCGGCGGCGGACACCTTCGCGCACGAACAGCTGCTGCCCGGCTGAGCCCTGGATGCGGGGCCTTGACCTGCGTCAAGGCCCGCCGCGCAGCAGCGGCCTACAGTGGCGCCTTCATCCCCGAAGGCCTTCATGTCACCCCCCATCGAGATCTACCGCGACCGGCACCACGCCTGCCTGATGTTCACCGACCTCATCGAGGAAGACGGCCAGGCCGTGCAGGCCAACCAGTTCCTGATCGTGGACCACGGCACGGGGGCGGTGCTCGACCCCGGCGGCAACCTGGCGTTCAACGAGATGTACCTCTCGATCTCGCGCGAGTTCTCGCCGCAGCGGCTGTCCTATCTGATCGCCTCGCACGCCGATCCGGACATCATCGCCTCGCTCGACCGCTGGCTCACCTCCACGCCGGCCAAGCTGGTGATCTCGCGCGTCTGGGAACGCTTCGTCCCGCATTTCACCAAGGTCGGCAAGACCGACGGCCGCATCATCGGCGTTCCCGATGGCGGCGGACGCCTGCCTCTGGGCGAGAGCGAACTGTGGCTGCTGCCGGCGCACTTCATGCACGCCGAGGGCAACTTCCACTTCTACGATCCGGTCAGCCGCATCCTGTTCACCGGCGATCTGGGCGTCTCCATGACCTCTGGCGCCGATGCGGCGCGGCCCGTGACGCGGCTGCAGCCGCACCTGCCCCGCATGGAAGGCTTCCACCGGCGCTACATGGTGTCCAACAAGATCCTGCGACTGTGGACGCGCATGGCGCGCCAGCTCGACATCTCGATGATCGTTCCCCAGCACGGCGCACCGCTGCAGGGCGCCGCCATCGGCGAGTTCATGGACTGGATCGAGAACCTGATGTGTGGCGTGGATCTGTTCGACGACCGCTCCTACCAGCTACCGACGGCCGTCATCGACGGCCAGAGCCTGCAAACCCGGCCCAGCCTGCGCGTGGTCAACGCCTGACGGGCTTGATCCCGGCCGCGCCCGGCGTGTCCATCAACCGGCCCAGCGCACGCCAGGCCCGCCAGCCCAGCAACAGCGCGAGGATGGCGCCATAGACCGCCACCTCGGCAAAGTTGTGCTTGCCCGCGCGCATCCAGAAGAAGTGCAGGATGGCCAGGCCGGCGATGCCGTAGACCAGCCGGTGCAGCCACTGCCAGCGCGCCGCCCCCAACGCCCGGATGGCGCGGTTGAACGAGGTCGCCGCCAGCGGCGTGAGCAGCACGAAAGCGCTGAAGCCCACCAGGATGAAGGGCCGCTTGGCGATGTCCTTGGCGATGTCGTCAAGCGCGAAGCTCATGTCGAAGCCGGCATAGCTCAGGAAATGCAGCGCGGCGTAGAAATACATGAACAGGCCCAGCATGCGGCGAAAACGCGCCAGCGCCGGCAGGCCTGCGATCACGCGCAGCGGCGTCACCGCCAGCACCAGGCACAGAAAGCGCAGGGTCCAGTCGCCGGTGGCGCGGATCAGGTACTCGGCCGGGTTGGCGCCCAGATTGTTGGTGAGTACGCCATAGAGCAGCCAGGCGAACGGCAGCAAGGCTGCCGCAAACACCAGCGGCTTGGCCGCCGGGTGCATCAGCCACGGGGAGGCGCGCATCAGTAGTTCTTCTTGAGATCCATGCCGGCATAGAGCTGGCCGACCTGGGGCTCGTAGCCGTTGAACAGCAAGGTCTTGCGCTTCTTGGCGAACAAACCATCCTCGCCGATGCGGCGCTCGGTGGCCTGGCTCCAGCGCGGATGATCCACGTTGGGGTTGACGTTGGAGTAGAAGCCGTATTCGTTGGCCGCGGCCTTGTTCCAGGCGGTGGCCGGCTCCCGGTCGGTGAATCGGATGCGGACCAGGCTCTTGCCGCTCTTGAAACCGTATTTCCACGGCACCACCAGGCGCACCGGCGCGCCGTTCTGGTTGGGCAGCACCTCGCCATACATGCCGAAGGCCAGCAGCGTCAGCGGATGCATGGCCTCGTCCAGGCGCAGGCCTTCCACATAGGGCCAGTCAAGCACGCGCGAGCCGACGAAGGGCATGGTCTTGGGATCGGCCAGCGTGATGAACTCGACGTATTTCGCATTGCCCAGCGGCTCGACCTTGCGGATCAGCTCGGCCAGCGAGTAGCCAACCCAGGGAATCACCATCGACCAGCCCTCGACGCAGCGCAGGCGATAGATGCGCTCTTCCTGGGCACTGAGCTTGAGCAGGTCTTCCAGCGCGTACCTGGCGGGCTTCTTCACCAGGCCATCGACCTCCACCGTCCAGGGCGTGGTCTTGAGCGTGTGGGCGTTCTTGGCCGGGTCGGACTTGTCGGTGCCGAACTCGTAGTAGTTGTTGTAAGAGGTGGCGTCCTTGTAGTCGGTGAGCTTTTCCATCGTCACCGCACCCGCCACCGCCGACTTCGCGCCGGGCAATGCGGCCAGCTTGCCCGGCCGCGCCACCTGGGCCCGCGCGTCGCGGGCCGCCCAGGTGGCCAGCGTGGCGCCGGCCACGCCCGTGGCCATGAGCTTGAGCAGGTCCCGGCGCCCCTCGTACACGTGCCGCGGCGTGATGTCGCTGGCGCTCGAATGGATGAAACCGTCGCGAGGGGTCTTGATCAGCATGGCCGTGTTCCTTGAGATGTGCCGTTCGTCGCTCTACGCGGGAATTTCTTACAAGGATTCAGCCCGCGGCTACAAGGTTCCGTAGCTGTGCAGGCCGCTCAGGAACATGTTGACCCCGAGGAAGGCAAAGGTGGTCACCGCCAGCCCCGCCAGCGCCCACCAGGCCGCCACGGTGCCGCGCAGGCCCTTCATCAACCGCATGTGCAGCCAGGCCGCGTAGTTGAGCCAGACGATCAGGGCCCAGGTCTCCTTCGGGTCCCAGCTCCAGTAGCCGCCCCAGGCCTCGGCGGCCCAGAGGGCGCCCAGCACGGTAGCGATGGTGAAGAAGGCAAAGCCGACCGCGATCGACTTGTACATCACGTCGTCCAGGATCTCGGGCGACGGCAGCCGCGCGGCGATGCGCTTGCGGCCCAGCAGGATGCCCGCGGCGATCAGCGCCGAGATCAGGGCGTAGCCGACCCAGTAGCTGCCGCCGGCCTCGGCCACGCCGCGCTGGCGGAAGGCGATAGGCACGAAGCACAGCGCCGCGCCCAGCAGCCAGATCGGCGTCAGCTTGTGCCAGCGGGTTTCATGGGCCTGCTGCTTGATCAGGTAGGCGAAGGCCACCATGGCCGCCAGCGAGAAGGTGCCGTAGCCGATGAAGTTGGCCGGCACGTGCAGCTTCATCCACCAGCTCTTGAGCGCGGGCACCAGCGGCTGGATTTCGTGGGCTTCGCGCACCACGGTATACCAGAGCAGGAAGCCCACCGCCGCGCTGACCACCAGCATCACGAAGGCGCCCAACGCGCGCGTGTTGTACTGGGCCTCGAAGTAGAGGTAGAACGCGGCCGTGAGCCAGCAGAACAGCACGAACACCTCGTACAGGTTGCTCACGGGAATGTGGCCCACGTCCGAGCCGATCAGGTAGCTTTCGTACCAGCGCACCATGGTGCCGATCAGCGCCATCGTCACGGCGGCCCAGGCCAGGCGCGAGCCGATCATTTCCATCGTGGCGCTCTGCCCGCGCCCCACCATGCCGAGCCAGTAGAACGCCGTGCTCATGAAGAACAGCACGCTCATCCACAGAATGGCCGACTGGCTGGACAGGAAGTACTTGAGCCAGAACACGCTGTCGGCGCGCGCCAGGCTGCCCTGGTAGGACAGGATGCCCAGCAGCGAGCATGCCGCCACCACGAGCATCAGCACACGCAGCGGGCGCCAGAACCAGCCCAGCCAGATGACCGCGGGCATGGCGGCGAGCAGGATGCCTTTTTCGTAGACGTCCATCGCACCGCTGTAGCGCGAGAAGGCGAACAGGCCACCGGCCACCGCCAGCACGGCGAACAGCCAGTCGAACCAGGTGCGGCTGGAAAAATAACTCTCGTTCAAGGTCACGACACGGGTGTCGCTCGCGTGGGTTGCGGTGTTCATGCGGTCTCCTGCAACAGTTTCGTCTTCAGTTGCTCAAATTCCCGGTCGCCGTCCATCGTCTTGCGGTTGGTCGACATTGCCATCGTGGCGTGGCTGGCGCCGCCATCGCCGTGCGGCGCCAGCCAGATCCAGATCCGGCGCTCGCGCACATAGAGCATCGCAAAAATACCCAGGATGAGCAAGGCACAGCCCAGGTACACGACGTTCTTGCCCGGCGCGCGCGCCACCTGGAACACGCTGGCCTGGACCTGGGTGAAGTCCTGCAGCTCGAACGCCATCGGGGCCGGATACAGCTGCGCATCGCCCAGCGACAGCACGGCCTGCGTCATGAAGCCCTGCGTCTTCTCGCTGGGCTCCAGCGGCTTCAGGCCAGCCTGTTCGCGCGTGATCTGCGCCAGCTCGAAGAGCACGCCGTTGAGGATGCGCACCAGCACTTCGCCGGCCCGGGCCCGCTCGGCCTCCGGCACGTTGGCTTCCATGAAATCGGAGATGGCCTGCAGGCCGGCCACCTTGCCGGCCTCCGGCCCCTCGGCGCCCGCGAACAGGGCCAGCGCGCGCGATGCCGAGGCCGCCAGCTGCGTGCCCAGCTCGGGCCGGGCGGCGTCCACCGCCTTCGCGGCGTAGCGCTTGACGGCGAGCTCGCGCAGGGCGGTGTCGGACAGCGCCGAGCGCAGGCGCATGAAGCCGTCGAGCCCGCCCTGGTCGTCGGCCGGGATGCGTAGGTAGCGGAAGGGCTCGGCCGGCGTGTCGCGCACGCCGAGCAGGAACACCGGGGGACCGCCATCGCCCATGTCGACCGGCAGCATGTAGTTGTGGAATTCGCGCGCCTGGCCCGCGCTGTCGCGCAGCTTGTAGTTGATGCTAGGGCCGACGTTGCGCAGCTCTTTCTTGGTCACGGTCTTGTTGGCCGCGCCCAGGCGGGCGTCGATCGACTCGCGCAGATCGACCTTGCGCACGTCGGCGCCCGAGCCGCCGCCCGCGAAGTTCTCGACGTTGATCACGCGCAGGCCGGTGTACTCGAGCGTGAGCTTCTCGGCCCCGTCGCCCTGGCCCTTGGCGAGTTGGGACGAATTGCCGATGACGCCCTCGATCTCGAACGGCCGGACCAGCCCGTTCATCGGCACCGCCCGGAGCTTGACGCTGGAGCCGCCGTCGTCGAAGCTCGACTGGTAGATCTCCACGCCCCGGTAGCTGGCCGGGTGGTTGACCTCCACGCGCGCGGGAATCTGCTCGCCGGTGGCCTTGTCGTGGATCACGATGTCGCTGGCGAACAGCTTGGGCATGCCCGTGGAGTAGTAGTCCACGACGAACTTCTTGAGCTCGATGGAGAACGGCAAATCCTGCAGCATCACCCCGTCGGACTGCGGCAGGATCGCGGTGGAGGACTGCGCCCCTTCAGCCACCAGCAGGTTGCCGCGGAACGTGGGGTTACGCTCGCTCAGGCGGTGCTCGGGCTTGACTTCGGAGATCAGGCCGCCGCCGGTGTACGGCGTCTTGCCGTTGAACCACATCTGGGCGCGCACGATCAGGTCGCCGTCGAGCAGGCCGCCCAGGCAGACCAGCACGATGGCGCTGTGCGCCGCGATGTAGCCGAGCTTGTTGGCCGCGCCGGCCTTGGCGGCCAGCATCCAGCCATGCTCGCGCTGCTGCAGCTTCACCTTCCAGCCGCCGCCGACCAGGGTCTTGCCGAGCCGGTGCGCGGCGGCTTCGGGGCCATCGGGCAGCACCGCCTCGGCCCGGTGGCCGAAGGCCTTGAGGCTTTGCTCGCGCAGGTTTTCCTTGTAGGCCTTGAGGTCGACCAGGATCTTGGGCGTGTTGCGCGCGATGCACAGCGAGGTGCTGATGACCAGGAAGGCCAGGATCAGCAGGAACCACCAGGCGCTGTAGACCGCCGGCAGGCTGACGGCCTCGAACACCGCCGCCCAGAACGGGCCGAACTGGTTGATGTAGTTGCCCAGCGGCTCGTGCTGCTTGAGCACGGTGCCGATGATGGAGGCGATGCAGATGACGGTCAGCAGGGAAATCGCAAACCGCATCGAGGACAGCAGTTCCACGCCCGAGCGCAGGGCCTGCGAGCCGGCTCTGACGCGGAGTCCGTGGGTGGAAACTGACATGGGGGCAGGAGGGAAAATGAAACAAAAAAGGCGGGCCATCCGAAGATCGGCCCGCCTTTGTTAGGGTTTGTTGTCGGCGGTTAGTTCAACCTGGCGCCGCGCTTTTCAGCGCAGGCCGGCAATGTAGTCGGCCACGGCCTTGATTTCACGGTCATTGAGCTTGGCCGCCACATCGGTCATCTGCGGGCTGTTCTTGCGGCCGCCGTCGCGGAAGGAGGTCAGCTGCGCGGCGGTATAGTCGGCATGCTGGCCGGACAGGCGCGGGTACTGCGAGGGGATGCCGGCACCGTTCGGGCTGTGGCAGCCGGCGCAGGCGGCGACCTGGCGGTCGGCGATGCCGCCGCGGTAGATGCGCTCGCCCAGGGCCACGAGCTCCTTGTCCTTGGCGAAGCCGGGCTTGGCCTTCTTGGCGGTGACCCAGTAGGCGATGTTCTTCATGTCGTCATCGGACAGCGCCGTGGCGAAGCCCTTCATGATGGCGTTGTTGCGCTTGCCCGACTTGAAGTCCTGCAGCTCCTTGACCAGGTACTCCGGGTGCTGCTGGGCCAGCTTGGGGTTGGCCGGGGTGCCGGAGTTGCCGTCGGCGCCATGGCAGGCCGCGCAGACAGCCGTGAAGCTGGCTTCGCCCTTGACCAGGTCGGGCTTGGCGGCTTTCTTCGGCTCCACTTTGGCCTCGGCGGCTTTTTCGTCGGCGGCGAAGCCGGAGACGGCGGTCACTGCCAGCAGGGCAGCGGTCGTGAGGGTGGCAAGCAACTTCATGGGGGGATCGAATTTATTGCGCAAAACCCCATGATTCTACAATGCCGATCCGGGTTTCCCCGCAATTCCAAAGCAGCTCATGAACTCTACCCCTGGCGATACCGCCGGCGCCAAACCCGCCACCACCGTGGCATTGGGCTGGTTGCACACCGCCAAGTTCCTCACCACGGCGCCCCAGTTGCAGTACCTGCCGCCGCTCGAGGTACCGGAAATCGCCTTCGTGGGACGCTCGAACGCCGGCAAATCCACCTGCATCAACACGCTGACGCAGCAAAAGCGGCTGGCCTTCGCCTCCAAGACGCCGGGGCGCACGCAGAGCATCAACCTGTTCACCCTGGGCAAGCAGGGCGTGACCGACGCGGTGCTGGCCGATCTGCCAGGCTATGGCTACGCCGCCGTGCCCAAGAGCGACAAGCTGCGCTGGCAGCAGGTGATGGCCAACTACCTGATGACGCGCGAGAACCTGCGCGGCGTGGTGCTGCTGTGCGACCCGCGCCACGGCTTGACCGAGCTGGACGAGATCCTGCTGGAGGTGATCCGCCCGCGCGTGGAGGAAGGCCTGAAGTTCCTGGTGCTGCTGACCAAGGCCGACAAGCTCAACAAGACCGAGGCGGCCAAGGCGCTGTCCATTGCGCGACTGCAGGCCGGCGGCGGCGAGGTCAAACTGTTCTCCGCCCTGAAGAAAAAAGGGGTGGATGAAGCGGCGCTGCTGCTGTGGCAGTGGGCTCATCCGGATTCGGACCCGGCCGCCTGAGTTTCGCCGCCCCGCGCCCGGTTTTCAAGCCAGATCGGCCCGATGTCCAGGTGGGACGGACATCAGCCGCTATCATTTTTGCAGCAAATGATTGAAACCTTCCAGCAGGCCCTGCCGCACGGCATCACCCTCAGCTGCCGTGCCGCCGGACGGCGCGGGCAGCCCGTGCTGATGTTCCTGCATGGTTTTCCCGAGGCTGCGTTCGTGTGGGACGAATTGCTGCTGCATTTCGCCCGGCCGGAACACGGCGGCTACCGCTGCATCGCACCCAACCTGCGCGGCTACGAGCGCTCGAGCGCGCCCGCCGAGGTGTCGGCCTACCGCGCCAAGCACCTGGTGCAGGACATCGCGGCACTGATCCGGATCGAGGGGGCTCCGCTCGAATGCCTGGTGGCCCACGACTGGGGCGGCGCCGTGGCCTGGAACCTGGCCAACCAGTGGCCCGCACTGGCGCACCGGCTGGCCATCGTCAACTCGCCGCACCCGGGCACCTTCCTGCGCGAACTGCAGACCAGCCCGAAGCAGCGGGCCGCCAGCGCCTACATGAACTTCCTGATCCGCCCCGACGCGGAAGCGTTGCTGGCCGAGCACGATTTCCGCCGGCTCTGGGAGTTCTTCACCAACGGCGGCGGCGCGGCCTGGCTCACCGACGACGTCAAGGACCAGTACCGCGCGGTCTGGGGTCCGCGCGCCGACAGCGCCAGCGGCCTGACCGGCGGCTGCAACTACTACCGCGCCTCGCCGCTGCGGCCGCCGCGCGGCGACGACCCGGGCGCCGCGGCCATCGCGCTGCCGCGCGAGATGCTGACCGTGGACCTGCCCACGCTGGTGGTCTGGGCGCTGGACGACATCGCGCTGCCGCCCGAGCTGATCGACGGGCTCGACGACTACATCCCCCGGCTCACGCTCAGGACAGTGGAACATGCCACGCACTGGATCGTGCACGAGCAGCCGCAGCTCGTGGCGCGGCTGCTGGGTGATTTTTTGCTACAGAATCAATAGCATCCAATGACCGCCTGACGAGGACATCCGGGCCATTTGACCCTGAATTTCAGTACACCGGCGGCTCGCCCGGCGGGCGCGACTTGAAACGCTTGTGAACCCAGTAGTACTGGGCCGGCATGGCGTCGATGTAGCCCTGCAGGCGCTGGTTCATCAGCGCGGTGTCGGCCTGCGGGTCGTCGCTCGGAAAATCGGTCCAGGGCGCCAGCACCTGCACCTCGTAGCCTGTGGGCGTCATGCGGGTCACCACCGGCACCACGCGCGCGCGCCCCAGCCGGGCGAAGCGCGAGAGCGAGGGCACGGTGGCCGCGCTCACCCCGTAGAACGGCACGAAGACCGATTCCTCGGGGCCGAAGTTCATGTCGGGCAGCAGGTACAGCGGCTCGCCCTCGCGCAGCGCCGCCACGATGGCCTTGACACCGTCGGCCCGGCCGAACAGCCGGGCGCCGCCAAAGCGCTGCCGGCCGGCCAGGATCCAGGCGTCGAGCACCTTGTTGGCCTGGTCGGTGTAGATGGTGGTGTAGCGGCGCGGCAGCTGCTGCGTGAGCGCCGTCCAGCCGGCGTCCAGGCCCACGAAATGCGGCGCGAAAATGACCGTGGGGGCCTCGCCCCGCAGCGCCTCCAGCGCGCCCGTGAGGTGCAGCCGGCGCCGCACCGCCCCGGGGGTGCCGTGCCAGAGCCAGCTGCGGTCCAGCCAGGCCTGGGCGAAGTGGATGAAGACCTGCCGCGCCAGCGCCTGGCGCCGCTGCGGGGTCCAAGCCGGGAAGCACAGCGCCAGATTGGTCTGGACCACGCGGCGGCGCGGCACCGCCAGCAGGTAGAGGGCCCAGCCGAGCAGCCAGCCCAGCGCGCGCACCCAGGCCAGCGGCAGCACGCTGAGCAGGCGCATGAACAGGACTCCGAGGTGGGACAGCATCGGCCGGGTTCCTCAGGCGTCCTCGCGCGGCTGCTTGTAGCGCGCGTAGCCCCACAGATAGGCGTCAGGGCGCTTGAGAATGAGCTGCTCCATCGCCGCATTCAGGGCCGCGGCCGCCACCTCGCCGGGCTGGTCCAGCGGCAGCGCCAGCGGCTCGACATGGATCACGTAGCCCCGCCCGCCCGGCAGCCGCTCGCCCCAGGTCATCAGCAGCGGCGCCCCGGTCTGCTGCGCCAGCCGCAAGGCCAGCGTCATGGTGTAGGCCGGCCGGCCGAAGAACGGCGCCCACACGCCCAGGCCCTCGGGCGGCACCTGGTCGGGCAGCATGCCGATCACCCGCCCCTGCTTCAGCGCCTTGAGCAGCATGCGCACGCCGCCGGTGCTGGCGGGCGCCAGCTCCAGGCCGCAGGCCGAGCGCCCCTGCTTGAGCAGCGCGTCGAACCAGGCGCGCTTGGCCGGCCGGTACAGCGCCATCATGGGGCCGCGCTGCGTCCCGAAATGCGCCATCTGCGCCTGCGGAATCACCTCGAAGCAGCCCAGATGGGGCGTCATCAGGATGGCGCCCTTGCCCTGCGCCAGCGCGGCCTCCAGCAGCGCCGCCCCCTCCCAGCGAAGCAGCGCCTGCTTGTGTGCGGGCGGCCGCAGCCAGATCCAGGGCAGTTCGCTGGCCAGCCGGCCGGCGCCGGCGATCGCGCCGCGCGCCCGCGCGAACGGTACGCCGGCCTGGACGATGTTTTCATGAAAGCGCCGCCGGTACGTGGGCGAGCCCAGGTACACCAGCCAGCCCAGCGCCGCCCCCAAAGCATGCAGCAGGGACAGGGGCAATCGGGCGCTCAGGCGAAAAAGAAACTGCATGCGGTAAAATAACGGCGTCGCTGAGTTAAATGAGCAACTTGCAGGGCGACGTAAAACAAATCTGCTAAAGCGTTCGCCAGGGCTCCGAAGCTCAGGGCAACGCCCAAAAGCTGAACACAGGAGTTTATTCAAAATGGCGAACGATTTTCTCTTCACGTCCGAATCGGTTTCCGAAGGCCACCCCGACAAGGTCGCCGACCAGATCTCGGATGCAATCCTCGACGCGATCTTCCAGCAGGACCCGCGCAGCCGCGTGGCCGCCGAAACGCTGACCAACACCGGCCTCGTGGTGCTGGCGGGCGAGATCACCACCAACGCGCACGTCGACTACATCCAGGTCGCGCGCGACACCATCAAGCGCATCGGCTACGACAACACCGAGTACGGCATCGACTACAAGGGCTGCGCCGTGATGGTCTGCTACGACAAGCAGTCCAACGACATCGCCCAGGGCGTGGACCACGCGAGCGACGACCACCTGAACACCGGCGCCGGCGACCAGGGCCTGATGTTCGGCTACGCCTGCGACGAAACGCCCGAGCTGATGCCCGCGCCCATCTACTATGCGCACCGCCTCGTGGAGCGCCAGGCCCAGCTGCGCAAGGACGGCCGCCTGCCCTTCCTGCGCCCCGACGCCAAGAGCCAGGTCACGATGCGCTACGTGGACGGCAAGCCCCACAGCATCGACACCGTGGTGCTGTCCACCCAGCACAGCCCGGACCAGAGCGAAACCTCGACCAAGATGAAGGCCAGCTTCAATGAAGCCATCATCGAGGAGATCATCAAGCCGGTGCTGCCCAAGGAATGGCTCAAGGAAACGCGCTTCCTGATCAACCCGACCGGCCGCTTCGTCATCGGCGGCCCGCAGGGCGACTGCGGCCTGACCGGCCGCAAGATCATCGTCGACACCTACGGCGGCGCCTGCCCGCACGGCGGCGGCGCGTTCTCGGGCAAGGACCCGAGCAAGGTCGACCGCTCGGCCGCCTACGCCGCGCGCTATGTGGCCAAGAACATCGTGGCCGCGGGCCTGGCCAAGCAATGCCAGATCCAGGTCGCCTACGCGATCGGCGTGGCCAAGCCGATGAACGTGACGGTCTACACCGAAGGCACGGGCGTGATTCCGGACGACAAGATCGCCGCGCTGGTGAACGAGCACTTCGACCTGCGGCCCAAGGGCATCATCCAGATGCTGGACCTGCTGCGCCCGATCTACGAAAAGACCGCCGCCTACGGCCACTTCGGCCGCGAAGAGCCCGAGTTCAGCTGGGAGCGCACCGATCGCGCCGCCCAGCTGCGCAACGCGGCCGGCCTCAAGGGCTGAGCCGTTCCACCCGGCGCAGCGCCTGCCCCATCCCTGCCAGCCGCCTTCGGGCGGCTTTTTCATGAGGGTGCGACCCAGCCCCCTTTGACACCAAGGTTCAGGCCGGCGGCTGGCCCTGCCCGGCGATCTGCTCGCGCAGCCGCTCCTCCTGCTCGCGCAGCTCGGGCGTGAAGGCCTCGCCGAAGTCCTCGGCTTCGAAGACCTGCCGGATCTCGACCTCCGACTCGCCCAGCATCGGGTTGGGGCAGCGCCTGACCCAGTCGATCGCCTCCTGCAGCGAGGCGCATTTCCAGATCCAGAAGCCGGCGATCAGTTCCTTGCTCTCGGCGAACGGCCCGTCGGTCACCGTGCGGTTTGGGCCCGAGAAGCGCACGCGGGCGCCCTTTGCGCTGGGATGCAGGCCCTCCCCGGCCTGCATCACGCCGGCCTTCACCAGCTCCTCGTTGAAGCGGCCCATGTCGGTCAGCAGCTGCTCGCTGGGCATCACGCCGGCTTCACTTTCCGGGGTGGCCTTGATCAGAATCATGAATTTCATATCGCTCTCCTTGTTGGGTTGCGGAACATTCTCGCTCCACCTGCACGACGCTCCGGCCGGCGCGGTATCGACATCGGCACGGCTTTTTTCCACCCTTGGCCAGGGCCGCATCTTGAAACCCCGGCAAAAGCCTTTATGATTAGCACTCGCAAGGATTGAGTGCTAACAAGCGCCGAGATCCGGCAAGTTAACGGGTGCCAACCTTCGGGTTGGTACTTTTTGATGTCCCAACCCATTGTTTCAGAACAAGGAGATGCAATGAAACTTCGTCCCCTGCACGATCGCGTGATCGTCAAGCGCATTGACAGCGAAACCAAGACCGCTTCGGGCATCGTGATCCCCGACGCCGCCGCCGAGAAGCCCGACCAGGGTGAAGTGCTGGCCGTGGGCCCCGGCAAGAAGAACGACAAGGGCGACATCAGCCCGGTCGGCGTGAAGGTCGGCGACCGCGTGCTGTTCGGCAAGTACAGCGGCCAGACCGTCAAGGTCGATGGCGACGAACTGCTCGTCATGAAGGAAGAAGACCTCTTCGCCGTAGTCGAAGCCAAGTGATTTTGCGGGGCCGGCCTGGCGCCCGCCCCAATTGATTCAGACATTTAATTCTTGGAGCTATTCAAATGGCAGCAAAAGACGTAGTTTTCGGCGGCGAAGCCCGCGCGCGCATGGTCGAGGGTGTGAACATCCTGGCCAATGCGGTCAAAGTGACCCTGGGCCCCAAGGGCCGCAACGTGGTGCTCGAGCGTTCGTTCGGCGCCCCCACCGTGACCAAGGACGGCGTGTCCGTGGCCAAGGAAATCGAACTCAAGGACAAGCTGCAGAACATGGGCGCCCAGATGGTCAAGGAAGTCGCTTCCAAGACCTCTGACAACGCTGGCGACGGCACCACCACCGCCACCGTGCTGGCCCAGGCCATCGTGCGCGAAGGCATGAAGTACGTGGCCGCCGGCATGAACCCGATGGACCTCAAGCGCGGCATCGACAAGGCCGTGACGGCCCTGGTCGAGCAGCTCAAGAAGGCCTCCAAGGCCACCACCACCTCCAAGGAAATCGCGCAAGTCGGCTCCATCTCGGCCAACAGCGACGAGACCATTGGCAAGATCATCGCCGACGCGATGGACAAGGTCGGCAAGGAAGGCGTGATCACTGTCGAAGACGGCAAGTCGCTGGACAGCGAACTCGACGTCGTCGAAGGCATGCAGTTCGACCGCGGCTACCTGTCGCCCTACTTCATCAACAACCCCGAGAAGCAATCGGCGCTGCTGGACAACCCCTTCGTGCTGCTGTTCGACAAGAAGATCAGCAACATCCGCGACCTGCTGCCCACGCTGGAGCAAGTGGCCAAGGCCGGCCGTCCGCTGCTGATCATTGCCGAAGAAGTCGAGGGCGAAGCCCTGGCCACGCTGGTCGTGAACACGATCCGCGGCATCCTGAAGGTCGTGGCCGTCAAGGCGCCTGGCTTCGGCGACCGCCGCAAGGCCATGCTGGAAGACATCGCCATCCTGACGGGCGGCAAGGTCATCGCTGAAGAAGTGGGCCTGACGCTCGAGAAGGTGACCCTGGCCGACCTGGGCCAGGCCAAGCGCATCGAAGTGGGCAAGGAAAACACCATCATCATCGACGGCGCCGGCGCTGCCGCTGACATCGAAGCCCGCGTCAAGCAAGTGCGCGTGCAGATCGAGGAAGCCACCTCCGACTACGACCGCGAGAAGCTGCAAGAGCGCGTGGCCAAGCTGGCCGGCGGCGTGGCCGTGATCAAGGTTGGCGCTGCCACCGAAGTCGAAATGAAGGAAAAGAAAGCCCGCGTGGAAGACGCCCTGCACGCCACCCGCGCTGCCGTGGAAGAAGGCATCGTGGCCGGCGGCGGCGTGGCCCTGCTGCGCGCCAAGCAGGCTGCTGGCGCCATCAAGGGTGACAACGCCGATCAGGACGCCGGCATCAAGCTGGTGCTGAAGGCCATCGAAGCCCCCCTGCGCGAGATCGTCTACAACGCCGGTGGCGAAGCCTCCGTGGTGGTCAACGCCGTGCTCAACGGCAAGGGCAACTACGGCTTCAACGCCGCCAACGACACCTATGGCGACATGATCGAAATGGGCATTCTGGACCCGACCAAGGTGACGCGCACCGCACTGCAGAACGCCGCTTCCGTGGCCTCGCTGATGCTGACGACCGAAGCCATGGTGGCCGAGTCTCCCAAGGAAGAAGCCCCGGCCGGCGGCATGCCCGGCGGCATGGGGGGTATGGGCGGCATGGGCGACATGGGCATGTAAAGCCATGCGCTGCCGGAGAAGGCGCAGGGCGCGGGAACCAACCCGCCCGGCTTCTTCCGGCAATGCCAGGGCGCCCTCCGGGGCGCCCGCTCAAGAAAAAAGGCCGCTCACGCGGCCTTTTTTCTTGAGGCTGGCCCGCAGGCCCCGGGCTACTGCTGTCCCGGCGTGCCAGCTCCGGCGGCGCGCTGTCCACCTCGGCGCCATAGGCGTTGGGCCCGATCTCGCCAGGCTGTGCGGCCCAGTAGATCAGCAGAATCCAGCCCAGCAGCGGGATGAACCCGACCAGCATCCACCAGCCGCTCTTGCCGATGTCGTGCAGGCGGCGCGCGCCGACCGCCAACCCTGGCAGCAGCAAGGCGATGGCGGCGATGAAGTAGAGCCAGTAGCTCAGCATCGATGTCACGAAGAGCAGGACGAACTGGAACAGGAAGAACCACCAGAACTCGGGGCGCGCCGCGCGGCCCGAGAAATCGGTGTACTTGCGAAGGCATGTCTTGATGGCTTGTTGGAAATCCATGGGTTTTTTCCTCCTCGCAGGACCATGTCGGGGCGAAGGCCCCGCGACATGATATGCGCAAGCGTGGCGCGCGGATATGTCAAAAACGGTGGTTTTTTTACGGCACCCGCTCATTCTTTGATAGCACCTCAAGCCCGCCCCACAACGACCTGAAGCCGGAATGGCCAGAAAACCCCAGGTTGGCGGCCGCGGCGCCGCAGGCTCCCGGCAGAACGCGGGCCCCCGGGGTCAGCGGCCGGCCAGGTGCCTGGCCACGAGCAGCCACATGACGGCCCACGCGGTTCCGAAGGCCCAGCCGCCCAGCACATCGCTCGCCCAGTGGACGCCCAGCGCCACCCGGCTCAGCCCCACCAGCAGGGTCAGCCCGGTCGCCGCGCCCAGGATGTACCAGCGCTCGCGCGGCCGGCTGTGCCGGCTCGCCAGCAGCGCCCCGAAGGTCAGGAACACGACGGCGGACATGCTCGCGTGCCCGCTCGGGAAGCTCAGCCCCGAAGCGAGGAATTCGGCGAAGGCCGCGCCAGGGCGAAGCTGCCCGAACAGGGTCTTGAACAGGGACACCAGCGCGGCGGCGCTGAGGATGGACATCGCCACCAGGGCCGAAACCATGCGGGCGCCGACCAGCGCCAGGTAGCCGCAGGCGGCCACCGTGAACACAGTCAGCACGACGGTGCTGCCGAGCCCGCTGAGGTCGCGCATGACCTCGGCAACCCACGGGTGATCCGCCCTCAAGGCCTGGGCGGCGTACAGCAGGCTGGTATCGAAGCCGCGGGTATCGCCCTCGGTCACCTCGTCCGCCAGGAGGATGAACACAACGGCCAGCAGCAGGGCCGCGAGCCCGGCCAGCAGCGGCCTGATCAGCGGGCGGTAGTGATCCGGGTCTTGCAAGGCCGACCGGGAGCGGGTGATCGCGGAGCGCCAGGTCACGATGGCCTCGCGAAGCCGCTAGCGCAGGCGCCGCAGCAGCCCGGCGGTCGAGCCGTCTAGCCCCGCCACGTCGCCGGAGGCCAGGCGCGGCTCGAGGTCTTTCGCCAGCAGCTTGCCGAGTTCCACGCCGAACTGGTCGAAGCTGTTGAGGCCCCACAGCGAGCCGCTCACGAACACGCGGTGCTCGTACAGCGCGATCAGCGCGCCCAGCGAGGCCGGCTCCAGCCGATCGAGCACGAGGAAGGTGCTCGGCCGGTTGCCCGGGAAATGCCGGTGGCCGCCGGCGTCGGCCTGCCCCTGCATGAAGGCCTGGGCCTGGGCCAGCGCATTGGCCAGCAGTTGCGGATGGTGGCCCGGCAGCTCGTGGCCCGCCTGCTTCACCGCGATGAACTCCAGCGGCACCACGTCGCTGCCCTGGTGCAGCATCTGGAAAAAGGCGTGCTGGCCATTGGTGCCCGGCTCGCCCCAGACCACGGGCGAGGTTGCATAGGGCAAGGCGCGGCCTTGGGCGTCCACCCGCTTGCCGTTGGACTCCATCTCCAGTTGCTGCAGGTAGGCCGGCAGGCGGCGCAGGGCGCTGTGGTAGGGCGCGATGCTGCGGCTGGTGAAGCCATGGAAGTTGCGATACCAGACGTCGAGCAGGCCCAGGCGCAGCGGCAGGTTGCGCGCCGGCGGCGCCGTGCGGAAATGCTCGTCCATGGCATGCGCGCCGGCCAGCAGCGCGCGAAAGCCCGAGGCGCCGATGGCGATGGCCAGGGCCAGGCCGATGGCCGACCACAGCGAGTAGCGCCCGCCCACCCAGTCCCGGAAGCCGAAGCAGGTGGTGATGCCGAACGCCTGCGCCGCCGCCGTGTGGGTGGTCAGCGCGGCGAAGTGGCGCGCGATGTCCTGCCCGCCGCCGGCCTCGAACCAGCGCCGCGCCGAGTGCGCGTTGGTCATGGTCTCGCGGGTGGCGAAGGTCTTGGAGGCGATCAGGAACAGCGTGCTGTGCGGCCGCACCTGCCGCAGCACGGCCGCGAGTTCGTGCCCGTCCACGTTGGAGACGAAGTGAAAGCGCTTGGCCCGCGTGGTGAATTCGTCGAGTGCCAGCACCGCCATCTGCGGGCCGAGGTCGGAGCCGCCGATGCCGATGTTCACGATGTCGGTGATGGCGTCGTCGGCCCGGACGGCCTCGGCATAGGCCAGCATCGCCTCTCGCGTGGCAAGGGCTTCGCTCGCCTCGTCTGCTATGTTTTCGATAGCACCCGAAGACCACTGCACCTGGACATCCGCCGGATTTCTCAATAAAAAGTGCAAAACGGCGCGCTGTTCGGTGCCGTTGACCGCCTCGCCGCCGAACATCGCATCGCGGTGCCGCTCCACGCCGCATTCGCGCGCCAGCGCCAGCAGCAGTTCCTGCGTGGCGGCGTCGATGCGGTTCTTCGAGAGGTCGGCGAACACATGCGGCGCCTGCTGGCTGAAGGCTTCGAAGCGGCCCGCCTCGGCGGCGAAGGCCTGGCGCAGATCGAAGTCGCGCGCGCCGCCGTCGAAGTGCCGGCGCAGCGCAGCCCAGGCCGCCGTCTGGTCGCAACGCGGGCGCGGCGTCATGGCGGCGGCCTCAGGCTGCGGCCATCAGCTGTTCGAGCTTCACCGCGTCGGCGGCGAAGGCCCGGATGCCCTCGGCCAGCTTCTCGGTGGCCATGGCGTCTTCGTTGAGCGCGTAGCGAAAGCCCGCTTCGTCGAAGTTCACCGCCGGCAGGTCGAGCGACCTGGCCGCCTGCGCGTCGAGCGCACGCGCCACCGGCGCCTCGCTCGCGGCCAGCTGGGCCAGCAGCTCGGGGCTGATGGTGAGCAGGTCGCAGCCGGCCAGCGCGATGATCTGGCCCACGTTGCGAAAGCTCGCGCCCATCACCTCGGTGGCGATGCCAAAGTGCTTGTAGTGCTGGTAGATCTGCCGCACCGACTGCACGCCGGGGTCGTTGGCGCCCGCGCGGGCGGCCTCGTCCCAGGCCGCGCCGGCCGACTTCTTGTACCAGTCGTAGATGCGCCCCACGAAGGGCGAGATCAGCTGCACCCTGGCCTGGCCGCAGGCCACCGCCTGGCAGAACGAGAACAGCAGCGTGAGGTTGGTGTGGATGCCGCGGCGCTCGAGCTGCGCGGCGGCCTGGATGCCCTCCCAGGTGGAGGCGATCTTGATCAGCACGCGGTCGATGTGCACGCCCTGGGCCTGGTACAGCTCGATGATGCGCTCGGCCCGCACCACGGTGGCGTTGGTGTCGAAGCTCAGCCGCGCATCGACCTCGGTGGACACGCGCCCCGGGATCAGCGACAGGATCTCGCAGCCAAAGCGCACCAGCAGGCGGTCCATCACCTCGTCCACCGGCTGGTGGCGCCAGGCGGCCACGGTGTCCTTGAGCAGCGGCGCATAGTCGGCCTTCTGCACCGCCTTGAGGATCAGAGAGGGGTTGGTGGTGGCGTCCTGGGGCTGGAAGGCGGCCAGCTGCCTGAAGTCGCCGGTGTCGGCGACCACGGTGGTGAACTGCTTGAGGGCGTCGAGTTGGTTCATGGCCTGATTATCCCGCGCCGCCATGCCCCCACGGGGACATCCGGGTTACGAAACCTGCACCACCGACACGCCATGCCCGGCCAGGCTCAAGCCGGCCTCGGCGCCGGGCGCCAGCACCTGCGCCAGGTCCGGCGAGGTCACGAAGATCGAGCCCAGTTCGGTCTCGAAGGTGTACTCGTAGAGGCTGCCCAGGTAGGCTGCCTTGGCCAGGCGCGCGGCCAGGCCGGCGCCGGGCGCGCCGATCTGCCAGGCCTCGGGGCGCACCGCCACCTTCACCGGGCCCTGCGCCATGGCGTGGCGCGGCGCAATGCGCAGCGGCCCCAGGTGCACCGTGCCCGCCGCATCGGCCGTGCCCGGGAACAGCATGGCCTCGCCCATGAAGCCGGCGACGAACTCGGTCTTCGGGTACTCGTAGAGCGACTGCGGCGTGCCGCGCTGGGCGATCAGGCCCTGGTCCATCACGATGATCTGGTCGCTCACGGCCAGCGCCTCGCTCTGGTCGTGGGTGACGTAGGCCACCGTGAGCTTCAGGCGCTGCTGCAGCGCGCGGATTTCCTCGCGCATCTCGCGGCGCAGCCGGGCGTCGAGGTTGGACAGCGGTTCGTCGAACAGCAGCACCGCCGGCTCCAGCACCAGCGCGCGCGCCAGCGCCACGCGCTGCTGCTGGCCGCCCGAGAGCTCGCTCGGCAGCCGCTCGTCGAAGCCGACCAGGCCCACGTTGCGCAGCGCCTCGCGCGCGCGGGCCGTGGCCGCGTCCCGCCCGACGCCGCTCATGCGCAGGCCGTAGCCCACGTTCTCGACCACGTTCATGTGCGGGAACAGCGCGTAGCTCTGGAACATCATGCTCACGTTGCGCTCGGCCGGACCCAGCGTGGTGACATCGCGCCCGCCCATCAGGATGGTGCCCGCGCTCGGCGACTCCAGCCCCGCGATCATGCGCAGCGTGGTGGTCTTGCCGCAGCCCGAGGGGCCGAGGATGGTGGTGAGCGTGCCCTGCGGCACCTCGAAGCTGATGCCCTTGACCGCCAGCGGCGCGTCCGGGTCGGTGCCATAGCGCTTGGTGACGTTGCGAAATTCGATGCCGTACATAAGTTGCCTTGGTGAATGGGGTGCCAGCGACAGCCGCGGAACCGGCTAGGCCGGGCCGCTGGCTGTGCCCCCTTGAGGGGGAAGCGCCGCAGGCGCTTCGGGGGCGGGCCTTCTTCGGCCCAGCCGGCGCTCGCCGACCACGAACTGGATCAGCGCGATGGCCAGCGACATCAGCACGATCAGCACCGTGCAGTAGGCCAGCGCCACGCCGTAGTCGCCGTTGCCGACGCGGCCGATGATGTAGGTAGTGGCCAGCTCGTTCTCGGCCGTCACCAGGAAGATCACCGCGCTCACCGTGGTCATGGCGCGCACGAAGCTGTAGACCAGCGCGGCCACCAGCGCCGGCTTGAGCAGCGGCAGCACCACCTTGAACAGCGTCTGCGAAGTGGAGGCGCGCAGCATCAGCGAGGCATCGTCAAGCGAGCGGTCCAATTGCTTGAACGCCGCGGTGCCGGCGCGCACACCCACCGGCAGGTTGCGGAACATGAAGCACAGCACGATGATGAGGCCGGTGCCCGTGAGCTCGAACGGCGGCACGTTGAAGGCCAGGATGTAGCTCACGCCCAGCACCGTGCCCGGAATGGCGAAGGCCAGCAGCGCGCCGAACTCGAAGGCGCCCTGGCCGCGGAACTCGTTGCGCGCCAGCAGCCAGGCGATCAGCAGGCCGAGGCCGGCGGTGATCGGCGCGGAGAGGCCCGCGAGCTTGAGCGTGGTGATCAGCGAGTTCCACGCGGTGCCGGCCCAGACCAGGCCGAACTGGCCCCATTCGAGCGCGAAGGCGGTCTTGAAGTGGTTCAGCGTGAAGGTGTAGTCGCGGCCCCAGGTCTGCACGAAGCCGCCGGCGAAGGCGAACAGGTAGACCACCACGGTGAACACGATCCACGGAAACGCGATCGCGTAGATGGTGCGGCGCACGCCGTCGGGCAGCGGCATGGCGATGCCGGCGTCGCCCTTGCCGCTGACGGTGGTGTAGTTCTGCCGGCCAAGCACGCCGCGCTGCAGCGCGAACACGGCGAGCGCGAACAGCGTGAGGATCCAGGCCAGCGAGGCCGCGCGGCCCGGGTCGTTCTGCGCGCCGACGATGGCGAAGAAGATGTCGGTGGACAGCACCGAGAAATCGCCGCCCACCACCACCGGGTTGCCGAAGTCGGCGATGCTCTCGATGAAGCCGACCAGGAAGGCATTGGCCAGGCCCGGCTTGAGCAGCGGCAGCGTGACGGTGAGAAAGGTGCGCCGGCGGTCGGCGCGCAGCATCTGCGCGGCCTCCTCCAGGCTGGGCGCGATGCCCTGCACCACGCCGCGCATGATCATGAAGGCGATGGGCGTGAAGGCAAAGAGCTGCGCCACCAGCACGCCCGGCAGGCCGTAGAACCAGCGCGTCGGCTCGATGCCGAACCAGGCTTCGAGCGCCTGGTTGACCACGCCCGCGCGGCCGAACAGCAGGATCAGGCCCAGGCCCACGACAAACGGCGGCGTGATGATCGGCAGCAAGGCCAGCACCTTGAGCGGCCCCTGCCAGCGCCGGCCGCCGCGCTCGGCCATCAGCGCCATCAGCGTGCCCAGAAAGGTGGTGCCGGCCGCCGCCAGCAGCGCCAGGAACAGCGTGTTCCAGGCCACGCCGCAGCGCAGGCCGCCGGCCAGGCAGCCCAGGCCCCAGATGCGCTCGGTGCCGATGCGCACGAACAACCCCGCGAACGACCACTGGCCGTTTTCATCGACGAACGCGCCCGCCAGCGCCTTGGCCACCGGGTAGGCGATGAACAGCGCCATCATCACGCCGCAGCCGATCACCGCGCCCGAGACGAACAGGTCGCCCCGGAAGAAACCGCAGCGCGCGAGGCCAAAGGCTGCCAGCAGCACCAGCGCGGCCAGCGCCACGGCGCCGCCCGCGCCGATGCCGAACTGGTTGATGGCGAGTTCGCCGAACCAGGTGTTGAGCACCACCACGCTCCAGCCGCGCGCACCGATCAGGAAACCGCTGGCCGCCAGGCCCGCGCTGCCGACCAGGCCGCCGGCCAGCAGCCAGCGCCCTTGCACCCGGCCGGGCTGCTGCAGGGCGCCCGCCGCGCACAGCAACAGCCCGAGCAGGCCGATGAACAGCCAGCCCCGGCCCTGCGTGGCGGCCTGCATCAGGCCATTGGCACCCTCGGCCTGGCTGAAGATCTGCGGCAGGGCCTGGTACCAGCTCGTGTCCTGGATCGCATACCAGGGCAGCGCCAGGTAGCCGAGCAGGCCAGCCGCGACGCAGAACCAGAGGGCGGCATTGGGCTGGCGCGCCGCGACGGCGCCGGCTGGCGGCCGTGACGCGGCCATCAGCGCGGCAGCGAGTTGACGTCCTTCTCCCAGCGCGCGATCAGGCGCCGGCGCTCGGTGCTGGCACCGTATTTCTTGTAGTCGTAGTCGATCATCTTGATCTTCTTGAAGTCGGGCACGTTCGCATCGACCGGCGTGCCCTTGTTCGACGGCAGCTGGAACTGCTTGGTCGCGGCGCCGAACTGCTGGGCCTGCGGCGTGAGCGCCCATTCATAGAACTTCTTGGCCTGATCGAGGTTGCGCGCGCCCTTGACGATGCTCATGGAGCCGATCTCGGCGCCCGTGCCCTCGGACGGCGTGACGGTCTCGACCGGGAAGCCCTGCATCTTCTCCTGCGGCGCATCGTGGATGAAGCTGATCGACACCGCGGTTTCGCCGCGCGCCACCGCCTTGATCGGGCCGGTGCCCGAGCGGGTGTACTGGCCGACGTTCTTGTGCAGGCCCTTGAGGTACTCGAAGGCCTTGTCCTCGCCCATCAGCTGCACCAGCGTGGCGATCATGGTGTAGGCGGTGCCGCTGGAGGCCGGGTTGGCGACCTGGATGTCGCCCTTGTACTCAGGCTTGAGCAGGTCGGCCCAGCTGCGCGGCACGGCCATCTTTTTCTTCTTGAGCAGCTCGGTGTTGTAGCCAAAGCCCAGCGGCCCGGAATAGATGCCGACCGTCCTGTAGCCCGACTGCTGGGCCTGCTGCTGCGCCCAGGGGTAGAGCTGCGCCAGCGTGGGCGACTTGTATTCGAGCGTGAGGCCCTGCTCGGCCGCCTGCAGGTGCGGGTCGCCCGTGCCGCCGAACCAGACGTCGGTCTTGGGATTGTCCTTCTCGGCCACCAGCTGCGCGAGCGCCTCGCCCGAGCCCTTGAGCGCAAGGTTGATCTTGACCCCGGTGGTGCGCGCATAGACGGTGGCGATCATGTTGCACCAGTCGGCCTGCACCGAGCAGATGACGTTGACCTGGCCTTGCGCTGCCGCGCCGAACGATGCCGCGGCCAGTGCCACGCAGAGAAGTGTTTTTTTCATGGCGAATGTTGGAGTAATTTGATTACGCCGTGAGCGTAGCAAATATGACAGATTCGTGACATCCGGAAAAACACTAGCCGAACACTGGCCGAGATGCGTCAGCCCAGGCCCCGTTCCGGCTTTGCCATCGGTGATGGAATTAAGTTACATTACGGCATCCCTTTGCGGAGGACCATGAGTTTCGATCTTGTCCTGTTTGGCGGCACCGGCGACCTGGCCTGGCGCAAGCTGATGCCCGCCCTGTTCCAGGCCTTCCGCCATGGCACCCTGCCAGCCGACGGCCGCATCATCGGCGTGGCGCGCGACGACCTGAGCGACGACCAGTACCGCGCGCTGATCCAGTCCCGCTTCGAAGCCGTGGAAGGCGCCAAGCGGCCGAGCGCGGAAGAGTTTGCGCGCTTTGGAGCCCTGCTGCATTTCCTGCGCATGGACCTGTCCAAGCCCGACGACTACGCCCGCCTGGCGGCCAGCCTGAAGCAGCGCAATGCCGACACCGTGGTGATGTACGTGGCCACCGCGCCGGCGCTGTTCACCGCGGTCTGCGAGCAGATCGCCGCCGCCGGGCTGAACGGGCCGCACACCCGCGTGGTGCTCGAGAAGCCGCTCGGCCACGACCTCGCCTCCAACCGCGCCATCAATGACACGGTGCGCCGCTGCCTGGGCGAGCGGCAGGTGTTCCGCATCGACCACTACCTGGGCAAGCCCTCGGTGCAGAACCTGTTCGCGCTGCGCTTCGGCAACGCGCTGTTCGAGCCGCTGTGGCGGCGCGAGACCATTGCCAACATCCAGATCACCATCGCCGAAGACCTCGGCGTGGAAAAGCGCGGCGCCTTCTACGACAGCACCGGCGCGCTGCGCGACATGGTGCAGAACCACGCGCTGCAGCTGCTGTGCGCCATCGGCATGGAGCCGCCGATCAACGCGCACGCCGACGCCATCCGCGACGAGAAGCTCAAGGTGCTGCGCTCGCTCAAGCCCTGGACGCCCGAGAGCCTGTCGCAGCACGTGGTGCGCGGCCGGTACCAGGCCGGCACCGTCCACGGCGGGCGCGTGGCCGGCTACCTGGAGGAGCCGGGCGTCGACTCGCACAGCCGCACCGAGACCTTCGTGGCGCTGCGCACCGAGATCGCCAATTGGCGCTGGGCCGGCGTGCCCTTCTACATCCGCACCGGCAAGCGGCTGGCCGGGCGCGACGCGCGCATCGAGGTCAACTTCCGCCCCGCGCCGCATGCCATCTTCACCTCGCCGCTGGGCTCGGCCAACCGGCTGGTGATCAAGCTGCAGCCGCAGGACGGGCTGGAGCTGCATCTGCTGGCCCAGGGCCAGGACAACCGGCGCAACGCCCAGGCGCTGGCGCCGGTGCAGCTGGACCTGGATTTCGACAAGCGCTTCGGCACCGAGCGCGTGGGCGCCTACGAGCGGCTGCTGCTGGACGTGATCGACGGCCGGCTGAACCTGTTCGTGCGCAGCGACGAGCAGGAGGAAGCCTGGCGCTGGGTCGAGCCGATCCTGGACGCCTGGCGCAGCGACACCCAGGGCCCGCGCCCCTATGCGGCCGGCACCTGGGGACCGAGTGCCGCCAGCGCGATGATCGCGCGCGATGGCTACTGTTGGAGCGAGGAATGTTGAGCCCCCCTGAGGCGCTTCGCGCCATCCCCCCCAAGGGGGGACGCCACCGGCGGCCCGGCGAAGCCGGTTCCGCGGTGGCCCTGGGCTCGCATCATCTCGCGCCCACGCCCTTGCACCCAAAAGGAAAGCGAGCCTGACCATGCTGGACCGTATCAAGGCATCGCTTCCCTCGCTGGCGCCGGCCGAGCAGCGCGTTGGCCGGCTGGTGCTGACCGACCCGCGCGCCTTCGCCAACCTGCCGGTGAGCGAGCTGGCCGACCGCGCCCACGTGAGCAAGCCCACCGTGGTGCGGTTTTGCCGCAGCATGGGCTACGACGGCCTGTCGGATTTCAAGCTCAAGCTCGCGGGCAGCGTGAGCGAGGGCGTGCCCTTCATCCACCGCAGCGTGGACGTGGACGACAAGACCGGCGACGTGCTGGTGAAGGTGATCGACAACACGGTGGCGGCCTTTCTCAAGTACCGCAACGACGCCTCGACCTTCGCCATCGAGCGCGCCGCCGAGGCGCTGGCCTCCACCCACAAGACGGGCAAGCGCATCGAGTTCTTCGGCGCGGGCAACTCGGGCATCGTGGCGCAGGACGCGCAGCACAAGTTCTTCCGCCTGGGCGTCAACACCATCGCCTACAGCGACGGCCACATGCAGGTGATGAGCGCCTCGCTGCTCGGCCCGGGCGACTGCGTGGTGATCATCTCGAACTCGGGCCGCACGCGCGACCTGATGGACGCGGCCGACATCGCGCGCAAGAACGGCGCCACCACCATCGTCATCACTGCCAGCGGCTCGCCGCTGGCCTCGGCCGGCCAGATCCACCTGGCGGCCGACCACCCCGAGGGCTACGACCGCTACAGCCCCATGGTGTCGCGCCTGCTGCACCTGATGATCATCGACGTGCTGGCCACCTGCGTGGCGCTGCGCATCGGCAGCAAGCTGCAGCCGCTGCTCAAGGAAATGAAGAACAACCTCAGGAACAAGCGCTACGCCTGAGCCGTTTCAGGCGCCGCGGGCGCTCTGGGACCGATTTTCAGCATCAAATCAGCCTGATGTCCAGGTGCAGCGGTTCTTTTTAGCTATATTTTTGATAGCAATCCTCAGACCCGGCCCTCTTCCACCGCGTGGCAGGCGACCTTCACGCCGTGCAGCGCCAGCAGCACCGGGCGCTCGGACTTGCAGCGCGCGTTGGCCTGCGGGCAGCGCGGATGGAAGGCGCAGCCCGTGGGCGGGTTCAGCGGGTTCGGCACCTCGCCCTGCACCGGCGTGCGGGCCCGCCCGGTGTCGTGCATCTTCGGAATCGCGTCGAGCAGCATGCGGGTGTAGGGATGCCGCGGCTGGGCGAACAGCGCCTGCTTGGGTGCCAGCTCGACCAGGCGCCCGAGGTACATCACGCCCACCTGGTCGCTCACATGGCGCACCACCGCGAGGTTGTGCGAGATGAACAGGTAGGTCAGGCCGCGCTCGCGCTGCAGGTCCTTCATGATGTTGAGCACCTGGGCCTGCACGCTGACGTCGAGCGCCGAGGTCGGCTCGTCGCACACCAGGAACTCGGGTTCGGTGGCCAGCGCGCGGGCGATCGAGATGCGCTGGCGCTGGCCGCCGGAGAACTGGTGCGGGTATTTCACCCGGTCCTGGGCCGACAGGCCCACGGACTGCAGCAGCTCTTCGACGCGCGTGCGCAGCGCGTTCGCGTCGGTGATCAGGCCATGCTCCCGCAGCGGCTCGCCCACGATGTCTTCCACGATCCAGCGCGGGTTCAGGCTGGCATAGGGGTCCTGGAAGATCATCTGGATGCGCCGGCGCAGCTGGCGGCCCTCGGAGGTCTTGAACGCCGCATGCGCGTCCACGCCGTCGAACGTCAGGCTGCCGCGCGTGGGCTCGTAGAGGCCGACCAGCAGCCGCGCCACGGTGCTCTTGCCGCAGCCGGATTCACCCACCAGCGCCAGCGTCTGGCCTTTCTCGATCTCGAAGCTCACGCCGTCGACGGCGTGCAGCGTCAGCCGGGGCTTGCGCTCGAGCACGCGGTTGAGCCAGGGCGGCGACACATCGAAGGTCTTGGCCAGATCGTGGGCCTGCACCAGGGGCGTCTTCATGCGGCACCCCACTCGTGCAGCCAGCAGGCCGCGCGCGTGGCGCCGGCGTCGAGCAGGTCGGGCCGCTCGGCCTTGCAGCGGTCGAACACCCGGGGGCAGCGCGGGTTGAAGGCACAGCCCTGCGGGATGGCGTTCAGGCGCGGCATGGTGCCGTCGATCTGGTAGAGGCGTTCGCGGTCGATGGCCATGTCGGGAATCGCGGCCATCAGGCCCGCGGTGTAGGGATGGGCCGGCTGGTTGATGACCTCGTGCACCGGGCCGATTTCCGCCAGGCGCCCGGCATAGAGCACGGCCACGCGGTCGCAGGTCTCGGCGATCACGCCCATGTCGTGCGTGATCAGCATGACGGCGGCGCCGCGCTCCCGGCAGATGGTCTTGAGCAGCGTGATGATCTGCGCCTGGATCGAGACGTCGAGCGCCGTGGTCGGCTCGTCGGCCACGATCAGCTTGGGCTCGGCGGCCAGCGCCAGGGCGATCACCACGCGCTGTCGCATGCCGCCGCTGAACTGGTGCGGGTAGTGGTCGATGCGCTGCTCGGCGGCGGGAATGCCGGTGTCCTGCAGCAGGCCGATGGCGCGCCGGCGGGCCTCGGCCGCGCTCACGGGCAGGTGCGTCTGGATGGTTTCCACCAGCTGGCGGCCCACGGTGTACAGCGGGTTCAGCGAGGTCAGCGGGTCCTGGAAGATGGCGCCGATGCGGCGGCCGCGGATGTGGCGCATCTGCTCGTAGCCGAGGTTGTCGATGCGCTGGCCTTCGAGCAGGATCTGCCCGCCGGCCACCCGCCCGGGCGGCTCCAGCAGGCCGATGATGGCCGCGCCGGTGAGCGACTTGCCGGCCCCCGACTCTCCCACCACACCCAGGATCTCGCCGGGCGCGATGCTGAAGGAGACATCATCGAGCGCACGCAGCGTGCCGCGGCGGTTCGGAAATTCAACGACGAGATTCTTGACTTCGAGCAGGCTCATGGGAAACAGGCGCTCAGCGCAGCCGGGGGTTGAGCGCGTCGCGCAGCCAGTCGCCCAGCAGGTTCACGCTCAGGGCGATCAACACCAGCATCAGGCCCGGGAAGATGGTGATCCACCACTCGCCGGCGAACAGGTACTTGTTGCCGATGCTGATCAGCGTGCCCAGCGAGGGCGAGGTCGGCGGCACGCCGACACCGAGAAAGGACAGCGTGGCCTCGGTGATGATGGCCGTGGCCACCTGGATGGTGGCCAGCACCATCACCGGCCCCATGACGTTGGGCAGCACATGGCGCAGCATGATGCGCAGCGGCGCCACGCCCGTCACGCGGGCGGCCTGCACATACTCCTTGTTGCGCTCCACCAGGGTGGAGCCGCGCACGGTGCGCGCGTACTGCACCCAGCCGGCGCTGCCGGCCAGGGCGATGGACAGGATGAGCACGCCGAAGGCGACGCCCTCATGGGAGTCCGGGAACAAGGCACGCCCCACGCCGGCGATGAGCAGGGCCACGAGGATGGCCGGAAACGAGGCCACCACGTCGCACAGCCGCATCAGGAAGGCATCGATCCAGTTGCCTGCGAAGCCGGAGATCAGGCCGAGCACCACGCCGATCAGCATGGACAGCACGACCGAGGCCGCGCCGACGATGAGCGAGATGCGGGCGCCGTACATGAGCGCGGACAGGATGTCGCGCCCCTGGTCGTCGGTGCCCAGCAGGTACTTGGTCGTGCCGCCCGCGCTCCAGGCCGGCGGCAGGCTGGCATCGCTGAGCTCGAGCGTCGCCAGATCGAACGGATTGTGCGGCGCGATCCAGCCGGCAAACACCGAACAGAAGATGCAGATGAAGGCAATGACGGCCGCCAGGATCGCCACGGGCGAGTGGCGAAAGCTGTAGCCGACATCGCTGTCCAGCCAGCGCGCGAGTAGTTTTTTCATCGTGAGAGGAGAAGGAGGACCGGAGCGTCCCGGCAGCGGCCCGATCGGGCCGCATGCCGGCGCACCTCAGGTGCGCGGTCCGATCGCCATTACTTGACGCTGATCCACTTGAAGTCGAGGAAGTTGTCGGCGCGCTGCACGACGTCGAGCTTCTTGTTCAGGCCCCAGGCCAGGGTCTGCTGGTGCAGCGGCAGGTGGCCGATGTCGTTGGCGTGGAGCTCGAACGCCTCCTTGATCATGGCGGTGCGCTTGGCCTTGTCGGTCTCGGACTGGATCTTCTTGGTCAGCTCGTCGACCTTGGGATTGCAGTAGGAGCCCAGGTTGAACTGGCCGGCGCCCTTGTCGTCCACGCAGGCCATCAGGGCGTTCAGCGCGTTGTGGGCGTCATAGGTCGCGGGCGTCCAGCCCAGCATGTAGAAGCTGGTGTCGCGGCGCAGGATCTTGGGGAAGTAGGTGTTCTTGGTTTCCACCGCCAGGTTGATCTTGACGCCGATGCGCGCGAGATTGGCCGCCACCGTCTGGCAGATGCGGCCGTCATTGACGTAGCGGTCGTTCGGGCAGTTCATCGTGACCTCGAAACCGTTCGGATAGCCGGCGTCGGTCAGCAGCTTCTTGGCGGCATCGGGATCGTAGGGCAGGCGCTTGTCCTGCTCGGCGGTCCAGCCGTTGATGCCGGGGCCGACCATCAGCGCCGTGGGACGCGAGGCGCCGCGCATCACGGTGCGCTGGATGCCGGCGATGTCGATCGCCTGGTAGAAGGCCTGGCGCACGCGCTTGTCCTTGAACGGGTTCTTGCCCTTGACGCTGGAGAACAGCAGTTCGTCGCGCTTCTGGTCCATGCCCAGGAAGATGGTGCGCAGCTCGGGGCCGGTCAGCACCTTGTTGGTGGGCGAGGCATTGACGCGCTCAATGTCCTGCACCGGCACGGGCTCCATCAGATCCACCTCGCCCGACAGCAGGGCCGCCACGCGCGTGGCGTCGTTGCCGATCGGGGTGAACACGACTTCCTGGACGTTGCCCTCGATCTTGCCCCAGTAGCTGCCGTTGCGCACGAAGGTGGTTTTCACGTTCGGCTGGCGCTCGCGCACGCGGTAGGGGCCGGTGCCATTGGCGCGGAAGGACGCGGCATTTTCAATGCCCTTGCGGCGGTCCACGGGCTTGGTGGCCTGGTTGGTCTCGCACCACTTCTTGCTCATGATGTAGACCAGCGACAGCACGTCGGGCAGGATCGGGAACGGCGTGAGGGTTTCGATGTCAACCGTGTGGTCGTTGACCTTGCGCACTTCCTTGATGTCGTTGGTGTAGCTCTTCATGTCGGAGCCATCGCCAGTGGCGCGCGCCAGGCTGAACAGCACGTCGTCGGCGGTGAACGGGGTGCCGTCATGGAACAGCACGCCCTTGCGCAGCTCGAAACGCCAGACCGTGGGCGAGGTCTGCTTCCACGAGGTGGCCAGCGCGGGCGTGAGGCCCAGCTTCTTGTCGTGGCCGACCAGCCCTTCGTAGGCATTGCCCGTCACGCTCAGCTGCAGCGATTCGTTGAGCGAGTGCGGGTCCAGCGACATCGTGTCGCCCTGGTTGGCGATCCGCACCGTCTGGGCGTTTGCGACAAAAGCTGTCGCAGACAAGGCCAGCAAGACGCCGACAGCGAGATGATTGGGCTTGAACTTCATTGGATGGCTCCTCATAAAAATGAATCAGCGGGCAACACCCGCCGGCGACGCCGCCTCCAGCGGCATGAACTGCTCGGCCAGCCCGGCATGCAAGGCCGAGCCCAGGGGCAGAATCTCGTCATTGAAGTCGTAGCGGCTGTTGTGCAGAAAGCAACTGCCCTCGCCGCCCTGGCCGATGCGCAGGTAGGCGCCCGGCTTGACCTGCAGCATGAACGAAAAATCTTCCGCGCCCATGCTGGGTTCCATGTCGCGCACTACATGCTCCTCGCCCACCAGCGACTGCGCCACCTCGGCGGCGAACGCCGCTTCGCGCTCGGAGTTGATGGTGGCGGGATAGATGCGCTCGTATTTCATCGTGGCCGAGGCGCCGAAGCCCAGGGCCACGGCGCTGCACAGCTCGTGCAGGCGGCGCTCCACCAGGTCCTGCACATCGGGATTGAAGGTGCGCACGGTGCCCACCAGCGTGGCCTTGCCCGGCACGACGCTCATGGCGCCCAGGTCGCCGGCCTGCATCGCGCACAGGCTGATCACGGCGCTGTCGATCGGCCGCACATTGCGCGAGACGATGCTCTGCACCGCGGTGATGATGTGGGCCGTCACCACCACCGGATCGACCGTGAGGTAGGCGTGCGCACCGTGTCCGCCGCGGCCGGTGACCTCGATCGTGATGCGGTCGGCGGCGGCCATCATGGGCCCCGGGTTCACGCCCACCATGCCGGGCCGCATGGCCGGCCAGTTGTGCATGCCGAAGACCGCCTGCACCGGAAAGCGCTTGAACAGGCCGTCTTCGATCATGGCCTTGGCACCGGCAAAGCCCTCTTCGCCGGGCTGAAAGATCAGCACGGCCGTACCGTCGAAATGGCGGGTTTCGGCCAGGTAGCGCGCAGCGCCCACCAGCATGGTGGTGTGGCCATCGTGGCCGCAGCCGTGCATCATGCCGGCCTTGGTGGATTTCCAGGCGAAATCGTTGTGTTCCGTCATGGTCAGGGCGTCCATGTCGGCGCGCAGGCCGATCATCCGGCCGCTGCTCTGGCTCCGCCCCTTGATCACGGCCACGACGCCGGTCTTGCCGATGCCGTCATGCACTTCGTCGACGCCGCACAGCCTGAGCGCTTCCTTGACGCGCGCCGAGGTGTAGACCTCCTCGAAACCGAGTTCGGGATGCGCGTGCAGGTCGCGGCGCAGCGCCGTGAGTTCCGGATGGAACGCCGCGATATGGGCGAAGGCGCGGCCATTGGCCTTGAAACGCGCAGGAGAAGCGGGAGCCAGCATCAATGACCTCCTGCCTTGCCCACGCGCAGGCGCGGGTCCACGGCAAAGTACAGCAGATCCACGACCAGATTGATGATCACGAAGATCAGGGCCATCAGGCACAGATAGGCCGACATCACAGGAATGTCCGCGAACGTCACCGCCTGGATGAACAGCAGGCCCAGGCCGGGCCACTGGAACACGGTTTCGGTGATGATGGAAAAGGCGATCAGCGTGCCGAGCTGCAGCCCGGTGATGGTGATCACCGGCACCAGCGTGTTCTTGAGCGCGTGGCCGAAATGGATGGCCCGGTTGCTCAGGCCGCGCGCCCGCGCGAACTTGATGTAGTCGGTGCGCAGCACCTCCAGCATCTCCGAACGCACCAGCCGCATGATGAGCGTGAGCTGGAAAATCGCCAGCGTCACCGCCGGCAGGACGACGTGATGCCAGCCCTTGAGGGTGAGCAGGCCGCTGCTCCAGGAGCCGATCATCACCACATCGCCGCGCCCGAAACTCGGAAACCAGTGCAGCCCCACGGCAAAGCCCAGAATCAGCAGGATGCCGATCAGGAAGGTCGGCAGCGAGACCCCCAGCAGGGACAGCGTCATGAACACCTGGCTCATCACCGTGCCGCGCCGCAGCGCCACATACACCCCCATCGGAATGCCCAGCAACACCGCCAGCAGCGCCGCCACCAGCGCCAGTTCCAGCGTGGCAGGCAGGCGCTCGACGATCAGCCGCGACACCTTGGCTCCCTGGCGCAGGCTGAGACCGAATTCACCCTGCGCCGCATTGAGCAGGAAATGCCAGAACTGCACGAAAAAGGGCTTGTCCAGCCCCAGATCGACGCGCATCTGCGCGATCTGGTCCGGCTTGGCATCCTGCCCCAGCAGAAACACCACCGGATCACCGACATACTGGAACAGCATGAAGGCAATGAAGGCCACCACGACCATCACGATCACGGCTTGAATCAGGCGACGCAGGATGAAGGCAAACATTCAGATTGGCACAAGTAAGGGCGCATGCTAGCAGAGCAAGCACCGTGCCGACACGGGGGTTTCCTTGGATAAAGTCGCGGGCAGGACCGCTGTCCGCAGAGCCTCGCCAGGGCCGGCAGGCCGCGGCTTTTCGCCAAGCCCCTCGCCTTCACCGAAAGGACTTCCGTTTGCTGCGGCACCCGTTCATAGGCGGCAGGCGCTGTTGCCCCTACATCAGTTCGCGAGCGCCGCCGTCGACGCCGGCATCAGGCGCACCGGGCCATACCAGGCCCGTGCCGTGGTGCGCGTGTTGTCGGTATCGGTCATGATGCCGATGCCAACCAGCGCCCCCGGCGCTTCGCCAAAGGCTTTCTCGTAGTCCGCCCGGATGTCGCGCTCGTAGTCGAGCCACCGGTTGAGTTTTTTCGGCCCCGACTCCATCACCAGCTTGCGGATGCGGTCGGTGCGCGGATTGATGATGACGCTGCCCGGCTCCTGCTTGTTGCACCACACGTACATCAGCGTGGCGTAGGGCATTTCCTCACCGGTCAGCAGATGGGCCAGCTCCGACAGCATGGCGTTCTTGGCCGAGAACTTCGAGCGATCTCCCTCGAAAGCCAGCACGATGCGCACCGGCGAGTCGTCCGTTTCGCGCTGGGACATGTCGGCCTCCGCGATCAGCGCCGGCACCTTCCAGGAAAAACGGACCTGGCCCAGGGCCTCCGGCTCGATCCGCACGGCATGCCGCAGCATGCTGGCCGAGGACACCGCCGTCACGGCCATGGCATCGCGCCCGTCCATGCGCATGTAGGAGAACTGTGTGGGCTGCTTGCCCGGCAGCTTGTAATGCTGCCATTGCGGCGATGCATCCCGCGTGCTGGCAGAAGCCAACGCCCAGGGCGTGGCGGTCACAGCGGCTCCGTCAGCAGGCTTGGGCGCCGACGAGCACGCCGCCAACTGAAGCAGCACCGAAAAAACCAGCAGCCATCCACAACCATGAACCATGCGCACACAACACCCCACAGAAACGAGCAATCCCTGCCATGGCGCCGTTGCTTCTGCTTGCCGTTTTTGCGCTCTCACTCAAAAGAAAAAATCCGCCAGGCCCGAAGGCTTGGCGGATTTCAAGATTCTCATCACAGCTGGCACTAGGCCAGCAAGTGATTAGAAGTTGTGGCGCAGGCCGATGTCCAGACCAGACGAGCTGGTGCCGGTCGCGCTCGCTCCGAGGCCGGTGAAGAAGACCGCGCCCACGCCAGCGTCGTTGGAAACGCGGGAGTAGGTCGTGTAAACAGCGGTACGCTTGGACAGGTTGTACACATAGCCGACAGCGAACTGGGAACCCTTCGGGGTGCCAGCGGCGCCATCAAGCTTGGCGCGGCCGTAGGAAGCCTTGATCTCGCCAGCGCCAACCGGCACGGAACCACCCAGCATCCAGGCCGAGTTCTTGGTGAAGCCACCGAGGCCAGTAGCGTTACCCAGCTTTTCCTGACCCCACTGACCCATCAGCGTGAAGCTACCAAAGTTGTAGGAGCCTGCGATGCTCTGGTCTTTGTAGTCGTTCCGGGCCAGAACCTTGGTTTGACCATAGCTGTAGGCCACGTTGACCGGGCCGTTAGCGTAGCCGAGACGCAGGCCGGTGTAACGGCCGTCGCTGGAGTTGGCAGCGTTGGAGTTGTTCTCACCCATAGCGTACATGAACTGGCCATAGAAGCCGCCCAGGTTGCCCGGCAGGAAGTAGCCGATGCTGTTGGAAGCACGAGTGGTGGTCTGGATCCCGTTGGAGTTACCCAGCTTCAGACGCAGGTTCGTGGCTGCGCCCGAACCCACGGTGCCGAACGGATCGAACACGGTGTGGTTCCAGAACGACGGAACATAGTCACGGCCCAGACGCAGTTCACCGAAGTTGCCAGCCAAGCTGACGGTCGAACGACGCTGGAAGGACAGGCCGCCGCCGTTGGCAGCGCCGGCAGCTTGGTTGTTGAGGCTGGGGCCAGCCTGACCAGAGCCGTCGTCATAGTTCATGCCGGCTTCGAGCCAGAAGCTGGCGGACATGCCACCACCGAGGTCTTCGGTGCCGCGGAAGCCCAGGCGGCTGGAGCTGTTCAGGCCGGTGCCCATCTTGAGAACGGAGCCGCTGCCGTCAGCGCGAACGCTTTGCAGGCCAACGTCAACCACGCCGAACAGGGTCACGGAAGATTGAGCAGAAGCGGCGCCAGCAGCAGCCAGCACAGCCAGAGCAATCAGAGATTTTTTCATTGCAAGTTTCTCCAAGGTTAAACATAGGGCTCCGGTGCGAAGGGCTCATGTGAGAGTTGCAAGCAACATTTCTCGATATGCTCCCGCCGGTTCCCCGGGCCAACCTCCTTTTGGGAAGTTGTCGTTATTGCACCAGAGCCGGCCTTCTTTCGCAAAGGAATTAACCGGGAAACTGCCATTCCGTTGCACCCCTGCAACAACTTGCAGAGCAGACGTGGGACCTGCACCACAGATTGATGCAGTCACTATTTCGGCAAAATCCAAGCAAAAATCGTACCCAAATCACCCACTTTCCTCTGCTGCGGCAGAATGCCAAGATATTGATCTCCTCCCCGGCCACCCGTATCGCATCATGAGCCACCCCTTGGATCCCCTCCTTACCGCCGCCGATGCGGCATTGCGCACCCTGTTTGCCACGCCCAAGGCCAGCCAGCCCTGCCCCACGCTGCCGGCCGAGCCCAGTTCGCTGGAGGCGCGCGAGAAGCGGGAAGCGGGGGCGCTGATGCGGGTCAACCATGTGGGCGAGGTTTGCGCCCAGGCGCTGTACACGGCGCAGGCCCTGGCCACCCGGGATCCCGCGTTGCGGACGCAGATGGAACAGGCTGCGCGCGAGGAAACCGACCATCTGGCCTGGACCCAGACGCGGCTGGAGGAACTGGGCGACCGCCCATCCCTGCTGAACCCGCTCTGGTATGCCGGCGCCTTCGGCCTGGGCTTGCTGGCCGGGCGGCTGGGCGACCGGGTCAGCCTGGGTTTCGTGGTGGAAACGGAAAAACAGGTGGAAGCGCACCTTCAGAGCCATCTGGAACGCCTGCCCGCCGCCGACCACGCCTCGCGCGCCATCGTCGCGCAGATGAAGGACGACGAGGCCCGGCATGCCGCACAGGCGCTCGACGCCGGCGCGCTGGAACTGCCGCCGCCCGCCAAGGCCCTGATGAGGGCGGCAGCCAAGGTCATGACGACCACGGCGCACTATATCTAGCGCCTCCAAAACAGACTGGTCACACCCCGGTCGCTATTTAATTGATAGCACCAGACGACCGTGCGACAAGGACCTTTGGCACTTTCAGGCCTCAATCACCTCGAAACCGGTCGTGATGTCGGCCGTCTTGCCCAGCATGATGCTGGCCGAGCAGTACTTGTCGTGGCTCATGGCGATGGCACGCTCCACGGCCGCTGCGGGAATGCCCCGGCCGGTCACCGTGAAATGCATATGGATCTTGGTGAACACCTTGGGATCGGCCTCCGCCCGCTCGGTGGTGAGCTTGACGCTGCAGCCCCGCACCTCATGGCGCCCGCGCTTGAGGATCAGCACCACGTCATAGGCCGTGCAGCCGCCGGTGCCGGCCAGCACGGTCTCCATCGGCCGGGGCGCGAGGTTGGCGCCGCCGCCGTCGGGCGCGCCGTCCATCGCCAGCGTATGCCCGCTCCCGGTTTCCGCCAGAAAACTCATGCCCGAGCGCGAGCCCGTCGCGCCCGTCCAACTCACCGTGCATTCCATCATTTCATCACACCTTTATCAAAATCTCTTTGCGAGAATAAATTCAGCTAATAGAGCCGCAAGAGTCTCAAGTTGAGACAGCTCTCATGTTGCATTGCAGCAAGTTTGGCTATACTGCACTCATCGCATATTTTCATGCACCGGTTGTCTCCTCCACCCTCCTCCTTTGGTGGATTTAGCCCCGAATCGCAAGATTCGGGGCTTTTTTCTTGGGTCGCTATCATCAGCCGTTCATGAAAAAGCACCTCCAACCCGCCGACTACCTCAAGAAGATCCTGACCGCCCGCGTCTATGACGTGGCCGTGGAGTCCAGCCTGGAGCCCGCGAAGAACCTGAGCCGCCGCCTGCACAACAAGGTCCTGCTCAAGCGCGAGGACCAGCAGCCCGTGTTCAGCTTCAAGCTGCGCGGCGCCTACAACAAGATGGTGCAGCTGACGCCGGAGCAGCTCCAGAAGGGCGTGATCTGCGCTTCCGCCGGCAACCACGCGCAGGGCGTGGCGCTGGGCGCCCACAAGCTCGGCACGCGCGCCGTGATCGTGATGCCGGTCACCACGCCGCAGGTCAAGATCGACGCGGTCAAGGCGCTGGGCGGCGAGGTCGTTCTGCACGGCGACAGCTATTCGGACGCCTACCAGCATTCGACCGAACTGGAGCAGCAGCAGGGCCTGACCTTCGTGCACCCGTTCGACGACCCCGACGTGATCGCGGGCCAGGGCACGATCGCCATGGAAATCCTGCGCCAGCACCAGGGCCCGCTGCATGCCGTGTTCGTCGCCATCGGCGGCGGCGGGTTGATCTCGGGCGTGGCCAACTACATCAAGGCGGTGCGGCCCGAGGTCAAGGTCATCGGCGTGCAGATGAACGACTCGGACGCGATGATCCGCTCGGTCACCGCCGGCAAGCGCGTCACGCTGGCCGACGTGGGCCTGTTCTCCGACGGCACGGCCGTCAAGCTGGTGGGCGAAGAAACGTTCCGCATCAGCCGCGACCTGGTGGACGAGTTCATCACCGTCGACACCGACGCCGTGTGCGCGGCCATCAAGGACGTCTTCACCGACACCCGCAGCATCGTCGAGCCCTCGGGCGCGCTGGCGGTGGCCGCCATCAAGCAGTACGTGGCCAGCCACAAGACCAAGGGCGAGACCTATGCCGCCATCCTGTGCGGCGCCAACATGAATTTCGACCGCCTGCGCTTCGTGGCCGAGCGCGCCGAGGTCGGCGAGGAACGCGAGGCGCTGTTCGCCGTGACCATCCCCGAGGAACGCGGCAGCTTCCGGCGCTTCTGCGAGCTCATCGGCGAGCTGCCCGGCGGCCCGCGCAACGTGACCGAGTTCAACTACCGCATCAGCGACGCCGCCAGCGCCCACGTGTTCGTCGGCCTGACCACCTCGGCCCGGGGCGAGTCGCTGAAGATCGCGGCCAATTTCAGCAAGCACGGCTTCGAGGCGCTGGACCTCACGCACGACGAACTCGCCAAGGAGCACATCCGCCACATGGTTGGCGGCCACTCCGCCCTGGCGCGGGACGAGCGCCTGCTGCGCTTCGTCTTTCCCGAGCGGCCGGGCGCGCTGCTCAAGTTCCTGAGCCTGATGCGGCCGGGCTGGAACATCAGCCTGTTCCACTACCGCAACCAGGGCGCCGACTACGGCCGCATCCTGGTCGGGCTGCAGGTGCCGCCGAGTGATCACAAAGCATTCAATTCGTTTCTGGACACATTGGGTTATCCCTATGTGGAAGAAACCAACAACCCTGTTTACCGATTGTTCCTGCAGACGTAGCATGGGCCAGGCCTTGCGCTGAGCGTCCCTGCCGGGCCACCGGCACCGCGCGCCGGGCCTGGAACGGGCGCGCGGACAGGCACAGCCGCGCCGTCCTCCGCCGCCAAGAACAAAGAGGAGACAGGCCATGCTCAGACTCGGAATCGTGATCGACTCCGCGGCCGAAGTGCCGCAGGCCGTTCTGGACAATCCGCACGTGCGCCTGCTGCCCGTCAGGATCGGCATCGACGAGAAGCGCTACGTGGACGAGCGCAAGCCCGCCGCTACGCGCGACTTCAATGCCAGGCTGCTCGACCTGAGAACCGCCGAGGTCTCGCGCTCGCTGCCCCCCGACGAAGTGGAGATCCGCAAGTTCCTGCTGGAGCAGGTCTCGACCGACTTCGACCACGTGTTCGGCCTGTTCGTCGCCTCGACCCGCTCGCCCATTTTCAAGAGCGCCTTCGCGGCCGCCTCGCGCGTGATCACCGACTCGATGCCGGTGCGCATGCGCGCCGGCATCAAGGGCCCGCTGCTGGTGGAGTGCTACGACAGCCTGAACCTGTTTTCCGGCTACGGCGTGCAGGTGCTGGAAGCCCTGCGCAAGTTCGAGGCCGAGCCGCTGGTGGCCAACATCCGCACCCACCTGCAGGAGCTCAGCCGCAGCGCCTACGGCTACATGGCGCCAAGCCAGCTCGACTTCCTGCTCACCCGGGCGCGCGCCCGCGGCGACAAGAGCGTCGGCATGCTCGGCCAGGCCGCCGCCAAGATGCTGGGCATCCAGCCCGTGTTGCGGGGCTTCCAGGGCCGCACCGAAGCCGTGGCCAAGGTCCGCGGCGTGCCGGCCGTGCGCCAGCATGTGCTGAACCTGGCGCGGCGCGAGCTGGAGCGCGGGCTGCTCGCCCCGTTCGTGAACGTGAGCTACTCCGGCGACATCGCCGATGTGCAGGCCATCGACGAATACCGCGCGCTGGTACGCGAGGCCGAGGCCAAGGGCGTGCAGGTGTCGCTGCAGGAAATGTCGCCCACCAACTCGGTCAACGTGGGCGCCAACGCGCTCTCGGTCGGCTTCATCGGGCAGCCGCACGAGGCCGAGCTGTAGGCCGTGCCGGCCGGGCCGCGTTCACCGGGCCCCGCTAACATCGGCGGATGAACTTCATCCGCCACTACCTGCTGGCCGTCCAGTTCTTCACGCGCATCCCCATCACCGGGCGGCTGGCGCAGTGGACCGGCTTCAGCACCGCCATGCTGCGCGCCAGCGCCGCCCACTTTCCGGGCGTGGGCTGGCTGGTGGGCGGCGTGGCGGCCGGCGTGTATGCGCTGGTGTTCATGGCGCTGCCCGACACCCTCTTCACGCCGCTGGTGGCCGCTGTCCTCAGCACCGTGGCCAGCGTGCTCCTCACCGGCGGCTTCCACGAGGACGGGCTGGCCGACGTGGCCGACGGCCTGGGCGGCAGCGCCGACCGCCAGCGCGCGCTCGAGATCATGAAGGACTCGCGCGTCGGCGCCTTCGGCGCGATGGCGCTGATGCTGGCGCTGCTGGCCAAGGTCAGCCTGCTGGCCATGCTGGGCGCCAGCGACCTGCTGCTGGCCTGCGCCGCCTTGCTGGCCGGCCATGTGCTGTCGCGCGGCCTGCCGCTGGTGCTGATCCGCGTGCTGCCCCATGTGGGGGACGCGGCCAGCTCCAAATCCAAGCCGCTGGCCGACCAGATTTCAGGACCCGCCCTCGCCGCGGCGTTTTTATGGTGTTTTGGGGCCATGGTCCTTGTCGCGTGGACCTTGGATGCTACATTTTTCATAGCAGGCGGCGCCTGCGCCGGGCTGGCCCTGTTCTGGATGGGGCGGCTGTTCGAGCGCCGGCTGCAGGGCTTCACCGGCGATGCGCTGGGCGCCACGCAGCAAGTCTGCGAAATCGCGTTCTACCTGGGCGCGGCCTTCGCCGCCGTCTAGGGCCCGCGCTCACCCTCATGCGACTCTGGCTGATCCGCCACGCCCGGCCGCAGGTCGACAGCGGCGTCTGCTACGGCAGGCTCGACCTGCCGGCTGATGCGGCCGCCACCTCGCAGGCCGCCCACGCCCTGGCCGATGCGCTGCCGGCGGGCCTGGCCGTGATCACCTCGCCGCTGCAGCGCTGCCGGCAACTGGCCGACGCCCTGCTCGCGCGGCGCCCCGACCTGGGCGCCCGCAGCGACGCGCGGCTGGCCGAGATGGATTTCGGCGCCTGGGAAGGCCGGGCCTGGGATGCCATTCCACGCGCCGAACTCGACGCCTGGACCGGGCAGTTCGCGCAATACCGCGCCGGCGGCACCGGCGAATCAGTCCATCAGTTCATGGAGCGGGTGGCTGCCGCGCTGGAGGAGGCTCGCAGCGGCGCGCAGGACCGGGCGTGGATCACCCACGCCGGCGTCATCAAGGCCGTGGGCCTGCTGAACCAGGGGAGGGCTGGCCGTGAGCTGGAAGCCCGGGACTGGCCAGCGCAGGGGCTGGCGTGGGGGCAGTGGCAGCCGTTGCAGGTCGCACCCCAGACGCCGCCGCGCCGCCGCTGAGCGGCCGCAGCTCGAGCGTCACGGCGGCCGGGGCGTCCATGCCCGCGGCCAGCACCGCGAACCGCGCGCCCACCGACTGCAGCACATAGCCCTCGTCGACCTTGCTGCCCACCCGAAACGGCTTGGCCGGCTTGCCGTCCACGGCGATCAGCGCGACCCCGGCGCGGGACAGGCCCGCCGCCACACCCATCAGGCCGAACCGGCTCGACACGCTGGCCAGCTGCTGCGCCACGGGCGCCACGGCTTGCGTCATTCCCAGCAGGCGGGCCACGGCTTCGGCATCGGTCTGCGCCACGCTGGGCGCGACCACCGCCGCTGCCGGAGCCGTCGAGCGCCCCGTCAGCTTGAGGCCCCAATAGACCACGCAGGCCGCCGCCACCGCCCAGATGAGGAACGTGACCAGACGCAGCCGCCAGGTGCCTTGCGAGTTTGTCAACATCCGGCGATTATCATTCAGCGCAAACCAACCGATTCCGCGAGCCTCATGAAATACCTGAAACCCTTCCGACAGCGCGTGCAGCGCGGCTTCACCCTGATCGAACTCATGGTGGTGCTGGTCATCATCGGCGTGCTGGCCGCGCTGATCGTGCCCAACGTGCTGGACCGCGCCGACGACGCGCGCGCCACCGCCGCCCGCACCGACGTCAACAACCTGATGCAGGCGCTCAAGCTCTACAAGCTCGACAACCAGCGCTACCCCACGGCCGAGCAGGGTCTGCAGGCCCTGATTGCCAAGCCCACCAGCGGCCCGATCCCGTCCAACTGGAAGCCCTACCTCGAAAAGCTGCCCAACGACCCCTGGGGCCGTCCCTACCAGTACCTCAATCCCGGCGTGAAGGGCGAGATCGACGTCATGTCCTTCGGTGCCGACGGGCAGTCGGGCGGCGAAGGCAAGAATGCGGACATCGGCAGCTGGCAGTGAACCACTAGCCTCCCATCCCCGCTTGTCATGCACGCCGTGCATAGAGCAACGCCTCCTCCCCCCGAGGGCCAGCGCAGCGAGGCCCGTGCGTGGCAGCCGCGAAGCGGGCTTCGCCAGCCCGCCGGCGGCGCCCGCCCGCGCGCAGCGGTGGGGGGGTTTACCCTTCTCGAACTGCTGGTCGTGGTGTCCATCATCGCGGTGGCCACGGCCGGCGTGAGCTTCGCCCTGCGCGACTCCTCGCAGACCCAGCTCGAGCGCGACGCCCAGCGGCTGGCCGCCTTGCTCGAATCGGCCCGGGCCCAGTCGCGCGCGACCGGCGTGCCGGTGCGCTGGCGCGCCACGGCGCAGGGCTTCCGGTTCGAGGGCCTGCCCGCGCAGGCCCTGCCCGAGCGCTGGCTCGGTGCCGATACCCTCGTGAACGGCTCCGCCACCCTGCAGCTCGGCCCCGAACCCATCATCGGCCGGCAGGAAGTCGTGCTCGGCTCGCAGGCCCAGGGCGGCCGCACGCTGCGCGTGGCCACGGACGGACTGCGGCCGTTCGCCGTGACGCCGTAGAACCCCGCATGATGGCCGCGCCGCGCCCCGCACGGGGCTTCACCCTGATCGAAGTGCTGGTGGCGCTGAGCATCGTCGCCATCGCGCTTTTGGCCGGGATGCAGGCCACCAGCGCCCTGACGCACAACGCCCAGCGCCAGTCCGACACGCTGCTGGCGCACCTGTGCGCCGAAAACGAGCTGGTCAAGGTGCGCCTGTCGCGCCAGATGCCCGGCGTCGGCGACAGCAGCGGGGTCTGCGAGCAGGCCGGGCGCAGCTTCAACGTCACCGTCTCGGTGCGGCCCACCCCCAACCCCAGCTTCCGGCGCGTGGACGCGCAGGTGCTGGACGGCGCCGCGCCCGTGCTGCGGCTGTCCACCATCGTTGGAAGGTTCTAGGTGAAGCCCAACGGCGCTGCGCGAACAGAACGCGGCTTCACGCTGATCGAGCTCATGGTGGCGATCGCCGTGATGGCCCTGCTGGCGGTGCTGAGCTGGCGCGGCCTGGACGGCATGACGCGCGCGCAGGCCCAGACCCAGCTGCGGGCCGACGAGGTGCTGACCCTGCAGGCCGGCCTGGACCAGTGGGGCGCCGACCTCGACGCGATGGTGCAGCTGCCGCAGTTCGACGCCATCAACTGGGATGGCCGCGTGCTGCGCCTGACGCGGCGCAGCACCGTCTCTCCCTACGACGGCGCGCTGGTGGTGGCCTGGGCGCGCCGCAACACGGCCAGCGGCAGCCAGTGGCTGCGCTGGCAGTCGCCAGCCCTGCTCACGCGCGGCGACCTGCAGGACGCCTGGGACCGGGCGGCCCTGTGGGCGCAAAACCCCAGCGACGAAGAAAAGAAGCGCGAAGTCGCCATCGTGCCGCTGGAGCAGTGGCAGATCTTCTATTACCGCAGCGACGCCTGGACCAACCCGCTGTCCAGCGACGGCACCACCCCGCCCTCGGGCGGCACCACGCCTCCGGGCACGCCGCCCACGACCGGCACCACGACGGCCGCAGTGCCCGATGGCGTGCGGCTGGTGCTGACGCTGCCGCCGGGCCAGGCCCTGAGCGGCACGCTCGTGCGCGACTGGGTGCGGCCCATCGTGGGAGGAGGCAAGTCATGACGGGAAGCAGCCCCCATGCTGGCCGCGCCCGGGCGCAGCGCGGCGCCGCCCTGCTGGCGGCCATGCTCACCGTGACGCTGGTCGCCACCTTCGCCGCCGCCGCGCTGTGGCAGCAGTGGCGCAACGTGGAGGTGGAAACGGCCGAACGCGCGCGCGTGCAGGCCGCCTGGGTGCTGACCGGCGCGCTCGACTGGGCCCGCCTGATCCTGCGCGAGGACGCGCGCTCGGGCGGCGCCGACCACCTGGCCGAACCCTGGGCCGTGCCGCTGAAGGAGGCGCGCCTGTCGAGCTTTCTGGCCGCCGACCAGGACAAGGCGGCCGACAACACCACCGACATGCAGGACGCCTTCCTGTCGGGCCAGATCACCGACCTGCAGTCGCGCCTGAACGTGTTCAACCTGGTCAACAACAACCAGGTCTCGGAGCCGGACTTCAAGGCCTTCGCCAAGCTGTTCGAGCTGCTGGGCCTGCCGCCGCAGCAGCTGATGACGCTGGCCGGCAACCTGCGCCTGGCCCTGAGCACCGAAAGCAGCGCGGGCGCCGCCGCGCCGCTGGCGCCGCAGCGCGTGGAGCAGTTGGTCTGGCTCGGCCTGTCGCCCCAGGTCGTGGCGGTGCTGCAGCCCTACATCACGCTGCTGCCCGCGCGCACGCCGGTCAACATCAATACCGCGAGCGCGGAAGTGATCTACGCCAGCGTGCCCGGCCTCGAGCTGGCCGACGCCCAGCGCCTGGTGGCCGAGCGCGACCGCGCGCACTTTCGCACGCTGTCCGACGCGGGCAAGCTGATCGGCGACCTGGCCAGCCGCCTCAGCGAAGGCCAGCATGCCGTGGCCACGCGCTTCTTCGAGGTGTACGGGCGCCTGCGGCTGGAGCAGACCGTGGTGCAGGAGCGCTCGGTGCTGCAGCGCGACGGCATCGACGTGAAAACCCTGTGGCGCGAGCGCGGCGTGGCCGACCCCGCGGCCCAGGCCTCGCGCTGAGCCGGCCTGGCGCGTCATCGCACCTCTCTACAATCACCGCCTGCCCATGACCACACTGATCGTCACCCTTCCCCTGTCGCCACCCGGCACGGCCACGGACTACAGCTACGTGCTCACGCCCGACGGCCGCACCATGGCGGCGCATGCCAGCGCCCCGGCGGCCCTGTTGCCGCAGCCCGGCACATCGGGCGCCGAGGTGGTGGCCGTGGTGCCGGTCCGGGCGCTGTCGTGGCACCGGGTGGAGCTGCCCAAGGGCAGCACCGGCAGCACCACGCGGCTGCGCGCCGTGCTCGACGGCCTGCTGGAAGACCGCCTGCTGGACGAACCCGAATCGCTGCACTTCGCGCTCGAGCCGCAGGCCCAGGCCGGCACGCCGGCCTGGGTGGCGGTGTGCGACAAGGCCTGGCTGCACGCCGCGCTGCAGGCCCTGGAGGCCGCAGGCCACCCGGTCTCGCGCATCGTGCCGGAGTTCGCTCCCGATGCCGGCCCGGCGGTGCTGCATGCCCTGGGCGAACCACAGGATGCCTGGCTGGTGAGCACCAGCGGCGAGGGCGTGACCCGGGTGCCGCTCGCGCCGCCGGCGCTGGCCCTGGTGCAGGGCCTGCCCGAAGACACCCCGGTGATGGCCGAGCCCGGCGTCGCCGCGCTGGCCGAGCAACTGCTGCAGCGCCAGGTCACGCTGCGCCAGGCCGCACAGCGCAGCCTGGAGGCCGCGCAAGCCGGCTGGGATCTGGCCCAGTTCGATCTGGCTTCGTCGGGCCGCACGCGCGCGCTCAAGCAACTGACCGCCGGCTGGAACGAGTGGCGGCACGCGCCGCGCTGGCAGGCCGCGCGCTGGGGCGCCGCTCTGCTGGTAGGCGCGAATCTGATCGGCCTCAACGCCTGGGCCTGGAAAGAGAACTCGGCGCTGGCGTCCAAGCGCGATGCCGTTCGCGAGGTGCTGACCACCACGTTCCCCCAGGTCAAGGTGGTGGTGGACGCCCCGGTGCAGATGGAGCGCGAAGTGGCCGCGCTGCGCCAGGCCACGGGCGCCGCCTCGGGCCGCGACCTCGAAGCCATGCTGGGCGCCCTGAGCAGCGCGGTGCCCGCCGACCGCTCCGCCAGCGCCATCGAATTCAGCGCCGGCGAAACGCGCCTCAAGGGCCTGGGCCTGAGCGCGGAAGACATCTCGGCGCTCGCAGGCAAGCTGCAGGCGCAGGGCTATGCCGCGCGCGCCGACGGCGACAGCCTGGTCGTTCGCCAGGAGACCGCGCCATGAAGCTGCCGCCCGCCGTACAAGCCCGCTGGAACGCCCTGGCCGTCCGGGAAAAGAGCCTGCTGCTGGGCGCCGCCGCGCTGGTGGCCGCCGCCCTGCTGTGGTGGCTCGCGCTGGCCCCGGCGCTGCGCACGCTGGGCGCCGCCGAAGCGCAGCACCGCAGCCTCGACGCGCAGCTGCAGCACATGCTCAGCCTACAGGCCCAGGCGCAAGCCCTGCAGTCGCAGCCGAAACTGGGCTACGACGAGGCGCTGCGCGCACTCGAAACCTCAGTCAAGCAGCGGCTGGGCGCCACCGCCCAGCTCAGCGTGCTGGGCGACCGGGCCACGGTCACGCTCCGGGGCACGCCGGCCGATGCGCTTGCGCAGTGGCTGGCGCAGGCCCGCATCAATGCCCGTGCCCTGCCCACCGATGCGCGCCTCACGCGCACCGCGGCCGGCGCGAGCTGGGACGGCACCCTGGTGCTGAGCCTGCCCGCCCGCTGATCCACCGCCCCCCGCATGAGCTCATCGTGGCACGCCTGACCTCCCCCGCCCTGCCCGCATCTCTTTGGCGCTGGGGCTGGGCCGGCCTGGTGGCCGGCGCGCTGCTGGCCCTCGTCCTGTTCGCGCCCGCCCGCTGGCTGGCGGCCGCCGTGCAGCAGGCCTCCGCCGGCCATGTGCTGCTGGCCGAGGCGCGCGGCACGGTCTGGGACGGCTCGGCCCAGCTGGTGCTGGCCGGCGGCGCGGGCAGCCGCGATGCCGCGGCGCTACCCGGCCGCGTGAGCTGGCGGCTGCGTCCGGGCTGGACCGGCCTGACGGCCTTCCTCAGCGCACCCTGCTGCACGCCGCAACCCCTGCAACTGCAGGCCGCGCCGCGCTGGGGCGGCCTGCGGCTGGTGCTGGCCGACGGCCAGTCGCAGTGGCCGGCCGCGCTGCTGGCGGGCCTGGGCACGCCCTGGAACACGCTGCAGCCCGAGGGGGCGCTGATGCTGTCCACGCAAGGGCTTTCAGTAGAATGGATCGAGGGCCGGCTTGCGATGGCAGGACGCGCCCAACTGGAAGCAGCCCGGATCTCGTCGCGCCTGTCCACCTTGAGGCCCATGGGTAGCTATCGCATCACCCTCAACGGAGGTCCTGTGTCGACCCTTCAACTGGACACGCTGGAAGGCAGCCTCCAGCTCACCGGCAGCGGCCGCTGGGTCGGCTCGCGGCTGCGCTTCGAGGGCACGGCCAGCGCCGAGCCCGAGCGCGAGGCGGCGCTGTCCAACCTCCTGAACATCATCGGACGGCGCAATGGCGCGCGCTCCATCATCACCGTGGGCTAAGAAGCACCTCATGAAGCATCGTCTTGCTATTATTTCCATAGCTGTCAGCGTCCTGCTGACGGGGACCCCCGCGGTTTTGCATGCCCAAAAGGCGGGTGAGCCCATCACCCTGAACTTCGTCAACGCCGAGATCGAGGCGGTGGCCCGCACCATGGCCGCCATCACCGGCCGCAACCTGGTGGTGGACCCGCGCGTGAAGGGCACGATCAACCTCTCGACCGAGCGCCCGGTGGCGCCGTCGGTGGCGTTCGACCAGTTCCTCGCGACGCTGCGGCTGTCGGGCTACACGGTGGTGGAAGCCGCCGGCCTGTACAAGGTGGTGCCCGAGGCCGACGCCAAGCTGCAGGGCGGCCCGGTGAACGCCGGCCCCGTCACGCAGGGCGGCAGCCTGATCGTCACGCAGATCTTCAAGCTCAACTACGAGACCGCCAACAACCTGGTGCCGGTGCTGCGCCCGCTGATCAGCCCCAACAACACGATCAACGTGAACCCCGGCAACAACTCGCTGGTGATCACCGACTACGCCGACAACCTGCAGCGCCTGGCCCGCATCATCGCGGCGCTGGACGTGTCCAGCGCCTCCGACGTGGAAGTCATCCCGCTGAAGAACGCCATCGCCTCCGACCTGGTGCCGCTGGTGCAGCGCCTGATCGAATCCGGTGCCGCCGGCGCCGGCGCGGCAGCGGCCGGCCAGGGCCAGTCCGACACCTCGTTCAAGACCACCGTGGTGGCCGAGTCGCGCAGCAATTCGCTGATCCTGCGCGCGGCCAACCCGGCGCGGCTGGCCCAGGTGCGCCTGCTGATCAGCCAGCTCGACCAGCCGGGCGCGCAGGGCGACGGCGGCAACATCCATGTGGTCTACCTGCGCAACGCCGACGCCGTGAAGCTGGCGGCCACGCTGCGCGCGGCCCTCTCGGCCGGATCGATCGGCGGCGCCTCGGGCATCACCGGCACGACGAGCGGCAGCGGCAGCACGCCGCTGTCCAGCACCGGCGTGGGCAACACCAGCGGCATGAACAGCGCCGGCCTGCAATCGTCGGGCCCAAGCCTGAACCAGAACAGCAACCAGCCCTCCACCGGCGGGCAGATCCAGGCCGACCCCTCGACCAACTCGCTCATCATCACGGCTCCCGAGCCGCAGTACCGGCAGTTGCGCGCCGTGATCGACAAGCTCGACGGGCGCCGCGCCCAGGTGCTGGTGGAAAGCATGATCGCCGAGGTCAACGCCAACAAGGCCTCGCAGTTCGGCATCCAGTGGCAGGGCGTGCTGGGCAACAAGGGCGACAGCGCCATTGGCGTGATCGGCACCAACTTCGGCACCGGCAACACCACCAACATCATCGGCCTGGCGACCCAGGGCGCCAGCGGCAGCGTCACGCCCTCGTCGGGCTTCAACTTCGGGCTGTTCAAGAACATCAACGGCGTCTACGTGCTGGGTGCGCTGGCCAACTTCCTGCAGACCACCGGCGACGGCAACGTGCTGTCCACCCCCAACCTGCTGACGCTGGACAACGAGGAAGCCAAGATCCTGATCGGCGAGAACGTGCCCTTCGTGACCGGCCAGTACACCAACAACAACGCCACCGGCAGCGGCACCGTCAACCCGTTCCAGACCATCGAGCGCAAGGACGTGGGCCTGACGCTGCGGGTCAAGCCGCAGATCAACGAGAACGGCACCATCAAGATGGTGATCTACCAGGAAACCTCCGCCGTCAAGGCCGGCACCGAGAACGCCTCCAACGGCCCCACCACCACCAAGCGATCGATCGAATCCACCGTGCTGGTGGACGACGGCTCCATCGTGGTGCTGGGCGGCCTGCTGCAGGACCAGTACTCGGGCAACGAGGACAAGGTGCCCGGCCTGGGCGACGTGCCGGTGCTCGGCAACCTGTTCAAGAGCCAGAGCCGCACGCGCAACAAGACCAACCTGATGGTGTTCCTGCGCCCGGTGGTGGTGCGCGACGCGCAGACCAGCGAAGCCCTGTCGCTGGACCGCTACGGCCTGATGCGCTCCATGCAGCAGAACGCCCAGCCCGTGCAGAGTTCGGTGCTGCAGGTCAACGAGGCCCCGGTGATGCCGCAGCGCGCCGTGCCCGCGCCGGCAGCACCGGCCGCCAAGTAAGAGGCCGCTGCGATGCGCCACCCCCTGCCTTACGCCTTTGCGCGCACCCACCAGCTGCTGCTCGAGGACGACGGCCACGAGCTCACGCTGTGGCACGCCGCCGCGCCCGACGCCGGCGCCTGGGGCGAAGTCCTGCGCAAGTACGAGGTGCGCAGCCTGCAGCAGGCGGAAGCCGCCGCGTTGGCGCAGCGCATCAGCGCCGCCTATGCGCAGGGCGAGTCGAGCGCCGCCACGGTGGTCAGCGAGGTCGAATCCGACGCCGACCTGTCGCGCATGATGCAGGAGCTGCCCGCGGTGGAAGACCTGCTGGAGACCTCCGACGACGCACCCATCATCCGCATGCTCAACGCCCTGCTCACGCAGGCCGCGCGCGACGGTGCCAGCGACATCCACATCGAGCCCTACGAGCGCCATTCCTCGGTGCGCTTCCGGGTCGACGGCACGCTGCGCGAGGTGGTGCAGCCCAACCGGGCGCTGCACGCGGCGCTGATCTCGCGCCTGAAGATCATGGCCGACCTCGACATCTCCGAGAAGCGCCTGCCGCAGGACGGCCGCATCTCGCTGCGCATCGGCACCCGCGCGGTCGACGTGCGCGTCTCCACGCTGCCCAGCGCCCACGGCGAGCGCGCCGTGCTGCGCCTGCTCGACAAATCGGGCGAGAAGATCAGCCTCGAAGCCGTGGGCATGCAGGGCGACGTGCTGGCCCGCTTCAAGGGCCTGATCGCCCAGCCGCACGGCATCATCCTGGTGACCGGCCCCACCGGCTCGGGCAAGACCACCACGCTGTACGCCGCGCTGAGCTGCCTGGACGCCGGGCGCAGCAACATCATGACGGTGGAAGACCCGATCGAGTACGAGCTGCCCGGCATCGGCCAGACCCAGGTCAACGCCAAGATCGACCTCACCTTCGCCAAGGCCCTGCGCGCCATCCTGCGGCAGGACCCGGACGTGATCATGATCGGCGAAATCCGCGACTTCGAGACCGCGCAGATCGCGATCCAGGCCTCGCTCACGGGCCACCTGGTGCTGGCCACGCTGCACACCAACGACGCCGCCAGCGCCATCACGCGCCTGACCGACATGGGGGTGGAGCCATTCCTGCTGAGCTCGTCGCTGCTCGGCGTGCTGGCCCAGCGCCTGGTGCGCAAGCTGTGCGTGCATTGCCAGGGCGCGGGCTGCACGGAATGCGGCCATACCGGCTACGCGGGCCGCACCGGCGTGTTCGAGATGCTGGTGACCGACGAGGACATCCGCGCCCAGATCCACAACCAGGCATCGGAGGCGGAGATCCGCAACACCGCCCTCAAGACCGGCATGACGCTGATGCGCGACGACGGCGAGCGCCTGGTGCGCGCCGGCATCACCTCGCGCGAAGAGTTGGTGCGCGTCACGCGCGACTGAGCCCGCAGTCCGCCCCATGCCCGCCTATTCCTTCGAAGCACTCGACGCCCAGGGCCAGACCCGCAAGGGCGTGATGGAGGCCGACACCGCCAAGGCGGCGCGCGGCCTGCTGCGCGCGCAGTCGCTGGTGCCGCTGTCGGTCGCGCCGGTCGCCACCGGCGGCGCGCAGGCAGCCAACGAGGGCCGCTTCGGCCTCCACAGCACCCTGTTCGCCGCGCGCGTGTTCAGCACCACCGGCCTGGCCATCTGGACGCGCCAGCTCGCGGGCCTGGTGTCGTCCGGCCTGCCGCTGGAGCGCGCCCTGACGGCGCTGACCGACGAGGCCGAGGACGAGAAGCAGCGCAACCTGGTGGCGGCGCTGCGCGCCGAGGTCAATGCCGGCGCCGCCTTCGCCAAGGCGCTGTCGCAGCACCCGCGCGAGTTCTCGCCGATCTACACCGCCGTGATCGGCGCCGGCGAGCAAAGCGGCAACCTCGGCCTGGTGCTGGAACGCCTGGCGGACGACCTCGAAGAGCGTCAGGCGCTCAAGGCCAAGCTGGTGGGCGCGGCGCTCTATCCGGCCATCGTGACGATGGTGGCCATCGTGATCGTGCTGTTCCTGGTGGGCTATGTGGTGCCGCAGGTGGCCAACGTGTTCGCGGGCACCAAGCGCGCGCTGCCGGTGCTGACGGTGGCCATGCTGGCCGTCAGCGACGGCGTGCGCCACTACGGCTGGGCCATGCTGATTGCTATAGTTTTGATAGCTATCGGCGTCCGCTACGCCTTGACCATCGACACATTCCGCGAGAAATTCGACGCCGCGTGGCTGAACCTGCCGCTGGTGGGCAAGCTGGCGCGCGGCTACAACGCGGCGCGCTTCGCCAGCACGCTGGCCATGCTGGCGGCCGCCGGCGTGCCCATCCTCAAGGCCCTGCAGGCCGCGGCCGAGACGCTGTCCAACCGCGCCATGCGCGCCGATGCGCTGGACGCGCTGGTGCTGGTGCGCGAGGGCGCGCCGCTGGCCTCGGCCATGGCGCAGAAGAAGCGCTTTCCCGGGCTGGTGGGCATGTTTGCCCGGCTCGGCGAACAGACCGGCACGCTGCCGCTGATGCTGCAGCGCGCCGCCACCCAGCTCAGCACCGAAGTGCAGCGCCGCGCCATGCAGCTGGCCACCATCCTGGAGCCGCTGCTGATCGTGGCCATGGGCCTGGTCGTGATGCTGATCGTGCTGGCCGTGCTGCTGCCGATCATCCAGCTCAACCAGTTCGTCCGGTAGGCCATGGCTGCCACGCTCGCCAACCAGCTCGTTGTCGCGATCTCCTCGCGCGCGCTGTTCGACTTCGAGGAGGAGAACCGCGTCTTCGAGCAGAGCGACGACCACGCCTACATGAAGCTGCAGCTCGAGCGCCTGGAGCAGCCGGCCAAGCCCGGCGTGGCGCATTCGCTCGTGAAGAAGCTGCTGGCCTTCAACGGCGACGCCAAGCGCGTGGAGGTGGTGATCCTCTCGCGCAACGACCCGGTGTCGGGCCTGCGCGTGTTCCGCTCGGCCCAGGCCAGCAAGCTCAAGCTCGAACGCGGCGTGTTCACCAAGGGGCGCGAGCCCTACAAGTACCTGCGGCCGCTGCAGGCCAACCTGTTCCTCTCGGCCAACCCGGCCGACGTGCGCGCCGCGCTCAACGAGGGCTTTGCCGCGGCCACGGTGCACACCGGCGCCGCGCGCGCCAGTGGCAGCTACCCCGACGAAGTGCGCATCGCCTTTGACGGCGACGCCGTGCTCTTTTCCGACCAGGCCGAGCAGGTCTACCAGCGCGCCGGCCTGGAGGCCTTTCAGAGCCACGAGAAGCGGCGCGCCGCCAAGCCGCTGCCGCCCGGCCCCTTCAAGCCGCTGCTGCAGGCGCTGCACCAGCTGCAGCAGGACGGCGCCGCGGGCATGCGCATCCGCACCGCCCTGGTCACCGCGCGCAGTGCGCCGGCCCACGAGCGCGCAATCCGCACCCTGATGGACTGGAACATCCAGGTCGACGAGGCCATGTTCCTCGGCGGCCTGGCCAAGGGCGCCTTCCTGCGCGAGTTCGAGCCCGACTTCTTCTTCGACGACCAGCCCGGCCACGTGGACTCCGCCGCCGAGCATGTGCCGGCCGGCCATGTCGCCAGCGGCATCAGCAACCCCGGCTGAACGGGCCCGGCCCCCGCGGGATTTCAGCCCCGCTTAAGCCAGCCTCCGCTACGATGGGGCCACCCGTGACGGGCCCCACCGCTTGCAAGGATTCTTCCGTATGGCTTCTTCCGCTTCTCCTGGCCGGCTGGCCGCTTTCACGCAGACCGCGCGCCGCATCTGGGCGCTGGTGCTGCCCTACTTCCAGTCCGACCAGAAGTGGAAGGCGCGCGGCCTGCTGGCCGCGATCATCGTGCTCAACCTCGCCGCGGTCTACATGCTGGTGCAGCTCAACGACTGGAACCGCGTGTTCTACGACGCCCTGCAGAACAAGGACCAGCCGGTGTTCTGGCAGCAGCTCGGGCGCTTCAGCTACCTGGCCTTCGCCTACATCATCATCGCGGTCTACCGCTTCTACCTGACGCAACTGCTCGAGATGCGCTGGCGCGCCTGGATGACCGAGCACTACCTGCAGCGCTGGCTCTCGCACCATGCGTTCTACAAGCTCGAACTGGCGCGCTTCTCGGGCAAGGACGGCACCTCGCCCGACAACCCCGACCAGCGCATCCAGGAAGACCTGAACCTGTTCACCAGCTACACGATCGGGCTGAGCATGGGCCTGCTCAATGCCGTGGTCACGCTGGCGAGCTTCGTCGGCATCCTGTGGAGCCTGAGCGGCGGCTTCAGCTTCCACTTCAACGGCAGCACCTACGAGATCGCGGGCTTCATGGTCTGGATGGCCGTGTTGTACTGCGTGGCCGGCAGCATCGCCACCCACTACATCGGCCGCCCGCAGATCGCCCTGAACTACCGGCAGCAGCGCTTCGAGGCCGATTTCCGCCACCACATGGTGCGGGTGCGCGAATACAGCGAGGCCATCGCGCTGGACCGCGGCGAGACCGTCGAGCGCCAGCAGCTCGACACGCGCTTCTCCGCCGTGCTGGGCAACTACCTGCGGCTGCTCAAGGCGCAGAAGAATCTGGTGTGGTTCACCAACTTCTTCGGCCAGGCCGCCGTCGTGTTTCCCTTCATCGTGGCGGCGCCGCGCTTCTTCAGCGGCGCCATCCAGCTCGGCGAACTGATGCAGATCGCCTCGGCCTTCGGCCGCGTGCAGGACTCGCTGGGCTGGTTCGTGGACAACTACAGCTCGCTCGCCAGCTGGCGCGCCACGACCGACCGTTTGACCCATTTTGAAGAGAGTATTGCGGCGGCAGTCCAGGAGAATCGGTCGTTGGATGCTATTGATTCGATAGCACCCGGCCAGTCGCTGCAGACACGGGACCTGACGCTCGGGCTGCCGACGGGCGAGCGCCTGCTGTCGGGCGTGGCGTTGAGCGCCGCGCCCGGCGATGCGGTGCTGATCCAGGGGCCGTCGGGCAGCGGCAAGTCCACGCTGTTCCGCGCCTTCGCGGGCATCTGGCCGTTTGCACAGGGCTCCGTGCAGCGGCCCGAAGGCTTCGCCGGCCATGCCATGTTCATCCCGCAGCGCCCCTATTTCCCGGACGGGCGGCTGCGCGACGCGCTGGCCTACCCCGAGCCCGCCGCCCGCTACAGCGACGAAGCGCTGCAGCATGCGCTGGCTGACGCGCAGCTGCCGCAGCTGGCGCGGCGGCTCGATGACGAGGATGCCTGGGGCCAGAAACTCTCGGGCGGCGAGCAGCAGCGGCTGGCCATCGCGCGCGTGCTGCTCAAGCAGCCGTCCTGGCTGTTTGCCGACGAAGCCACCAGCGCGCTCGACGCCGCCACCGAGCAGGCGGTCTACGAGAAACTGCGAGCCCAGGTGCAGCACGCCGGCGGCGCCATGGTCTCCATCGCACACCGCCCCGGCGTGGCGAGCTTCCACAACCGGCGCTGGGTCCTGGAGAAATCCCCCGAAGGCGCAGCCGCGCTCTACCAGCTCAGAGAAGGCCCGGCCTGAGCCGGGGAGCCCGGCGCCGCCGGCCTCATGGCAATGGGGGCGTCGGCGCGGCGGCGACGTAACGCTCCCAGCCCCGCGCGCGCAGCTCGCAGGCCGGGCACCGGCCGCAGCCATAGCCCCAGGCCTGGCGATGCTCGCGGTCGCCCAGGTAGCAGGTGTGGGTGTGCTCGACGATCAGTGCCACCAGCGCCGGGCCGCCGAGATCATGGGCCATGCGCCAGGTGGCGGCCTTGTCGATCCACATCAGCGGGGTCTCGATCAGGAAGCGGCGGTCCATGCCCAGCGACAGCGCCAGCTGCATGGCCTTCATGGTGTCGTCGCGGCAGTCGGGGTAGCCCGAGAAATCGGTCTCGCACACGCCGGTGACGATCACCTCCAGCCCGCGGCGGTAGGCCAGCGCCGCGGCCAGCGTGAGGAACAGCAGGTTGCGCCCCGGCACGAAGGTATTGGGCAGCCCGCCCTCCTCCATCCTGAACGCCATGTCGCGCGTAAGGGAGGTCTCGCTGACCTGGCCCAGCACGGCCAGATCCAGCAGATGGTCCTCGCCCAGCCGCGGCGCCCACTGGGGAAACTGCTGCCGGATCTGCGCCAGCACGGCCAGCCGCGCCTGCAGTTCCACGCTGTGGCGCTGGCGGTAGTCGAAGGCCACCGTTTCCACGCGCTCATATTTCGAAAGCGCCTGGGCCAGGCAGGTGGTGGAGTCCTGGCCTCCGGAAAAAAGAACGAGAGCGGTGGTGTGCATGGCGTGAACGGGGTGCGTATCCCGTCCCGATTGTGCCGCGCCCGGCCAGCGGCCGCGCCGGCCGGTGCTACAGCTCGCTCGCGTCCTTGAGCAGGCGCGGCTTGTAGATCACCCGGATGGCGCAGCGGCTGGCCGCCTCGGTGTGGCTCGCGATGATGTCCAGATCGCCGGCCACCCAGGAGGCCACGCTGGAGGCCGGTCCGCCGTCGGGCCTGTCGCCGGCCGCCAGTTCCGGCCCATGCAGCTGCCGCAGCGAAGCCACCAGTTCCTCGAACACCGGCTTCGTCCCGCACTGCGGCTGTGGGGCGGCGAGGCGTTGCTCCACCTGCTGCAACTGCCGGTTCTTGTTGAAATAGAACACCGTCTCGAACGACGCGCCGGCCAGCGGGGTTTCGGGCAGCACCCACAAGCCGCGCGTGCCGCCTGCCAGGCGCTCGGGCTTGCGCAGGCGCTGCACGGCGGGCAGCGCCGCCTGCAATTCGGCCTCGGTCATGCCATAGGCGGCGGCGCCCCACAAGGCCTGGGCCCAGGCGGGCAGCGCAGCGCCCAGCACCGCGAGGCCGCAGGCAAGACGGCGCAGCAGGAACAGCAGCGGCGCGGCACGCATACGGGTCGTGGCGAATCGGGCGTTCAGCCCGGCCGGCCCTGCACCAGGTCGATGCGCCGGTGCAGGCGCGCGGCTTCTGCCGTGTCGCCCGCCTGCTCGGCCAGCCTCGCCTGCACCATCAGCCACGCCAGCAGGGGCCGTTGCCAGCCCTGGGCCGAAGCGGTGTCCGCCGCCACGGCGATCATCGCCGGGCTGGCGCGGCCGGCCTGGAACAGCACGCCAGCCGCCACCAACCGGGACAGCGGATCGGCAATGGCCTGCAGCGTGGCCGCATTGGCCGCGGCCGACGCGGCGCCGCGCTGGGCTTCGGGCAGCAGGCCGATGTCTTGCGGCCGCAGTTGCGCGGCCAGATAGTCGGCATAGGCGCGCTCGGCCGCTGGCGCGTCCTGGCGCAGCGTCTCGAAACCGGCGCAAGGCTCCACCACGAGACTGGCCACGCGGCTGGCGCAGCGCAATAGCTCCACGCGGGCGACCAGTTCCACCCGGCCCGTGCGGGCGGTTTCAGCGCGGGCCTTGGCGAACTCGGCGCCTTCCACACGCATGTCGCCCTCGAAGTACGCCACGACGAAGCGCTCCATCGAGCCCTTGGCGTTCATCTGCCAGTCGGGCGCCGGCGGATGGCCCGCACAGGCCCCGAGCAGCAGGGCCAGCGCCGCCGGCAACGCGCGCCTCATCCTGGGAGCCAGGAAGGTCAGGCTCGTCATGGCAGCTTCAACTCCGTGTCGCGCGCGAAGGGCCATTTGCGGTTGACTTCGTTGACCAGGCCCTCGACCTTGCGCAGGTTGACCTCCACCTCGGCACGCAGCGCGCCGAGGTCGGCGCTTGCGTCGCGCGCATTGGCGCTCACGGCCTGCGCATCCTGCAGCACGGCATCCACCTTCTTCAGGCTGGTGCGGGCCTCGCCAAGCAAGGTGTTGAGCTGCACGATGGTGGCCCGGGTCTCCGGCATCACGCCGCCCGGCCCGAACACCTGGGTGTCGGCCCTCGCGGCCAGCCCGTCCACGCGGGCCAGCAGCGCATTGGTGCGGTCCAGCGTGGTCATCAGCTTGCGGGTGTCCGCCTCGTTGCCCAGCAGCACGCCGAGCGCGCCTTGCGGGCCCTTGAGCTTCTCGGTCACGGCCTGCACATTGCCGAGGCTGGCGTCGAGCGGGCTGTCCTTGGCCGTCAGGGCATTGAGGTTCTGAATCAATTCCTTCGCCGCCGCCACCAGTTGGGGAATCTCCGCCGTGGTGTCGCCGCGCAGCACCGGGCGCACCGCTCCGTCGGGCAGCGGCGGATCCGTGAGCATGCCGGTGAAGGCGCGGATGTTCGTGCCGCCCACCAGGCCCCGCACCAGCGTGAAGATGCTGGACTGGCGCAGCCAGTGCGCGTCCTTCTTCGGCACGTCGATGAGGATGCGGGCATTGCCCTCTTCGGACAACTCGATGCGGCGCACGCGGCCGATCGGGAATCCCGAGAACGTCAGGTCCATGCCGACCACCACGCCCTCGGAGTCATCGGCCACCAGCACCAGCTCCTGGGTGGGCTCGAACGCGCCGCGCGCGTACAGCAGGTAGAGCGTGGAGCCGCACACCAGCAGCAGCATGAACAGCAGCAGCAGCGCGGCCAACATCACCGTGGAAAAGATGCCCGCCACCACGCGCGGCAGCAGTTCGCGGCGCACCGGGTCCAGGCCCTGGCGGCGCAGCGCCTCGAGTTCGCCGCGGCGGCGCATGGCCGACAGCTCGGCGCCATTGGGAATGGTGCAGCGCAGGGCCACGAACAGCGCCGCGGTCAGGGGAATCAGCTCCAGCACCAGCACGCGGATCACCATCTCGAGCGCGTACTGCGACAGGCCGTAGCTCAGCGCTGTGACCACCACGATGCGTGTCAGCACCAGGCTGATCAGCGCGCACAGCACGGTGAACCAGAGCAGGATGGGCGCCGTGTCCAGGTACATGTGGCGCGCCAGCGCCTGCCGGTTGCCCCGGCTGTAGCTCGAAGGCGAGAGCGCCAGCACGATGATCAGCGCGCCGAAATGCACGATGCGCCACCAGCCCGCCAGCCACACAAGAGCCGCCCGCCCCATCTGCACCAGCGCCTCGTGCCACGAAACAATCCGGAGAATCATGACGGCATGATAACGATGAGGCGGCTCGCGGGGCGCCCCGCCCAGACGCAAGCAATTGCAACAGGAACGGCGCCCCTACCCTGCCCGGCGCAGTGTCAGGTTGATGCGGTAGTTCCCCAGCAAGGGATGGTGGCCGGGCTGCAGCGGCAGCACGCCGTGGTAGCGCAGCCGGGCCGGCCCGCCCCACACCACGATGTCGCCATGCGCCAGCGGCACGCGCGTGGCCCGGTCCGTTCTGGCCAGGCCGCCAAACAGGAAAACAGCCGGCAGCCCGAGCGACACCGACACGATGGGTGCAGTGTGGTCCCGCTCGTCCCGGTCCTGGTGCAGAGACAGCCGGGCCCCCGGCTCATAGCGGTTGATCAGACAGGCATCGGGGATGAAGCCCTCGAAACCCGCCTCGGCGGCAGCCCGCCCGGCCAGCCGCAGCCACGAGGCCGGCAGGCTCGGCCAGGCCAGGCCGCTTCGGGGATCGCGGTCCACGTAGCGGTACCCTGCCAGATCGCTCACCCAGCCCAGGGCGCCGCAGTTGCTCGTGGCAACCGACATCGGCCGCCCGCCCGGCGTGACCATGTGCCTCAGCGGGGCGCGGGCCAGCAACTCGTGCACGGCTGACAGCAGCGCAGCCTCGTCCGGCAAGGCGCCTCGGCGCAGCACGAAGGCGCCCGGCCCCAGCGACTCCCGCTGCGCGCTGCCATCGGGCTCGAACAGATCCATCGTCATGTGCGGCCTCTCATGCGGCATCGTGGAAGATGATGCCCGCCATGTGCCGGCGACCCAAGCGGACGCGGCTGACGCCATGCCGCAGGTTGGCCCGGTAGACGCCCCGCGCGCCCTGCACCGGCTGGTGATGCACCGCGATCACGGTGGCCCGGAAAGAATCGGCCAGGGTGGCGGCCACACGTGCTTCATGGTTCCGGACCATGATGCACACCGGCCTTCCGGCGATGTGTTGTTCAACCATGGTGTGACTGTAGCCATCGCCGGCGGTTCATGCACTCCGGGTCTTGCGCTTGGATGCGGCCGTTCGCGCCGCGGCTGCAAGGCAATCTCTTGGGCCAGGCCGACGAAACTTCACAAAGCTCGCATCTCGCCGGCGCAACGGCGCGTGGCCGCGAAAGAGGCTGATCGGCCCGGGGACAGCTTCAGGCGGGAATCAAAAGGGCCATCTGGCGCTCAATCGTCCTGCTCCTGAACCGCCAGCGCCCCTGCGGGTCTTGTTCGAACCGGTCCAGCACGTCACTCACCCGCAGTCGGACGGGCTGATCGGAGCCGGATGACTCGAAGGTCAGCTGCACCGCTGTCCCTGCATACGCACCGTCGCCCAGCGCATCGATACGCAAGTTCGACAGTGCGTGCCGCGTCTTCCTCTGGGGGCTTGCGAAGCGATGCCGACAGTCCTGCTCGATCTCAGCGCGGCCATGGAGCTTCAGCTCGTTGACCGTCAGTGTCCCATCGGGGAGAAATAGCTCCGAGAGCTCCGCCGCGAGGCACCGGTCCGCCGCCCAGGCGAAATCGCTGATCAGCCGCTGGATAGCGAAAACGTCTATGCCACTCATTGAGCCGCGGGCGCGTTCAGTTCGAGTTGCAATACGGGTGTCATCGTCCGCTTGACGAAGTGGCAGCGGCCGCTCTCGTCGAAGGCGACGATGTCGTCGTGGTCGCCCATGTTGAGGACGCCCTTCCGAGCGGCGCCCGAGTCCAGGGCGATAACGACCACAAGCGATCTGACGCGGTACTGGTTGTCTCCCAGGCTGTCGATCTTGATGTTGCTGCCGAAGTGCCGGGCCTCGCGTCCCTTTTCGCGCCGCATCTGGGCGAGCTCGAGCAGCAGGTTGGCGACGCCCTGCCGGCCTTCGGCGTAGCGCTGCGGCGTCTTGAATATGGCTTGCTCGGCCAGCAAGTCGGCCACAGACTCGCCACGGTCAACGCGGCCGAAGAAGTCGTCGATCAGCTCTGTGATGCTGACGCGGATTACGGGGTCGTTCTGGAGAAGGGGGTTCTTGCTCACGGTAGGTGGTTCCGGGGTGTTGATGTCTTGCTCAGCGTTGCAGTTCGTTGAGTTCCTGCGGCTGGACCTTGAGTTCGTCGCGGATGAACTTGGTGACGGCGAGAACTTCGGTATCCATGTCGGCACGGAACTGCGCGGCGGAGGTGCCGGAATCGACCGACATGTCCAGTGTTGCCAGCCACTTGAGCATTTCGGGGTCCTGCAGGACTGCTCGTGCGTGGCCGCGTATCTTCTCCACCAGGTCAGCCGGCATCTTGGCGGGGCCAAGCAAGCCCAGCCAGCTGTCCCGGCGGGTAAAGAAATTGTCAAAACCGGATTCCGCGAACGTGGCGATCTGCGGCAATACCGGCGAACGGCTGGGCCCCATGATGGCCAGCGCGCGGGCCTTGCCCTGTGCAATGAGCGGCCCCGCCTGGCCGACCGAGGTGAACGCCAAGGTGATCTGGTTTGCCAGCATGTCGTTCATGGCCGGAGGCGTGCCGCGATAGGGCACGTTGGTCAGCTTCACGCCCGCCTTGCTGGCCACGCTTTCCATGACCAGTTGCGGAAAAGAACCCGTGCCGAACGAGCCATACGTGAGCGGCGCGCTCGCTGCCCGGGCCTCCTCGACAAACTCCCGGAGGTTCGTGCTCTTGTAGCTGCTGTGAATGAGCAGTACCGGGTAGCTACGCACCAGCTTCATGATCGGCGTGAAGTCGGTGCGTGGGTTGTAGCTCACCCTCATCGTCGCCGGCGTGGTAACCAGCGGGTCCGCCACGGTGAGCAGCAGCGTGTAGCCGTTGGGCGGGGCGCGCAGCACTTCGCTCGCACCGATCGCTCCACCCGCTCCGGTCTTGTTGTCGATGACCACGCTGCCCTTCATTCGTGCGGACAGTGAATCAGCCAGCTTTCGCCCTACCGCGTCGAATACCGACCCGGCCGGAAAGGGCGCGACCAGGCGCACCGGCGAGCTCGGATAGGCGCTGATCGTGTCCTGCGCCATGCCGAGGGTTGGCGCCGCCGCCCATCCCGCGCCGATGCATAGCAGTTGTCTGCGTGTGTGGTGCATACCGTGTCTCCTCATGAGTTGTCGTGCTTGCTGCCGTCGCCGAAACCGCGACGCCAGCCAATCCTTTCTAGGTCGGGGATGTCCGAGCCCGACTCGCGGCTGACCCGGCGGATTTCCGCCGGGTCGGGAAGCTTCTCCACCGCTTCGAGCTGAGGCAATGCGAGTGCCCCGGCGGGCCGGCCCATGAACTTGAACAGCCCGACGTTGTTGTTGATGGCGGGAAATTCCTTGCTTGCCGTCACGGTCAACGAGAACATGCGCGTGACGGGCGCCGCAGAAACGAACCAATGCATCCGGCCGCAGGGCATGAAGATCATCGAGTCCTTGGGCACGTCGTAGGGGACGCCTTCCACCCACGCCGTGAGATGGCCTTCGATGATGAAGAAGATCTCATGCTCATACAGGTGAATGTGCGGCGGCGGGCCGACGTGCTCGGGGATGTTGCCCTCCCAGATGCAGCAGGTGTTGTCGACCTCCTTGCCCTGCGCGTACATGACGATGAGCTGGCCTTCGTACCAGAGCGCCCGGTCCAGCGAGCGACTGGAGACGAACGGCTGAAGAGGCTCATAGTTCTCCAGGCCGCCACGCTCGGCGCGAAGCCTGGCTGATTCCGCTTTCCAATCCATGTTTCTGTTCCAACGTGAAGTTGACGTGAATGACCGCCGCAGTGATTTATGAACTATATCGTCAAAATGACAATACAGTACATTACCAATTTCATTCAATGGAAATCCCGACCTCCAGATGGTCTGCAACAATCGGCGCCATGGCACCCAGGAAACCTCTTCAAGGCAGGGCAAGAATCGGCGAGATCAAGCGTGAGAAAACACGCGCCGCACTCATCCAGGTCGCCCTTCAGGTCATCTCGGAAAAGGGCTTTGATGCCCCGACGATCGACGACTTCATCGAAGCGGCTGAAGTCGCTCGGGGAACGTTCTACAACTACTTCAAGAGCCGCGACGAGTTGCTGATCGCGGCGGCAGCCCATGTGGCTGACAGCGTGGACCAGGAAATTCTCCCGCTGTTCGCCCTGGCTGGCGACCCGGCGCAAAGGGTAGCCATTGCCATCCGAAAATTCATCGAAATGAGCGTGAGCCATCCGCACCAAGGCGGCTTGCTTGTCAGGATGATCCCCTTGTCGGGCGGCGCCGTGAGCGATGAAATGCGGCGCGGTGTCCTGGAAGACCTGGAAAACGGGAAGAAGCTCGGCCGGTTTCATTGGCGGTCTCTGCAGGCGGCGCTGGCCTTGAGCATGGGCACCATTACCTTGGCCATCCGTGCAGCGATCTCCGAGCCGACTCCCGTGAACTTTCCGGAACTGATCGCCGCCATGGTGCTGCAGGGACTCGGAATGCCCGCGAAGGAAGCGCAGCGCATCGCCGCGTTGCCGCTGCCTCGGCCGCCTGCCTAGTGCGCCAGGCCGGGGTCGGCCACAAGCCGAGCGGACTCGATGCCATAAACCGCGCAGGCTTCATCGTTGTCCGGCATATCCCCGCTGACACCCACGGCGCCCAGCACGGCACCCGCCGCATTGCGGATCAGCACGCCGCCGGGAACTGGAATCATGCGCCCTTGCGAAACGCTGGCCAGCGCGGTGAAGAATGCCGGCGCCTTCTCTGCCCGTTGCGCGAGCGACCGGCTGCCATGCCCCATCCCCAACGCGCCCCATGCCTTGCCGTAGGCGATGTCGGGCCGCAGGATGCCCGAGGTATCTTCGCGCTTGAGCACGACCATGTGTCCGCCAGCATCGAGAACAGCGAAAGTCAAGGGATTCAGGCCCAGCTCGCGGGCATGGCGCAGGCCCGCGTCCACCACCTGGGTGGCTTGGTCAAGAGTAATGGTTGTCACGACTGCTTCCTTTCGCGGAATTGAAATTGGATGTGCAATGCGCGCACGCGGCATCGCTGGTCTTGGCCAGGCCTGACCAGAATGCGAAGTCGTCGACAATGGGGCAGGCGTCGGTGATCCTGTGGTTCGCAAGACGCAGAACGACAGCCTGCCCGGTCTTGACCGAAGGCCCGATGCAGCCGAGCAAGCCGAAGGCATCAGAGCAGCTCACCTGGTAGCGAAGGACAGCGCTGCCCTCTTCCGCGATCAGCTCATCGACCGTCGCGTGCCATCCCGGGAAAAGCTCGTGCAGGCGCCCCAGACGCTGCGAAGAAAGCGCGCCGAGCAGCGGGCCGTCCAGCATCTTTTCCAGATGCGTCGAGTCGTTTGCGTTCAGCCGATCGATCAGCCGTTTGACGAGTGTCCTGGTATCGAGGGGTCGCTCTTGCGCCACGTGCGACATTGCCCCGACGTGCAGCATGCTCTGACATCGCTGGCAGGTAGCGGCACCAGGCACCGACGCGATCAGCCCCGGCTGCGTATCGGCCTCGGCGATGGCCAGGCCGCACAGCGTGTGATTGAGGCCTTCAACGTGCCCCGCAAGAACGTGCGTGCTGTTGAGCAGCGTGAGACAGCTCACCATGGCGTCAGACCAGGGCTGCCCGCTGCCACTGCGGCCGGGAGGCAAGAATCGACGAAACGATGTCGTCCGCCGCGGCTTGCGCCTTCGCATAGGCCTCGGCTCGCCTGTCAGCGCTCATGTTGACGCCTTCAACCCGCACGATATCGATGTGCGCGATGCCCAGCGTCTTCAACGCGGCAAGCAGGTATCTCTCCTGGAAGTCCCTCGCGCGCCCCTCTTCGCTCAGCGAATACAGGCCGCCGCGGCTGGAGGCAACAATCACGCGGACATTGGACACAAGGCCCACGATCCCTCGCTCTGCGTACCGGAACGTGCGGCCCGGTTGCGAGATCCGGTCGATCCATGCCTTGAGTTGAGTTGGAAGGGAGAGGTTGTAGAGCGGCGCCCCGATGACCACGATATCTGAAGCAAGAAACTGCTCGATGTGGGCGTCAGTGACAGCTCGCTCCCTCCGCTGCTGCGGGGTCAGCTCAGCCTCTGGCCGGCGGTACGCGAGGTAGACATCCTGAGTCAGGTGCGGCGGCGGATCACGCGCGAGATCCTTGTGAAGGATATTGCAACCCGGATATCGCTCCTGCAATAACGCGACGACCATTGCCGACAGTTTTCTGGAATTCGATGTTTCGAACATCGGACTGGAGTCAATATGCAGGATATTCATCAAAGAAAGAGGTGGTGAATTCTCCGTCCCATGCTAGCCATGGCGCATGAAAGGAGCCAATACCGGATGCATGGCGAAATCCATACATCAAACGTATGAAAAGTGAGGCGGTCGCGGCCCTGGACGACCGCCGCCCTGAGCGCGGCCCGTCATCCAGTGGCTGCAACCGGCCACGCTAATGCCTTCGCGTGGCGGTTCGAATCGCGTCGTGCTTCGCTCAGAAGAAATGGCGAACACCCAGCGCGTAACTCGTGCCCCTGGCCTCGACGGCGGGCGCCACGGTGCCAGCCGCGCGATTGCGGTCATTGCGCAGCAAGACATAGAGGTCGGTCCGCTTGGACAGGCTGTAGGCGTAGCCGACCGAAGCCAGGCTGCGCTTCGACGCAAACCTCTCGTCGCCCTTGCGGGAGCCGTAGCCGACCATGACCCTGCCGGCACCGACGGGAACCAGCGCGCTGATATCCCATACCTTGTGGGTGATGTTGTCGTCGGCGGTCGTTGCGGTGGCGCTGCCGTCGCTCTTGATCTGGCCGAGATGGCCGAACAGCTTCACCGTCTGGAAATCATAGGAGACGCCAGCCAGCGTGTTCTTGGTATTGTTGCTGGTCGTTCCGTCGGAAAACGTGATGGGATCCTTCTTGACATCGGAGTAGGCCAAGGATGCAGTGAACGGCCCTCCCGCATACGCCACGCGCCCGCCGACGTTGCCACCGCCGGAGCCTTCAGAGAGTGACTTTTGGAGGTTGAAGTTGAAGCCGCCAAGACTGGGCGAGTCGTAGGCAATGCTGTTGCTCCAGCCCGTGCCACCGGCCAGAGGCGAGCCGATGAACATCAGCAGGTTGATCGGTGAAAACGACGTCGAGTCGCCGAACGCGTTGGAGGACGTCGAGCTGATGAAGATCGCGGTGGTGATCTGCCCCAGGCGCACCCGACCCAGGGTATTGCTGCCCAGGCCGACGAACGCGGCCTTGGACCAGAACGGGTCGGCCCCCACATTGACCGCCGAGCACGCGGGCGCGGGTGCCGGCGGACCGGCGCAGATCGCGTCGCTGCGGCCGGGTTGCCCGGTGTCGTTTCGGATGAAGCTCTGCAGTTCGAAGTTGGCGGAGAGACCGCCGCCCAGGTCCTCCGTACCACGCACGCCGAAATAGCTGGTGGACAGGCCGCTGGCATCCTGGCGCGTTATCGTGGTATCGGCCGGTGTCACACCGGCCGCCGCCCCCTTGTAGCGACCAATATTGGCGTCAAGCAGGCCGAACAGCGTCACCGAACTCTGCGCGTGCGCGGAACTGGCCAAGCCCAGCAGAAGCAAGGCGAGGGTATTGGGTTTCGAAATCAGTTTCTTCATCTGTGTCTCCAGGTTGTCGAGGCAAACGGTGTGTTGCAACAAGCAGCCGCCTCCATACCTCCGCGGCCGCCAGCCATGGTCGGCCGCCCGGCTCCATAGATGAAGACCTATTCGTCCGGTTCCTTTTGATGAAACTTTGATATCTGCTGTCCACGCCCTCGCAACAGGCAAAGAACCCGTTCTGCTGCCATACATTGCGATCAATGCAAATCGAGGAAACAACGCAATGAGCCTGCCCAGAATCGGCCGCTACGGCGCCGGAAGAGATCTGTTGAGTTTTGAAACCCCACCCGAAGGCGTGGTGCCCGAGATCGTGAGCGTGGTGGCCCAGGACGGCGGAAAGTCCAAGGGCGTGCTCTACCGCAGGCGCAGCGAAAGGACGCTGGTATGCATCCTGCACCCCCGCGGCGACATGACGCGCCACTACGCGATCCCTGCACTGGTGGAGGGCGGCTACGCGGTGTTCGCGCAAGAGAGCCGCTGGCCGGGCAACGACGTGGCCGCCAGCCATGAACTGCTGCTGGCCGATGTCGCGGCGATGATGGTCAGCATGCGCAGCCGCGGCTTCGAGAAGGTGGTGCTGCTCGGCTACAGCGGTGGCGGCTCCATCTTCAGCTTCTACCAATCGCAGGCCGTGACACCGATCGGCCAGCGCCTCGCGGACACCGCCGCCGGAGACCCGTTCGACCTCAATGGATTCAACATGCCGCCGGCCGACGGCATCATGTTCATTGCGTCTCACCTGGGCGCGGGCAAGACCATGCTGAGCGAGATCGACCCATCGGTCACCGATGAAAGCGATCCGCTGTCCCTGGACCCCGAACTCGACATGTACAACCCCAGGAACGGCTTCAAGGAACCACCGGCGTTAAGCAGCTACAGCCGCGAGTTCCTCGCGCGGTATCGGGAGGCGCAGAGCGCGCGCGTAGCCCGCATCGATGCCATCGCCCGCGGCTATATCGAGGAGCAGCGCTACTTCCAGGAGATCGCGCGCCAGCCCGATTTCGAGAAACTGCCGGCTGAGCGCCGGGCCTTCGTGCTGCGCCGCGCGCTGCTGGGCCGCTTCATGAACGTCTACCGCACCGATGCGAACCCGGCGGTGACCGACCTGTCGATCGACCCATCCAAGCGCACCTACGGCTCCATCATGTCGGTGCGCCCGGACCTGTCCAACTATACCGAGGCCGGCTTTGCCAAGAATCTCACGCCACGCGCCTGGCTGAGCCTGTGGTCCGGCCATGCCTCGCGCGCCTCGGTGCTGGACAACCTGCCCAGGGTCGACGTGCCCACGCTGGTGATGGATTACACCGGCGACAGCGCGATTCACCCCCTCAATGCCGAAACCATCTACGCGCAATCGCCTGCCGCCGACAAGGAAATTGCGCACGTGGACGGTGATCACTTCGGCCTGCCGCTGCCCTCGGCGCCCGATCAGGGCGGGCGCGAAGCGGCGCTGCGGATCGTCGTTACCTGGCTGCAAAAGCGCTTTCCTTCATGATCCACCACCTCTCCATCGCCGCGCGCAATCCGCGCAACGTGGCCACCGTGTTTGCCGACATCTTTGGCGGCGGCCTGGTTATTCCCTTCCGCCCCAATCAGGGCAGCTTCATGGTGTTCCAGCTCGACGACGTCGGCACCGAGATCGAGATCCACCCACTGGGTACCACGCTTGATCCCGGCGCACCCGGCTTCGTCCATGCCACGCGCGACAGCGGGCGCACAGCCACTCATTTCGCGCTGAGCGTACCGGCGAGCACGGAGCAGATCCTCGAAATCGCCGCACGCCAGGGCTGGCTGTGCCGGCGCACGCAGCGCGCAGAGTTCCCGTTGGTGGAGCTGTGGATCGAGAACGAGGCCCTGTGCGAACTGCTGCCGCCCGACTGCGCGGCGCAATACCTGGAAGTCAACCGTGCCATGAAGGCCGGTGTGCTGCAAGAGCGGGCCCAAGCCGCGAAAGGAAAACAATGAGCAACGAACGCATCGCCGACGTCCCCGTCGACGGCCTGTTTCTGGATCGCTGGTCACCGCGCGCCTTCGACCCCGCCTTCGAACTCACCGAAGCCAGCCTGCATCCGCTGTTCGAAGCGGCGCGCTGGGCGCCATCGGCTTTCAACTGGCAACCCTGGCGGTTTGCCTTCGCGCTACGCCAGGAGCCGCGCTGGACAGAGTTCGTCGACCTGCTGATGCCATTCAACGCCATGTGGGCAAAGAATGCCTCGGCACTGATCTTCGTCGCGTCGGAGACGCACATCAAGCTGCCGATGGCCGAGGCGTTGTCGCCCTCGCACAGCCACGCCTTCGACACCGGTGCGGCCTGCGCCTTGCTCGCGCTGCAGGCCCGGCGCGAGGGCCTGTACACGCACACCTTGAACGGCATCCACATGGATCGCATCAAGACCCAGCTGGGCGTGCCCTCAACTCAGCGTGTGGAGGCGGCCATGGCCATTGGCAAGCTCGGCGACCGCGCCAGCCTGCCGGAGCGCCTGCAGGCACGGGAAACGCCAAGCGGCCGCAAACCAGTTGCGGAGTTCGCGGTGAAGGCTCGCTTCCAGGATTGAGCAACGCACACCCCTCATACCTGCCATGACCTGGAATCGCCGCTACGAATTCAAGGCCGTCGGCCTGCTGGCCCTCGGGCTCGGCCTGGTAGGCCTGGACCGCTTTCTCATCAACCCGTTGTTTCCAGTGATGCAGAAAGACCTGGGGCTGAACTACCAGGATCTGGGGCTGATCTCCGGTGTGCTGGCGCTGACCTGGGGTCTAGCCTCGGTGTATGCCGGGCGCCTGGCGGATCGCATCGGCCGCAAGAAGGTACTGGTGGTTGCGCTCACATTGTTCTCGCTGCTCGTCGCCACCACCGGATTGGCTTCCGGCCTTATCAGCCTGCTGACGATTCGCGCATTGATGGGCCTAGCCGAGGGGGCTTACGTGCCGCCCAGCATCGTGGCCACCGTGATGGCCGCCAAGCCGGCCCGGGTGGGCCTGATGACCGGCATTCAGCAGATGGCGATGCCGCTGGTCGGTCTGGGCCTGGGACCGGTGCTGGCGGTGGCCCTCCTGAAAGTCGTTCCTTCATGGCATTGGGTGTTCGCGGTCGCAGCGCTGCCCGGCCTGGTGCTGGCCGTGGTGATGGCCAAAGTGCTGCATGACGATGCAACGCCAGCCGTGGCGCAGCAGTCTGCCCCGCCGCAGTCGGGGCGCTGGCCGGAGGTATTGCACTACCGCGACGTCATCGTCAACACCGCCGCCATGGTCTGCTACCTGACTTGCATGATCACGCTGGGCGCTTTCATGCCCAACTACCTGACCGACCACCTGCACCTGAGCCTGGACCAGATGAGCCTGGTCCTGGCCGGAATGGGCGGCGGCAGCGCGGGCCTGCTCATCCTGCCCGCGCTGTCGGACCGCTTCGGCCGCAAGCCCGTGATGGTGGTGGCGCTGGTGATCGAGCTGATCGCGCTGGGCCTGCTGCCGGGCATGGGCGCCGAGCCAGGCAGGCTGTTCGCCATCCTGCTGGTGGCGATGTTCATGAACGCCGGCGTGGTCGGCATCACCGTGGGCCCGCTGACCAGCGGAGCCGTGCCGCGCCACCTGGCCACCACGGCCACCGGCATCGTGGTGGGCGTTGGCGAGGTGCTGGGGGGCGCCATGGCGCCCGCCGTGGCTGGTGCCATGGCTCACCGCCTGGGCATTGAGGTCATCCTGGCAATCGCGCTGGCCGCATGTGCGGCTGCGCTCGCGCTGGTGGCACTGGGCGTACGCGAACTCGGGGCGCCCCAGCCCCACACGAAATACAGCACTGAAGAGGGACGCTCATGACTAGAAACCGTTTGGTCTTGATGACCGTGATGGCCGCGCTGATGGCGGCATCCTGCGCGACGGTGCAGATGCCGCCCGACGCCGCCGAAAAAATCAGAGCCATGGGCCGGGTCGTCGACGGGCCGGCCACGGCCGCGATCTTTGCGCCGCGGGTGCGGGAGCGCGAGCCGTTTGCGAACGTAAAAATTGAGCGCGATGCGCGCTACGGCCCCGCCGAGCGCAACCTGCTGGACGTTTTTCAGCCCACCGAAGCCGCGGCGGCGCCGCGCCCCGTCCTCATCTTTGTCCACGGCGGCGGCTTTGTCGCCGGTGCGCGCCGCAACCCAGGCAGCCCTTTCTACGACAACGTGATGCTCTGGGCCGTGCGCAATGGCATGGTCGGCGTCACCATGACCTACCGCATCGCGCCACAGAACACTTGGCCTGCCGGCGGGGAGGACGTGGGCCTGGCTGTGAAGTGGGTGCACGACAACATCGCGACGCATGGTGGCGATGCGAAGCGGGTCTTCATCCTTGGCCACTCGGCCGGCGCGGCCCACATCGCCGACTACCTGGCCAAGCCGCGCTTTCAGCGAGTCCCAGGATCAGGACTGGCCGGAGCGATGGTGCTGTCGGGCGCCTACCAGGTGGCGCCTCCGCTCGTGGTTCCCGCGTACCACGGCTCCGATGCGTCGCAGTACACGGAGCAGTCGTCGCTGCCGGGCTTGCTGGCCTCCAGCGTGCCGCTGTTCGTTGGATCGGCCGAGTTCGATCCGCCAGCATTTGCCGAGCAGTCCACCGCCTTGGTCGATGCGCTGTGCAAGGCGTCGCGTTGCCCGGCTTCAGCCGTGTTCGCTGACCACAACCACATGGCCCAACCCTACTCGCTGCACACCGATGACCGCGTGGTGAGCGAGGCATTGCTGAAGTTCATCCGCGACGAACTCAAGGCCCAGCCGTAAAAGCTGCACGAGCTGCAATCCAGTAAACAAAGGAGCCTCCGCCCATGACCATCCGCCGCCGCTTGTTGCTCACCGTGCCCCTGGGCGCTCTACTGCAGTCCTGCGCGAGCCCCCCGTCGTCCGTGCCCGCCGCGCAGGATGCGGCCGGTCTCCTGCGCCAGTCAGACTTGGCTACGGGCGCATCCAAGGTGGAGTCGCTGGCGTTCGTCGCCACCGGCAGCGGTGGCTCGGTCGGCCAGGCGTTCGCGCCGGGGCAGGCCTGGCCGATGATGAACTATTCGCGTCTGGCGCGCCGCATGGACTACGGCAAGGGTGCCATCGCCGAGGACTACATACGCACCCGCGCCGAGCCTACCGGCGGCGGCATGCTGCCGCTGATGGGACAGGGCGAGTCGCGTGCGACGAGTTTTGCTGTGGGTGACTACGCGTGGAACGCCGGGCCCAACAATTCTGCAATGCCCTCTCCCGCCGCGCTGGAAGGTCGCTTGCTCGATTTGTGGACCTCGCCGCACGGCGTGCTGCACGCGGCGCAGCGCTGGGGCGCGCGCGCTGGTAGTGCCCAGGACAACGGGCAGGCATTCGCCACCCTCAGCTTCACCATACCGGGCCGCCTGGAAGCCATGGCGTGGATCGACGCACAGGGCCTGGTGGCGCGGGTCGACGCACGCATGCCGCATCCGGTCTTGGGCGACACCGAGGTCGTCACACGGTACCTGTACTGGAGCGATGTCGGTGGCGGCGTCAAGTTTCCCATGCGCATCCGCCAGACCCAGGGCGGCTTCGATGCACTCGATGTGTCGGTTCATTCGGTTGAACTCAATCCCCTGATGCAACTGACAGTGCCGGAGAATGTGCGTCAATTCAGGGAACGCGTGCACGCCGAGCAGGTTGCGAACGGTGTCTGGTTCCTCACCGAAGGCTCACACAACAGCGTGCTGATCGAGATGAGCGACCATCTGATGCTGGTGGAGAGCCCTGTCAACGACGGCCGCGCACTGGCCGTGCTGGCCGAGGCGCATCGGCTCGCGCCAGGCAAACCTGTGCGCTATGTCGTCAACACGCATCACCACTTCGACCACGCCGGTGGCCTGCGTGCTGCGGCGGCCGAGGGCGCCACGCTGGTGACCAGCGCGCTGGCCAAGCCCTACTATGAGCGCATCTTCAGCAACTCCAACCGCATCCAGCCGGACAGTCTGACGCAATCAGGCAAGACGGCCACCCTCGTCGGCGTGAACGGCAGGCAGGTTTTCAGTGACGGGCAGCGCAGTGTCGAAGTGCACGAGATACAGGACAGCGTGCATTCGAGCGGCCTGTTGATCGTCTACCTGCCCGCCGAGCGGCTGCTGGTCGAGGCCGATTCCTATACGCCAGGCCTCTACACCAACCCCGCACCCGGCCTGGTCAACGCCAACAACCAGAACCTGGCCGACGCCATCGATCGCCTGGGCCTGAAGGTGGACCGGATCCTGCCGCTGCACGGGCGCATTTCATCGATGGCCGAGTTTCTCGGTACGCTGGGCCGACGGCCCCAGTAACGCGACGGTCGCCCGGGGGCCGGAATCACTTCCCATCGTCCTGCACTACCTTTCACTTGCCGTCCTGAATCTGCGACAGGCGCGACTGCTCATTGCCCAATCGCCTGGTGGATGTGCAGCTGCTCCGGGGACTGCCGAACATATCGGGCTCGAAGGTCGAGCTGTCCATCGCCTTGATGAAACTGTCGATGGTCGGATTGGGCCGATCTTGCGCGCCTCGGCGATGGTGCCGATGGTCTCACGGATGCTGATGCCCAGCACCACCAGGTCGCAGCCCACGGCCTTCATCTTGGCCACCTGCGAGGAGAAGTCGGTTGTGCCGCGCTTGTCCTTGATCATCTTGGGCAGCGTGATGCGCACCTGGTCGTAGTAGGTGGCAGCGAACGAGTACTTGAGCCGGTTCAGCGGTTCGTACATTTCGCGCGCGGCCGTGATCGGGAACAGGTTGACGATGTTCTTGTCGAACTGCACCGGCATCGCGGCCGTGGATGCTGCCCTGCTCGTTGAGCTCGGCAATGCGCAGCAGCATGCCGTTGCGCGCCTGCTTGCCGTAGCCGGCCAGCGGACCCGACATGTCCTGGATCGTGCCATCAGGATCTCGTTCTTGCTCACACCCTGCTGCTGGGCCATGGGGGCGGCGGCGTTGACCGGAAGAATGGTGATTGCCACTGCGGACATCCGTTTCATGTTGTCTTCTTGTCTTGTATCGCAACGGCACGTTTGAACGCCGCGCGCTCGCGCAGCCGGCCCCAGTATTCCTGTATGGCGGGCGTGAAGCGCCCGTCTTGCCCCACAATCCCGGCCAGCATGAGCGCATACCCGATCGAAACGTCGGCGGCGGTGAATCGATTCGCGCAAATGAAATCCCGGCTTCCCAGCAGCCGCGCAAGTTCCCGCAGGCGGCCGAGGAAAAACAGGGCATAGTCCCGTGAGGCCTGAGGGAGCCGGCGCTCCTCAGGCTCGAGCATTTCGTACCTCAGGATCAGCGTTTGCGGAAAGGTCAACGAGGCCTCGCCAAAATGAAGTCCGTTCAGATAGGCGCCGTAGTCGGCTTCATGGCTCTCCACGCCCAACGAGTTGGGCGCGTAGCGGCTGGCCAGGTATTGGCAGATCGCCGCCGACTCGCTCATGCGCATGCCATCCTCGACCAGCAGCGGAACAGTGCCCAGGGGGTTGACTTCCAGGTACTGCGGGCAAAGCACACGGGGCGGAAACGGCAGTATCTTCAAGTCATAGGACAGGCCAAGCTCTTCCAGCATCCAGAGGACGCGAAAAGAACGGGCGTTTTCGCAGTGATAGAGCGTGAGCATCTGCTCTCGATCGTCTCGCGGGCCCCGTACTGGTTCTTGCGTCAAGGCGCTGACCTTTTGCCGGCCAGCAGCGACAGCCAGTCAGCGCAAGTTCCGCTCGCGGCCTGCGGCCAGGCATGAGACCATGCCATCACTCAAATCCAAAACACTTTTCATCACCGGTGCAAGCCGTGGGATCGGCAAGGAAAAGCCGCCAATCCGAACATCCTGACGTTGTCGCCTCTGCTGGACATGAACCCGAAATGGTTCGCACACCACACGGCGTACACGACCTCGAAGTACGCGATGAGCATGATTGGCCTTGGTTTGGCCGAGGAGCTGCGTGAACAAGGCATTGCCTGCCATTCGCTGTGGCCTCGCACCGTCATCGCAACCAGCGCGCTCAGGATCGCGGCGCCAGAAGTGGCGGGACAAGCCCGTGTGCCCAAGATCATGGCCGACGCCGCGTGGCACATTCTCACCCGACCCAGCCGCGACTTCACCGGCCGGCTGCTGCTGGACGAGCAGGTCCTGCGCGATGCAGGCGTCACGGATTTCAACCAGTACCTGGTGGCACCAGGCTGCGGGCCGTTGATCCATTTCTTTGTAGAACCCTGAACTGCACGGATTGCAAAGGCGCTACAGGGCCGGCGCATGGTGAAGCTTCAACTGGCGGCAGCCAACCAATATCGACCGCGGAGTGAGGCCATAAACGGTTCGTATCGTGTGACTGAAGTGCGTGGAATCGGGATAGCCCGCATCCAGGGCAATGTTGGTAAGGCTCTCTTCCTCCTTTACATGGTGGAGCAGGCTTCGGGCCCGCTTCCAAGCGCGGAAGTTGCGGAACGGCACCCCGATGTCTTCCTTGAAGAGATGCAGGAAGCGTGACGCGGACACGCAGATCGAGTCGGCACATTCCCTCGCCGAGTACGGGCATTGGGGGAGGCTCTTCATTCGATTCAACACGGCGCGAATGCGCGGATCGAGCGCTTGTGACACCAGTTCCGCACCAAAGAACGCCATGTCAAACTCGGTTGTCCGTTCATACGGCCCCGGCCTGCCGTTACGAATGGCATCGAGTTCTCTGTGCATTGCTACCAGCAGCCGGGGTTCTTCCAGCGTGCCCCTTCGATTGCGCAGAAAGGCTGGCAGATTCTCATGACTCACCGTCTCCGGCTCAATCAGGAGCGTGGCAATCATCCTCTCGCTGCCGGCGATTCGATGCGGCACCCCGGGAGGCACGATGGACAGCCAGCCGGCCTGCCAAGGCTCCCCGCTGAAGCTGATGCGATGCGCAGCGCCGAGCGAAACGTACAGCGTGTAGCTGCCAAAAGTTCGCAGCGACGGCGTCCCGAGCAACCCGACATACAGCACGCGATCCGCATTCAGCCACATCGAAGCGCGCATCTCTGAAGCCGAGCCGCCAGCCCTGAAGCTCGTCAGGCTTGGCGGCCGCGCTTTCACAGCCGCGTCGATGGAGGCTGGCCGTACCAGTAGCTGCACTGGTGCGCCCCGTAGGCATCGACATTCGCTGTCGAGGCCGCATGGGTCAGGTTCAGCACGCCGCGCTGGCTTGCCGAGTACGGCTGCCACAAGGGCAGTGTGCCATCCACGTTCGGATTGCCGGTCCGGGCAAAATTGGCGAAGGATTTCGACATCGTTTGTGCCAGCTGCAGCTGTGCCGTTGTGGGGTTGGCGGTCATCTGATCGAACCAGTAGGGCACGTCCGCGCCATGGAAGGCGCCGTAGGTGATGTTGGTATTGGGCGGCAGACGGCTCGCGAGCGACGTGGCATCCATATAAGGAGTCTTCTCCGAGAACTGGTAGACGTAGGCCTTGGCGCCAGCGGGCAGCGCGCTCGCGATGCTGTCGGTGTCCTGCAGGATGCCACAGGTCACACGGAAGTCGCCATAGACACGCGCCAACGCCTGGTTGGGCGATGGGTACGAGGCCAGCGGATAGCGCGCCGATACCGCAGCGGGGTTGGCCAGTCCAAGGAAGCCTGCTATGCCGACCGGTTCATACGTGGCCGCAGTGATCGGTGCCTGGCCAAACGCCGCGCTCACGAAGAACGTGCCCTCGTCGTCGACCACGCCCGTCATCAGCGGCACTTTCTGGAAGTTACCGCTGGCGAATGCGATCGATGTCGAAGTCGTGAGGAATTTCCCGTCGATGATCGGCAGCCACGAGGACAGATTCCCCGTGCCCGACTGGGGCGGCGGCAGCGCGCCAATGAGCGTGGTGGCGGCCGGCAGGCTGCGCAGGCAGGCCGCGACCTGCGCGTTGGTCCCGGCGCTGTTGCAGTTCCACGGTGCTGTGAAAGCCGTGCCCGCCGCCTCCGATTGCGCCAGAGTTGCCTGCAACCTGCTGAAGCCTCCGCTTTGCGGTGCCGCCTTGGCGAACAGGCCCGCGGACATCGGCGAGACCATGTGCGTGAACACCGACAAGCCGCCGGCCGAGCCGCCCGTGAGCGTGACGTTGGACGGGTCACCGCCGAACGCCGCAATATTCTGTTTGACCCAGGCGAGCGCGGCGTTCTGGTCCATCAGGCCGTAGTTGCCCGAAGCGCGCGTGGCGGTGTCTTCGGCGGTCAGCGCGGGGTGCGCCAGGAAACCGAGGGCGCTCAACCGGTAGTTGATCGACACGAGAATGACGTTATTGTTCTTTGCCAACGACGTGCCGTTCATGAAGGCGCTGGAGCCCAGCACGAATCCACCGCCATGGATGCCGACGATGACGGGCAGGGGCGCGGCAGGCGCAGCTTCCGGACGGTAGATGTTCAGGTACAGGCAGTCCTCGCTGCCGGTGGCAGCGAACGCCGAAGGAGGTCCGGCTTGCAGGCACTGCGCTCCCGGTGCCTTGGCGTCCAGAACTGCGGCACGGGCCAATGCCGGCGCCGGCGGCTTCCAGCGCAGCGCGCCCGTCGGCGGCGCGGCATACGGCACACCCAGGAACTGCACGACGCCGTTTGCGGCCGTACCCTTCACGGGGCCTTGCTGCGTTTGCGCGAATGTGGGGTCTGCGCTGCTGCTGCCTCCGCAAGCTGTCAAGGCGAGTGCCATCGCCGCCAGTCCCAACGATTTCCAAACGATCGATCGATTCATGCGCTTGTCTCCTGTCTTGTTCAGTACGGAACGTTCCCGTTGCAAGCGGATGCTAGAGATTGCGATGCAGAAGGGCCAATACCCAATGCGGCCCTCTTGCCATACTTTCAACGTATGGCAAGAGGTGGTCTTTGACACCACCTGTGGGGGCCGGCTCAGCAACATCCACCCCGCCTGGCGCGGCCAGCAGCAAGCCCGCGCTCGGCACGAGGCTGATCGACTTGTCGCTGGACGTGCGTGGAAGGCCGTTGTTAGCCTAGGGCTGGGCCCTGTCGAAGCCGTATTCCGGGAATACGGCAATACGCGGAGCGTGTGGCCCCTGGACACTTACTTGAGCGGATCGGCCTTGACCCAGCGGCTGCCCTTCAGTTCCACCACCACCACGTCGGAGGGCCCCATGCCGATATGGCTGTGCGGCGAGAAGCGGATGGTCTGGAAGCTCTTGACCGGTGTCGATTCGAGATAGCGTTTGACCTCGTCGGCATTGGCCGGATCAGCCACGTTGCGCAGCACCGACTCGGCCACATCGACCATGCCCAGCGCGATCATGTTGATCATGTCGGCACGCTCCCCGCCGCGGGCCTGTTCATAGCTCTTGATGAAGTAGCTGGAGCGCTGGCGTTCGGCCGGGTCGGTGAGCAGTTCAGGCACGACACCCTTCAGCGCAACGCCAAGCAGCCGCTTGGGCATGTCGTCCTTGATCAGCGCGACGAAGGGGTCGGAGATGTTGGCGTAGCTCACGATCAAGGGCTGCGTCAGGCCCAGGTTGGCGTAACTCTTGACCACCGTGGCTGCACCGGCCCCCGTGTAGGTGGAATAGATCAGCGCGGCTCCCGGACCGGCAACGCGGGCAAGCTGTGTGGTGGCATCGGTCGCACGCAAGTCGATGCGGGCCAGCGCGTATTTCACCCCGTACTCGGGAAACACCGCCGCAGCGCTGGCAGCGCCGAGTTCGCCGCTGGTGTCGGTCGCCGCGATGATGCCCAATTGGCCGACGCGATTGGCCTTGGCGTACTCGGCGACGGCAGTCGTCAGTCCGGCGTCGGCCGGGCTGGTCTGGAATACGTAACTCGACGGCTCGGGCATGATGCCGGGCGCCGGCGTCAACATGACCGGCCCGTTCTTGACCAAAGGCACAACAGCGCGGATCGCGCCGCTGACCGAACCGTTGATCAACAGCACCACGCCTTGCGCCAGCAGGTCGCGCGCGCAGGTCACGGCCTTGGCCGGATTGCCCTCATCGTTGCAATGAACGACCTGAACCTTGCGCCCCTTGATGCCCTTGCCGGCGTTGACTTCCTGCTCCCACCAGCGCACCGTCGCCAACTGGCGGGTGCCTACCGTGGTGGCAGGGCCGGTGGTGGGTGTGATGAAACCGATCTTCCAGTCCTGAGCCAACGCGCTGGGGGGCGCGATGGCGGCCAAAAAAGCGGCCAGACCTGTCAGTGTGACCAAGGTGCGCATGCTGTGTCTCCTGAAGTGATTCTGGGCATACCGTCGAAAGCGCGCTCGGCATTTTCCATTGAATGGAAACGACGATGCGCAACCTGTCTTGCGCGAGGGGTAAACGCTGATGCAAGCTGCGGGAGAAGTTGATGGAATGCTTCCGATATGAACCTGTACCACCTCGTCACGCTGGGTCGTTTCGCGGTCTTCGACTCCAAGGGAATGCCGCTGACTCTCTCGACCCGCAAGCAGTCGGCCTTGCTCGCCTATCTCTCGATGCAACCCAATAACATCTGTGGCCGCGACGTGCTGGCGACGACTTTCTGGGGCGCCGACGACGAGACGAGGGCGCGCCACAGCCTCAGCCAGGCGCTGTACGACCTCAAGCGCTGCCTCGGGCCGCAGGTGGTGCGCAGCAGCGGCCAACTGGTCTGGATCACCAAAGGCACCATCACCGTGGACGCCAGTGAAGTGTTGCGTCTGGCCGAGGACCGGTCGAGCGAAGCCTCGCTGGCAGCCGACCGGCTGTACCAGGGCGACTTCCTTCCAGGCATGGAGCTGGATCAGGAAGAATTCGACAGTTGGTTGATGACGGAGCGCGAGCGTGTGCGGCGGGCCGCCCAGCGGAGCATTGGTGCGCTGTTGTCGGCTGGGCCCGGGGCGCTGGATGGTGACGAGATGCTGCGCATCAGCCGCTCACTACTGAAAGTCGATCCTTTCGACGAGCGCGCGCACTGCCGCATCATGGAAACCTATGCCCGCCAGGGCCTCAAGCAGATGGTGGTGACGCACTTCAACCGGCTGGCGGCCGACCTGGACCGCGAACTCGATGTACGGCCTTCGGCTCAGTTGGTATCGGCCTACGAGTCCATCCTGCGCGAAACCGCTGCACCGGCCGGGCCAGTGTTTCGCATTGAGGACTACGTTTTCATCGTTGAGCAGATCCCGCACCCGGTGCTGGTGACGGACATGCACAACCGGATCGTGGGTTGGAACACCCAGTCCGAGCAACTGCTCGGCTTTTCCAAGGAAGAAATGGTCGGGCGAACGCCCGCCATGCTGCACGGCGACTCTGGCCTGGCCGCCCGCATCATCGATTCGGCGCTGGAATTTGGCAGTTGGACCGGCGAGATCGCGCTACTGTCCAAGGATGGGAAGCGTTGCCGCCAGCGGCGAGTCGTGGCCCCGTTGTTCGCACCTGATGGCAAGCGCCTGGGCGCTTTCGGGCAAAGCGTGCCGAGCCACATGCCGGCTTGAAATCGCCGTCATGCCGTCCCCGGTCCGGCATCCACGCCCCAGCGTTTCACACCGGGCAGCGTGATGCCGAACAGGTCGAGCGCACGGCCCAGGCTATGGTCAACCAGGTCTTCGAGGTTTTGCGGCTTGCCATAGAACGCCGGCACCGGCGGGTAGACGATCGCGCCCATTTCCGTTACGGCCGTCATGTTTCGCAGATACCCCAGATGCAGTGGTGTTTCGCGCACCATCAGCACCAGCCGCCGCCGCTCCTTGAGCACCACGTCGGCCGCACGTGTGAGCAGCGAGCTGGTAGTGCCTGTCGCCACTTCGGCCAGGGTGCGCATCGAGCAGGGCACGACGATCATGCCGTCGGTGTGGAATGAGCCGCTGGAAATCGCCGCGGCAATGTCGTCCTGCCTGTAGCGTACGCTCGCCAACGCCTGCACGTCGGGCACCTTCCAGTCGGTTTCGTATGCCAGGGTGATCTGCGCGCCACGGCTGATGACCAGGTGCGTTTCGACACCCGCTTCGCGCAGCAGCTGCAGCACGCGCACGCCCATGATGGCGCCCGAGGCGCCGCTGAGACCGACAATGAGCCGATGTGGTCTAGTCATATCGCAACGAGCCTGCCATCGCGCATCTCAGCACTGCGCGTGACCACACCGGCCATGAAGGCGCGGTTCTGCTCCACCAGGAGGATCGCGAAACGGCCCACCAGCTTCTGCAGTACACCGCGCAGTTCCTGCACCACGATGGGCGCAAGCCCCTGGGTCGGCTCGTCGAGCAGCAGTGCCTTCGGCTGCATCATCAGCGCGCGGGCGATCGCCAGCATCTGCTGCTCGCCGCCCGACAGCGCATCCCCGGGCTGATGGCGGCGTTCAGCCAATCGCGGGAACAGTTCCCATGCCTGTTCGACGCGGGTGTTGAACGACGCCGCGTCAGAGCCGGAGCGGCCCGAGGCCCGCGTCAGCTCCAGGTTCTCCAGCACGGTGAGACCGGGGATGATCTGCCGCCCTTCAGGCACCATGACCAGGCCAGCACGGGCCCGCTGCCACGCCTGCGCACGGCCAAGACTGCGCCCCTCCAGATTCACGGTTCCCCCCTGCTGTGGCAGCAACCCGGCGAGCGTACGCAGCAGCGTGGTTTTGCCGGCGCCGTTGGGGCCAAGGATGCCCAGCACTTCATTGGACGCCAGCGTGAGCGTGACGCCGTGAAACACCGACAGTTCGCCATAGCCGCCAGCCAAGCCGTTGGTTTCCAGCACCGGTGTCATTCGATCGCCCCAAGGTAAGCATTGCGCACGGCTTCGTCCTGCAACATGGCCCCGATCGGCCCGCGGGCGATCACGATGCCACCATGCAGCACCACGCCGCTGGCGGCCACCCGGCTGAGGAACCCGATGTTGTGCTCGACCAGCACGATACCGCAGCGCTGCTGCTTCAGCTTGTCCAGCAACCCGGCCAACTGGTCCAGCTCGACTTCGGTCAGGCCGACCGCCGGCTCGTCCAGCAGCAGCAGCGACGGCGAGCCCAGTGCGGCGCGCGCGATATCGACCAGCTTGCGTTGTCCCGCCGACAGTTGCGCGGCGCGAGAATTCGCGAGCTCGCCAAGACCGAACCGGCCCAGCAGCGCGAGCGCAGCGGCACGTTTGCCGGCCTCTGGCATGTGCGGCGCGATGTGGTCCAGCCGCGCCATGACGTTCTCAGCAGTGGTCAGATCGGGCACCAGCCGCGCCACCTGGAACGAGCGGCCGATGCCGGCGGCACGCTCGTGTACGGGGGCAGAGGTGACGTCCTGGCCCTCGACAAAGACCCGGCCGGCACTGGGCATCTCCAGGCCCGAGATGATGTTGAACAGCGTCGTCTTGCCAGCGCCATTGGGGCCGACCAGTGCGAAGACCTCGCCGTGCTGCACTTCGAAACTCACGTCGTCGATGGCATGCACGCCGCCAAAGCGTTTGGCCACGCCTTCGACTCTCAAGGCAACACCGCCGGGCGCGCCGACGGTCAAGGGCATGGCAGGCTCGCTGCTGCGGTCCACCACTTGCGGGGGCAGCTTGCCGGCCGAGCCGATGCGATGCCACACCGCCTGCAGCAGGCCACCCAATCCTTCGCGTGCGAAGAGCACCGTGCCAAGAAAAGCCACACCGTAGAGCAGCACTTCGTACTGCTTCGCAAAGCCTGCGACGGTGAACATCCATTGCACCAGCCCAGCACCAAGCAGGGGCCCAAGCACGCGCCCGGGGCCGCCCAGCATCACCATGCCGACCATCTCAAGCGAGCGGTTCACGCCCGAGTTCTCGGGCACCACCACGCCGACAAAATAGGCCAACAGCACACCGCCCAGCGCCGAGTAGGCGCAGCCCAGCGTAAACGCACGCGACTTGACCCGGGCAACGTCGATACCGACGACCGCGGCGGCAAGCTCGTCGTGATGCACGACACGCAGCGTGCGAGCATAGCGATGCCGCACCAGACCAAGATACGAGGCCAGGGCGAGCGCAAGAGTGCCCAGCGCCAGTGCATACCACGCATCGCCGGACAGCTGCGTCCCTTCGCTGAACACCAGGCCTGAGGCGCCGCCGGTCACCGAAGGAAAGGCACGAGCCAGACCTTCCACCACAAAGGCGAAACCCAGCGTGCCCACGGCAAAAAAGATGCCGGGCAATCGGATAAAGATCCGTCCTACCAGGTTGGCGACGATGACGGTCGCGATCAACGCCAAGGCAATGGCGGCCAGCGTCGGCACATGCAGGTGTAGAGACAGCATGCCCGCCAGGTAGCCGGGCAGCGCCACGAACGCCGCCTGGCCGAATGCCAGCATGCCTGTGTTACCGAAGATCAGATTCAGGCCCATCAACGACACGCTGAGCAAGGCTACCACCGTGGCCAGCGAGGGCGTCCAGGCCGGCAAGCCGAAATAGGGGCTGGCCGCGCAAAGCACGGCAACGAGACCGGTCACGAGGACTCGCACGAAAAGCCGGCCGCTCATGCCCGTACTCCTCCGCCGTGGCGAATCCGCCGGCTTTGCCACAACGCGATGACGATCAGCACCAAGAAGACGATCGGGTCCTGCGCCAACGCATCGACATAAGTGCTGACGAACGATTCGAACAGGCCCAGGCACAACCCGGCGGGAACACCGCGCGCAGGCACCATGCCGGCGAGAGCCGCGGCAATGAAGCCACGCAGCGTCATCGCGAGCCCGGCCTGGAAATCCACTGAGGTGAGCGGCACTAGCAGCACCGCGGCCAGGCCACCGAGCAGCCCGGCGATGCCGAACGCAATCGCCCGCGCCCGGCCGACGTTCACGCCCAGCAACTGCGCGGCATCCGGGTTGGCGGCACAGGCGCGCAATTGCTTGCCCAGGCGAGTGGTCGCCAGGAACACTGTGGCGGCGTAGGCCGCGGCAATGCCGGCGATGATCAGCAGCAGCCCTTGCGGAGGCAGCGCGCCGCCGAACCATCGCAGCGGCTTACCGGCGACCAGACGAGGAAAAGACAGCGGATCGATGCCGGCCAGCACCAGCAGCACGCCACGGCTGACAAAGGCCACGCCCAGCGTGACGAGGATCAGCATCGGTATGGGCCAGTGGCTGCGCGGCTGCAGCACGAAGCGGTCCAGCGCCACGGAGAATGCAACCGCCAGTGCCAGCGCCACGGCGATGGCCAGCCATAGCGGCACGCCGGCGTTCATGAGCAGGGCAACGGTGAGGCCGGTGATCGCATAAGTCTCGCCATAGGCCAGGTTGAGGATGCGCGAGGTGCGGAAGGTGATGATGAGGCCGACCGCCAGCAAGGCGTACACGGCGCCTGCCATCAGCCCGCTGATGATCGACTGGGTAAAGAGATTCATCGGATCGGGTCCGCGCGGGTCCAGCGGTTGCCGCGATATTCGACGATCGCCACATCACCGGCATTCATGCCGACATGGCTTTGCGGCGAGAAACGGATGGTCTGAAAGCTCTTGATCGGTGTGGTCTCCAGGTACTTTTTCACCGCATCGGCGTTGGCCGGATCCGTGACATGGGTGAGGATGGATTCGGCCGCGTCCGCCATGCCCAGCGCCAGCAGGTTCAGCATGTCGGCGCGCTCGCCACGCCATTGCTCGTAGCTTTTGGTGAAGTAGGCGGTACGCTCGCGCTCACCGGCATCGCTGAGCAGCTCGGGCGCAACGCCGCGCAGGGCCGTGCCGAGCAGCCGCTTGGGCAGGTCGCTCCTGATCAGCGCGACAAAGGGATCGGAGATATTGGCGTAGCTCACCACCAGCGGCTGCGCGAGGCCGAGGTTGGCGTAACCCTTCACCACCGTGACCGCGCCGCCACCGGTGTAGGTCGAGTAGAGCAGGGGCACGTCGGAGCCGGATACACGCGAAAGCTGGGTGGTCGCATCGGTGGCGCGCAGGTCGATGCGCGCCAGGCTGTACTGGATGCCCAGCCTCGGGAAAACCGCCGCGGCGCTGGCGACACCGACCTCCCCGCTGGCATCGGTAGCGGCCACCATGCCCAGCCGGTTGACGCCGTTGGCTTTGGCGTATTCAGCCACCGCGAGCACGAGGTCGGCGTCCGACGGACTGGTCTGGAACACGTAGCTGGAGGCCTCTGGCAGGATGTTGGGCGACGGCGTCAGCATCACCGGGCCGTTCTTGACCAATGGCATGGTCGCGCGGATCGGTCCGGTCACCGAGGCGTTGAGCAGCAGCACCACGCCTTGCGCCAGCAGGTCACGCGCGCAGGTGACGGCTTTCTCGGGGTTGGCCTCGTCATTGCAATGCCTGATCACCACGCGGCGGCCCTTGATGCCGTTGCGCGCGTTGACTTCGCGCTCCCACCATTGCAGCGAAGCGAGCTGGCGCGTGCCGATGGTCGCGATGAGGCCGGTGGTGGGTGCGATGACGCCGATCTTCCACTCCGGCACGCTGGTTTGCGCGCCAGCCGAAGCCGACGCGAGCGCAACGACAGCGGCCATGATTTTGCAGGCGGACGCCATGGCTCAAACCCCGCGGAAGTGGGGCGCGCGCTTTCCGAGGAAGGAGGTCATTCCCTCCTTGTTGTCCTCGGTTCGGATCAGCACGGATTGACCAAGGCGTTCCAGCAAGCGCCCCGTTTCGGTGTCGACGTTCTGGCACATGTTGATGATGTGCTTGGCCATGCCCATGGCCTGCGGCGCCTTGCCCAGCAGCTTGCGCGCGAACGCCATGGTTTCCGGCATCAGTGCTTCGGGCTCGAACACGCGGTTGACCAAGCCCCAGGCATGCGAGGTGTGCGCGTCGATGGACTCGACGGCGATGATCATTTCCTTGAGCCGGCCGATGCCGATCATCTGGATCATGCGCGAGCAGGCACCCGATGCAGGAATCACACCGAGCTGGTTCTCCGGTAGCAGGAAGCTGGCATTGCGCGAGGCCATGCGGAAGTCGCAGGCGATCGCCATCTCGACACCACCGCCGGCGCAAATGCCGTTGATGGCTGCGATCACCGGCTTTTCGATCGCCTCGATGTCGTCGAACAGCTCGTGGTTGGCGCGCACATAGGCCCGGTACTGCGCGGTCTTGAGGTTGTTTTCATAGTCCAGGCCGGCGATATCGCGGCCGGCACAGAACGCACGGCCCTCGCCAGTGATCACCAGCAGCCGGATGCGGTCGTCGAAGTTGGCTTTCCATACCACCGTGCGCAGCTCGCGGATCATGCGTTCGTCGAAAGCATTGAGCTTGTCCGGGCGCGCCAGCGTGATGACGGCGATGCCATCCTCGGTTGTTTCCTGTTTGATGGTGCGGAATTCATCCACCAGTTCGAGAAAACCGGAGGGTTGGCCGTCTGCATCGAGCACGACGGAGGTGTTAGCGGTTGATGGCATTCTGAGTTCCTTCTGTCAGTAGTTGGTAGCGGCCGTCGTCGGCGCGCCCGATGCGGCCTGCGGCGTACAGCGGGTCGAGCGCCCGCACCACGTCGCGGCCATCGCGTGAGCGCCCCGCGGCCATCAGTTCAATGAAAGTCGCGGGCCCCGCAGCCAGGGCGGCCAGTACGCCGGCGTGCGCGGACATCGGCAGCCTGGGCGGCGTCGGGACGGTGTAAGAGGCCGCGGCGGCAGCTCCCAGCGGCTTGGTGCAGTCGAAACCGGCCTTGGCGCCCACGCGTCGGCCTTCGAGCGAGGGGTCGATTGGCACCGCACGAAAACCTTCGCCGATGACGATGTCCCTGTCGGCCTGGAATCGCGTTGCCATCGCCCAGTCGATCTGGCCATCGTCGAACACGTCGATGTCTTCGTCGACGACAAAGACATGCTTGATGTCGGCCACCGAGCCGAAAACGGCTGCAATGGCGTTGCGCGCCTCGCCCGGGTAGCGCTGGCGCAGCGAAACGCGGACGTTGTACATGCCGCCGCATGAGGCCGTGCAGCACACCGCCACCGGCTCTCGCACCGCCTGCAACAGCGACATCCAGATCGTCGACTCGGTTTTGGCAGCCACCAGCTGTGCGGTATCGGTCCTGCCCAGCTGCGGGCCGCCGATGGTGACCGTCTGGAACACCGCGTCGGCGCGGTGAGTGATGGCCGTGAGGTGGAACACCGGGTTGCGTTTCACGTGGCCGTAGTAGCCCAGGTATTCGCCGTAGGGGCCTTCCGCCTCGGAGAACCCGGCGACGTCCAGGTAGCCTTCCAGCACATACTCGGCGTCGGCGGGCACGCACACGTCGATGGTCTTGCACCTGACCACCGGCACAGACGAGCCGCGCAAGGCACCATTCAGCCCGAGTTCGTCTGAAGCACGCGAAGAAAAGGTCGCTGCCAGGAAGTCGATCGGGTGCGAGCCGACCGCATAGGCCACTTCCACCCGTTCGCCGCGCTTGTGCGCCGCCTGGTAGATCGCCCGCAGGTCGCTGGGCGCGTTCAGATCGACGCCTGCGGCCTGCCGCCCGCGCAGCATCATGCGCCGGCAACCCAAGTTGGTCCCGCCGGTCGACGGGTCGCGGGCGTAATCGATGCTGGCGGAGATGTAGGGCGCGCCGTCGAGTTCATGCTGCAGGTGCACCGGCAGCGCGCAGAGGTCGGCCTCGTCACCCAGTTTGATCACTTGATGCACGGGCGCCTCGCCCGAACTCACTTCGGTGGGCGGAATCTCGGTGCCGCCCCGTTCACGCAGCACGTGGGGCAGGTCGGCTTCGTCGACGCCGAAAGCCAACGCCAGCCGCCGCCGCGAACCCATCACATTGCCCGCCAGTTCGGCACCGCCCGCTGATTTGAACCATACAGCCTGCGGAACCGCTTCCAGCCGGCCAGCGACGTCGATCAGATCTATCGGCGCGTCATGCACCACGCATTCGCCCTGCGCCACCAGCTTGTCGAGAAAACTCCTCAGGCGAAAGCGGTTGAAATCAATAGCCATGGTCATTCCTTCAAAAGGTATTGCGCGCGGACCTGAGCGGTGGCGATCTTGCCGGGCCCGTTCTTGGGCAAGGGCTCTCGCGCGATGTGAATCTGCTTGGGCACCTTGTAGGCGCCTATGCGCGCGCGGCAGTGCTGCAGCAAGTCGGCCTCCCGCAAGCGGTCGCCGGCCTCGCCTTCGCCATAGACCACGGCACGCACTTCCTCGCCCCAGGCCTGGCTGGGCAGGCCGAACACCGCGGCCTCCGTCACGCCGGGGTAGGCCAGCAGCACGTTCTGCACTTCGGCCGGGTAGACGTTTTCGCCACCGCTGATGATCATTTCCTTCTTGCGCCCGACAATCTGCAAGCGGCCTTGCCGGTCACGCTTCCCGAGGTCGCCGGTGCGATACCAGCCTTCGTGGAACGCCGAGGCCGTGGCCTCTGGGTTGCGCCAGTACGAGGCCAGTACGCGCGGGCCGCGCAGCCAGATTTCACCGGGCGCGTCATCAGCCACCGGTTGCCCCTGGCCGTCGACCAGCGTGATCTGGGTATGCAGCGTGGGCCGCCCGACCGTGTTGAGAACTTGTTGCGGCGACGGGTTGTCGCCCACCGCCTCATGGCAGACGAAACCCGAGCCCTCGGTCAAGCCGTAGGCCTGCAGCAGCGCACAGCCAAGCGCATCGCAGCAGCGGCGGTACACCGCGTCGGGCATCGGCGAGCCGCCATAGCTGATCAGCTCGAGCGACGACAGGTCTGACGCCGCTGTCGACCGCTCACGCGCGATGCGGTCCAGCAGCGTGGGTGGCAGACTGGTCTTGGTGACGCGTTCGGCCGCGACCAGCGGGCCAAACAGCTCGGGCGAAAAATGCGTGACGATATGGCGGCCGCCGACCAGGGTCATGGCCCAGATCGCGAAGGCATCCACCAGGTGGAACATCGGCGAGGCGTGCAGCCAGCCGTCGCGCTGGCGCAGCTCGAGCGAGACGATCGCGTCGAGCGCGCTGGCCACCAGGTTGCCATGGGTCAGGCACACGCCCTTGGGCCGGCCGGTGGTGCCGCTGGTGTAGAAGATTTGCGCGATATCGTCGGCTGCTCCGCAGGAGCGGGGGCGGGGTTCGACCGGCGCATTGCCGGCGATCAGCGATTCGTATGCATCACCGGTGCCCAGTGCACGGCCATCCTGCCAGGTGACAACCTGCTCGGCATGGATCGCGTAATGCGCTTCGGCGAACATCGTGCGCAAGCCGGTGTCTTCGACGATGAAGGCGATCTCCGGTGCAGCCAGGCGGAAGTTGATGGGCACCAGGATCAGGCCCAGCGCCGAACACGCCAGATTGACTTCGATGCAGCGAAAACTGTTGCGGCTGAGCAGGCCGACGCGGTCGCCGGCCACGAGCCCCAGTTGCGTCATGCCCGCGGCCAGCCGGTACACCCGCTCGACCAGTTCGGCATAGGTCAGGCGCACTGCCCCGTCGACCACGGCTTCGCTTTGACCGTAGAGCCGGGCGGCACGCGTGAGCATTTGTTCGAGGATCACCATTCCGCCAGTCTGGCATCGGGGTATCAAAGATCTGTCAAATCACGAATCGACCAGCGGCCAGCTTCGCCTGCGCAGGGTGGTTTCGAGTGCGGCGCAGGCCCGCGCCAGCGGCGCGTGAAACCCCGCCACCGCGGCCGGCCCCATGCGCTCATTCACGGCCGCGACACTGACGGCGCCAAAAACCCTCCCCAGCCCGTCGCTGAAGCTGCGGCCGACAGCGGTGACACCGGCTGAGATGCGGTTGCGAATCAGCGCGTAGCCGTCGCGCTGGGCATCCTGCAGCGACTTGCGCAGGAACGCCTCGGACAGGCCCCACTCGCGCTCGATGGTCGCGGCCACGGTGCGCAGCACGCGATCCGCCTCGTCGGCCGTTAACGCGGCCAAGATTGCCAGGCCGCCGGCGCCCAGCCCCAGGGGACGCCGGCTGCCGACCCGCAGCCGGGCGATGCGCACGGGCGACGGGCCCTCGACGATGTCGATGCACACGGCCTCGTCGCCGCTGCGAAGAATGAGGTAGACCGTCTCGCCGGTCTGCGCGGCCAGTTCGGTCAGCACCGGACTGAACAGGCTGCGCATGTCGAACTGCCGCGCTGCCGCCAGACCGATCTCGTAGGCCAGCGGCCCGAGCGCGTAGCGCCGGCTGCCCTCGATCTGCATGGCCAGCCGCTCTTCGATCAATTGCCTGAGCAAGCGGTGCAGCGTCGCGTTGGGCAGGCCGACCGCATAGGCCAGGCTGGTGAGCGGCGCGCCCTGGTTGCCCACGGTGGCAAGCGTGCGCAGGATCACCGCGGCGCGCCGGACCAAGCCCGCGCCCGACAGCGCAGGCCCGGCGGCTTCGTCCAGGGTCATGGTTGCGTCAGGAACGCCTCGATCACTGCAACCAGGTGTGCCGGCGTCTCCACCATCGGGTAGTGGCCGGCATTGGGCAGGACCTGCAGCACCGCTTGCGGGTAGAGCCGGGGGAACGTGGCGCGCACGAATTCGTCGCTCACGCCCTGGTCGTGCTGGCCGATCAGGACCAGCAGCGGGCCTTGGTACGCCGCGCATTCGCCGGAAAAGTCTGTCGCGGTGAACGCATGCAGATAGGCGGAGAAGACTTCGGGCGCAACGGTGCCATGCGTATGCCTCAGGATCATTCCTGTCAGCGCCGGCGTCAGGCGGTTGCCCAGCGAGCCTTCGACGACACCGGCGGCTGCGCGGTCGTCCGTGGCTGCGGCTTTGAAGATCGCCAAGACCTCCGGCGGCAACGGCACCCCGCCGGCTGGCACCGGCGTTACGCCGACCACGGCGCTGACGGCTTGCGGCGCATCGATCGCAACCCGCTGCGCCGCCATGCCACCCATCGAGTGGCCGACCACGGCGTAGCGCGCCCAACCGAGATGGGCCGCCAGCTCGCGCACATCGGCCGAAATCTGCGCCATCGAATGCGGGCCGGGCAGGTTGCGCGAGGCGCCATAGCCCCGGTAGTCGACAAACACATAGCTGAAGCGCTCCCCATCCAGCAACGGATAGGTGGATTTCCAGATCCCGTGGTCGCCAAACCAGCCGTGCAGCACGAAGACGCAGGACGGTCCGTTTCCAAAACGCTCATAGGCAATCATGCTTTCTCGCTCCTTCATTGATGTGTTGTTTTTCATTCGGCCTTGATGTCCGCTGCCTTGACGATCCGGGTCCATTGCCCGTGCTCGCGCGCGATCAACTGGCGGAACTTGGCCGGGCCGTCGGCGACGATGGTGATGCCCTGCATATCTAGTTGCGATTTCACGTCCGGCATCTTCAGCACCAGCCGCAATTCGGTATTGAGCTGGTCGATGACGGCCGGCGGCGTGCCGGCTGGCGCGCTCAGGCCAAACCAGAGCGCCGAGTCGAAGCCCGGAATGCCCGCTTCAGCGAATGTCGGTACCTCGGGCAGCGCGGCCATGCGGCTCTTGCCGATGACGGCCAATGCCTTGAGACGGCCGGACTTGATGTGGGCCATGACGGGCGTGACCGGCGTGAACGACAGGTCCACCACACCGGCCAGCAGATCCGTCATCGCCGGAACGCTGCCGCGATACGGCACATGCGTGATCTTGACGCCCGTGGTCAGCTTGAACAGCTCGCCGTACAGGTGCGTGAACGTGCCGTTGCCCGAGGACGCGTAGGTCATCCGGTCGGGCAATGCCTTCGCGCGGGCGACCAGCGCCGCGATGGAGCGTGGCGCCGTGGACGCGACGCCGATCAGCACGACGGGGTTTTCGCCGATCAGCATCACAGGCGCCAGGTCGCGCGTGAAGTCGAACTTCAGATTGCTGGAGACGCTCTGGTTGATGACGTTGGCCGACGTGCTCAACAGGAGCGTGTAGCCATCGGCCGGCGCCTTGGCAACCGCCTCGGCCGCGATGCTGCTGCCCGCGCCGGTGCGGTTCTCGACCAGCACCGGCTGCCCCAGCCGCTCGCCGAGCTTCTGGCCGACGCTGCGCGCCAGCAGGTCGCCGGCGCTGCCCGCGGGAAAGCCCACCAGGATCCGGATCGGCTTGTCGGGATAGGCGGCCCAGGCCGGCGCCATCGAGGCCAGCACAAAAACGGCGGCGCCGATCGCCAGTCTGATGATCAATCTCATATCGCGTCTCCTTTGAATTCGAACACCGGGTCAGCGCGAGCCCAACACGTTGGCCAGCAGGCTCGCGCCATACAGGGCCGCCCTGCTTTCGCCCGAGTGCAGCGCATGGGCCATGAACTGCTTCACGGCCTCCACCACCTCGCGCGGGAAGGAGGCCATCTTTTCTGCGGCTTCGCGCGCGCGCGATTCGAGCGCACCGTCCGCGACGATCTCACCCGCCACCCCATGGGTGAGCGCCCACGCCGCATCCATTTCACCGGCCGTGTAGACCAGGTGCGCCAGCGCCTTGCCAGCCAACCGGTCCAGCAGCGGCGCCATCGCTATACAGGGCGGAATGCCACGCTCAAGCTCGCGCAGCCGGAAGCTGCTGCCCTGCGTAACGAAGGTCAGGTCGCACATCGCCGCAAGCACCAGCCCGATGCCCCAGGCCTTGCCCTGGACCAGGCCCACAATGGGCTGGTTTCGGCGAGCCAGCGCCGCATAGAGTGCGATGATCGGGCCTGCGTCGTCACGCAACACATCCAGCGCGCGCACGCCGGCTCCGGGCGCGGGAGGCTCGATGTCGCGCCCCAGGCAGAAGTCGGGACCCTGCGCTCGCAGCAGAATGACGCGGCTGTCGCCGGCGGCGTCGAGCGCATCGGCGAGCGCTCCGGCCATCTCGTTGGTGAGGCGATTGCCCGCCTCGGTGCGGTCGATGGCGATCGTGAGAACCGCGCCATCGCGCGAGACGCGAATGTTCTCAGCCATGGAGGACCTCCTTGCTCAGGCGCTGCGCCATCCAGTCACAAATCATGCTCAGCGCCGGCTCGGGCCGATCCAGGTTGACATGAGCGGCGCCGCCTTCGGCTTCCGTGAAGACGCGCAGCCGCTTGTGCCGCGACGACACCGCGTCGTAGAGGCGCTGCGCCTCCGACGGCGGGGCGTGCCGGTCGTTGGCGCCGTGCACGATCATCAGGTCGCAGTCGATGCGGGAGGCCACCGTTTCCAGACGGAAGTCCTCAAGCTTGGCGAAGGCGCTCTCCCAATCCGCTGCGCCCAGGATGCGCAGGATGTTCTTGCCCGTTGTTCCCAATGGCGCGTTACCGCCCAGCTGTGTCGCGCCCCGACCGGGCACGTAGCCGACCCGGCGCACCATGCAGGCGTGCGTATCGAACACCGCGCCCATCACGCCACAGGCCTTGATGCGTTTCTCGAACGCCGCCGCGCGCGGCGCGTAGTAGCCGCCCCAGCTGGCCGCCAGCAGACCGATGCGGCCGGGATCGACATCGGTGCGCTGCTGCAGCCAGTCGATGCAGGCACTCACGGGCACCTCGAAATCATGCCGCGCGGTCATGCCTTGCAGCCGCAACGCAGCCCCCTGCCCGGGGCCGTCGAAGGCGACAGTCGTGATGCCCCGGCGCGCCAGCGCGAGCGCGACATAGAACATCTCCTCCTTGTTGGCATCGAGTCCGTCGGACAGCAGCACGGCGGGCGCCCGCCCCTGCACGCCGACCGCGGGCACCACATAGGCCGGGATGGTTTGCGTGCCGAATGGAATTTCAACCACTTCGATGACCGGGGCTCGATAAGACGCAAATCCCGCAAAGCAGGACAGGTGCTTGCCGTACATCGCGGCGGCACGGTCGTCGTCAGGGTCGAGCAGGCCTTCTGCCCACTGGTAGTACACCGACGCGCGCAGGAGCGAATCGCTGGCGCTCACCGGCGAGCCGCCTTCCGCCGCCTGGAGGGCGAAATCCTCCAACTGCTGCCCCAGATCGCGCCAGGCCGCGTGCCAGGCCTCGAGATCGCCCGAGGGCCCCTGCATCGCCGCGCCCTTCAGGCGTGAGCAAGCCCAATCAATTTCGCCGAACAGCCCTCCGGCGGCAATGGCGCGAAGAACGGCGAGCGACCACCTATAATTTTCCGGAAAATATAAAAACATCGATTCCCTTGCTGCAATCAAGTTAAGGTGATGACATGGAGACGAAACCTCATGCTGCGGTCCTGATCGGCCCCTTTGGACGAGCCACGGTGAGCCTGGGCACCCGCGCCGTGGTGGCCCACGCGCACGCCGAATTCAATTTCCTGTTCCAGGTCGAGGGCGCCGGCACGGTGTTCCGCGTGGAGCGCGAGCCGTTGCCGCTGGACAGCGAGCACATGATCGTGCTGAACCCCTGGACCACCCATGCCAAGGAAGAGAACAGCGGCGCCCCGACGCTGCTGCTGTCGCTGCTGATTGATCCGGCCTGGCTGGAAGCCAATGTCTACGGGCCGGCCGCCGGCGACGGCATGTTTCCGTGCAACTCGGTGCGCACAACCCCGGCCCTGCGTTCGCTGGTGGAAAAGCTGGTCAAAAGCATCCACGGCATCGGCCCCGCGCACGACGAGCGGGCGCATGTCGAACTGGTGCGCGAACTGGTGGCCGCCGTGAGCTACGCGTATGCCCAGAAGGGGCCGGCCCTGCGCATCGGCCGGGTCGATTCGCGCGTGCGGCGGGCCATCGCCTACATCCAGCAGCATGCGGCCAACAACCCGGATCTGCTGACGGTCGCCGCGCATGCGGGTCTGTCCCGTTCGCAATTCTTTGCCCGCTTCAAGGACAGCGTGGGCGTGACGCCGCAGCACTACCTGGACTGGGTCCGCCTGCACCTGGCAGTCAAGATGCTCGCCGGTTCCGACATGCCCCTGGCGGAGGTGGCTGCACAGCTCGGCTTCTATGCCCCCAGCCACTTCACACGGTTTTTCGCGCAGCACGTCGCCATTCCGCCGAGCGAGTTCAGGCGCTGCCTGGTGGCCTGAAACAGATTCCGCTGGCTGGAATTTTTCCGTTCTGCTGCGTTGTGCGTCGCCCATGCCCGCAATGTAGGCACTTGGCTCGCCACCGCACGAATCGAAAATGCTTGTCGCTTACCGGATCGTCCTGAAATTTCCGCTGCTGGCCACAAAACTATCGGCCGCCGACCCGCAGCTTGCGCTCCACTTCAGCGGCGGCCGCCTTGAGGTTGTGTGCGATCCGCTGCACCCGGCGCGGCGTCATGCGCTGACTCAAGGCGGCCACGCTCAGCGCGCCGATCGGCTGGCCCGCGGGGTTGCGAAACGGCACGCCCACGCCGGTGACGCCGAGCGTGACGATGTCGCGCACGACAGCCACGCCGCTGTCGTGCGCCAGGACGCAGGCCTCGGTCAGCGCCCTGGCGCTGAGCTTGCCGTAGGCCTTCAATGTCGACGCGATTCGGGCGATGGTTCGGTCGCGCTCTTCCGGCTCGATCGCCGACAGGATCGCCAGCCCGCCCGCGCCGACCCCCAGCGGACGCCGGCTGCCGACCTGCAGCACCAGCGTGCGAATCGGGAACGAGCCCTCGATGCGATGCATGCAGACCGCCTCGAAGCCGCTGCGCACGACCAGATACACCGTGTCCTCGGTTTCGAAGGAAAGGCCGGCCATCGGCTCCTGGCAGAGGTCGCGGATATCGTGCAGCACGGCGCTTGCCAGGCCCAGCTCGAACACCAGCGGCCCCAGCCGGTAGCGGCGCGTCTCTTCCACGTACTCGGCCAGCCCTTCGGCGATCAACTGGCCCAGCACGCGGTGCGTGGAAGGATGAGGCGTGCCGGCCCGCTGCGAAACTTCGGTGAGCGCCAGTCCGCGGGTGCCCGCGGTGGCCAGGCTCTTGAGCAGGAGCACGCCGCGCTTCAGGGAGCCGGTATCGGGTTGGTTTGCCATTGAGCCCAAGCAATGTCCATTAAACGGAAATTGTACTGATGAAACCGGAGGCGGCGAACATAATCCGCGTCGGCGTGGCGATGGTTCGCGCCGCCACGTGAAGGAAACGAGCAATGCATCCACCGGACACCCGCCAGCCGCTGCGGGGAAAAACGGCTGTCGTCACCGGCGGCAGCAACGGCATCGGTGCCGCGACGGTCGCCGCACTGGCGGCCGAAGGCGCGCAGCTCGTCATCGGCTACCACCAGGGCGAGGAGCGGGCCGAAGCCTTGCGGGCTTCGCTGCCCGGAACCCATCACCGCATCGCGCGCCTCCCGCTGGACGACACGGCCACGCACGCCGCGCTGGCAAAGAGCCTGGAGCAGGACCACGGACAGGTCGATGTGCTGGTGAATTGCGCCGGCTACACGACACGCATTCCCCACGATGACCTGGAGCGGCTGGACAGCGGCCTGTTCAATGAGGTGCTGTTGGCCAACGCGGGAGGAACCTACTCCATCATGCGCGCCCTGATGCCCCTGCTGCGCCGATCGAACGACGCCACCGTGGTGTCGGTCTCGTCGGTGGCGGCGTTCACTGGATCGGGCAGCAACATCGCCTATTGCGCGGCCAAGGCCGCGATCGACACCATGACGCTGTCCCTGGCGCGCGCCTTCGGCCCGCAGGTGCGCTTCCTTTGCGTCTCGCCGGCGTCGGTGAGCACCGGCTTCGTGCCCGGGCGGTCACTGGACGATGTGCGCAAGAAAGGCGAGGCCACACCGCTCGGGCGCGCCGTCACGCCCGAGGATGTGGCGCTGGCCGTGGTCGGCTGCATCACGCATCTGCGCACGGCGACGGGCACCCGCATCGTCATCGATGGAGGATTCACGTTGTGAGCGCACCCGTCCCCAATGCCACCCATGCCCCGGCCTTGCGCAGCTGGGTCAAGTCGGCCAACGCACCCGGCGCCGAATTTCCCATTCAGAACCTGCCCTTCGCTGTCTTTTCATCCACCACGGGGAGCCTTCATCCTCCAAGGTGCGGTGTCGGCATCGGCGACCAGATCCTCGACGTCGGGGCCTGCGCCGACCTGATGGGCGACGCTCTCGCGCGGGCCGCCGCGGACGCTTGCCGCGCACCGTCGCTCAATGACCTGATGCGGCTCGGCCAGCCTGCGGCCTCGGCGCTGCGCCATCGGCTGTCGCAGTTGCTGGCAGCCGGCAGCGAGGCTCGCGACGCCGTGGCGGCGGCGCTCATTCCCTTGTCGCAGGCCGAACTGCACCTGCCCGTGCGCATCGGCGGCTACACCGACTTCTACGCCTCGGTGCATCACGCGACCAACGTGGGCCGGCTGATGCGGCCCGACAATCCGCTGCTGCCCAACTACAAGTACGTGCCGATCGGGTACAACGGCCGTGCCAGCAGCGTGCGCGTCAGCGGCGAACCGGTTCGCCGGCCAAGGGGGCAGACCAAGGGGCCCGGCGAAGCGGCGCCCACGTTCGGACCCTCGCTTCGGCTCGACTATGAGGTCGAACTCGGTCTGTACATCGGCGCACCGTCGATGCGCGACGAGGCCATCCCGGTGGGAAGCGCCTGGGACCATGTCTTTGGCTTTTCGCTGCTGAATGACTGGTCGGCTCGCGACATCCAGTCCTGGGAGTACCAGCCCCTCGGCCCCTTTCTCTCCAAGAGCTTCGCCACCACCGTGTCTCCCTGGGTGGTCACCGCAGACGCGCTGATTCCCTTTCGGGTGCCGGCGGCGCACAGGGAAGCCGCTGACCCGCAGCCTTTGCCGTATCTGTTTTCCAGCACCGACCAGGAGAGCGGCGGCGTTCATGTGATGCTGGAAGCAAGCCTCTGCACGCGGCGCATGGCCCAGCTTGGCCTGCCTGCGATGCGGCTCAGCCGCTCCACGTCCGCCGGCCTGTACTGGACCTTCGGCCAGATGGTGGCCCATCACACCAGCAATGGCTGTGCGCTCGACACCGGCGACCTGCTCGGCTCCGGCACGGTCTCCGGCGAAGCCGAAGGCGCGCAGGGCGCCCTGCTCGAATTGACAGCAGGCGGCAGCCGGCCGCTGCACCTCGAGGCCACCGGCGAGCAGCGCAGTTTCCTGGAGGATGGGGATGAGGTGACACTCAGTGGCCGCTGCGAGCGCGAGGGGTTCGTTTCCATCGGTTTCGGCGAGTGCCGGGCAGCGATCCTTCCCGCCCATGGGGCCTCGGCTTCGGAGCCAACCCATGCTCGTTGAAATGCGCACCTACACCGCGCACCCGGGAAAATGGCGCGAATACCTCAAGCTCTACGAAGCAGAAGGACTGGCGATACAGAAGCGCATTCTCGGCCGCATGGTGGGCTACTACACGACGGAATTCGGCGAGCTCAACCAGATCGTCCACCTGTGGGCCTACCAGGACCTGAATGAACGCGCGCAGCGCCGCGCCGCCTTGCTGCACGAGCCCCAATGGCAGAGCTACGTCGCCAGGATGCTGCCTCTGCTGCAACGGCAGGAGAGCAAAATCCTGACACCTACCGGCTTTTTCCAGCCCGTCTGGCAAGAAGCGTGAAAGACGCCCACGGAGAAACAAGGCATGGCACATACTTCGGGCCCCTCGGCCGACCTGCACTACCAGAACGGCTTCGGCAACATCTTCTCGAGCGAGGCGAAAGCCGGCGCCCTACCCGTGGCGCGCAACTCGCCGCAGCGCGCGCCGCTGGGCCTTTACACCGAACTGCTGTCCGGCTCGGCCTTCACTGCGCCGCGCAAGCACAACCTGCGCACCTGGATGTACCGCATCCGGCCCTCGGCCGCGCACGGGAAATTCTCGCGCGCTCAGCATCCCACCTGGCTGACCGGGCCGTTCTCCGCGGCGCAGACCCCCTCCAACCGGCTGCGCTGGAACCCCTGGCCGATGCCGGCCGAGGCCGACTTCGTGCAAGGCATGTTCACCGTGGCAGGCAATGGCCAGGCCGAGGCACAGAACGGCGTGGCGGCCCACATCTATTGCGCAAACCGGCCGATGCAGAACCGCTACTTCGCCAACGCCGATGGCGAACTGCTCATCGTGCCCCAGTCGGGGCAGCTTCTGATCCACACCGAGCTGGGCCGGCTGCAGCTGGCGCCGGGCGAGATCGCCGTGATTCCGCGCGGCATCCGCATCCGGGTGGAACTACCCGACGGCCAGGCCCGCGGCTATGTCTGTGAAAACTACGGCGCTCCGTTCAGCCTGCCGGAACTGGGGCCCATCGGCTCCAACGGCCTGGCCAACGCGCGCGACTTCCTGGCCCCGGTGGCCGCCTACGAGCAGCGCGACGACCGTGTGACGCTGGTGAACAAGTACCTGGGCGTGTTCTGGGAAGGCGAGCAGACCGGTTCGCCGCTCGACGTGGTGGCATGGCATGGCAACCTCACGCCGTACAAATACGATTTGGCCAACTTCATGGCAATCGGCACGGTCTCGTTCGACCACCCGGACCCGTCGATCAATACCGTGCTCACATCGACCACCGACACGCCCGGCGTGGCCAACTGCGACTTCGTGATCTTCCCGCCGCGCTGGCTTGTTGCGGAGGACACCTTCAGGCCGCCGTGGTTCCACCGCAACATCATGAGTGAGCTCATGGGCTTGGTGAAAGGCGTGTACGACGCAAAGGCCGAGGGCTTCGTTCCGGGTGGCGTCAGCCTGCACAACTCCATGCTGCCGCACGGCCCCGACGCGGCGACCTTCGAAAAGGCCAGCGCGGCCCCGCTGAGCCCCCACAAACTGGAAGACACGCTGGCCTTCATGTTCGAAAGCCGCCACGTCTTCCAGCCGACCCCGCAGGCACTGGGCGCCGCCAACCTCCAGCCCGACTACGACGAAGTCTGGTCAGGCTTCAAGGCCCACTTCCGCGGGTGACCGCGGGTGCCCCTTCGAGGGGCGCATCGCGCGGAGATGCCGACGCCGCTCCAGACGGGCCGCCGGCCAGCCGGCCGGCTCACTCCACCGTCACGCTCTTGGCCAGGTTGCGCGGCTTGTCCACGTCGGTGCCGCGCGCGCAGGCGGTGTGGTAGGCCAGCAGTTGCAGCGGCACCACGTGCAGCAGCGGCGAGAGCGCGCCGTAGTGCTCGGGCATGCGGATCACGTGAATGCCTTCGCCGTTCTCGATGTGCGTGTCGGCATCGGCCAGCACGTAGAGCACGCCTGAACGCGCGCGCACTTCCTGCAGGTTGCTCTTGAGCTTTTCGAGCAGGGCGTCGTTGGGCGCCACGGTCACTACCGGCATGGCGCTCGTCACCAGCGCCAGCGGGCCGTGCTTGAGCTCGCCCGCCGGGTAGGCCTCGGCGTGGATGTAGCTGATCTCCTTGAGCTTGAGCGCGCCCTCGAGCGCGATCGGGTAGTGCAGGCCGCGGCCGAGGAACAGCGCGTTCTCCATCTTCGTGAAATCCTCGGCCCAGCTGATGATCTGCGGCTCCAGCGCCAGCACGGCCTGCAGGGCGGCCGGCAGGTGGCGCATGGCCTTGAGGTGCTGCGCCTCGTCCGCCTCGCTCAGGTGGCCCTTGGCTTGGGCCAGCGCCAGCGTGAGCAGGAACAGGCCCGCGAGCTGGGTGGTGAAGGCCTTGGTGGATGCCACACCGATCTCCACCCCCGCACGCGTGATGTAGGCGAGCTTGCATTCGCGCACCATGGCGCTGGTGGCCACGTTGCAGATGGTCAGCGTCTGCGTCATGCCCAGGCCCTGCGCATGGCGCAGCGCAGCCAGGGTGTCGGCCGTCTCGCCCGACTGCGAGATGGTGACGACCAGGGTGCGCGGGTTCGGCACCGACTGGCGGTAGCGGTACTCGCTGGCCACCTCCACCTGGGTCGGGATCCGGGCGATGCCCTCGAGCCAGTACTTGGCGGTGCAACCGCTGTAGTAGCTGGTGCCGCAGGCCAGGATCAGCACCTGGTCGATCTCCTGGAACACGCGGTACGCCCCGTCGCCGAACAGCTCGGGCACGATGCCTTCCACGCCTTCGAGCGTGTCGGCGATGGCGCGCGGCTGCTCGAAGATCTCTTTCTGCATGTAGTGGCGGTAGGGCCCGAGCTCGGCGGCGCCGCTGTGGGCCAGCACGGTTTTCACGGGCCGCGTCACGGGCCGGCCCGAGGCGTCCACGACCCAGTGCCTGCCGAGCTGCACGTCCACCAGGTCGCCCTCCTCGAGGTAGACGATCTGGTCGGTCACGCCGGCCAGCGCCATCGCGTCGCTGGCCAGGAAGTTCTCGCCGCCTTCCTGGCCCACGCCCAGGATCAGCGGCGAGCCCGCGCGCGCGCCCACCACGCGGTGCGGCTCGTCCTTGCAGATCACGGCCAGGGCATAGGCGCCGTGCAGCTGCGCCACCGCGGCCTGGACGGCGCTGAACAGGTCGCCGTCGTACAGGCTGTCGACCAGGTGGGCGATGACCTCGGTGTCGGTCTGGCTCGCGAAGACATAGCCCTTGGCCTGCAGCGCGGCGCGCAGCTGGTCATGGTTCTCGATGATGCCGTTGTGCACCAGGGCGATGCGCCCGGCGCGCGAAGCGGCCTCTGCACCCGTGCCGTGGCTGAAATGCGGATGCGCGTTGTGCACCGCCGGCGCGCCGTGCGTGGCCCAGCGGGTGTGGGCGATGCCGGTGGCGCCTTCAAGCCGGTCGGCCTGCACCTGGGCCATCAGCTCGGCCACGCGCGCCGTGCTGCGCGCGCGCTGCAGGCCGCCAGGGTGCGCGGCATCGGTGCCGGCGGCGTGCACGGCCACCCCGCAGGAGTCGTAGCCGCGGTATTCGAGCCGCTGCAGGCCCTGCACGAGGATGGGAACGATATTGCGCGTGGAAACTGCGCCGACAATGCCGCACATGGTGTTGCTCCTGAGAATGTGGGTGGGACTGTAGTGGCACACCCACGCCATAGGCTTTCTTTTTTATTGATTTTCTGGAATATTATTTCTCATTGGATTTTTGTATTAATAAAATTCCAAAAATTAAATGAATTTGGAACAAATATCGCTCGACGCCATCGACCTGCGCCTGCTCGACCAGCTCCAGCGCGATGCCTCGCTGAGCAACCAGGCACTGGCCGAGCTCTGCCATGTCTCGCCGCCGACCTGCCTGCGGCGCGTCAAGCGGCTGCGCGACCTCGGGCTGATCGAGCGCCAAGTAGCCCTGCTGAACCCCGAGCGGCTGGCGTCCGTGCTGGGCCACGGCCTCACGGCGGTGGTGGAGATCACGCTCGAGCGGCAGACCGCCGAGCTGCTCGACGCCTTCGAGGCGCGGGTGGCGGCCGACGACGCCGTGCAGCAGTGCTACCGCGTCTCGCCCGGCCCCGACTTCGTGCTGCTCGTGCACGCCGCCGACATGCCCGGCTACCTCGCCCTGGCGCAGCGCCTGTTCAGCGCCGATGCCAACGTGCGCAACGTCAAGGCCTTTTTCAGCGTCAAACGCAGCAAATTCGAGCCCAAACTGCCGATAGTCCGCGTCCAGCAGTCATAAGCCGCTATCGATTCAATAGCACTCCGGTTTTCCGGTACGCTCCACGCATGACCGCTTCCCCCCTGTTTCCGCGCCCGTTCGCGCTGGGCACGCTGCTGCTGATCGGCGTGTGCTTCGGCAGCAACCACATCGCCGCCCGGCTCGCCTTCGACCACGGCACCGGCCTCGTCACCGCCATCCTGATGCGCTCGGGCCTGACCGCCGTGGCGCTGCTGGGCGTGGTGCTGTGGCTGCGCCTGCCGCTGCGCCCGCCGGTGGGCAGCCGGCGCTGGCTGCTGGCGCTGGGCCTGTTGATCGCGCTGCAGAGCCTGCTGCTGTATTCGGCGGTGGCGCGCATCCCGGTGGCGCTGGCGCTGCTGGCCTTCAACACCTTCCCGGTGCTCTACGCCCTGCTGTCCTGGGCGCTCGGCGGGCGCCCGCCGAGCCGGCGCGCGGCGGCGCTGATGGGGCTGATCCTGCTGGGCCTGGCCCTGGCGCTCGATGCGCCGGCGCGGCTGGGCCTGGCGGCCGATGCCGGCGGCCCCTCGCTGGCGCTGGGCGTGGCCCTTGCGCTGGGTGGCTCGCTGGTGTTCGCCGTCGCGCTGTGGATCACCGAGCACCGGCTGCCGGCCGTGCCCGGGCCGCTGCGTAGCCTGTGCACGATGGCGCTGGTCTGCCTGGCCACGGCCCTCGGCGGCCTGGTCGCCGGCCAGGCCGGCCTGCTGCCGGGCGCCCTGCACTGGCCCGCGGACGGCCTGGGCTGGCTGGGCCTGCTGCTGCTGACGCTGCTGTACGGCTGCGCGTTCTCGGTGCTGTTCGTGCTGATGCCGCGCCTGGAGATGGCGCGCAACGCCTCGGCGCTCAACATCGAGCCGATCGCCGTGCTGGCGCTGGGCTGGCTGCTGCTGGACCAGGCGCTGCGGGCGCCGCAGGTGCTGGGCGCGCTGCTGGTGGTGGCCGGCATCGTGCTGCTGGCGCGCACCGGCGCCAAGCCCTGATCAGAGCGCCAGGCTGCCCTCGGGCAGCCGCGCGAAGCGGTGCGGCGACTCATCCTGCTCCTGAGCAAACGAGAACAGCCCGATCTCGGCCTGCGCGTCCTCCAGGTTCAGCAGGCCGTAGTTGCACAACTCCTTGCCCGGCACGATCTTGTTCAGATAGGCGCGCAGCGCGGCGCCCGAGGCGGTGGCTTCCACCAGGCAGGGCCCGTCAGGCCCGAGACGGCGGTGCAGGTTGAAGGCATTGGCGTGCACGTCGCCACTGAGCATCAGCCAGTGGCGCCCGCCCATCTGCTGGAACAGCCAGTCGGCATCGGCGGGCGCGCCCTTCCAGCCGTCCGGCGAGCCGTAGGTGGAGCCGCTCACGATCACGTGCAGGGCGCCCGGCGCCTGCGCGAAGCGCGCCGCCAGGGCCTGGCGCTGCGCGGCGCCCAGCAGGGTGGACGTATCCCGAAAGCTGCGCCCGTCCGTCAGGTGCAGCCAGGCGCGGCTGCTGATCTCCAGCGGCATGGAGGTCGCGCCCAGCCCGGCGAAACCGGGGTCCAGCCAGTCCTGCCACACGTCCGGATGGCTGGATGAGGTGGGAAAGGCGTTCACGTCGTGCAGCGTCAGCGCGCGGCGGAACAGGCGCATCAGACTGGTGGAGATGCGGATCTTGTCCGCATGACGCGGGCTGTGGATGCGGTTGCCGCCGTTGGGGTCGTTCCAGAGGAAATCATGGTCGTCCCAGATCGCGTGGATGCCGATGTCCGGCTGGGCCACCAGGCGCGCGAACGACGGCACGCTCAGCTGCTCGCAGTAGCGCTGCATCAGGTGTTCGGCGAATTCGAGCTCGGACATCGCCTCGAGCGCGGCAATGCCGGTGTCGGGCACATCGTTGTAGATGTTGTCGCCCATCAGCAGCAGCACATCGGGCGCCGCCGCCCGGATATGGTCCCAGACCGGCTGGCGCGCCACCAGCCTGGCGCTGGCACAGGATGTAAAGGCAATGCGCATGGGCTCCTCCAGCTGCACGATGCAGGAAGGGGCAGACTACACCCGCACGCCGGCGCGCGCCTCCCATGATTCGGGGGGATGCCCCCCCATTTTCCCTACTTGCGCTTCACCGGCCGCTGCCAGCCCGCGATGCTGACCTGCTTGCCGCGGGCCACGCTCAAGGCGCCCGGCGGCGTGTCCTTGGTGATGGTGGAGCCGCCGCCCACGGTGCCGCCGGCGCCGAGGGTGACCGGTGCCACCAGCACGCAGTTGCTGCCGACATGCACGTCGCTCTCGATCACGGTGCGGTGCTTGTTGGCGCCGTCGTAGTTGGCCGTGATGCTGCCCGCGCCGTAGTTCACGCGCTCGCCCACGGTGGCGTCGCCGAGGTAGGCCAGGTGGTTGGCCTTGGCGCCGGCCGCCAGCGTGGAGTTCTTGACCTCGACGAAATTGCCGATGTGCACCTGCGGGCCGAGCTGCGCCCCCGGGCGCAGCCGCGCGAACGGGCCGACCAGCGCGCCCTCGCCCACCTGCACGCCGGCCTTCTCGCCATCGATGTGAGTGAAGGGGTGGATCACCGCGCCGGCCGCGATGCTGGCGTTGGCGACCACGCAATTGGCGCCGATCCTGACGCCTTCACCGAGCTGCACCCGGCCCTCGAACACGCAGTTGATGTCAATCTCCACATCCTGCGCGCAGTCCAGCTCGCCACGCAGATCGAAGCGCGCGGGGTCGGCGATGCGCACGCCCTGCTCCATCAGGCGGCGCGCCTGGCGCAGCTGATAGGCCCGCTCCAGTTCGGCCAGTTGCAGCGGGCTGTTGACGCCCGCCACCTCCGTTTCGTCGGTAATCCTGAGCGCCACCACCGGCGTGCCGCCGGCCACCGCATGCTTGACCACATCGGTCAGGTAGAACTCCCGCTGCGCGTTGTCATCGGTCAGCTGCGCCAGGTATTTCTTCAGCAGCGGCGTGGGCGCAGCCATCACCCCGCTGTACCACTCGGTCAGGCCGCGCTGCTCGGGCGTGGCATCCTTGGCCTCGACGATGGCCTGCACCGGCGCCTCGGCGCCGCCACTGCGCACGATGCGGCCGTAGGCGCCAGCATCGGCGCCGGTGTCCACGGTCAACAGGGTGATGCGCTCACCGCCGCAGCACTCGATCAGCGCCTGCATGGTTTGCGGCAGCACCAGCGGCACGTCGCCGTTCAGCACCAGCGTCACACCCTCATCGGGCAGGGCCGGCGCCGCCTGCTGCACCGCATGGCCGGTGCCCAGCTGCGGCTCCTGGCGCACGAAGCGCAGGTCCGGCCCCGAAGCGCCCGCCGGCCGGGCCAGCGCGCGCTCCACCTGTTCGGCGCCATGGCCGGTCACCACCACCACGCGGCGCGCCATCAGGCCGGCGGCCGTGTCAATCACATGTTGTACCAGTGCACGTCCGGCCAAACGGTGCAACACTTTGGGCAAACGGCTCTTCATCCGCGTGCCCTTGCCTGCGGCCATGATGACCACATCTACTGCTGTCATGACTACTCCTTTACGCCTTCCTCCGGGTATTGCAGGAACGGTTGGCCGGATTATCGGCCTGCTGGCGCTGGCCGCCCTGCTGCAGGCCTGCAGCGCCATCAAGCTGGTCTACAACAACGCGCCGGACTTGACCTACTGGTGGCTGGACGGCTATGTGGATTTCAACGAGGCGCAGACCCTGCGGGCGCGCCAGGACCTGGCCCGGCTGCACCAGTGGCACCGCAGCACCGAGCTGCCCCGCTACGCCGACCTGCTGCAGAAAGTGGAGCAGATGGCCGCCGCCGACGTGACGCCCGAGCAGGTGTGCGCCGTGCTGGCCCAGATCCAGGGCAAGGCCAACACGCTGGCGGACCAGGCCGAGCCTGCCGTGGTCGCGCTGGCGCTCAGCCTGACGCCCGACCAGTTGAAGCAGGTGGAGCGCAAGTACGAGAAGACCGACACGGCCTACCGCAAGGACTGGGTCAGGAGCACGCCCAAGGAGCAGCAGGAGAAACGCTACAAGCAGGTACTGGAACGCAGCGAGATGATCTACGGCCGGCTCGACGACGCGCAACGCGACGTCATCCGCCAGCAGGTGGCGCTGTCCAGCTTCGACGGCCAGGTCAGCTACGCCGAGCGGCTGCGCCGCCAGCAGGACCTGCTGCAGACCCTGCGCAAGCTGCAGGCGGGCAAGCCCACGCCGGAAGAGGCACGGCTGGCCATGCGCGGCTACCTGGAGCGCGCCATGAACTCGCCCAACCCGGCCTACCGCAGCTACCAGCAGACCCTGATGCAGGAAGGCTGCCGCAGCTTCGCGGTGGCGCACAACAGCACCACGCCGGCCCAGCGCGAGACGGCGGTGCGCCGGCTGCAGGCCTACGAGCGCGACCTTCGCGAGCTGGCTACGCAGAAATAAGCAGGCGGGCCCCGCCGCGGGCGCGGCCTGCCGCTAGCGCGGGCTTCAGACCTGCAGCGCCGCCCACATTTCCTTGTCGCGCTCGGCCGTCCAGATGCGCGGGTTCTTGATGCCCTTGGCCTCGTCGTAGGCGCGGCTCACGTCGAACGGCAGGCAGTGCTCGTAGATGAACACATGGCCGAACACCGGGTCCATGCTCTTGCGGGTGTGCGCCATCGCGCCCTTGAGGTCCAGGTTCTGCGCCGCGGCTTCCTTGGCGGCCGTGAACAGGGTCTCGACCCAGCGCTTGGTGTAGTCCAGCGCCTTGTTGACGCTGTCGGCCCCCTTCATCGCCTCGCCGCGGCCGGGCACGATGGCCTCGGCCTTGAGCGCGCGCAGGGCTTCGAGCGTGGCGGGCCATTCCTCGAGCTGGGCGTCGCCGGTGTAGACGCCGGCCTCGTACTCGACCAGGTCACCCGAGAACAGCACCTTTTCCTCTTCCACCCAGGCGATGGTGTCGCCGCGCGTGTGGCCATAGCCGGGCTGCCAGATCTGCACCTTGACGCCGCCCAGGTCCACCACCAGCTTGCCGGGCACTTCGCCCCGCGTGGCGTCGCCGCCGCCGATCACCAGGGTCGGCCAGGTCAGGCCCGGCACGCCTTCGGCGCCGCGGAACAGGCGCGGGAAGCGCTCCATCTCGCTTTGCATGTCTTCGGCGCCGCGCTCGACGATCAGTTCGTAGGTGCCCTGGCTCGCGATCACCTCGGTGGCGCCTTCGGCCGCGTAGGCGCTGGCGCCGAGCACGCGCACCGCGTGGTAGTGGGTCAGCAGCACATACTTGATGGGCTTGTCGCTGACCGTGCGGATCCTGGCGATCAGGTCGCGCGCCATGTCGGGCGTGGCAGTGGCGTCGCTGACCATGATGAACTTGTCGCCGATGATCACGCCGGAGTTCGGGTCGCCCTCGGCGGTATAGGCCCAGCAATGGGCGCTGAGCTGCTCGAAGGTGATTTTCTTGTCGGCCAGGTCGGCCTGGCTTGCGAATGCTTTGGACATGGGGTCTCCTGTGGATCAATGGGCATGGCCGAATCCGGCTCGGTCAAATTTTACCTAATCGTAATCAATTACGCATTGTTGAATTTCAAACCATCCCGGAACCAGCCAGGCCACCGCCTGCCGCGCCAGCTCGTCGGGGGTGGCCGTGGCCTCCAGGGTCAGCACGCCCGGCTCGGCCGACGGATCCTGCAAGGCTTCGAACTGGCTGGTCACCAGGCTGGCCGGGTAGAAATGGCCGGTACGCGCCGCCACGCGGCGCAGCGACTCGTCCGAACCGATGGCCAGGTGCACGAAACGCAGGCCGGGCACGGCCGCGCGCAGGCTCTCGCGATAGGTCGCCTTGAGTGCGGAGCAGGTCAGCACGGCCCCGCCCCGGCAGCCCGCCAGTTCGGCGCCCAGGCGGCGCAGCCAGCCGGCCCGGTCCTCGTCCGTCAAAGCTTGGCCTTGCTGCATCTTGCGGACGTTGTGCTCCGAATGGAAGTCGTCCCCTTCGATCAGCGGCAGCCCCAGCAGCCGGGCCATGCGCGAGCCCACGGCCGACTTGCCGCAGCCCGCCACGCCCATCACCACGATGGCGGGCACCGGCGATGCCGCGGCCGGGCTCACGCGCCTCCCGCCAGGCCGCGCTCCAGCGTGGCGATCACCTCTTCGGCGAAGGCCGCGTAGCTCATGGCGCCGCCGGGGCGCAGCCAGGTGAAGGTCCAGTTGATCATGCCGAACAGCATCATCGTCACGGCCGTCTGGTTGGCCGCGTTCAGGCGCTGCGGGTAGGCGCGGCGCAGGAAGCGCGTGACGGCCGAGACCACGTCGCGCTGGCGGTTCAGGATCAGCTCGCGCTGCGCATCGCCCAGGAACTTGGTGTCGCCCAGCAGCGCCACGTGGCGCGTGGCCGAGGTTTCATACTCCTGCAGGAAGCTGCGGATCAGCTCGTGCAGCGCGGCGCGCTCGTCCAGGTTGCGCCGCTGCGCCGTGGCCTCGGCATGGCCGATGATCGCCAGCAGCCGCTGGGTGTAGCGGTCCAGCAGGTCGAACAGGATGGCTTCCTTGCTGCCGTAGTAGTGGTAGAGCCTCGCCTTGCTGGTGCCGCAGGCGAGCGCGATGTCGTTCATGCTGGCGGCGGGATAGCTGCGGTCGGCGAAGCACTGGGCCGCGGCGTCCAGGATTTCATCGCGCTTGAATTCGTGCTGTGAAGACTTCGGGCGGGCCATGGTTGGCATTATCGCGGCGCGCTGCTATCGTCGCGCCATGACGACGACTCCCGCCCAGGACTTTGCCCGCTACTGCTGCGAACTGCTGTCCAGCGTCGGGCCGTGCACGGCCCGGCCCATGTTCGGCGGCTTCGGCATCAGCACCGGCGGCCTGACCTTCGGCCTGATCGCCTGGGAAACGCTTTACCTGAAAGTCAACGCCGACACCGAGCCGCAATGGGTGGCCGCGGGCTGCAAGCCCTTCGTCTACGAAGCCAAGGGCAAGCCCATGAAGCTGAACTACTACAGCGCGCCCGACGACGCCATGGAGTCGCCCGGCGCGATGGCTCAATGGGCGCGGCAGGCGCTCGATTGCGCGCTGAAGGCGCGCTCGGCCAAGGCGGTGCGTCCGCGCCGCGCGGCCACGCCCGCCGCCAAGCCGGCCAGCCCCAGGACCAGGCGGCCTACCGCCCCCGCGCCCAAAACCAGCGCCAGGCGCAAATCGGCCAGCGGCTGAACCACGGCCTGCTGCCAGCCGCTGGCGCCTCGAACCTGGCCGCGCACCACCGCCGGCACGGCATCCCAGCTGAAATACGCCGGGGTCTGGCTGTCGGCGCCCCAGGACTCGATCACCGCGCGCTGGCCCGGCCGCAGCGCGAGCTGCTCGCCGGCGTTCAGGAAGTAGTCGCCCGATTCGTTGCCGTGGCCCGTGTGCAGCCCTTCGAAGGTGACCCACATGCGGCCGTGCGCAATGCGCAGGATGCCCTCTTCGTGCGGCTGCAGGGTCACGGCTCGTCCCGCGCCCAGCTTCCAGCAACCCGGCAGCGTCTGGTCGAGCGAGGATTGTTGCGAAAGCAGAACATTTTGCGAGGCCATGATCTTCTCCAAAGTGGCGATTTGAGGATGAATCATCGTTGGCAAACCCTTGGCAGTCCAATGAAAACGGGATACGCTATTGATTCCGGATCCGCATCAATCAGCCTTCCCCTCCTGACATCACGCTGTCACATGCAGCACTCGCAAACCCACCTGCGCACGCGGCCCATCTCGGCCGGCCACCTGCGCGCCTTCGAGGCCGTGGCGCGGCACCTCAACTTCCGCGCCGCCTCCGAGGAGATGGCGCTCACGCAGTCCGCCGTGAGCCGCCAGATCCAGGCATTGGAAGAAGAAGTGGGCGTGCCCCTGTTCCTGCGCCACACCCGCGCCGTGGAGCTCACCAGCGCGGGCGCGCAGCTGCTGGCGGCGGTTTCGCCCTCGCTGGAGCGCATCGACAGCGCGGTGCGCCAGATCCGCCAGACCGCCGGCCGCAAGAGCGTGTCGCTCACCACCTTCGCCTCCTTCGCCTCGATGTGGCTGATCCCGCGGATGGAGGCCTTCCAGCGCGACAACCCCGACATCGACATCCGCATCGACGCCAGCGACGCCTCGGTCGACCTCGACACGGCCGACGTCGACCTCGCCCTGCGCTACGGCCCGGCCTCGTCGATGCCGGCGCAGGCCGTGCGCATGTTCGGCGAGCAGCTCACGCCGGTGGTCAGCCCCTGGCTGCTCAAGAGCGGGCCCAAGCTGAAGAGACCCGAAGACCTGGCCCAGTTCGCCCTGATCGAGGCCGGCGATGCGCACCGCACCCACCTGGAATGGCTGACCTGGCGGCGCTGGTTCGACGAGCAGAAGCTGCCCAAGCTCAACCCGAAGCGCTGGCTGTACTTCAACTACGCCTACCAGATGGTGCAGGCCGCCCTGACCGGCCAGGGCGTGGTGCTGGCGCGCCTGCCGCTGGTGGCCGAGAGCCTGGCCAACGGCGACCTGATCGAGGCCCTGCCCCAGCAGCGCATGGATTCGCCCATGGCCTACTGGCTGGTGGTCGGCCCGCGCAGCGCGGCCCGGCCCGAGATCCGCGCCTTCTGCGACTGGCTGCAGCAGCAGTCGCAGGCCACGCGCGAAACCATCGGCGAAGTGCCCGACCCGGACACCCTCGACCAGCTCGATTGAGGCCGCTCAGGCCACCGGCCAGACCACCCCGTTGTCGTTCAGGATCGCGTGCAGCGGCACATCGTGCGCCTCGGGCTCGAAATCCGGCAGGAAGCCCTGCGTGAAGCCCAGGCCCACCGTCACGGGCTGCGGCTGCAGCGTGGCCAGGGTGCGGTCGTAGAAGCCGCCGCCGTAGCCCAGCCGGTAGCCGCCCGCGCCGTAGCCCAGGCAGGGCACGAACAGCAGCGTCGGCACCACCACCTCGGTGTCCTTGGGCTTGGGGATGTCGTAGGCGTCCTCCTCCATCGGGCAGCCCGGGTACCAGGCATGGAACACCAGCGTCTTGTGCACCTTGTCGACCACCGGCAGCGCGATGCGCCGCAACTGCGGCTCGTCGAGCAGCTCGCCGTCCTCCTTCCAGCGGTGCAGCGCCGGCAGCGGGTCGAACTCGCCCTTGATCGGCCAGTAGGCGCCGATCACCGTGTCGGGCCGCCCTACCAGCCAGATGCGCATGACACGCTGTAACAACTCGGCACGCTGTAGGCGGTCGGGCAGGTTCAGACGTTGTTCGATGAGCGCCTGGCGCACAGCCTTTTTGTCCATAATTCCCCTCATGCAGTACACAAAGATTCTGACACCGGTTCTGGCGGCCCTGGTGGCAAGCACCCTGGCCCTGCCGGCGCCGGCCCAGAACCGGGCCGACGAGCTGCTGCTCGACATGAACCAGGCCTACAAGCGCGGCGACAAGAAACGGCTCACGCAGCTGCTGCCGCAGGCCCGCGGCCACGCCCTCGAACCCTGGGCCGCCTACTGGGAGCTGAAGGCCCGGCTCGACGAGGCCATGCCGCAGGAAGTGCACGATTTCCTCACGCGCTACGCCGGCACCTACCAGGAAGACCGGCTGCGCAACGACTGGCTGCTGCTGCTGGGCCAGCGCCGCGACTGGGCCGGCTTCGCCGCCGAGCACCCGAGCTTCCGCATGGGCGACGACCGCGAGGTGCGCTGCTACGCGCTGCTGATCGACTTCCTCAAGGACGGCGGCACTGCGAACCCGGCCCTGGCCGACGACGTGCGCCGCAACTGGTTCGCGCTGCGCGAGGCCGACGACGGCTGCACGCTGGCGGCCGACCGCCTCATCAGCGCCCGCAAGATGCCCGTGGCCGACGCCTGGCGCAAGGCCCGGCTGGCGATCGAGGCCAACCGCCCGCGCGCCGCACGCAACGCGGTGGAGATCGTCGCCCCCGAGTCGCTCAACCTGGTTGGCGAGCTCAACGGCAATCCCGCGAAGTTCCTCACCGGCAAGGCCGCGGCCTCGCCCAAGACCCGCAAGGAACTGGCCGTGCTGGCGCTGATCAAGATGGCCACCAACGACCCCGACGCCGCCGCCGGCCTGCTCGAAGACCGCTGGAGCAGCCAGCTCAGCGCCGAGGAACGCCACTGGACCTGGGGCGTGATCGGCAAGCAGGCCGCCACCCGGCTGGCCTCGGACGACGCGCTTGCCTACTTCGCCAAGGTCGGCAAGGACGGCGACCTGACCGACGACATGCTGGCCTGGAAGGCCCGCGCCGCGCTACGCGTGGGCAAATGGCCGCAGGTGCTGCAGGCCGTCAACGCCATGGGCGACGACGCGCGCCGCGACCCCACCTGGGTCTACTGGAAGGCGCGCGCCCTGCAGCAGCACAAGAGCCCGGCCGCCGCCCAGGAAGCGCAGGCCCTGCTGGAGGGTATCGCCGGCCCGCGCGGTTTCTACGAGCAGCTCGCGCTCGAGGAGCTGGGCCAGAAGATCACCGTGCCCGGCCGGCCGCAGCCGCTGACGCCCGAGGAGAAAGAGGGCGCGCGCCGCAACCCCGGCCTGAACCGGGGCCTGTACGCCATCCTGATCGGCCTGCGCCCCGAGGGGGTGCGCGAGTGGAACTACAGCACCAACCTCGTGAACGCCCGGGGCGAGCCCGGCAACCTGAACGACCGCGAGCTGCTGGCCGCCGCGCAGCTGGCCTGCGACAACCAGGTCTGGGACCGCTGCATCAACACCAGCGAGCGCACCAAGGGCGAGGCCGACTACGAGCAGCGCTTTCCGATGCCGTTCCGCGACAGCGTGGTCAAGCGCAGCCGCGATGTCGCGCTCGACCCGGCCTATGTGTACGGCCTGATCCGCCAGGAAAGCCGCTTCGTGATGGACGCCCGCTCGGGCGTGGGCGCCTCGGGCCTGATGCAGGTCATGCCCGCCACCGCGCGCTGGACGGCGAAGAAGCTCGGCATGAGCGGCTTCAGCACCGACCAGCTGACCGACCGCGACACCAACATCGCCATCGGCACCGGCTACCTCAAGCTGGTGCTCGACGATTTCGCCGGCTCCATGGCGCTGGCCGCCGCGGCCTACAACGCCGGCCCGGGCCGCCCGCGCAGCTGGCGCAACGGCCCGGTGCTCGATGCCGCGATCTGGGCCGAGAACGTGCCGTTCAGCGAGACCCGCGACTACGTGAAGAAGGTGCTGTCCAACACCGCGATCTACGCCGCCCTGCTGACCGGGCAGCCGCAATCGCTGAAGGCGCGCCTCGGCACGGTGGGCCCGCGCGACGCCTCGGTGCCCGAGCCGAACAAGGACATTCCCTGAGCGGCTTGAGGGCCGCCCACCTGCTACCAATTCAATAGCAGGCGAGAACCGCCCCGCCTGGACCTTGGGCGGATTCGATCAGGAATTCAGCCCGTCGACGGCCTGGAACAGGGCCTGGCGCGCCTGGCTGATGATTTGGCCCTTCCAGAGATCGGTGTCGGTGTAGAAGGCCTCGAGCATCTGCTGCTTGATCTGCCGCGCCAGCTCGGCCGGCGCATCGCGGTGGATGTTGAGCCAGTGCTCGGCGCGCAGCGCCTGCATCACGTCGAGCACGGGCACGGTGCCGTACTCCATGGCGATCCCGGTGAACTCGGCCTGCGGGCATTCGTCGTAGATCGACGTCCACATCAGGCCCGTGAGAAAGGCCGAGGTCGAGGAGCCGTCGTAGATCGAGGTCACCGGCGTGGCGCCGTTGCCGCCCCACCAGGCGCGCGCGCGCTGCACGGCGGCGGCGTCATCGTTGCCGGCGTAGATGCGCTCGCCCACGCCGCTCGGGCCCAGACCGGTGTGCAGGTCGATCCAGGCGAGGCGCGCGGCGCGCCGGCCGTGCTGGCGCAGCACCTGGCGCAGCGTCCGGTTGCTCCAGGTCGGCTCGGTGCCGCCGAAGAACAGGCCCTCGGGAAACTCGTGCTGGCCGCGCGTGATGGCGGCCTGGTAGGCGCCCTCGCCGCGCGCGGCGATGTACTGGCCGATGGCGGCGGTGTTGCCGGCAGCCGGCGGCCATTGCGCGGGCAGCAGCAGCGGCTGCAGTTCGCGGTAGGCCTCGTTCACCGGCAGCGGCTTCGAGAAGTCGTGGAAGTTGCGGTTCAGGTCCACGTTCTCGTGCGTGACGCGGCGGATGTGCGAGAAGCCATAGGGGTTGAGCGCATGGATGTAGAGCACCGCCACGCCCTGCGCGCGGGCTTTCTCGCGCCACTCGGCGTCATGCAGCGCGAACACCTGCACGCCGGTGCCGCAGTAGCCCTCCACGCCGTGGCAGGCGCTGGTGACGATCAGCAGGCTGCGGGCGTCGGGCGCGCCGTCGAGTGCCACGTCCATCGCGAGCGGCTCGCCGTCGCGCCCCGGCAGCGGGTGCGGGTGCGACTCCACGCGCAGCCCGGCGGCCGCGGCGGACTCCAGGAAGCGGCTGCGCGCCTTTGCATAGCTGGGAGAAAAAGCCTCGGTGACGCCGATCATGCGTGGTCCTTCGCGTGGTGGGGGGTGTTGAGCCATTCCTCGGCCAGGCGCACCCAGTAGGTGGCGCCCAGCGGAATCAGGTCGTCGTTGAAGTCGTAGCTCGGGTTGTGCAGCGTGCAGGGGCCGCCGCCGTGGCCCATCTCGCGGTGCGCGCCGTCGCCGTTGGCGATGAAGCAGTAGGCGCCGGGCTTGGCCTGCAGCATGAAGGCGAAGTCCTCGGCGCCCATGGTGGGCTCCTGCACCTCGACGTTCTCGGCGCCGACGATGGAGGCCATGACGCGGCGCGCGAACGCGGCTTCCGCCGCGTGGTTGACGGTGGGCGGGTAGTTGCGCACGAACTCGAACTCGCACTGCATTTCGTGCGCCGCGCACACATGCTCGGCCACCTGCTTCATGCGCCGTTCGATCAAATCCAGCACCTCGGTCGAGAAGGTGCGCACCGTGCCCTGCAGCTCGCAGCTGTCGGGCACCACGTTGGTGGCCTCGCCGCCGTGGATCATGGTGACCGAGATCACGCCCGCGTCGATCGGCTTCTTGTTGCGGCTGATGATGGTCTGGAACGCCTGCACCATCTGGCAGGCCACCGGCACCGGGTCCAGGCCCAGGTGCGGCAGCGCGGCGTGGCTGCCCTTGCCGCGGATCACGATCTTGAACTCGCTGGTGGACGCCATCACCGGCCCCGGGCTGACGGCGAACTTGCCGACCTGCGAGCCCGGCCAGTTGTGCATGCCGAACACGGCCTCCATCGGGAACAGCTCGAACAGCCCGTCCTTGATCATCTCGCGCGCGCCGCCGCCGCCCTCCTCGGCCGGCTGGAAGATCAGGTAGACCGTGCCGTCGAAGTTGCGGTTCTTGGCCAGGTGCTGGGCCGCGGCCAGCAGCATCGCCGTGTGGCCGTCGTGGCCGCAGGCGTGCATCTTGCCCTGGTGCTGGCTCGCGTGGGCGAAGGTGTTGAACTCCTGCATCGGCAGGGCGTCGATGTCGGCGCGCAGGCCCAGGGCGCGCGCCGAGCTGCCGTTCTTCACGATGCCGACCACGCCCGTGGTGCCCAGGCCGCGGTGGATGGGGATGCCCCATTCGGTGAGTTTCTGCGCCACCAGGTCGGCGGTGCGCACTTCCTCGAAGCAGAGTTCGGGGTGGGCGTGGATGTCGCGCCGGACCGCGGCGATGCCGGCGGCCTGGGTGACGATGGAATCGATGATCTTCATGGAAAACTCCTTCAGCCTTCTATCCTAGCCGCGCCGCGCCATCCGCGCATGCGGGGGATTGCTAGACCGCCGCCAGCCCGATCGACATGATGGCGCGCGTCAGGTCGCTCTGGCGGTTGACCCGCGCCTTGGGATAGATTTCCTTGACGTGCGAACGCACGGTTTCCTCCGAGATGTTGAGCTGGCCCGCCACCTCCTTGTAGCTGCGGCCGCCGGCCAGCCCGCTGGCGACGCGCGCCTGGGTCTCGGTGAAGCCGTAGATCCGGCACAGGCGCTGCGTGTCGGGCATCTGCACCGCGTCCGGGTCGGTGATGAAGGCCACGAAGCGCACGGCCTCGCCCTGCGCCTGCCAGTGGTCGGTCACCGGCAGCCCCGAGCACTGGATCGCATAGCGCCGGTCGCCCTGCGCGCGGGCCACCATGAAGCTGTCGGAGAAATGCGCGGGATCGCTCAGGCCCTGGTCGCGGATCGACTCCAGCCAGTGCGACAGCCCCGCCCTCGCGCCACCGGCCGCCGGCCCCGCGAGCTGGCGCTGCGCGTTGATTTCAAGGCCGTCGCCGCGGCCCACCACGGCCCGGGCCGCGCTGTTGAGGTGCAGCACCTGGGTGCGGCCATCGAGCAGCACCACCCCGAACGCCAGCCGGTCCAGCGCCGCCATGAGGGACGCCGTCTGCTGCTGCACGGCGCCCAGCCGGTACATCAGCCCGAGCGAGCGCGACAGGTGGGGCACCAGCAGCCGCAGCCAGTCCTGGTCGGCCTCGCTGAACGGGGGCTCGTGCACGTCGCGGAACACCGACAGCGCCGTGCCGGGCAGCCCCGGCGCCTCCTCGAACACCACGCCGCAGCACATGCGCCCGATGCCACTGGCGCTGAGGAACTCCCGGTAGAAGCGCGAGGCGAGAAATTCCTCGCGCGGCACCAGGCGCTCGTCGGCCATGACCAGGCCCTGGCGCCACAGCCCGAGCCGGCGGGCATTGGCGGCCCAGATGTCGTCGCCGATGTACTGCGTGGCCCACAGCTGCATGTGCCGCTCGGAAATCTGCCACGGGAACGCCATGCCGCCGTCCTGCGGGCCGACCCCGGGCGTGAACATCAGGCCCTTGGAGGCGCGCATCGACTGGGCCACGGCCGCCACCACCTGCGGCCAGGCCTGCGGCTGGGCCGCCGCCTCGTAGATCAGGTGGGCCAGCCTGGAAAACTCCGCGGCGTCGCGGCCCGAAGGCTCGCTGGGGGATGGCAGGCTCATGGAGACCCAGGTTGGGGGAGCAGGAAGAACAGAGGGTGGAGCGCCGACTGTAGCAAAACGGGGCGGCCGCCGGGGCGACACGGCAGAGGGACGGGCCAGTCAGTCGCTCATTTTTTGATAGCAACAAAGAACCAGCTCACCTGGACATTGCGTCAATTTCACTGCTTTTTGGCCGGCGCAGACCGTGTGAGCGGGCGGCGGGCGGCGGGCGGCGGGTGGCTGAGGGCCAACTGCATGCAACACACGCCCTTCCCGTCAAGCACAGGCTCAGTTTCGCCAGCTCGGCGCTGGTACTCGAGCCGTCTATTTCGACGGGACTCCGGCCTGGCTCGGGTGCGCCGCCGCCACGCGCTGCAGCAGCTGGTCCATCGCGATCACCAGGGCGATCCCGATGGCGACGACGGCGATCAGCGAGGGCATGGCCATCGAGCTGATGACACCGAAGCCCTGGGGCGTCGCGTAGCGCTCGGTGGCCGAGGTGCAGACGTAGTCGGCTGCCGCCATACCGGTGTAGTGCATCGAGCAAACAGCCACGCCCATCACGGCCGCGGCGACCAGGCGCAGGATCACCGTGCGGGTGCGGAACGCCAGCCACAGCGCGGCGCTGGCCGCCGCCACGGCCATGCCGACCGAGAGCGCCACCACCGGGTAAGACCAGACGAAGTGGCCCGGAAAGCGCATGCCGTACATGCCCAGGTAGTGCATGACTGCCACGCCCAGCCCGAGCAGGGTGCCCGCGCCGACGATCCTCGGCAGGCTGTCCGGCCGCCGCGCCACGAAGGCCAGCGCGGCGGAGGTAGCGCCCACCGCGGCCACCAGGGAGATCAGCGTCTCGACCATCGAATAGCCGCTGCCCATCTTGAGGTCCAGCGCCAGCATGCCCGTGAAGTGCATGGACCAGACACCGATGCCGCCCATGGCCAGGCCGGCGGCCAGGATGTTGAGAAGGCTGAGGCCGTCTCGGCCTCGAATGTTGCGTGCGGCGGTCAGGGCGACAAAGGCGCCGAGGACGGAGATGGCGTAGGACAACGCGACCATCTCCAGGCGCCAGGAGGTCTGGATAACTTCGTTCATTTTTGTTCAATACCCAACGATGTAACTGCTTGTGTGCCGAAGTCTAGGCAGCCCTGGGGGTTGATCCAATGGTTGAGCGTGTCAAATATCGGGCTCGCGTGAAGTTACTCGCCGTGCGGCCTTTTCGAGGCGGCAAATGCACAACACCACAGTGACTTTCTCCACTGCGCCTGTCCGGGGCAAGGCATGCCCTCGCCCCCGCTGCGGGGCCGGGTTTCCTCAGAAACATCGCCATGGATCCGCCCGGCCATGGCATGGCCGCGCCCTATTCGGAAACAGTCATCGGCATGCCTGTTTGGGGGATGCGGGCCTTCGGGGTGCCGGCCCCCTTCTGCGCAGGGCCCCTGGCGCCCGGCGATGCCGCAGGGCCATCCGCCGGCCGGTTACTCATTTTTTGATAGCAAGAAACGGCCATCCGACGAGGACATCCGCCTGATTTGACCTGAAAACCGGGCCCAAACCGCGCCAGCGGCCCGCCCCGCCTACTCGCGCACCCGCCCCTGCGAGTCGATCAGGCTCAGCTCCACCAGCTTGGAGGCCACGCGCTCCTCGGCGAAGTGCACGCGAAAGCCGCCCACGCTCACGTTGTCGAGCCCGTCCAGCGCGCCGCGCAGCCGGGCGCGCGTCGGCTCCTTGGCGATGCGGCGCAGCGCCTCGGCATAGACGCGCGCGGCGATGTAGCCCTCGAGCATGTAGACATTGGGCTTGCCCAGGTTGGCGGCGGCCGCGTCGGCCTGCAGCTCGCGCACCACGGCCAGCCGCGCGCCCTCGCTGCGCGGCACCACGCGCACCACCACCACGCCCGCGCCGGCCGCGCCGAGCTGCTCGGCCAGCAGGCTTTCGCCGGTGTTGGAGAAGCCGTAGATCGGCCCGCGGAAGCCCTTGGCGCGCAGCTCGCGGATGGCGACGGCGGCGCCGCGCGGGTCGCTGATCACCAGCACCGACTCGGGCCGGGCGGCCAGCGCCTTGTCCACCGCCTCGATCGGCGCCTTGACCAGCAGGTTGGCGCCCAGGCTGGTCATGGTGCGCTCGGCCGAATCGAGCGCGGCCAGCGACTCGCCGTCCTTGGCGTGCAGGATGGCCAGCTTGCGCGCGCCCAGCGTCTCGGCATGGCGCGTGATGGCGGCCGCCTCCTCGGAGTAGCCGGGCCGCAGGCTGTACAGGTTGGGGTAGAGCGCGCCGCGGAACTCGTCGGCCGCGGCCATCGGCGCGAACAGCAGCGCGTCGCCGTCCTTGATCGCCGGGTAGGCCGCCGTCACCTGGGGCGAGCCGTAGTAGCCGAACAGCGAGAGCACGCCCTGCGCCAGCAGTTTCTGCGTATTGGCCACCGTGGCGGCGGGGCTGCCCGCGTCGTCCAGCGTCACCAGCTCGATCTTGCGGCCGTTGATGCCGCCGGCCGCGTTGACGCGGTCGAAATAGAGCCGGGCGCCCTGCGAGAACGGCAGCCCCAGCGTGGCGGCCGGCCCGCTCAGCGCCACCGACTGGCCGAGCACCACGGCGGTCTTGCTCACGCCGTCCTCGGCCTGGGCGGCGAACACCCCGCCCAGCAGCAGGGCAGCTACCATCAGGGCATGATGGCCCAACGATCTGATTCTTGTCATGTTGTCTCCTCCAGAACCGGCCAGCACAAGCCATCTGGGTCTGAAAACTATAGGGTTACTCCATGAACAGCGCCACCGGCATTGTCCCTAGTGTCAGTTTCATGCAAGCCTCGGGCGTCGTGCGCGGCGCCTGTCCGCACGACTGCCCCGACACCTGCTCGCTGCTCACCACGGTGGAAGACGGCGTGGCGCGCAAGGTGCAGGGCAATCCCGCGCATCCGCACACCGGCGGCGTGCTGTGCGCCAAGGTTTCTAAATACACCGAACGCAGCTACCACCCCGAGCGCCTGCTGCAGCCGCTCAGGCGCGTCGGCCCCAAGGGCGCGGGCCGCTTCGAGCCGGTGAGCTGGGACGCGGCGCTGGACGACATCGCGCAGCGCCTGGCCGCCATCGCCGCGCGCGACCCCGAGGCCATCGTGCCCTACAGCTATGCCGGCACCATGGGCCTGGTGCAGGGCGAGGCCATGGCCGGGCGCTTCTTCCACAGGCTCGGCGCCTCGCTGCTGGACCGCACCATCTGCTCGACCGCGGGCGGCGAGGGGCTGACCCAGACGCTGGGCGGCAAGGTCGGCATGCGCGTGGAGTTCTTCGCCGAGTCGAAGCTGATCCTGATCTGGGGCAGCAACTCGATCGGCAGCAACCTGCACTTCTGGCGCTACGCGCAGGAGGCCAAGCGGCACGGCGCGAAGCTGGTGTGCATCGACCCGCGCAAGAGCGAGACCGCCGACAAGTGCCACGAGCACCTCGCGCTGCTGCCCGGCACCGATGCCGCGCTGGCGCTGGCGCTGATGCACGAGCTGATCGTGCACGACTGGCTGGACCACGACTACCTGGCGCGCCACACCCTGGGCTGGGAGGGCCTGCGCGAGCGCGCGCTGCAGTGGCCGCCCGAGCGCGCGGCCGAGGTCTGCGGCCTGCCGGTGGAGCAGATCCGCACGCTGGCGCGTGATTACGGCACCACCCGCCCGGCCGCGATCCGCCTGAACTACGGCATGCAGCGCGTGCGCGGCGGCGGCAACGCGGCGCGCGCCATCGCCTGCCTGCCCGCGCTCACCGGCGCCTGGCGGCAGCGCGCGGGCGGCGTGCTGCTGTCGAGCTCGGGCCTGTTCCCGGTGGACAAGGCGGCGCTGCAGCGGCCCGAGCTGCTGGCCGGCCGGCAGCCGCGCACCATCAACATGAGCACCATCGGCGACGCGCTGCTGCACCCGGGCGGCGCGGGCTTCGGGCCGAAGATCGAGGCCCTGCTGGTCTACAACAGCAACCCGGTGGCCGTGGCGCCCGAGTCGGGCAAGGTGGTGCAGGGCTTTGCGCGCGAGGACCTGTTCACCGTGGTGCTCGAGCAGTTCCAGACCGACACGGCCGACCACGCCGACTACCTGCTGCCCGCCACCACCCAGCTCGAGCACTGGGACATCCACAGCGCCTACGGCCACACCGACGTGCTGCTGAACCGCCCCGCCATCGCGCCGCAGGGCCAGGCCTGGCCCAACACGCAGATCTTCCGCGAGCTGGCGCGGCGCCTGGGGTTCGCCGAGCCCTGCTTCGGCGACAGCGACGAGGCCCTGTGCCGCCAGGCCTTCGGCGAGCAGGTGGACTTCAACCGGCTGCTGGACCACGGCTTCGCCACGCTGGACCTGCCCGAGGCGCCGTTCGCCGAGGGCGGCTTTCCCACGCCCTCGGGCCGCTGCGAGTTCGCCAGCCCGCGGCTGGCCGCGCTGGGGCTGGACCCGCTGCCCGACCACCTGCCCAACTACGAAGTGCCCGGCAGCTCGGCGCGCTACCCGCTGGCCATGATCTCGCCGCCGGCGCGCAACTTCCTCAACTCGAGCTTCGTCAACGTGAAGAGCCTGCGCGACATCGAGCGCGAACCGCTGCTGGAAATCCACGCAAGCGACGCCGCCGCGCGCGGCATCGAAAGCGGCAGCGTGGTGCGCGTGTTCAACGACCGCGGCGAGTACCGCTGCAAGGCCGAGGTGTCGCCGCGCGCGCGGCCCGGCGTGGTCAATGGCCTGGGCGTCTGGTGGCGCAAGATGGGGCTGGACGGCACCAACGTGAACCAGCTCACCAGCCAGCGCCTGACCGACCTGGGCCGCGGCCCGGTGTTCTACGACTGCCTGGTGGAGGTGCAGGCAGCGTGAGCGCCGCCGCCCGCCGGCTGCTGCGCGCCGCCGCCCTGCTGGTGCTGGCGGGCAGCCTGGCTGGCTGCGCCAACCTGGGCTACTACTGGCAGTCCGTCAGCGGCCACCTGGCGCTGATGCAGGCCGCGCGCCCGATCGACGACTGGCTGGCCGACCCCGCGGCGCCGGCCGCGCTCAAGGCCCGCCTGGAGCTGGCGCAGCGCATCCGCGCCTACGCGGTGGCCGAGCTCAAGCTGCCCGACAACGCCAGCTACCACCGCTATGCCGACCTGCACCGCCGCGCCGCCGTGTGGAACGTGGTGGCCGCGCCCGAGCTGTCACTCACGCTGCACACCTGGTGCTTCGTGGCCGTGGGCTGCGTCGGCTACCGCGGCTACTACGACGAAGCCGAGGCCCAGGCCCTGGCGCGCGAGCTGCAGGGCCAGGGCCTGGAGACCAGCGTCTACGGCGTGCCCGCCTACTCCACGCTGGGCTGGATGAACTGGCTCGGCGGCGACCCGCTGCTCAACACCTTCATCGGCTACCCCGAGGGCGAACTCGCACGCCTGGTCTTCCACGAGCTGGCGCACCAGGTGGTCTACGCCAAGGGCGACACCATGTTCAACGAGTCCTTCGCCACCGCCGTGGAGCGCCTGGGCAGCCAGCGCTGGCTGGCCACCCAGGCCGGCGAGGCGGCGCGGCGCGAGTACGCCGACTACGACGCGCGGCGCACGCAGTTCAAGACGCTCACGCTGGCCACGCGCCGCCGCCTGGCCGCGATTTATGAACCCAAACCGGCGGATGTCCAGGCGCAGCGGTCGATGGTTGCTATGAAAGATGTAGCAATGCAGGACTTCCGCGCGCAGTACGCGCAGTTGCGCGCCGCCTGGGGTGGCGACCCCGCGCGCTACGCCGGCTACGACGCCTGGGTGGCGCGCGCCAACAACGCGGCCTTCGGCGCCCAGGCCGCCTACGACGAGCAGGTGCCCGCGTTCGAGGCCCTGTTCCAGCGCGAAGGCCAGGACTGGCAACGGTTTTATGATGCGGTCAAACGGCTGGCCGCGATGCCGAAGAACGAGCGCGACCGTGCGCTCAAAGCCTACGAGGAGACACCCGGTGCCTGACATCCACATTCAGCGCGAACATGCGCTCGGCCTGCCCGAGGCGCGCAAGCTGGCCTTTCGCTGGGCCGAACAGGTCGAGGAAGAGTTCGACATGGAATGCACCTACGAAGAGGGCAAGACCAGTGACCTCGTGAGCTTCACCCGCTCGGGCGTCAGCGGCACGCTCGCCGTCCACAAGAACAGCTTCGAACTGGAGGCCAGGCTCGGCTTCCTGCTGGGCGCGTTCAAGGACCGCATCGAGGCCGAGATCGTGAAGAACCTGGACGCGCTGCTGGCCAAGAAAAAAGCGCCGGCCAAGAAGAAGGCATGACGGCCGAAAAGAGCGCCACACCGGCCGGCCCGCTGGCCGGGCTCAAGGTGGTGGAGCTCGGCCAGCTCATCGCCGGCCCGTTCGCGGCCAAGACGCTGGCCGACTTCGGCGCCGACGTGGTCAAGATCGAGCCGCCGGCCGATCCGCGGCGGCCGGGCTCGGCCGGCGGCGACCCGCTGCGCCAGTGGCGCCTGCTCAAGGACGGTACCTCGGTCTGGTGGCAGGTGCAGTCGCGCAACAAGCGCTCGCTCGCGATGGACCTGCGCCAGCCCGAGGCACAGGACATCGTGCGCCGCCTCGCCGCCGAGGCCGACGTGCTGATCGAGAACTTCCGCCCCGGCGCCATGGAAGGCTGGGGCCTCGGGCCCGAGGCGCTGCAGGCGCTCAACCCGCGCCTGATCGTGCTGCGCGTCAGCGGCTACGGCCAGACCGGCCCCTACCGCGACCGCCCGGGCTTCGGCGTGGTGGCCGAGGCCATGGGCGGCCTGCGCCATCTCACCGGCGAGCCCGGCCGCGTGCCGGTGCGCGTGGGCGTCTCCCTCGGCGACACGCTGGCCTCGCTGCACGGCGTGATCGGCATCCTGATGGCGCTGCACCACCGCCACGCCTCGGGGCGCGGCCAGGTGGTGGACGTAGCGCTGTACGAGGCCGTGTTCAACTGCATGGAAAGCCTGCTGCCCGAGTACAGCGCCTTCGGCGCGGTGCGCGGCCCGGCCGGCAGCGCGCTGCCCGGCATCGCGCCGAGCAACGCCTATGCCTGCCGCGACGGCGGCTACGCGCTGATCGCGGGCAACGGCGACAGCATCTTCAAGCGGCTGATGGGCTGCATCGGCCGCGACGACCTCGGCGCTGATCCGCAGCTGGCCGACAACACCGGCCGCGTGGCGCGCGTGGCCGAGATCGACGCCGCCATCGGCCAGTGGGCCGCACAGCACAGCGTGGCCGAGGCGCTCGATGCGCTGGCCCGCGCCGAGGTGCCGGCCGGCCGCATCTACACCGTGGCCGACATCGCGGCCGACCCGCATTACGCCGCGCGCGGCATGCTGCAGCAGGTGACCCTGGACGACGGCAGCGCCCTCACCGTGCCCGGCTTCGTGCCCAAGCTCTCGGCCACGCCGGGCGGCCACCGGCGCAATGCGCCCGCGCTCGGGCAGGACAGCGACGCCGTGCTGCGCGAGATCGGCCTCACGCCCCGGCAGATCGCCGCGCTGCGCGAGCGCGGCATCGTAGGCGGCTGAAGGCATCCACCGCGACAACCCAGGGCGCCACCGCCATGCCGGACATCCCCCAGATCCTGCAGTACCTGCGGCACGACGCCGTCACCGTGGTGTTCCTGAACGTGCTGCTGCAGCAGATCGGGCTGCCGGTGCCGGCCGTGCCCACGCTGCTGCTGGCCGGCAGCCTAGCGCTTTCGGCCGGCAGCCTGGGGCCGGTGCTGGTGGCGGCCATCCTGGCTTCGGTGCTGGCCGATGGCCTGTGGTACGGCGCGGGGCGGCACTTCGGCTACCGCGTGCTGGCCGGGCTGTGCCGGCTGTCGATCAACCCGGGCTCCTGCGTCAGCGAGACCGAGGCGCGCTTCGTGCGCTGGGGCGTGTCCTCGCTCGTGGTGGCCAAGTTCGTGCCCGGCTTCTCCACCGTGGCGCCGCCAATCGCCGGCGCCCTGCGCATGCGCCTGCCGGGCTTCCTGGCGGCCACGGCCTTCGGAGCCGGGCTGTGGGCCGGCGCGGCACTCGTCGCGGGCTGGCTGCTGCGCGACGCCGTTACCTCCATCATCGCGGCACTCGACGCCTACAGCGGCCGGGTGCTGCTGGCGGTGCTGCTGCTCGTGGCGCTGTGGCTGGGCTGGAAGCTCTGGCAGAAATACCGCTTCCGCCGGCTCGGCGCGGTGCCGCACATCACGCCCGTCGAACTGATCGCGGCGCTGGCGGCCGAAGACCCGGCTCCGCGCCCGCTGCTGCTCGATCTGCGCAGCGCCGTGATGATCGCCGAGACCGGCCCGGTGGCCGGCGCGCGCGCCGCCTCGATCGACGAACTGCCGCAGGCCGTGCGCGACTGGCCGCGGGAGCTGCCCATCGTCACGATGTGCGCCTGCCCCGAGGACGCCACCGCGATCCAGGCGGCGCACCGCCTGCGCGAGGCCGGCTACCTGTCGGTGCGCCCGCTGCGCGGCGGCTACCACGCCTGGATGGCCGCGAATGCCGCGCCGGCGCAGGCCGTGCAGCAGTCCTAGATTGAATGGAGCTCAGTCTGCAGGCCACACCGAGGCCGAAGCCGAGCGGGGGATGCCATGGATTGACGTGCCCTGGCGCCGCTCAGGCGCTGAAAATCAGCTCAGCGACGCGATCAGGTCGACGTACTGCTGCTTGGCGTCGTCGCCGGAGGTGCCCTTGAGGTTGTTCCAGGCGTCCCACTTGGCGCGGCCCACCATGTCGCCGAAGCCGGGCTTCTTGTCGGCGTTGTCGCCGGCGCTGGCCTGCTTGTACAGCGCGTAGATCTTCAGCAGCGTGGCGTTGTCGGGACGCTCGCTCAGGTTCTTGGAATTGGCAACGGCGGCTTCGAAAGCAGCGTTCAGGTCGGCCATGGGGTGCTCCTCGATGAATGGGTCCGGGGTGGGGGGAAACGTCTACCTGTTGGGGTAACTGCGCAGTATCTTACGGGCAGCACTCGCCCCAGAATAGGGGCCGGTCCCGAATTCATACCAACAAGATGGTGGAGAACAGATGGTCACCCGCGTAGTCACCGCAACAAATGCCGCGCGCAAGGTCGGCGCCGCCGTCGCGCCGGCCGCCCGCCAGGCGGGCCAGGCCGCCAAGGCCGTGCAGAAGAACGTGAGCCGCGCCGCCGGCGGCATGCTGGGCCTGTCGGGCGAGCGCATGACCAAGGTCGACACGGCCTGGCTGCGCATGGACTCGCCCTCCAACCTCATGATGATCGTCGGCGTCTGGACGCTGCAGCCGGCCATCGGCTACGACACGCTGTGCGAGCGCGTGCAGGAGCGGCTGCTCAAGTACAACCGCTTCCGCCAGCGTGTGGTGGAAGACGCCGCCGGCGCCACCTGGGTGGAAGACCGCAAGTTCGACATCCACCACCACGTGGTGCGCGAGAAGCTGCCGCGGCACCGCCCGGGCGCGGAGCAGCAGGCGCTGCAGGACCACGTGGGCCGCCTCGCGATGCAGCCGCTGGACCCCAAGCGCCCGCTGTGGCAGATCCACCTGGTGGAGGACTACCAGGGCGGCAGCGCCATGATCGTGCGCATCCACCACTGCATCGCCGACGGCATCGCGCTGATCTCGGTCACCATGTCGCTGGTCGACGGCGGCGCGCCGCCGCCCGAGCGCAAGCGCAAGACAGCACCCGCGGGTGCCGAGGACTGGATCGCCGACATGCTGATCAAGCCCTTCACCGGCATGACGGTGAAGGCGCTGGGCGCGGCCGGCGACGGCGCGGCCAAGTCGCTTGGCCTGCTGCGCGATCCGCAGTCGGGCATGAACAGTTCGCTCGAGATGGCCAAGCTCGCCTACCAGGTGGTGAGCGACGCCGCCGCGCTGGCGCTGATGCCCGACGACTCCAAGACCCGGCTCAAGGGCAAGCCCGGACGCGCCAAGCGCGTGGCCTGGTGCCAGCCGATTCCGCTCGATGAAGTGAAGGCCGTGGGCCGCGCGCTCAACTGCTCGGTCAACGACGTGCTGCTGAGCTGCGTGGCCGGCGCCATCGGCGAATACCTCAAGTCGTTCGGCGACGAGGTGGCGGGCCAGGAGATCCGCGCCATGGTGCCGGTGAACCTGCGCCCGATCGAGCAGGCCTACAAGCTCGGCAACCGCTTCGGCCTGGTGCCGCTGGTGCTGCCGATCGGCGTGGACAACCCGATCGAGCGCGTCTACGAGGTGCGCCGGCGCATGAACAACTTGAAGGGCAGCACCCAGCCGCTGCTGGCCTTCGGCATGCTCGCGGTGGCAGGCCTGCTGATCAAGCCGGCGCAGGATGCGATGCTCAACCTGTTCGGCCGCAAGACCACGGCCGTGATGACCAACGTGCCCGGCCCACGAGAGAAGCTCAAGCTGTGCGGCGCCACGCTGGAGCAGAGCATGTTCTGGGTGCCGCAGTCGGGCGACATCGGCCTGGGCGTGTCGATCCTGAGCTATGGCGGCGGCGTGCAGTTCGGCGTGATCACCGACACCACGCTGTGCCCCGATCCGCAGAAGATCATCGACGAGTTCGAGCCCGAGTTCGCGCGGCTCTCGATCGTGACGCTGATGCTGCCCTGGGACGCCGCGGGGGCCTGACGGCGCCCTGGGGTGCGGACGGCCTGAACCGAGTCCGCTCCAAAATTGATAGCACCCGATGACCGCCTCACGCGGACATCGGCCTGATTTCCCTTGAATTACGCGGCAAAACGCCGCGCCGCGATCTCCAGCAGGCCGTCGAAGATCAGGCTGTCCACCAGCTCGAACGGCACGCTCATGCTGGGCGCCATCTTCCAGCCCGCGCCGCCGGTCATCACGCACACGGGTTCGGCGCCGCAGTGGGCGCGCACATGCTGGATCATGCGTTCCACCGCGCCGGCAATGGCATAGGTGCCGCCGCTGGTCAGCGCGTCGCTGGTGTTGGTGGGAAACTCGCGCACCTCGCCGGTCGGCACGTGCAGCCCGGCCGTGCCCGATTCGAGCGCGCGCAGCATGATGCCGTGGCCCGGCAGGATCAGGCCGCCGAGGAACCGGCCGTCGCTGTCGATCGCCTCCACCGTGACGGCCGTGCCCACCATCACCACCACCAGCGGGCGCGCAGGCCCTTGCGCCAGCATGCGGTGGCGCGCGCCGATCATGGCCACCCAGCGGTCGGAGCCCAGGCGCGTGGGATGGTCGTAGCCATTGGTCAGCCCGGCCTCCTCGACGCTGGACACCACCCATTGCGGCGTCACGTCCCACAGCTCCATCTGTTCCTCGACGCGCCGCTTGACGGCGTCGCCCGCCACCACGCAGCCCAGCACGCGGCCGGGCGGCGGCAGGCTGGCCCAGGCGCCGTCGGCGAGCTTGTCGATGTTTTCCAGGAACTCCGCGCCCTGGGCCAGCAGCGTGGCGCCGGGCCGGGGGGCGTCGTACTGCGCCCACTTGAGGCGCGTGTTGCCGATGTCGATTGCGAGAAAAGTCATTCCTGTCCTGCTGCCTGAAGTTGCAGGCCCAGCGCCTGGAGGCTGCCGGCCAGAGCCGCATTTTGCGCCAGCAGCGGCGTACATTGGTCGGCCAGTTGCCGGACCTGGTCGCCCAGTTGCCGGTGCGCCTTCAGCGGGCGCTCCAGCGCCGCGCCGGCCCCGTCGGCCGCCGACAGGCCCGCCAGCTGGTCACGCCAGTGGGCCAGCGCCTTGGTCAGGGCCGGCAGCGCTGGCAGCAGCGCCACGCGCCGGGCCCAGGCGTCCTGCGCCTGGCGGCGCGCGAGGTCGGCCGCCTCGCCGACGCCGCGCAGGGCCGTCAGCCGCGCCACCAGGATGTCGCAGCGCGCCGTGTCTTCCTGCACCTGCTGGCGGGCCGCCGCGTCGGTGGCCGCGTCGGCGCCCCGCTGCAGTTGCGCGCGCATGTCCTGCAGCCATTTGCCGCCCTGCTCCACGGTCTGCGCGAGCGAGCGGCCTTCGAGCTCCATCTCGACCAGCCCGCGCTCCATCGCGGCTGCGCGGGACTGGTGGTTTTTCTGCAGCGCGGCCATCTGCGCCTCCAGCCGCATGGCGGCCTGCCCCGCGTGCTCGAACTGCCGCGTGAACTCGGCCCCGGCGTCGCGGCCCCGGCCGGTAGCGCGGGCCCACCAGCCCCGGGCCTGCAGCAGGCCGAAATCCATCTGCTGCAGCGCGGTGTCGAGCGCGCCCGCCTGCTCGGCCAGTGCCCCGGCGTCGCGCAGTTCCGCCTGCGCCGTCAGCGCCCGCCGCAGCTCGGCCAGCCGCATCACCGGCAGTTGCCCGGCGTCGGCCGCCAGATGGTCGAGCCAGACTGCCGGCGAGGCGGTGGTCTGCGTTTTCATCCGGGCCAGCACGGCGGGGGTGATGAGGGAGGCGGTGCGATCGTCGTCGTTCATGGGAGTCCTCCATGTGGCAAATGTCGCTGTTTGCACCGCAATATAAACGCTCGGCCCCGGCGTTCCCGGCGCCGACATGGAATCCCGGTACAGTCACCACGGCCCCCTCAACCAACAGGAGTCACCTCATGGGAATGTTCAGTTTCATCAAGGAAGCCGGCGAGAAGCTCTTCGGCCACAAGGAAGTCGAACAGGCTGCCGCCGCCGCGGCCCCCAACCTGGACGAGCTCAACACCCGGGCCGCGCACGCAATCCGCGACTACATCGAGACCCAGAGCCTCGGCGTGGTCGGCCTGTTCGTGCTGTTCGATGGCGCCAGCGGCAAGGTCACGGTGCAGGGCGAGGCCCCGACCCAGGAAGCCAGCGAGAAGGTCACGCTGTGCTGCGGCAACGTGGGCGGCGTGCAGGAGGTGGAAAACCTGCTGTCCATCGCCGAGCCGGCCGACGAGGCGCAGTACCACGACGTGGTGCGCGGCGACACCCTCTCGGCCATCGCCAAGCAGTTCTACGGCAATGCCAACAAGTACATGGTGATCTTCACCGCCAACAAGCCCATGCTGAGCGACCCCGACAAGATCTACCCGGGCCAGAAGCTGCGCATCCCGCCGCTGGCTTAGCCAGGCCCAGGCGGCATCCGCTCGAAGGCCTGCAACGCGGGATCGATGGCGTCCCACGCCAGCCCGCGGACGCTGTAGGTAAGCGCCTGCGGCGCGAAGCGGCCCGGCTCGTCCAGGCTGCCCGCAGGAACCGCGATCAGTTCCGGCATTGCGGCAAAGCGCAGGTAGACCGGCGTTCCGCAGACCGGGCAGAAGGCGTGGATCTTCACGTTGCCGCTGTCGGCCGCGACCTCCCACTCCGTCGCCTCGCCGGTGATCGCCATCTCGGCGCGCGCGGGAAAGGTCAGCCACGCCCCGTGCCCGGCGCCGCTTCGCCGCTGGCAGTCGCGGCACTGGCAATGGTTCTGGAAGACGGGCGCGTGCGGCGTGGAGTAGCGGATCGCGCCGCACGCGCATCCGCCGGTGTAGGGCTGGGTCATGGACAACTCCCGATTCAGGCCACGAGTCAAGCCGCCTTGGGCTTGGCGAACACGTCGATGCCCTGCCCCGTTTCCAGCAGCGACTTGAGGCTGGACAGCACGATTGGCCAGCCCTGCTGGATGCCCTTGGCCATCGCGCTGCCGGCCTCGAGTTCGTCGTGGGTGACGGTCAGCCGCACCATCTCCTGCGCGTACGCCACGATGTCGAAGCTCACGCGGCTGGTGCTGGCCGGATCGTCCGCCTGCGCGGGGTTCGCCCAGGTGATGACCAGGCGCGTCGGCGGCGCGATTTCGACCACCTTGCCGACCAGTTGGACCGTGCGCTGCTCGTTGGCGCGCACATGCTGCCAGGCCGATCCGGGCTTCCAGTCGGAGACGTTCTCGTGGCCCCAGTAGCGCCGCGCGATCTCCGGTTGCGTGATGGCCTCGAACACCTTTTCCGGTGTCGATCGGATGTAGGTCACATACACGAAGCTGGTTTTTTCTGTGCTCATCATCACTCTCCTTCAAGTTCCTTCTTCAGGTCGTGCAGCAGGCTGAGCCGCTGCCGTTCGAATTTGCGCACCCACCGCTCGTAGACCTCGTGCAGCGGCACCGGGTTGATGAAATGCAGCTTCTCCCGGCCGCGCCAGACCGTGCTCACCAGATTGGCCGCCTCGAGAAGCCCGATGTGCTGAGTGACCGATTGCCGCGCCATGTCCAGGTGCTCGCAGAGCTCGCCCAGCGTCTGCCCGTTCTGCTGGTACAGCAGGTCGAGCAGCTTTCTGCGTGTCGGGTCGCCCAGTGCCTTGAAAACCTTGTCAGCGTCCATCTGTTGCGTTTGTGCGTGAGGGCATTATATGCAGGCAAATACCTGCATGTCAAGCGGCGCTTCCGGGCGCTGCGCGCCGGCGGCATCCATCGTTTGGATCAGCAACACGCCCGGGGCGCGGGCGCCCCGGCTCAGGACGAGTAGGGCCCCATCGGCACGGTGATCGGCAGCTGCACGTCGGGCAGCGACGGCGGATCGTCCTGCAGCGCGGGCACCGCCTTCTGCGCCGCGGGCGGCGTGGCGGGCGGCACATTCACATGCACCGAACGGCGCTCGGCCTGGGCTTCGAGCGCGTCGATCTCGGCGGTATAGAAGCGCGCGAACGCCACGCCCTGCAAGCGGCTCTCGACCGGGTGCACGTCCACCAGGAACAGCATCTCCAGCCCCTCTTCGTCGATCTCGATCTTGGGCGGAATGCCGAGCTTCTCGCCGACGAAGGCCATGGTCTCGTCGCGCGGGGCCGCCACCAGCAGGGCAAACCGCGACACGCTCAGCCGCGCCAACACGTTCTTGCCCACGTCGAGCGTGCCGAGCGCCGCCACCACACGGGCCACGCCATCGCGCGCCGCGGCCGCGCCGTACAGCTCGCGCAGCCGGCGCAGATCGGGAATGTCGAGAAACACCAGCGTGATCGCCAGGCCCGACTTGCGGCAGTAGCGCCAGAGGTCGGTGCCGTGGTCGATGAACCCGTACTCGTTGAGCAGGCCGCTGACCAGGTCGACGCGGCGGGTTTCCAGCAGTTCATCGGTGCGGCGCAGCACCAGGCCCATGCGGATGGCCGCCACCGCGAAAATGACCAGGAAGCCCGCGCGCATCAGCAGGGCGCGCGAATCGGTGGGGTTGACGCTCGCCACCACCGACACGACGTAGACCACCAGGTTGACCCCCAGCAGCACCCAGGCGAACTCCGCCTTGAGCAGGAAGGCATACAGGATCAGCGGCATCGTGATCCAGTAGAAGAAGTGCCCGCCCACTCCCAGCGGGTCGGCGCGCTCCTGCAGCAGGACCAGGCAGCCCAGCGCCGAGAAGCAGATGGCGCGCAGCAGCAGGTCCTTGTGCCGCCGGGCGGGCCGCTGCCAGCTGCGCCAGGCCAGCACCGCCGCCAGCCCCACGTACAGCCAGAGCATCGGGTGGTCGGCATAGGCGGTCAGCGCCACCCAGGCGGTGTACAGCGCGATCGATGCACCGATCCAGGGTTCGACCCAGCCCATGTGGCGCGGCACGCTGTCTTCGGGCAGCCAGACCTTCTTCTGCACATGCGGCGGCGGCAGGGTCGCCTCACCCTCCCGTTCGTCAGGAATTACGGTGTCCAACAAAAATCTCCCGAAACTGCCGTGCCGGCGGTGGCCGCCGGCCTTCAATGATTCGAATCCAGAGTGTAGTCAAGACACGTCATTTACCAAAAATTTATCACGAAATAGTCAACAATCTGAAACTCGTATCGTGATGAATATGGCGTTTTTTCCATATTTATGGCTATCGGCGCGGCATGGCACCCGTCAGCTGCAGGGCGGCCAGCGCCATGATCTTGGCCGAATCCACCAGTTCGCGGATGCCGACGTACTCGTCCGGCTGGTGGGCAAGGTCAAGGATGCCCGGGCCATAGGCGATGCAATCGTTGAGCTGGCCGGTGCGCACGATGTGCTTCTGGTCGTAGGTGCCGGGGCTGGCGATGTAGCTCGGCTCGCGTCCGAGCACGCGCGCGATGGCGCGCGCCGTCGCATCGACCACCGGCGCATCCCGCGGCGTGGCGGTGGGCACGAAGCTCATGATCTCGCGCACGCCGTAGTCGAAGCCCGGGCGCGTGCGCTTGAGCTCATCCAGCATGTCGACGATCTCCTGTTTCACCGCTTCCAGGTTTTCCTCCGCGATGAAGCGGCGGTCCAGCACGGTGCGGCAGCTGTGCGCCACCACCGGCGCGGGCAGGTCGCCGCCGGGGCGGCCCTGCGCATCGGTGGCAAAACGCTGCTCCACATGGCCGCCATGGATGCTGTTGATGTTGAGCGTGCTCACCCGCGCCCCTGGCGGCTCCACCGGCACGGCCGTGCGGCGCTGGTTCAGGCGCGGCAGCAGCTGCGTCTCCAGCAGATGGATGAAGGCGCTCATGTGGTTGATGGCGCTGTCGCCCAGGAACGGCATGGAGCCGTGCGCGATGCGCCCGCGCGTCTCGACCTCGGCCCACCAGACCCCGCGGTGGCCCAGGCAGATGCGGTCCACGCCCAGCGGCTCGGGAATGATGACGTGGTGCACGCGCGGCTTGCTGAAATAGCCCAGGCTCGCAAGGTGGCCGACGCCGCCGTAGCCGCCCGACTCCTCGTCCACCGTGCCGCTGATCTCCAGCGCCCCGGGCAGCGCGATGCCCTCCTCCAGCAGCGCCTCGCAGGCGATCACGCTGGACGCCAGGCCGCCCTTCATGTCGCAGGCGCCGCGGCCATAGACCTTGCCGTCCTTCACCTCGCCGCCGAACGGATCGGTGGTCCATCCGGAGCCGACTTCCACCACGTCGATGTGGCTGTTGAAATGCACGCATTCGCCCGCGCCGCTGCCGGCATGGCGCGCCACCACGTTGGTGCGCGGGTGCGAGTCGCTGTCGCCCGGGGCGCCGTGGGCGCGCACGTACTCCACGGCAAAGCCGCGCCGCTGCAGCCGCTCGCCCAGGAAGCGGGCGCAGGCCTCATAGGCATCGCCGGGCGGATTGATGGTGGGGATGCGGATCAGGTCCTGGGTCAGCGCCACGACTTCGTCGCGCTTGGCTTCGATGCGTTTGAGAAGGGAATCTGTATTGAGGCTCATGCCGCCAGTTTAGACCGCATGGCGCGGCCTTGCTGGTTCGCGCAGGCGCGCTCCGGCCGCGGCGGGCCGGCTGAGAAAGCGGACCCTAGTTCTGGCGCCAGGGCAGGCCGCGCAGGCGCCAGCCACCCTTGCGGCCGCGCTGGGCGTTCTGGTCGGGGTCGCCCTCGAAACCTTCGAGGATGTTGTAGGCCTCGAAGCCGAGTTCCGTGGCACGCCGGGCGGCCGCCACCGAACGCACGCCGCTGCGGCACAGCAGCACGACCTTGCCGCCGGGCGGCACCGCGGCCTTCAGGCCCTCATCGAAGCTGGCGTTCATCGCCATGCCCGGCCACTGCTTCCAGGCCAGCGGCACGGCGCCGGGCACGAAGCCCACCCATTCGCGCTCGGCATCGGTGCGCACGTCGACCAGCACGGCCTCGCCGGCCTGCCACCAGGCCAGGGCCAGCGGCGGCGGGACGTCGCCCGCATAGCCTTCTGCCGGGCGCACGGCATCGGGCGCCGCGCCGCCGGCGTCGTGGCGCAGGCCGGACACCTGGTTGGCAGGCAGCGCTTCGTCGATGCGGCGGGGCCGGGGCAGGTGGAGTTCGTTCATGATCGCTACAAATTCTGCCAGCGACCGGCCGGCCACGCGCGCATTGGTGGCTTTTTCCACGCCGATGCTGGAGTGGCTGCGGCCCTGGTAGTCGTGCCCAGGCCAGACCACGGTGTCATCGGGCAGCGCGAACAGCACCTGCGTCAGGCTGCGGTACAGGTCTTCGGCGCTGCCCGACTGGAAATCGGTGCGGCCGCAGCCGTTGATCAGCAGCGTGTCGCCGGTGAACACATGCTGGCGCCAGCGGTAGCTCATGCTGCCGGCGGTGTGGCCCGGCGTGTGCAGGACCTGGATCTGCTCGCCGCCGAAGCGCAGCACGTCGCCATCGCGCAGTTGCACGGCCGCCGTGCTGATGCCGCAGCCGGCGGGCGCGGCGGTGCGCGCCCCCGCGTGCTCGGCCAGTTGCCCGGCGCTGGTGATGTGGTCAGCATGCGCATGGGTTTCCACCGTCCACACGAGGCGCAAGCCATGCTCGCGCAGCGTGGCGAGGTCGCGCTCGAGCTGCTCGTCCACCGGGTCGATGATGAGCGCCTCGCGGCTGGCCTCGTCGATCAACACATAGGTGTAGGTGCTGGAAACGGGATCGAAGAGCTGGATCGGGTTCATGGGCGCTTTCGGGGAGTCAGGCGAACTTGGCCAGCATGCGGGCCACGTGGTCGGGCGGCAGGTCGCCCTGCTCGATCATGCAGCCGACCATCGAGAAGAACGACTTGTCCAGCGCCTTGCGGGCGGCGGCCAGCTGCTGGGCGATTTTCTCGCAGTCGGCATCGCCCTCGACCAGGCGCTGGAGGCCGCGCAACTGGCCCTCGACCCGGGCCAGCCGGTCGCGCAGGGCTTTCTTTTTTCCGGGATCGGCAAGACGTGACATCGAATAAACCTTTGAAGCCATCAATATACCCTGTGGAGTATATTGGCGGTTTTGATTTTCCTCAAAAACCCATGCATTCCTATTGGCAAGCCGCCGCGGGCGGCGTTCTCATCGGACTGGCGAGCTGGCTGCTGTTGGCCTCGCTCGGGCGCATCGCCGGCATCAGCGGCATCGCTGCCGGCGCGTTCAGCCGCATCCCGGGCGAAGCCGCCTGGCGCTGGGCCTTCCTGGCCGGGCTGGTGGGCGCCGGCGCGGCAGCCGCGGCCTGGCTGCACCCGCCGGCCACCGTGCTGCGCCCCTGGCCGCTGCTGCTGGCCGCCGGCGCCCTCGTCGGCTTCGGCACGGTCCTGGGCTCGGGCTGCACCAGCGGCCATGGCGTGTGCGGCCTGGGCCGGCGCTCGATGCGCTCGCTGGTGGCCACGCTGGTTTTCATGGGCGCCGGTGCCGCTACTGTTTTGATAGCACGCTATGTCCAGGGCTGAAGGACAGGAGGCCTCCATGATCCAGAAACTGCTGCTGGCGCTGGTGTCGGGCGCGCTGTTCGCCGTGGGGCTGGTGCTCTCGGGCATGACGCAGCCGGCCAAGGTGATCGGCTTTCTCAATGTGGGCGGCCTCGTGGACCCGGCCCGCTTCGGCGCCTGGGACCCGAGCCTGGCCTTCGTGATGGGCGGCGCGCTGTGCGTGACGCTGGTGGCGTTCGCCGTCACCCCGCGCCCCGGGCGCAAGCCCTGGCGGGCCGCCACCTTCCAGTTGCCCACGCGGCGCGGCGTCGACCGGCGGCTGGTGTTCGGCGCCGCCCTGTTCGGCATCGGCTGGGGCCTGGCGGGCTACTGCCCGGGGCCGGCGCTGGCTTCGCTGCTGACGGGTGGCCTGGATGCCCTGCTGTTCGTCGCCGCCATGGCCGCGGGCATGGCGCTGGCCCGGCGGCTGGCCGGCGGCGCGGCGCGGCCCTGATCCCGGCGCCGGCCCGAAATTTGTCGGGACAAGGCCGGGCAAATCGTTTAAAGTTGACGTTTACGTAAACGTCAACAGAACGCCGGAGACAGACATGCCCTCTTCCCGAGCCGACGAGGAAGCCCGCCCGCTGGCCCGCGCCCTGGCGGACTGGCGCCTGCCCGCCACCAAGACGGGCAAGCCGCGCGCGCTGGCGGACTTCGACCCCGCGGCCAAGCCGTTTTCCAGCGGCAGCAAGGCGCAGGACAAGGAGGCGGTGGACGCCCTCGCCGTGGAGCTCGACGCGCTGCAGGACATCTTCTTCGCCGACAAGCGCTTCAAGCTACTGGTGGTGCTGCAGGGCACCGACACCGCGGGCAAAGACGGCACGGTGCGCGGCGTGTTTGCCCGCATGAGCCCGCTGGGCGTGCGCACCGTGGGCTGGAAGGCCCCCACCGAGGCGGAGCGCGCGCACGACTACCTGTGGCGCATCCACCGCGAGATGCCGGGCGCCGGCGAGGTCATGGTGTTCAACCGCAGCCATTACGAAGACGTGCTGGTGCCGGTGGTCAACGGCTGGATCACGCCCGAGCAGACGCAGCAGCGCTACCGCCAGATCAACGATTTCGAGCGCCTGCTCAGTGAAACCGGCACGGTGATCCTCAAGTTCCTGCTGCACATCAGTTTCGAGGAGCAGCGCAAGCGCCTGCAGGAGCGCGTGGACGACCCGACCAAGCACTGGAAGTTCAGCCTCGACGACCTGAGCGCCCGCAAGCAATGGCCCGACTACCAGAAGGCCTACGGCGCGCTGCTGGGCGCCACCAGCACCGAATGGGCGCCCTGGACCATCGTGCCGTCCGACTCCAAGACCCACCGCAATCTGATGATCGCCAGCGTGCTGCGCGACACCCTGCAAGGCCTCGGCCTGCGCTACCCCGACCCCAACCCCCAGCTCAAGGGCCTCAAGGTCGAGTGAGCCCCTCCCCTCTGCTGTGATTTCGCGAAAGACCGACGCCATGACCGACCTGTCCGCCGAATACAAGGCTCTCGCCAGCTACCGCCCCACGCACAAGGTGCGCTTCGTCACCGCCGCCTCGCTGTTCGACGGCCATGACGCGGCCATCAACATCATGCGCCGCATCCTGCAGGGCATGGGCGCCGAGGTGGTCCACCTGGGCCACAACCGCAGCGTGGACGAGGTGGTGACGGCCGCGCTGCAGGAAGATGCGCAGGGCATCGCCATCAGCAGCTACCAGGGCGGCCATGTCGAGTACTTCAAGTACATGGTGGACCTGCTGAAGGCGCGCGGCGGCGCGCATATCCAGGTGTTCGGCGGCGGCGGCGGCGTGATCGTGCCGCCCGAGATCCGCGAACTCCAGGCCTACGGCGTGAGCCGCATCTACAGCCCCGAGGACGGCCAGAAGATGGGCCTGGCCGGCATGATCGGCGAGATGGTGATGCGCTGCGACAAGGACCTCACCGCCCACGCGCCCAAGACCCTGGAAGCCCTCGAAGGCCACGGTGAGATGGCCTGGCGCGCGCTGGCCCAGCTCATCACCTCGCTCGAGAACGGCCGGGCCGACGAGGCCACCGTCCAGGCGCTGCGGGCCCGGGCCGCAACGCAGAAGATACCGGTGCTCGGCATCACCGGCACCGGCGGCGCGGGCAAGTCGAGCCTGACGGACGAGCTGATCCGCCGCCTGCGCCTCGACCAGGGCGACACGCTGCGCGTGGCCATCATCTCAATCGACCCCTCGCGCCGCAAGAGCGGCGGCGCCCTGCTGGGCGACCGCATCCGCATGAACGCCATCAACCCGTGGCAGAACGGGCCGCGCGTGTACATGCGTTCGCTGGCCACGCGCGACTTCGGCTCCGAGATCAGCCAGGCCCTGCCCGACGTGGTGGCCGCCGCCAAGTGCGCCGGTTTCGACCTGATCGTGGTCGAGACCTCGGGCATCGGCCAGGGCGATGCGGCCATCGTGCCGCATGTGGACGTGCCGATGTACGTGATGACGCCCGAGTTCGGCGCCGCCAGCCAGCTCGAGAAGATCGACATGCTCGATTTCGCCGAGTTCGTGGCCATCAACAAGTTCGACCGCAAGGGCGCGGCCGATGCGCTGCGCGACGTGTCCAAGCAGGTGCAGCGCAACAAGGAGGCCTGGACCACGCCTGCCGACCAGATGCCGGTGTTCGGCACCATGGCCGCGCGCTTCAACGACGACGGCGTGACCGCGCTGTACCAGGCGCTGAAGCCGCGGCTGGCCAAGCTCGGCCTGCACCTGGGCGACGGCAGCCTGCCGCGGGCCGGCGGGCGCCACAGCACCAACCAGACGCCCATCGTGCCGCCCGCGCGCGCGCGCTACCTGGCCGAGATCAGCGATACCGTGCGCGGCTATAAGAAGCGCGCCCGCGAGCAGGCCCGGCTGGCGCGCGAGATCCAGCAGCTGCGCGCGGCGACGGCCATGCTGCGGGTCGACAAGCCCGAGCGCGCCCCGGCGGCCGAGGCCACGCTGGACCTCGCGCAGCAGCGCGAGGCCGTGCAGGACCCGGCCGCGCGCAAGCTGCTGGCCCAGTGGCCCGAGATGCAGCAGGCCTATGCCGGCGACGAGTACGTGGTGAAGATCCGCGACAAGGAAATCCGCACCGCGCTCACCACGAAATCGCTCTCGGGCACCCCCATCCGCAAGGTCAGCCTGCCGCAGTACGAAGACCACGGCGAAATCCTCAAGTGGCTGATGCTGGACAACGTGCCGGGCAGCTACCCCTACACCGCCGGCACCTTCGCCTTCAAGCGCGAGGGCGAGGACCCGACGCGCATGTTCGCCGGCGAGGGCGACCCGTTCCGCACCAACAAGCGCTTCAAGCTGCTCAGCGAGGGCATGCCGGCCAAGCGCCTGTCCACCGCGTTCGACTCGGTCACGCTCTACGGCAACGACCCCGACCTGCGGCCCGACATCTACGGCAAGGTGGGCAACTCGGGCGTGTCCATCGCCACGCTGGACGACATGAAGGTGCTGTACGGCGGCTTCGACCTGTGCAACCCGGCCACCTCGGTCAGCATGACCATCAACGGCCCGGCACCCAGCATCCTTGCGATGTTCATGAACACGGCGATCGACCAGAACCTGGACAAGTTCAAGGCCGACAACGGCCGCGAGCCCACCGACACCGAAGCCGCCAAGATCCGCGAATGGGTGCTGGCCAATGTGCGCGGCACGGTGCAAGCCGACATCCTCAAGGAAGACCAGGGCCAGAACACCTGCATCTTCTCCACCGAGTTCAGCCTCAAGGTCATGGGCGATATCGCCGCCTACTTCGTGCACCACAACGTGCGCAACTTCTACTCGGTGTCGATCTCGGGCTACCACATCGCCGAAGCCGGCGCCAACCCGATCAGCCAGCTTGCGTTCACGCTCTCGAACGGCTTCACCTTCGTGGAGGCGTACCTGGCGCGCGGCATGCACATCGACGACTTCGCGCCGAATCTCTCCTTCTTCTTCAGCAACGGCATGGACCCCGAGTACACCGTGATGGGCCGCGTGGCGCGCCGCATCTGGGCCGTGGCGATGAAGGAAAAGTACGGCGCCAACGAACGCAGTCAGAAACTCAAATACCACATCCAGACCAGCGGCCGCAGCCTGCACGCGCAGGAAATCCAGTTCAACGACATCCGCACCACCTTGCAGGCGCTGATCGCGATCTACGACAACTGCAACAGCCTGCACACCAACGCCTTCGACGAAGCCATCACCACGCCGACCGAAGACTCGGTGCGCCGCGCCATGGCGATCCAGCTCATCATCAACCGCGAGTGGGGCCTGGCCAAGAACGAGAACCCGAACCAGGGCGCCTTCATCATCGAGGAGCTGACCGAGCTGGTGGAGGAAGCCGTGCTGCTGGAGTTCGAGCGCATCGCGGAGCGCGGCGGCGTGCTCGGCGCGATGGAAACCGGCTACCAGCGCGGCCGCATCCAGGACGAGTCGATGCACTACGAGATGCTCAAGCACACCGGCGAGCTGCCCATCATCGGCGTCAACACCTTCCGCAACCCGCACGGCGACGCGGTGCAGGACAAGCTGGAGCTGGCCCGCTCCACCGACGAAGAGAAGCAGAGCCAGCTCACGCGCCTGCAGGACTTCCATGCGCGCCATGCGGCCCAGGCCCCGGCCCTGCTCAAGCGCCTGCAGCAGGCCGTGATCGAGAACCACAACGTGTTCGAGGTGCTGATGGACGCGGTGCGCGTGTGCTCGCTCGGCCAGATCACCTCGGCCCTGTTCGAGGTCGGCGGGCAGTACCGGCGCAACATGTAGACGCCGGCGCTGCCGGACGGGCGGGGCGGCCGCGCCGCCGGGGAACCTCGCCGAGTGGCCGCCGCCCGGCGAGGCCACGCCTCGCCTTCATCGCTCCGGATTTGATAGCAAGAAACGTCCGCTGCACCTGGACATCCGCCTCTTTTTACCCTAAAAACCATTACACCTCGTTGCAAATCCCCCTGGGAACTTGCACATGCTTTGCATCCGGTTAGCGATCTTTCGGCGGCTCGCGCGTTCTCTTAAGGAAGAAGGCGCACCGCGCCTCGTACCGCCAGAACAGAAGAGAGGACACCATGACCCACCGCTTCACTCCCTTCCCGCGCCTGCGCGCCTGGTCCGTCGGGCTGATGCTGCTGACGGCCAGCGTGCTGGCCTTCGCCCAGGCCGACCCGCCCGGCCGGGTGGCGCGGCTCAACTATTTCGACGGCGCGGTCAGTTTCTCCGCCGCCGGCTCCGGCGCCTGGACCGATGCCACGCTGAACCGCCCGCTGACCGCCGGCGACCGGCTCTGGACCGACGGCGCCGCGCGGGCCGAAATGCATGTCGGTGCCACCGCCTTGCGCCTGAACGGCCAGAGCAGCCTGGACATCACGGCGCTGGACGACCAGACCGCCCAGTTCAGCCTGATGCAGGGCACGCTCAACGTGCGCCTGCGCACGCTGTACCCGGGCGAGCGCGTCGAGATCGACACCCCCAACCTCGCCGTCACGCTGGACCAGCCGGGCGACTACCGCGTCGACGTCGATCCGCAGCGCGGCGTGTCACAGGTCACCGTGCAGTCGGGCGGCGGCACGGCCTGGGGCGAGAACGGCGAATCGCTGGGCCTGGCCAGCCGCCAGCAGATCGCCTTCTCGGGCCGCAACCTCGCCCAGGTCTCGGCCCAGGACAACCCGGCCCGCGATGCCTTCGACCTCTGGGCCGCCGACCGCGACCGGCGCGAAGACCAGTCGGTCTCGGCGCGCTACGTGTCGCGCGACACCATCGGCTATGAGCAGCTCGACAGCTACGGCGACTGGCAGACCGACCCGGGCTATGGCGCGGTCTGGGTGCCGCGCGTCGCCGTGGCCGACTGGGCGCCCTACCGCTACGGCCACTGGGACTGGATCGCGCCCTGGGGCTGGACCTGGATCGACGACGCGCCCTGGGGCTTCGCGCCGTTCCACTATGGGCGCTGGGCCTACGTCGGCGCGCGCTGGGCCTGGGTGCCCGGCCGGCTGGCGCCGCGCCCGGTATATGCCCCCGCGCTGGTCGCCTTCATGGGCGGCAGCAGCGGCGGCGTGAACTGGAACATCTCCATCGGCGGCGGCCACCCGGGCGTGGCCTGGTTCCCGCTCGGCCCTGGCGAAGCCTACCGGCCCGCCTATACCGCGAGCCCCACCTACGTCACCAACCTGAACCGCACAGTGATCGTCAACCGGCAGGTCAACGTCACCAACGTGTACGTCAACCAGCGCCGCCCCGAGGCCGTGACCGCGATCGCGGCCGACGACTTCGGCCGCGGCAGGCCGGTGCGCGGCAACTTCATGCGCCTGCCTGCAACCGCACTGGCCCAGGCCCAGGTGGGGGTGGCCCCGCCCACGCCGGGACGCGGCGGCCTGCCGGCCGAAGCAGCCCGCCCCGCACCGCCACGCGCCATGCCGCCCACCGAGGTGCTGAACCGCCAGGTCATCGCCCGCCGCCCGCCGCCGGCCTTGGCCGCCCAGCCTTCTGGCGGCCCCGCCCCGGGAGCCCGCCCGCCGGGCGCCCCGCCGCATGCGCCCGAGGGCCCGGCAGCACATCCGCCCGCAGGCGCGCAGCCCCCGACGAGGGAACAGGCGCAGCGCCCACCGCAGGCCGGGCAAGACCCGCGCGCCCGGCAGGACCAGGAGCAGCAGCGGGCGCAGGCCGCCCAGCGGCAGGCCCAGCAACAGCAGCAGGAACAAATGCAGCAACAACAGCGGCAGGAGCAGTCGCAGCGCCAGCAGCAGATGCAGCAGCAGGACCAGGCCCGCCGCGCGGAAGCCCAACGCCAGCAGCAGGACCAGGCGCAGCACCAGCAACAGCAGCAAATGCAGCGCGACCAGATGCAGCGCGAAGCCGCGCAACGCCAACAACAGCAGATGCAGCAGCAACAGCAACAGCAACAACAGCGGCAGGAACAAATGCAGCGTCAACAGCAGATGCAGCGGGACCAGGCCCAGCGCCAGCAGCAGGAACAGTTCCAGCGCCAGCAACAGCAGGCGGCTCAACGCGCAGCGCAACAAGCCCAGGAAGCGCAGCGTGTCCGCGCGCAGCAGCAACAACAACAGCAAGCACGGCAGGCCCAGGATGAGCGCCGGCCGCGCGGTGAAGGGCCGCAACGTCCCGCGCGCGGCGACGAGCAGCGCCCGGAGCCACGCAACTAGGCGTCGTTCACGGCATGGCGGCCCGTGCGGGATCCAGGAGCCTGCTCACAGGCGCTACCGCAGCGCGGCCCACAGCATCGTCAGCCCCGCCAGCAGCAGCAGGGCGTCCATCAGCAGGCGGAATTTCTCGGCGTCGAGCTGGCGCACGAAGCGCTTGGCAAAAAAAGAGCCGGCCACCAGCGTCGAGCCGATGATCAAACCCTTGCCGGCGATCTCCAACGGCAGCGCCCCGAGGTGGTGGAAGGTCGCGGCCTTAGACAGGTACACCGCCAGCGACCCCATGGCCTCGGTGCTCAGGTAGGCGCCCTTGACCAGGCCGTACATCAGGAAGAACGGCGCATTCACCGGCCCGGTGCTGACCACGATCCCCGTGAGAAAACCGATGCCCGCGCCCACCAGCGCCAGGTGCCACCGCGTCAGTTGCCAGTGCTGGCGCGCCATCCAGCGGCGGATGAAGATCATGCCGATGAAGAACACGCCCAGCACGCCCTCGACCACACCGGGCGGCAGCACCAGCAGCGTCCTGGCGCCCAGCGCCGCCGCCGGAATGCCGGTGGCGCTGTAGGCGGCCGTCGCCTTCCAGTCGACCTCGCGCCACCACGCGGCCACGCGCGAGGCGTTGGCCATGATGCTGGCCACCGCCATGATGGGCACGGCCTCGCGCGGACCGAACACCACTACCAGCGCGGGCATCAGCATGATCGAGGTGCCGAAGCCGACGATGCCGCCCACCGTGCCGGCCACCAGGCCGATGGCCAGGACGATGAGAAATTCCATGCGTTCGGTCTTTCAGGCTGTCTCAGTTGGCGCGGAACTCGCGCCGGTAGAGGGAGGGCGGCACCCGGAACGCCGCCGCGAAATGCTGGCGCAGCGATGCGGCCGAGCCGAAACCCGTGTCGGCCGCGATCTGCTCGATGCTGCGATGGGTGGACTCCAGTTGCCGCTGGGCCAGCGCGAGCCGCTGGTTCAGCAGCCAGCGGCCGACCGTGGTGCCCGTGACCTGGCGGAAATGCCGCGTGAAGCTGCGCCGCGACAGCAGCGCGCGCCGCGCCAGGTCGTCCAGGCTGTGCGCGCGATCCAGGTGCTGCTGCACCCATTCGAGCACGCCGGACAGGCGGTGGCCGGCGCCCGACGCGGGCAGCGGCTGCTCCACGTACTGCGCCTGCCCGCCCTGGCGGTGCGGCGCCACCACCAGGCGCCGCGCCAGGTGGTTCGCCACCTCGGCGCCATGCTCGGTGCGCAGCAGGTGCAGGCAGCAGTCGATGCCCGCGGCCGTGCCCGCCGAGGTCAGCACGTCGCCATCGTCCACATACAGCACGTCGGGCCGCAGCGCCACCTGCGGATAGCGCTGCGCAAACACCGGGGCCAGCGCCCAGTGCGTGGTGGCGGGCCGGCCGTCGAGCAGGCCCGCCTCGGCCAGCACGAAGGCCCCGAGGCACAGGCCCACGATGCGCGCGCCGCGCCGGTGGGCGGCGCGCAGCGCCTTCAGCAGGGCCTCGGGCGGCGGCTGGTAGCCGGGCGCGGTCGGGCTGTGCCACGAGGGAATGATGACGATGTCGGCCCCGACGAGGGCCGACAGCCGGCGCACGCCGTCGATGCGAAAGCCCGCCGGCGTGCGCAACGGCCCCGCCTGCGGTGCGCACACCAGCAGCCTGAAGCGCGGCATGCCAGGGCCGGCCATCTCCTGGCCGAACACCAGGCAGGGCACGGAGAGATGAAACGGGCTGATGCCATCGAATGCGACCACGGCCACGGTCTGGGCAGCGGACACGGAGGCAGGCGAAGCGGGCATGGCCCGATCTTATCGATTTATGTCATGCGGGCCACTGTCGGGCGGCCCGCCGACGGCGAACAATCGGCTTCATTTTCCTCATCCCGGAGTCCCCATGCCCGCCGCCAGCCCCCGCCGCGCGCTCGTCGTGATCGACGTGCAGAACGAATACTTCACCGGCCAGTTGCTGATCGAACACCCGCCGGTCGCGCAGTCGCTGCCCCTCATCGGGCGCGCCATGGATGCGGCCCACGCCGCCGGCATCCCGATCGTGCTGGTGCAGAACAGCGCCCCGCCCGAGTCGCCGATGTTCGGCCGCGGCTCGCACGGCTGGCAACTGCACGAAGACGTGGCGCGCCGCCCGCACGACCACCTGATTGAAAAGAGCTTCCCCAGCGTGTACACCGGCACCGACTTCGCCGACTGGCTGGCCTCGCGCCAGATCGACACGCTGGCCGTGGCGGGCTACATGACGCACAACTGCGACGCTTCCACCATCTTTGAAGCCACGCACCGCGGCCTGCAGGTGGAATTCCTGCAGGATGCGACCGGCTCCCTGCCCTACGCCAACACGGCCGGCAGCGCCACGGCCGAGGAAATCCACCGCGTCTTCAGCGTCGTGTTCCACACGCGGTTTGCCTCGGTCACCAGCACCGAGGGCTGGATCGCGGCCGCCCAGGCCGGGCAGCCGATCCCGCGCGGCAACATTCCCGCCTCGTATGCGGCGGCGCGCGCGAAAGCAGCCGTCTGAGCGCCTGTTCATAGCTTCCCGGAGGCCGCGTTGGCGAGCGTCCCCCACAGGGCTGGCGCCTTGCCGGGGCCGCCTGCAAGGCTTTCGGCTTCTTCAACAACCGGTGCGGGAAGACCTGCTCTGCACAAACAAGTCGTCCCCGCGCACTGAAACGCGCCGCGCTCAGAACTTCCCGTTCGCGTTCTTCCAGTCCGGACGCGGCGGGATCGCCTCGATGGTGTCCCAGTGCTCGGCGATCTTGCCGTCCTGCACCCGGAACAGGTCGTAGAACGACACATGCTTGCCGGCGAATTGGCCTTCGCTCACGGCCAGCACGAAGTTGCCTTCGCCCAGCACTTTGTGGATGCGGTCGTACTTCATCGTGAGGCCTGCCTTGGCCATCGCCTGCAGCGCGGCGCCCAGGCCCGACAGGCCGTCGCCGATCTGAGGGTTGTGCTGGATGTAGTGGTCGCCGTCGTAGTAGCCCGTGAGCTTGTCCATGCGGCCGTTGACGAGGATGTCGTCGACGAATGCGCGCACCAGGCGCTTGTTGTCCTCGGTCTTCGCGAGATCCGTCACCTCCAGCGCGCCGTCGGTCATCGTGTGGCCGCTCGGGTTCGGCTTGGCCGGCTTCTCCTGCAGGTTGTCCCAGTGCTCGACGATGCGGCCGTCCTCGAAACGGAAGATGTCAAACCCGATCTTCGGGCCGAAGAAGTTGTAGTCGGTGTGCGCAAAAACGTAGTTGCCGTCCTGGAACACGCGGGCGGTATCCACCTTGGCCGAGCCCTGGGGCAGCATCTGCATCAATGCGCCGAAGCCCGCCAGGCCGTCGGCCGCGGACAGGTTGTGCTGGATGTACTTGTCGGGATTGATCGCCGCCACGGGGGCGGGATCGCCGGTTTCGATGCTCTTGAGCAAAGCGACGACTTGCTGTTTCTGGGGGGTCATGGTGGGCCTTTGGGTTGAGTTGCCTGAGAGGGAGGGAGCCGTGCAGCCGATCACACCAATGGTGGTTGCAACGGCGCCGGCGAGCCTCAGAAAACGAGGGAGCTTCATGGTCATTCCTGGCTATTCATGGATCTGCCCGAATCAACCCGCCGGGGCCGGAAAGGTCGATTCGAGAAGGAAAATTGTCTGCCCTGGCGTGCATCAGGCCAAGGTGAAAGCCCGTCGCCCTATGGTCAAAACACGTCAACCAGGCTTCCCCGGGCCGGCGTGGCCACCTACACTGGCGCCATGAAGAAAGCGCTGTCCGGGCCCCTGAAGGACGTCCGTTTCCACAACCCGCGGCTGTCGGGAGTTGGCGTCGAGGTCATGACGTTGGGTGAGCTGCGCCAGCGCGCCGGCCATGCGCTGGGCGCGGCCGAGCGGGTGGACTTCCACCTGCTGCTGCTGGTGCAGTCCGGGCATGCGAGCCACATGGTCGATTTCGTCGAGTTCGGGCTGCGGCCCGGCACCGTGCTGCTCGTGCGCCCGGGCCAGGTGCACCAGTGGCGCATGACGTCGGCGCTGCAAGGCCACCTGATGCTGTTCAAGGCCGAGGCGCTGGTGCCGTCCATCGCGCAGCCGCAGCCGGACATGAGGCTGCTGGCGCTGGACGAATGGCCCACGGCCAGCCAGCCCAGCCGCAGCCTCTTTGCCGCGGCCGCGGCCGATGCCGGCCGCCTGGCCGGGGACATCGCGGGCTTTGCCGGCCGGGACATCGAATCAGCCATCATCCGCCATGGGCTGATGGCTTTGCTGCTGCGCCTGGCCTGCGAGCGCGTCAGGCAGGCCGGCGACCGGGCCCTGCCACGCGAGGCAGGCATGTACCGCCTGTTCGTGCGCGAGCTGGAGGCAAATTTCCACAAGCGCCTGAGCGTGCTGGACTACGCGCGCCGCCTCGGGTATTCGGAGAGCACCTTGTCGCGCGCCTGTCTGGCCGCCGCCGGCCACACGGCCAAGCAGGCGCTGGACCTGCGCATCGCGCTGGAGGCCAAGCGGCTGCTGGTGCACAGCGACGAGACCGTGGTGCAGATCGGGCACCGCCTGGGGTTCAGCGAACCCACCAACTTCGTGAAATTCTTCAAGCGGCTGGCGGGCGTGACGCCGCTCGAATTCAGGGCGGCGGCGCACCTGCGCCCGGCGCCATGACCTGGGCCTGCGCTGCCCACGTCCCAGCCGCTCAAATCACGCCCAGCCGCTTGCATCGGTACGCCATCTGGGCACGCGTCAGCCCCAGCTGGCGTGCGGCTTCGGCCACGTTGAAGCGGGCGGCGACCAGGGCCTTGCGATAGACCGCGGCATCCTTGCGGGACGGGCCGCGGGCATTGCCCGCGCCCTTGGCGGGTCTGGAGAGCCGGTCCCCGTCAGCGCCGAGCGCGGCCGCTTGCGTCAGGCGCCCGCCCGTGTCGAGTCCGAGGGCCTGCGCCTGGAGGTGCTCGCCGCCGCGAAACAGGTGATGGACATCGACCGGCTCATCGTGCGCTGCCATGATGACGCCGCGCTCCACCAGGTTCTGCAACTCGCGGATGTTTCCGGGAAAGTCGTACTGCAGCAGCGCCTGCACCGCGCGCGGCGTGAAGCCCGGCACCTCGCGCGCGTGCAGCTGCGCGTAGCGGCGCAGGAAAGCCTCCATCAGCAACGGGATGTCGTCGCGCCGCTCCCTCAGCGACGGCAGCGTGATCGGGAAGACGTTGAGGCGGAAGAACAGGTCCTGGCGGAACAGGCCGGCCGCCACCTCGTCGCGCAGGCTCACGTTGGTCGCGGCGACGACGCGCACGTCCACGGCAATCACCTTCAGGCCGCCCACGCGCTCGATCACCCGCTCCTGCAGGGCGCGCAGCAGCTTGCCCTGCGCCACCAGGCTCAGGGAAGCGATTTCGTCCAGGAACAGCGTACCCCCCTTGGCCCGCTCGAAGCGGCCGGCACGCGATTCGGTCGCGCCGGTGAAGGCGCCGCGCTCCACGCCGAACAGCTCGGATTCGATCAGCGTGTCCGGAATCGCGGCGCAGTTGACCGCCACGAAGGGCGCCGGATGGCGGGGGCTGATCCTGTGCAGGGTCTGCGCAAAGAGCTCCTTGCCCGCGCCGGAAGGCCCGGTGAAGAGCACGGTGGCCTGCGTCGGCGCGACGCGCTCAATCAGGTGGCGCGCGGCGCTGAAGCTCGAGGAGATGCCGATGAGCTCCGTGGCCGCACCTGCCGGCTGCGGCTTGTCGGCGCGCGGCCGGCTGACCTGGGAAACCACGGGAACCAGCGCGCGGCGCACGCGCTCTGCCGACGCATCGGGGGTGAAGTAGTGCTGATCGAGTTCCGGATCTTCCCACTGGTCGGCGGGGCGTCCGACGATGCGGCACACTTCGGCGCCCGAGGAGCGGCAAGCCACCTCACGGTAGATGATCAGCTTGCCCATGAAGGCGCTCGCGTAGCCGCTGGCATAACCCACCTGCATCCAGCAGGCCGACTCGGTGCCGATGCCGAAGGCGGCGATGTGCTCGTCATCCTCGCTGGAATCGTGCCACCAGTAGTCGGCGAAGAAGTCCCCGCGCGCGATGTCGAACTCGAACCGGATGGTCTCGGGCCGCACGATGCCCTCGAGCTTGTGCATGCGCGGGCCGGCGTGGAAGGCGTTCACGGGGTCGCTGTCCGGCCAGGTGCGCCGCACCAGTTCCGCGTCGCGAGCGCCAGCGGCGTAGCCCACGCGCGTCAGCAGCGAGCGCGCCGGCTCCTGGCCCATGCTGGCAATGAGCTCGCGGCGCAGCGCGCCGTAGGTGGAGGAGCGCCACAGCACCATGCGCTGGTCGTTCAGCCAGATGCGGCCATCGCCCGGCGAGAAGCTCAGGGTCTCGGCCAGGTCGCGCAGCGTGGGCGTTGCGCCCTCGTCGATCTCCTCGCTGGTCCCCGCGCCCAGGCGGTCCTGCAACTGCGCCAGCGACAGCCGGGAAATGCTTTTCTTCATGGGATGCGTTGCCACGATGGGTGATTTATTGATCAGAAATTATTCACCAACGCATCACATTTTGACCAAGGGTAATCCCGGCGCGAATGGCGCAAGTGGTTGATATCGCTGGACTTTCTTCCCGCAGGCGGCCTGGCACGGCGCTTGCGCACTACCAGCCACACCGCCATCAGCCATTACCGGATCCAAAGGAGGAGACAAACCGTGCTTCAAGGAAAAACCCTGGTCATCACCGGCGCCTCGTCGGGCATCGGCGCCGCCACCGCGGCGCTCGCGACGTCGTACGGCGCGCAGGTCATCGCCGTCGACATCAACCGCCCCGCGCAGGCCGCGGGTGAGTTCATCCAGGCCGATCTGTCCGATCGCGCCTCGATCGACCAACTGATCGGCCGACTGCCCAGCAGCATCGACGGCCTGGCCAACATCGCCGGCTTGCCACCGACCCGGCCCGCGGCGGACGTGATCAAGGTCAACCTGCTGGGCTTGAAGCACCTCACGACCCAGCTGGTTCCCAAGCTTTCCGACGGTGCGTCCATCGTGAACCTGGCCTCGCTCGCCGGCCTCGGCTGGCCCCAGTCGAAGCAGGCGATCGAGGCCAGCGAAACGCTGGCCCCGCAGGACGTGGAGGCCTTCTGCAAGCTCCACGGGATCGACGGCGCGCGCAGCTACTTCTTCTCCAAGGAAGCGCTGATCGTGTGGACCATGCAGAACCGCTGGACCTGGCGCGAGCGCGGCATCCGCATGAATGCGGTGAGCCCCGGCCCGGTGGACACGCCCATCCTCAAGGACTTCCTGCAGACCCTGGGCGCGCGCGCCGAACAGGACATGCGCACCATGGACCGGCCCGGCCAGCCCTCGGACATCGCGCCGGTGGTCTGCTTCATGCTCTCCGACCGCTCGGCCTGGATCCGCGGCACCAACATCCCCACCGACGGCGGCATGTTCGCCGACGTCCAGTTGCAGATGAACGGCTTTCACTAGACCCGTGATTTCTCTCGCCTCACTCCACCCCACAACTCAACCTGACCCGAGGAGACTCTCTTGAACAAATCGAACATACCGGCTTCGCCCGCGCAGGCCACCCCTCCCAATCGCCGCCACGTCCTGGGCTTGGCCGGTGCCACGGGCCTGGCCCTCCTGGACCCTACGCTGGCGCGCGCCCAGGGCCTCGACAACACGCTGCGCGTGGGCTTCGTCAGCCCGCGCACCGGCCCGCTGGGCAGCTTTGGCGAAGGCGACGGCCACGTGCTCGCGCTGGCGCGCAAGGCCCTGGCCTCGGGCCTGGTCATCGGCGGCAAGGCCTACAAAGTGGAAATCCTGGACCGCGACACCCAGTCGGACCCGGCCCGCGCCAGCCAGCTCGCCAAGGCGCTGATTGACAACGACAAGGTGGACCTGATGCTCACCACGTCCACGCCCGAGGTGGTGAACCCCGTGTCCGATGCCTGCGAGGCCGCGGGCGTGCCGTGCCTGGCCACCGTGATGCCCTGGGAGGCGTGGTACTTCGGCCGCGGCGCCAAGCCGGGTGCGCCCTCGCCCTTCAAGTGGAGCTTTCTCTTCTCCTTCGGTGTGGCCGATTTCGTGAAGTCCTATATCTCCCAATGGTCGGCCGTGCCCAGCAACAAGAGAGTTGCCGCCCTGCTGCCCAACGACGCCGACGGCAACGCCATCCGCAACGCCCTGTTGCCGCATCTGCAGAAAGCCGGTTTCACCGTCGTGGACGGCGGCCCCTACGAAACAGGCACCACCGACTTCTCCGCGCAGATCGCCAGGTTCAAGGCCGAGAAATGCGAAATCCTGTGCTCATTCCCGATTCCTCCGGACTTCGCGACCTTCTGGCGCCAGGCGGCGCAGCAGGGCCTGGCCAAGTCGATGAAGGTCGTGCAGATCGCCAAGACCGGCCTGTTCGCGTCGACCATCGAAGTGCTGGGCCCGCTGGGCTACAACCTGTCGGTGGCCGCCTACTGGCACAAGAACTATCCGTACGCTTCCGCGCTCACGGGCCTGACTGGCGTGCAACTGGCCGATGGCTACGAGAAGGCCTCGGGCAAGCAGTGGAACCAGCAGCTGGGCGCTTCGCTGTCGCTGCTGGACGCTGGCGTGGCAGCCCTGAAGGCGGCCGCCAACCCGAAGGACAAGGCAGGGCTGGCCAAGGCGCTGTCGACGCTGCAGACCACCACGATGATGGGCAAGGTCGACTTCACCAAGGGCCCGGTGGGCAACGTTTCCTCCGTACCCATGATCGGCGCGCAGTGGGTCAAGCCGGCAGCGGGCTCGAAATTCAAGTACGACTACGTGATCACGGAGAACGAGAGCGACCCCAGGATTCCCGTGGCCGCCAAGCTGAAGTCGTATTCGTGATCCCGCAGTCCCGCCCCCCATCGCAGGCGCTGCTTTCCGCGCGCGGCCTGTCCAAGCGGTTCGGCGCCCAGACCGTGCTCGACCAAGTGGACTTCAACCTCCGCCGCGGCGAGGCCATTGGCATCGTCGGGCCCAACGGCGCCGGTAAGACGACCTTGCTGGCGGCGCTGTCGGGGTCCTTGCCGGTCACGGCCGGGACCATCCACTATGCGGGGCGCGACATCACGGGCATGGATGCTGCACACCGCTGCCGCCTGGGCATCGCGCGCAGCCACCAGGTGCCGCGCCCATTCGGCGGCATGACCGTCTTCGAGAACGTCCTCACCGCCGCCTTGCACGGCGGCGGGTTCACCCGCACGCAGGCGCAGGAGCGCAGCATGGACGCGATCCGCCTGTGCGGCATGCTTCCCGTGGCGAACCGGCGCTCCGAATCGCTGGGCCTGCTGGACCGCAAGCGCCTGGAGCTGACGCGGTCGCTGGCCACCGACCCGGCGGTGCTGCTGCTGGACGAAATCGGCGGCGGCCTCACCGACGGCGAGGCCGCGGAGCTGGTCGGCACGATCAAGGCCCTGCGGCAGCGGCAGATCACCATCGTCTGGATCGAGCACATCGTCCACGTTCTGGTGCAGGTGGCCGAACGCCTGGTCTGCATGGACGCGGGCCGCATCATCGCTGACGGCACGCCCGAGGCCGTGCTGTCAAACCAGACCGTGATGTCCGCCTACCTGGGAGGCCACGCATGAGCCTGCTGCAAGTCACCGGACTGGTGGCGCGCCACGGCCTGCTCCAGGCCGTCAGCGACATCGACCTGTCGCTGGCCGAAGGTGAGCGGCTGGCCCTGGTCGGCGCCAATGGGGCGGGCAAGACCACCTTGCTGCGCACGTTGGCCGGCATCCACCCGGCGGCGGCGGGCCGGATCGTCTTTGAAGGCCGGGATGTCACGGCGCTGCCCGCGCACCAGCGCACCGCGCTCGGCATGGCCCTGGTGCCCGAGGGCCGCAGGCTGTTCAAGTCGATGAGCGTGGCCGACAACCTGCGTGTGGCGCTGGCCGCGCACCGCGCGGGGCCATGGAACTTCGACAGCGTGCTGGCGGCGTTTCCGCAGCTCGTGCCCAAGCTGAAGGCGCAGGCGGGATCGCTCTCGGGCGGCCAGCAGCAGGCCGTGGCGATCGGCCGCGCGCTGATGACGAACCCGCGCCTGCTGTTGCTTGACGAGGTGTCGCTGGGCCTGTCGCCGGTGGCCGTGCAGGGCGTCTACGACTCGCTGCAATCCCTGCTGGCCACCCGCACGACCCTGATCCTGGTGGAGCAGGACCTGCAGCGCACCTTCAGCATCGCCGACCGCATCGCCTGCCTGCTGGAAGGCCGCGTGGTCGCCAGCGGCCGGGCCGGTGAAATGACAAGAGAGGAAGTCATGGATCACTATTTCGGGCACCGCACCACCGCGGAGGCGGCCCGATGAGCTGGGCCAACCAGGTACTGCAGGGCGTGCTGCTGGGCGGGTACTACGCCCTGCTGGCATGTGGCCTGTCCTTCATGTTCGGCGTGATGCGCATCATCAACCTGGCCCACGGCAGCATCGCGGTGCTGGCCGCCTACGCGGTATACCTCCTGGCCGACCGGCATGGGCTGCATCCATTCCTGGGCCTGCTGCTGGTGCTGCCGGCGATGGCGGCGGCGGGGTGGGCGCTGCAGCGGCTGGTGCTGGAGCGCAGCCGCCGCGCCGGCGAGTTGGTGCCGATCCTGGCGACCTTCGGCCTGGCCGCGGTGCTGGACAACGCGATGTTCAGCGCGTTCGGGGCGGACACGCGGTCGCTGGCGCCGCACATCGACAGCCTGGCCTACGACGCGTTCGAAGTGGGAGGGTTTCTGGTCGGCCACCTGTCGCTGCTGATCTTCCTGACTGCCATGGCACTGCTGGGCGGGCTGCAGCTATTGCTGACCTACACGAGCATCGGCAGGCGCATCCGCGCCGTCGCCGACGACCCGGCCACGGCGCAACTGGTCGGCGTGAACGCAATCGCCGTCAACGGGGTGGCTGCCGCCATCTCGCTGGCCGCGGCTGCGGTCGCCGGGATGTTCCTGGCGATGCGCGCGACCGTGGACCCGTACTCGGGCGCGCCGCAGCTGCTCTTTGCCTTCGAGGCCGTGATGATCGGCGGCGCCGGCTCGCTCTGGGGCACGCTGCTGGGCGGCATCGCCCTGGGCCTGGCGCAAAGCCTGGGCGCCCAGCTGCACCCCCAGGGTTTCCTCATCGCCGGCCACGTGCTGTTCCTTGCCGTGCTGCTGGCCCGCATCTTCCTGCAGGACCCTCCCCTGCCGTTCTTTCGCCGAAAGCGTTGACATGCCGCGCACTGCCCCCTCTCAAGACGATGCGATCCGGCTCACCCCCTGGCGGGTCGAGCGCTGGACGCCCACCGCCAGGACCTCGGTCGCGCTGCTCGTGGCCGCGCAACTGGGCCTGGCCCTGGCACCGCTGGTGCTGGACGCAGGCTGGGTCGACCGGCTCACCACGCTGTTCATCTATGCCATCCTGGCCCTCATGTGGAACGCGCTGGCCGGCTATGCAGGCCAGGTCTCGGTCGGCCACCAGGCGTTCTTCGGCCTGGGCGCGTATGCGGCCGTGCGGCTGGCGAACGCAGGCATGAGCCCCTACCCCGCGCTGCTGGCGGGCGCGCTGGCGGTAGCGGCCCTGTCCATTCCCATCTCCTACCTGATGCTCAGGCTGCGCGGCGGCGAATTCGCCATCGGCATGTGGGTCCTGGCGGCGCTGGCGCATCTGCTGGTCAACCTGGATACGCTGATCCAGGGCGAGACGGGCACCTCGCTCATCGCCTTGCAGCAGTACGACCCCGGCACCAGGCGCCTGACGACCTACTGGATGGCGCTGGCGGTGATGGTGGCGCTGGGCTGGTGCGTGTTCGTGCTGCTGCGCAGCCGCACCGGCGTTGCGCTGCAGGCCATCCGCGACGACGAGGACGCGGCCGCCTCGGTGGGGGTGCGCGTGCTGCCTGCCAAGCGGCTCATCTTCGTGTTGTCCGCGTTTGGCTGCGCGGCGGCCGGCGCCTTGTGGCTGGCCACCTCGGTGACCTTCCAACCCAAAACCTATTTCAGCGTGCAATGGACGGCCTACATGCTCTTCATGGTGCTGGTAGGCGGCATCGGTACGTATGAGGGCCCGATCATCGGCGCCGCGCTGTTCTTCGCCATCGAGACTTTCTTTGGCGCCACCGGCGTGACCTACCTGATCGGCCTGGGCGTGGTGGCGGTGCTGTTCGCGCTGTTCCTGCCCAAGGGCCTGTGGGGCGAATTCGAGCAGCGCACCGGCCTGCAGCTGTTGCCCGTGGGCTATCGCCTGAACGCAGACCCCGCGCCGGCGCGCCGCAGCCAGGCGCCCACCCGTTCCACTCCGCTGGAGAACTCCCATGCCTGACTTTTCCATGCTGATCGACGGCCGGCCGGCCTCGGCCGAACGCAGCACCTCGTTCAGCGCATTGGCGAATGCGTTGGCCCCTGTCGGAGCTTTGAGATTGCCACTGCGTTCGCAATGGGCTGATCAACAAGGGATCTCTTTTTTTGCCATTTATTTAACCTGTTAACTAACTCAGGAGCCCACCATGAATGCACGCATCCTCAACCTCGCCCGCACGGTCCTGAAGGGCCTGGCGCTGGCCGCCGCGCTCAACGGTCCCCTGCACGCGCAGGATTTTCCGAACAAGCCGCTGCGCTGGCTGGTGGGCTTTCCCGCCGGCGGCGGCACCGACTTCCTGGCCCGCACGGTCGGCCACCAGCTGTCACAGCAGCTGGGCCAGCCGGTGGTGATCGACAACAAGCCGGGCGCGGCCTCCAGCATTGCGGCCGCCGAGGCGGCCAGGGCGCCGGCCGATGGCTACACACTGCTCACGGCCGACAACGCCGTGCTGATCTTCAACCCCGTGCTATACAAAAAGCTGGCTTATGACCCGGCAAGGGATTTCGCGCCCCTGGGCCTGATGGCGCGGTTCCCGCTGATCCTGGCCGTGCATCCGGGCAGCGGCATCACCAGCGTGCAGCAACTGATCGACGAAGTGAAGAAAGCACCCGGGCGCTACAGCTATGCATCGCCTGGCGTGGGCACGCCTCACCACCTGGCCATGGAGCTGATCAAGCAGCGCCTGGGCCTGTTCATCGTGCACGTGCCCTATCGCGGCGCCGCCCCCGCGGTGCAGGACGTGGCCAGCGGCCAGGTGCCGATGATGATCGTGGAAAGCGCCGGCGGCCTGCCGATGATCAAGGCCGGGCGCCTGCGCCCGCTGGCCGTGGTGTCGGCCAGGCGCATGGCCGTGCTGCCCGATGTGCCCACCTTCGCGGAGCTGGGACACAAGGACCTGGAGGTCTATGCGTGGCAAGGCGTGGTGGTGCCCAAGGCCACTCCCAAGCCGGTGGTGGACAAGCTCTCGGCCGAGCTGCAGAAGGCCGTCGCCGCGCCTGAAGTCCGGCGCAAGCTGGTCGAATTCGGCATGGAGGTCAGCCCCAGCGACGCCACGCTGATGAGCGCCTACATGTCGATGGAAACCTCGCTGTGGCACCCGCTGATCCAGCAGCGCGGCATCCGGGCCGATTGAGCAGGCCTGAGAGAAGCCTGCCCGCGTGACGCCATAACCAGGGCTTGATCAGCGTTGCCCCTAGAGCAGGCGCGCCTTGACGCTCTTGCCCTTCACCCGGCCGGCGTTGAGGCGCTTCTCGACCTCGCGCGCGATCTCGCGCTCCACCGCGACATAGGTCGAGAACTCGTTGACGTTGATCTTGCCGACCTGCTCCTTGCGAAACCCCATCTCCCCGGTAAGCGCGCCCAGCACATCGCCGGCCCGGATCTTTTCCTTGCGGCCGCCGATGATCTGCAGCGTGGCCATGGGCGGGCGCAGCGGATCCTTGCCGGCGGGCACCAGTTCATCAACGGGGTGCCATTCCGATTCTCGCCCCTGCAGCAGCTCGATCTTGCCCACGCTGCCCATCTCGTCCAGGCTGGCCAGGCTCAGCGCCAGGCCTTCCTCGCCCGCGCGGCCGGTGCGCCCGATGCGGTGGATGTGCACCTCGGGGTCGGGCGTGATGTCGACGTTGATCACGGCCTCGAGCTGGGCGATGTCCAGCCCGCGCGCCGCCACGTCGGTGGCCACCAGCACCGAGCAGCTGCGGTTGGCGAACTGCACCAGCACCTGGTCGCGCTCGCGCTGCTCCAGCTCGCCGTACAGCGCCAGCGCGCTGAAGCCCTGGGCCTGCAGCACGCCCACCAGATCGCGGCACTGGGCCTTGGTGTTGCAGAAGGCCAGCGTGCTCGCGGGGCGGAAATGATTGAGCAGCAGGCTCACCGCATGCAGGCGTTCGCTCTCCTTGACCTCGTACCAGCGCTGGCGAATCTTTGTGCCCTCGTGCTGCGCCTCGACCTTGAGGGTCTGCGGTGCGCGCATGAACTGCGCGGCCAGCCGGGCGATGCCTTCGGGATAGGTGGCCGAGAACAGCAGCGTCTGCCGCTCCTTCGGGCACTGGTGCGCCACGGTGGCGATGTCGTCGAAGAAGCCCATGTCGAGCATGCGGTCGGCCTCGTCGAGCACCAGGGTGTTGAGCGCCTCGATGTTGAGCGAGCCGCGCTCCAGGTGGTCCATGATGCGGCCCGGCGTGCCGACCACGATGTGGGCGCCGTTTTCGAGGCTCGCCATCTGGTTGCGCAGCGGCACGCCGCCGCACAGCGTGACGACCTTGATGTTCTCCTCGGCCCGCGCCAGGCGCCGGATTTCGGTGGTCACCTGATCGGCCAGCTCGCGCGTGGGGCACAGCACCATGGCCTGCACCGCAAAGCGGCGCGGGTTCAGGTTGGCCAACAGCGCCAGCGCGAAGGCCGCGGTCTTGCCGCTGCCGGTCTTGGCCTGGGCGATCAGGTCCTTGCCCAGCAGCGCCACAGGCAGGCTGGCAGCCTGGATCGGCGTCATCTCCAGATAGCCCAGTTGCTGCAGGTTGGCCAACATGGCGGGAGACAGCGGCAGGCTGCGGAAATCGGTGGAAGAAGCGGTCATGCGCCGATTATCGGTACATGGCCTTCAGCCCCTGCCCGAGGCACGGGCATTCATAATGAGGCGGAGTCGGCTCCCTGCTTGAAAAGGTGTTTCCTTGGCCCGGTTGGATCCCCGCAACAAGTCCCGGTACTGGCATGCGCCCGGCCTGCCGGGGATGGACATGCTTCATGCGGATTTCACGACGCATGACTACGCGCCCCATGTCCACGACTCCTTCGTCGTCGCGGCCACGGAAATCGGCGGCTCGGAGTTCAAAAGCCGCGGCCGCACCGATATCGCCCATCAGCAGGCGCTGCTGGTCTTCAATCCCGCCGAACCTCATTCGGGCCGGATGGGCGGCAGCGAGCGCTGGCGCTACCGGTCCTTCTACCTGGCCGAGCCGGGCATCCAGGCGGTTCTGGCCGCGCTGGGGATCGACCGGCCCCGCTATTTCACCTCGAACGTCGTGCGCGACCCGGAGCTCGTCGCCCGCTTCCTGGAGCTTCACCGCGCCCTGGACGGCGAGCCCGATCCCTTGTTGCACCGGGAACTGTTCGTGCGCAGCTTCGGCGCCTTGTTCCAAAGGCATGGGCAGGCGCAGCAGCGTGTTCCTGGAGCGCCATCGGCGGACCTGCGCGTGCTCGCGCCCGTGCTGGAGCTGATGCGCGATGGCCATGCGGAGCGCCTGACGCTGGAGCAGATGGCCGCGGCCGCGGACCTGACGCCCTTCCAGCTGATCGGCGTGTTCAATCGCTCGATCGGCTTGACCCCGCACACCTACCTGACCCAGTTGCGCCTGCGGGCAGCGCTGCGCCGGCTGCAACGGGGCCAGTCCGTCGTCGAGGCCGCCCTGGCCTCCGGTTTTTACGATCAGAGCGCCTTGAACAAGCACTTCAAGCGCACATTCGGCATGACGCCGCTGCAGTACGTGCAGGCGGGCGCGGGCTGAAAAAGCCGCCTCCCTCAATTTTGACCAATAGCATCTAGCGCCGTCCTGCCATGCTGGCGCCAACCAGTAAGGCAAGCCATGACGCAACTCTTCTGCCAGGACCATCCTGGCACCTTGACACTCGACGCCCAGGTGCTGCGGGCACGGCCGGGTGCCGTCCTGCTGTCCCGGCATCCCTTCTATCCCGGCGGCGGCGGCCAGCTCCCGGACCGGGGCCTCATCCGCTGGCAGGGCGGCGAGGCGGCGGTCACCGGCTTCTCCGAAGAAGGCGGCGCTGTCTGGGCCCAGCTGGCCGGCGGCATCGAGGTCACGGGCGAAGTCCGGGCGGAGGTCGACCCGGTCTTCCGCCAGCTCATGCGCGAGCTCCATACGGACCTGCACATCCTGAACGCACTGGTGTTCAGGGATTTCGACGGCGCCCTGGTGACTGGCGTGCAGATGAACGAGGACGGCACGGCGCGCATCGACTTCGACCTGCCCGACGCCGACAACGACCGCCTGCGGGCCCTGGAGCCGGAGCTGAACGACGTGGTCAGGCAGGACCTGGCCGTCCATGTCAGCCATGTGCCCCTGGCCGCGGCCCATGGCGAGCAAGGCCTGCTGCGCTCACGCTCGGTGGCTCCGCCCCCCTCGTCGGAAGGCCTGATCCGCATCGTCGAGATCGCCGGGCTGGACCGGCAGGCCTGCGGCGGCACGCATCTGGATTCGACGGGCGCCTCGCGGCCGATCCGCATCCTCAAGATCGAGAACAAGGGCCGCTCCAACCGCCGCGTGCGCATCGGACTGCAGGGCCTGTAGATGCGCCGGCTGCTGCTCGCCCTGTGGGCCCATCCCGTCTGGCTGCTGTGGCTGCCGCCGGCCTTCTGGGCCGGCAACCTGGTGCTGGGCCGCGCGCTCGGCCCCGTCTTTCCACCGGTGTCGCTGGCGGTCGGCCGCTGGGTCGTGGCGCTCGCGGCGCTGTCGCCCTTCGTCTGGCGCCAGGCCTGGCGGGAGCGCGCACTGCTGGCGCGCCACTGGCGGCTCATCACGGCCTGCGGCGCCTTCGGCATCGCCGGCTACAACGCGCTGGGCTACCTGGCCCTGCAGACCGTGCCGGCCGCGAGCGTGGCCTTCCTCAACTCGACGCTGCCGCTCATGGTCCCGCTCGCCGCGCTGGTGCTCGGCGTGGAGCGCATCACCGGCAAGGCGCTGCTCGGCATCGCCATCTCCTTCGTGGGCGTGGCCTGGATCGTGGCGCGCGGCGACTTGGCCAGCCTCGCGGCCCTGCGCTTCGACGGCGGCGAGCTGCTGGTGCTGCTGGCCGTCGCCAACTACGCCGTGTACTCCGTGCTGCTGCGGTGCAAGCCCGCGGCAATCAGCCCCCTGGTGTTCCTGGCTGCCACCATGGCCGCGGGATTGGCCGTGCTGATGCCCTTCTGGGTGTTCGAGCTGGCGCGCGGCGCGCAGATCCCGACCGACCCGACCTCGCTCGGCGCCGTGCTCTACATCGGGATCTTCGCCTCGCTGTTCGCCTTCATTCTGTGGAACCGCTGCGTCGCGATGCTCGGCGCGACGGTGACCGGCGTGTCCTTCCATCTGGTCGCGCTGTTCACGGCGCTGCTGGCCTTCCTCCTGCTGCAAGAACCCGTGCGCGCCTTCCATCTCGCGGGCATCGCGCTCATCCTGCTGGGTTTCTTCGTCACCACGCTGCGGCCCGCGCGGCGCCCGCAACCCGGTTGAACGCCCGGCCATGGACACGACCGCACTGCTTCGCGTCCTGGTCGCCTTCGACACGACCTCGCACCGCTCCAACCTGGACCTGATCCGCTGGGTCGCCGACTACCTCGAAAGCCATGGCGCCCGCGTGCGACTGAGCCACAGCGACGACGGCGCCAAGGCCAACCTGCTGGCGACCCTCGGCCCCGAGGTGGCGGGCGGCATCGTGCTGTCCGGGCACACCGACGTGGTTCCGGTCGAGGGCCAGGACTGGCACTCCGACCCCTTCACGCTGGTCGAGCGCGATGGCCGCTTGCATGGCCGGGGCGCGGCCGACATGAAAGGCTTCATCGCGGCCTGCCTGGCAGCGGTTCCGTCCTGGCGCGGCCTGGACTTGCAGCGCCCCATCCAGCTCGCGCTCTCCTACGATGAGGAGGTGGGCTGCTTCGGCGTTCCGCGCCTGATCGCCGACATGCTGTCCCATGCTCCGCGGCCGGCGCTCGCCATCATTGGCGAGCCGACCGGGATGCGCGTCGGCCTGGCCCACCGCGGCTTCTACGGCCACCGGGTCACCTTCCGGGGCCGCCCGGCGCATTCGGGTGATCCGAGCCTGGGCGCCAGCGCGATCGAGCCGGCCGCCCTGCTCATCACGCAGTTGGCGAGCCTGGGGCGCAGGCTGCCGCGGCAAGGTCATGGCACCACCTTCAATATCGGCCGCATCAACGGCGGCACGGCGCTCAACATCGTCCCCGGATGCTGCGAGGTGCTGTGGGAGTTCCGGCCGACCGACGAGGCCAGCACCGCGGCGGTGAGGAGCGAGGTGGAACGGATGCTGGCCGCGACGCCTGCGGACGTCGCAGTCGAGCAGGCCCTGCTCGCCGGCGTGCCGGCGCTCGGCGCGGACAGCGCCAGCCCGGCCGTGAACGTGGCCAGAGCCCTGGGCGCACTGTGGCCACCGCATGAGATTGCCTTCGGCACCGAGGCGGGGTTCTTCCAGCAGGCCGGCATTCCCTCGCTGGTCTGCGGGCCGGGCACCATTGCCCAGGCGCATCAGCCCGACGAATGGATCGCCGCCAGCGAACTACACGCCGCCGACCGCTTTCTGGCCCGCGTCGGCGCCTGGGCCACGGGCATCGAAGTCCCTGGATGATTTTTCAAGGCCTCAGGCATTCCCTTCGATCGGGTTGCCGTAGAGGGGCCGCGCACCGAACTCGGTGCTGATCGCATAAGCCACGCCGCAGGCCAGCATCACCGGCACGGTGAGCTGGAACTGGCCGGTCATCTCCAGCACCATCACGATCGCCATCAGCGGCGCGTGCGTCACCGCCGCCAGCACCGCCGCCATGCCGACCACCGCGAGCAGGCGCGGGTCGCCCACCAGACTGGCCGGCAGCCACAGCGCTGCCACCTGGGCCAGCGTGCTGCCGGCCGCCGCGCCGACGAACAGCGAGGGTGTGAACACCCCGCCGATGGCGCCGCTGCCCGAACTCAGCGCGGTGGAAGCCACCTTGGCCAGCAGGATGACAGCCAGCCCCTGCCACAGCAGTTCGCCCTGCAGCACGCGCGAGACCACACTGTAGCCATTGCCCCAGACCTCCGGCACCGCCACCGACAACAAGCCCACCAGCAAGCCGCCCAGCCCGAGGCGCAGCGGCAGCGGACGCAGGTGCGCAAACAGCCCACGGCTGCCTTCGAGCAGTCCCAGCAGCAGCCAGCCCACGGCGCCGAAGAACACGCCAGCCAGCAGGGCCACGCCCAGGCTGGTCGGCACCATCGCCACGGAGGGCATCGCATACAGCGGGGCCGGCTCCACCAGCCAGTAGATGAGCGCGCCCGCGGTGGCCGAGGCGATCAGCACCGGCGCCACGGTGCGCCGCGCGAAGAAGCCCAGCGCCAGTTCGAGCACGAACACCACGCCGGCCACCGGCGCGTGGTAGGCCGAGCCGATGCCCGCCGCGATGCCGCAGACCATCAGGGTGTTGCGCTGCTCCACGGTGAAGGGCAGCCAGCGCGCCAGCCACGAGGCGAGCCAGGCCGCGAGCTGCACCATCGGGCCCTCGCGGCCGATCGAGGCCCCGGTGCCGACCGAGAACAGGGCCGAGACGGTGCGCGCCAGCGTGGTGCGGTCGTTGAGTTCGGCCTGGCCGGCGCGGGCCGCATCGATGTAGTCCAGGTGCTGCGCGCCGCGCGGGCCGCGGCGGGCCCACCAGGCGCCTGCCGCCAGCGCCAGGCCGGCCAGCACGCCGCCGGCCACCCCCACCAGCGCGCGGTGCCAGGGCGGCAGGGCGCGCGCCGCGGCCACCAGGCTGCCCGACTGGCCCGTGGCCAGCCACTCGACCTGCTGCGCCAGCCAGCGAAAGCCGACGGTGGCGGCAGCGGCCAGGGCGCCGACCACGGCCGCCCAGAACCACAGCCGCAGCGTCTGCCCGGCCGGCGCCGGCCCGCGCGGGCCCGGTTCGGGGGCCACGGAGCCAGGGGGGTTGTCGGCGCTGTCCGGCGGGCACATCGAAGGCAGTTTATCCCCGGGGGCCTTTGCCGGCGGGCCCGCACGCTGCGCTGCGCGATCCCGTACGATACCGGCACACCGCCATTCACCGAATGGCGTCTGCCCTCCCCGCCACAGCCAAGGAAGCGCCCGACCCCATGCCCACCCATGACTTCGACCTGTTCGTGATCGGCGGCGGCAGCGGCGGCGTGCGCGCCGCGCGCATGGCCGCGCAGCGCGGCGCCCGGGTCGCGCTGGCCGAGGCCGGCGCGCTGGGCGGCACCTGCGTCAACGTGGGCTGCATCCCGAAAAAGCTCTACAGCTATGCCGCGCACTACGCCGAGGCGTTCGAGGAAGCCGCGGGATTCGGCTGGGAGGTCGGCCACCCGCAGTTCGACTGGAGCCGGCTCAAGGCCAATCGCGCCACCGAGATCACGCGGCTCAACGGCGTCTACCAGCAGTTGCTGCTGGGCGCGGGCGTGCGGCTGATCCGCGGCCGGGCCCGGCTGGTCGACGGCCACACGGTGGAAGTCGATGGCCAGCACCACACGGCCCGCCACATCCTGGTGGCCACGGGCGGCCAGCCGAGCGTGCCGCCGTTCGAGGGCCGCGAGCAGGTGATCACCTCCGACGACATGTTCGACCTCGAGCCGTTCCCGAAACGCCTGCTGGTGGTGGGCGGCGGCTACATCGCCTGCGAGTTCGCCTCGATCTTCAACGGGCTGGGCGCCCAGGTGACGCAGCTGTACCGCGGCGACCAGGTGCTGCGCGGCTTCGACGACGACGTGCGCCACTTCATCGCCGCCGAGATGCGCAAGGCCGGCGTGGACCTGCGGCTGAACGCCGGCGTGGCCGCCATCACCCGCACGGCACAGGGCCTGTCCGTGCGCCTCGCCGAGGGCGACACGTTCACGGTGGACGCCGCGCTCTATGCCACCGGCCGCGTGCCCAACACGGCCGGCCTGGGGCTGGAGGACGCGGGCGTGGCGCTCGACGAGCGCGGCGCCATCGTCGTCGACGCGCACTACCAGAGCTCGGTGCCGTCCATCCACGCGCTGGGCGACGTGATCGACCGCGTGCAGCTCACGCCCGTCGCCCTGGGCGAGGCCATGGCGCTGGTGGACCGCCTGTTCGGCCCGGGCACGCGCACCATGGGCTACGACTTCATCCCCACGGCCGTGTTCACCCATCCCAACATCGGCACCGTGGGCTACACCGAGGCCGAGGCGCGCAGGAAGTTCGGCCGCGTCGCGGTCTACCGCACCGACTTCAAGCCGCTCAAGCACACCCTGAGCGGCAGCAGCGAGCGCACACTGATGAAGCTGCTGGTGGACGAGGCGAGCGACCGCGTGGTCGGCCTGCACATGGTCGGCCCCGACGCGGGCGAAGTCGTGCAGGGCTTCGCGGTGGCGCTGAAGGCCGGCGCCACCAAGGCGCTGTTCGACAGCACCATCGGCATCCACCCCACGGCGGCGGAAGAATTCGTGACGATGCGCGAGCCGGTGCCGTTCAAGGCCGCTTGACGGCGCGGCCGAGGGGCAGGACCGGCCCGCCGGCCGCCGCATCGGCGAGGCGGGAGCCTGGTCCTGCGGGGCCGCCCCATGCAGGCCACCACGGCAAACAACCCTTTTGCCCGCCCGGTACACAATAGCTGCATATGCCCTACCTGCCCCCCTTCATCGCCCCGACCCGCTACACCGACGCCGCTGCCGCGCTGGCCCAGGTGCAGGCCATCTACGAGAGCAGCCTGGCGCACCTGCGCGAGGCCATGCAGCGCTTCGTGGCCGGCGACAGCCTGCCCGGCCACGTGCGGGCCTGCTATCCCTTCGTGCGGGTGCACACCGACACCGTGGCGCGCCACGGCTCGCCCGAGAACGCGCGCCTGAGCTATGGCTTCGTGGCGGGGCCCGGCCGCTTTGAAACCACGCTCACGCGGCCCGACCTGTACGGCGACTATTACCTCGAGCAGTTCAGCCTGCTGCTGCAGAACCACCATGTCGAGCTCGAGGTGGGCACCAGCACACAGCCCATCCCCGTCCACTTCTCGTTTGCCGAGCACGACCACATCGAGGGCTCGCTGAGCGCAGAGCGCCGCCTGCTGATGCGCGACGCGTTCGACCTGCCCGACCTGGCCGCGATGGACGACGGCATCGCCAACGGCACCTGGGAGCCGCGCCCCGGCGAGCCCCAGCCGCTGGCCCTGTTCACCGCGCCGCGCGTGGACTATTCGCTGCACCGCCTGCGCCACTACACCGGCACCGCGCCCGAGTGGTTCCAGAATTTCGTGCTGTTCACCAACTACCAGTTCTACATCGACGAGTTCGTGCGCCTGGGCCGCGAAGCCATGGCCGACCCGGCCAGCGAGTACGTGGCCTTCGTCGAGCCCGGCAACGTGGTGACGCGCCGCGCCGGCCTGCCGGCCCAGCCCGGCGATGCGCTGGGCGTGGCGCCGCCGCGGCTGCCGCAGATGCCGGCCTACCACCTGATGCGGGCCGACCGCAGCGGCATCACCATGGTGAACATCGGCGTCGGCCCGGCCAATGCCAAGAACATCACCGACCACATCGCGGTGCTGCGTCCGCACGCCTGGATCATGCTGGGCCACTGCGCCGGCCTGCGCAACAGCCAGCAGCTGGGCGACTACGTGCTGGCCCACGCCTATGTGCGCGAAGACCATGTGCTCGACGAGGAGCTGCCGTTGTGGGTGCCGATTCCCGCGCTGGCCGAGATCCAGGTGGCGCTGGAGCAGGCGGTGGAAGACGTGACGCAGATGCGCGGCGCCGACCTCAAGCGCATCATGCGCACCGGCACCGTGGCCAGCACCGACAACCGCAACTGGGAGCTGCTGCCGCACAACGAGCCGCAGCGCCGCTTCAGCCAGAGCCGCGCCGTGGCGCTGGACATGGAGAGCGCAACAATAGCGGCCAACGGCTTCCGCTTCCGCGTGCCCTACGGCACGCTGCTGTGCGTCTCCGACAAGCCGCTGCACGGCGAGATCAAGCTGCCCGGCATGGCCAACCACTTCTACCGCGAGCGCGTGGACCAGCACCTGCGCATCGGCATGCGCGCCATCGAGATCCTGCGCTGCGAGGGCGTGGACCGGCTGCACAGCCGCAAGCTGCGCAGCTTTGCCGAGGTCGCGTTCCAGTAGCCATCACCCGGTCGCTATCTATTTGATAGCAAACTTTGACCGCAGGACCTGGACCTCCGGCTGTTTTTATTCAAATTTCGGGGTTTTTTGCCGGTGGGAGGCCAGTACGGCCTCCACCGTCTGCCCCAGCGCCAGCAGCCGGCCGTCGTCGCCCAGCCGGGCGGCCAGTTCGAGGCCGATGGCCAGGCCCTCCTCGCTGCGCCCCGCCGGCAGCACCAGCGCGGGCGCGCCGAGGGCCGCCGCAAAGCGCGCATTCCGGGCCAGCGCCAGGCCGAGCGCGACGGACTGCCCGTGCAGTTCGATCACGTCGTCCGGCCGGCCGCGCGCCTGCGCTTCCAGCGGCGCGGCCACCGGCACGCAGGGATAGGCGATGGCATCGAGGCAGTGCGTGTCCAGCAGATGCTGGTAGCGGCGGCGCAGGCGCGGCAGATGCTCGCGCAGGATCGGCGCCTCGGCCTGCGCGCTGGCCGGGCTGTCCAGGTAGAGCGCGCGCACGTCCTCGCTGCGGATGGCGCCGATGAACTCCCGCAGGTCCACGCCGGGCAGGCGCTGCGCGAGAAAGGCCCGCAGGTCGCGCAGCCGGCCCGCGCGGCCGAGCTCGATCTGCCAGTGCACGGCCTCCTCGGCCAGCTCGCCCAGGTCCAGCTCGATGCAGGCGATGCCCGCGTCCTGCAGCCGCCCCAGCGCCATGCGGCAGAGCTGGTCCACCGGCGCCTGCAGCCGGTCCCAGAAGTAGCTACGCGGCACGCCGAGCCGCAGGCCCTCGGGCGCTGGCGGCATCGATGGCGAACGGGCGGTGATGGCGCCATGCAACAAGACCAGATCGGCCACGCTGCGTGCCATCGGGCCGGCGGTGTCGAGCGCGGCCACCAGGGGCACGATGCCCTGGGCGCTGTAGGCCCGCTCGCCCGCCGTGGTCGGGCGCAGGGCCGCGATGCCGCAGAACGAGGCCGGCGTGCGCAGCGAGCCCGAGGTGTCCGTGCCCAGCCCCAGCGGCGCGAGCCCGGCAGCAATGGCAGCGGCCGTGCCGCCGCTGGAGCCCCCCGCGATGCGCCCCGGCGACACCGGGTTGCCGACGCGGCCGAACACCGGATTGTTCGAGGTTCCGCCGGCGGCCAGCTCGTGCATGTTGGCCTTGCCCAGCAGGATCGCGCCCTGGCCTGCCAGCGCCTGCCACACCGGCGCGGCCGTGTCCGGCAGGCAGGACCGCAGCCAGGCATTGCCCGCCGAGGTGGGAAAGCCTGGCGTGTCGATGTTGTCCTTGACCACGACGGGCAGGCCCGCGAGGCTGCCAACCGGCTCGCCCGCAGCGCGTGCGCGATCGGCGTCGCGGGCCTGCCGCAGGACGGCCTCGGGCTCCAGCCAGGCCAGTGCATTCAGCGTGCCGAAGGCCGCGCAGCGCGCCAGCAGCGCTTCGCCATAAACCTGCGCACTGAACTGGCCGGCCTGCAGCGCCGCCCGCACCGCCTGCGCGGTCAACGCCGCCAGGGGGCCGTGCTCAGGCACGGTCCAGGCTGGCCTCTTGCGCGGCGGCGGGCGGCGTGCCGCCCGCGCCTTCGGCGGCCTCGCGCTGCGCGCAGTCCAGCAGCCAGGTCCGCAAGGCCACCACTTTCTCCAGCCGGGCCTTCTGGACCGTGCTCACCACGAAGTACGAAGAAAGGATCGGCTTGGCCCAGCCGCTGAAGGGCGCCACCAGGCGGCCGCTGCGCAGGTGGTCGCGCACCAGCATGCTGCGGCCGAGCACGAGGCCGCGCCCGGCGACCGCGGCGCGCAGGATGAGCAAGGGGTCGCTGAAGCACGGGCCGCTGGTGACGTCGGTGTGCTCGAAGCCGGCTTCTTCCAGCCACAGCTCCCACGACATCCAGGGCTCGTGCACCATGCGCACCGAGGAGTTCAGCAGGGTGAAGCGCTTGAGGTCGTCGCGCGTGTAGCTGCCGGCCGGCTGGTCGAGGATGTCCGGGCTGCAGACCGGAAAGACCTGCTCGTTGGAGAGCAGGTCGGCCTTCAGGTCGCGGCCGAAGTCGGCGCGGCTGAAGCGGATGGCGAGGTCCACGTCGGAGTCGGCCAGGTCCACCATCTTGTAGTCGGTCCGCACCATCACGTCGATGTCGGGCCGCTGGGTGCGGAACTCTTCCAGCCGGGGCATCAGCCACTCCTGCGTGAACGAGGGCAAGGCGCTGATGATGAGGGTTTCGACGCTCCTGGGCTGGGGCCGCGGCAGCAGCGCCATGGCGGACTCGAAGCTCTCGAAGCCCGCGACGATGCCGGGGCGGATGGTCTGCCCGAGCGGCGTGAGCACCAGCCCGCTCGATACGCGCTCGAACAGCAGGCCGCCGACGAACTCCTCCAGCATCTTGACCTGGTGGCTGACGGCCGTCTGCGTCACGCACAGCTCCTGTGCCGCGCGCGCAAAACTGCCCAGCCGGGCAGAGACTTCAAAAACTTTCAGCGCCTTCAGCGGCGGCAGGCGTTTGCGTTTGTGCATCGTGTCGTTCATCACAGGCGAGTCGGGCCAGCGCCTTCGTGGGGCATGTTACGCCCCGCGATGAAGCGCCGGAATGGCGAAAACCCCATCTCCCGGGTTCTAGCGATTTCCGGGCCAGCCCCGCGCCCGCAGGGGCCCCAACTTTCTTGAAGTGCCGCCCCAACAATTTTTCATTAGGCAGAGCGCGCCCGCGCTTGAACAATCAGGACATCCGAAGCCTCTTCGTCTCCACACTCATTCACACCAAAGGACACCCCATGAGCATCCACATGATCAACCCGGCCTCCATGGGCGGCGAGCCGGCCTCCTACAGCAACGGCATGCTCGCCGAGGGCGCGCAGAAGACGGTGTACACCGCCGGCCAGATCGGCATCGATGCCAACGGCGTGGCCTCGGCCGACGTGGCCACCCAGTGCCGCCAGGCCTGGGCCAACATCGAGGCCATCCTCGCCGAGTCGGGCATGGGCATCACGAACATCGTGAAGACCACCATCTTCCTGGTCAATCCGGCCGACTACGCCACCTTCGTGGAAGTGCGCAAGGGCGTGCTCAAGGGCCACAAGCCGGCCTCCACGCTGGTCTATGTGTCCGGGCTGGTCAAGCCCGAATGGAAGGTGGAGATCGAAGCCATTGCGGTGAAGTAAGGCGGGCGAGCACAGGATTCGCGATGGACTACGAACTGGCCACCCATTCCCAGCCCGAGCCGCGGCTGGATCTCAGCGAACGGCCCACGCGCCTGCTGCACGTGATGCTGCGCGTGTTCAACCTGCAGCGCTCGCTCGAGTTCTACATCGGCGCGCTGGGCATGCAGATGCTGCGCCGCCAGGACTACCCGAGCGGGCGCTTCACGCTGGTCTTCCTCGGCTACGGCGACGAGGACAGCGACACGGTGCTGGAGCTCACGCACAACTGGGATCAGCAGGAGCCCTACGCCCAGGGCGCGGCCTACGGCCACATCGCGCTGGCAGTGAACGACATCTATGCGACCTGCGGCGAGCTGGCCGAGGCCGGCGTGAAGATTTCCCGCTCGCCGGGGCCCATGAAGCACAGCCCGACCCTGATCGCCTTCATCGAAGACCCCGACGGCTACAAGATCGAGCTGATCGGCAGAAAGTAGAAAGACCATGGAACCGACCGCCGCCCCCGCACGCCCCACGCCCCCGCGCACCCTGCCCATTCCGGCCGAAGGCCAGGATGGCCTGTTCCGCCAGTCGTGGTACCCCTTGTGCCTGTCGTCCGAAGTGGCCCGGGGGCAGGTCCTGGGCTGCCCCTTTCTGGACGGCAAGGTGGTTGCGTTCCGCGGCGATGACGGCGCGGTCCACGTCACCAGCGCCTACTGCCCGCACCTGGGCGCGGACCTGTCGGTGGGCCAGGTCGTGGGCAACCATGTGCAATGCGCCTTCCACCACTGGGAATACAACGGCGACGGCGTGTGCGTTAAGACCGGCATCGGCGACCCGCCGCCGCGCTCGGCCTGCCTGTTCGTTTTTCCATCGCAGGAGCGCTGGGGCATCGTGTGGGTGTTCAACGGCGAGACGCCGCTGTTCGAGCTGCCCGACATGGGCTACCCCGAAGACCAGCTCCTGGTCTGGAGCTACAAGCTGCCGCGGCCGTTTCACAGCGACCCCTGGGTGTTCGCGGCCAACACGCCCGACATGCAGCACCTCAAGGCCGTGCACAAGGTGAAGTTCGAGCATGGCGACCCGCACGACGAGATCCGCTGGGACGAGTGGGGCCTTCAATACAACATCAAGGCCCGGCACCAGGGCGGCGTGCCCATCGACTGGAACCTGGGCCTGCGCGGCACCGGCTGCTTCTGGCGCACCGGCAGCTATGGCGACTGGTGGTGCGCCGCCGTCACCGGCTTCGCCCTGCCCGCGCCCGGCCTGCACCACGTGTACGGCGCGGCCATGGTGCTCAAGGGCGAGCAGGCCGAGGAACGCCTGGCCATCATGCGCGGCATCACCGAGCGCACCATCGGCGAGGACGAGAAGATCCTCGACAGCATCCACTACCGCCAGGGTACCTTCACCGCGGCCGACCGCACGCTCGCCAAGTACCTGACCATCGTGCGCAACTTCCCGCGGGCCCATCCATCGGCCCCCTTCATCCGCTGAACCGCCATGACGATCACCTGCCACCTGCTCGATGCCGACGGCCAGGCGCTGCGCGAGGTGCCGGCGCAGGCCGGGCGCTCGCTGATGCGCTCGCTCAAGGACGCAGGCCTGGACATCGAGGCCTCCTGCGAAGGCAGCCTGGCCTGCGGCACCTGCCTCGTGCATCTGGACGAGACCTGGTTTGCCCGCCTTCCCGCCCCCGCGCCCGACGAAGCCGCCCTGCTTGACTGGCTGGATGGGCGGCGGCCGACGTCGCGCCTGGCCTGCCAGATTCGCGTGGAGCAGGCGATGGACGGCCTGCGGCTGGCCATCGCCGCCTGAAGCACCGCCTCCCTTTCCAAGTACCAACCCCTATTGCTGGAGTGTTCACGATGAAAGTCCTCAAGATCCTGGGCGCAGTCGCCACCGCTGCGCTGCTGCAATGGCCTCTGGCCGCCGCCGCGCAGACCACCGTGGCCTTCGCAGGCTTCGGCGGCCCCCTGCAGGAGGCCATGGTCAACCAGATGTTTGCCGACGCGGGCAAGCTCAACATCCGCATCAAGGAAGACCGCAACGGCTTCTGGAGCGGCGTGAAGGCCCACCTGATGGCCAAGGCGCCGGGCTGGGACCTCACTGAAATCGGCTTCGCGCGCTGTGAGCAGGCGGCCCAGGCCAACCTGATCCAGGACATCGACTACGGCGTGGTCGACAAGTCGAAGGTGCCGGCCGCGCTGGCCCAGCCCAAGTACGTGGGCGTGTACACCTTCAGCTACGGCCTGACCTACCAGACCAAGAAGTACGGCGCCAACGGCCCCAAGAGCTGGGCCGACTTCTTCGACGTGCAGAGATTCCCCGGCCGCCGCACCCTGATCGGCGACGGCCTGTATGCGCTGGAGATCGCGCTGATCGCCGACGGCGTGCCCCCGGCCGACGTGTACAAGGTGCTGCGCACGCCGGCCGGCGTGGACCGCGCCTTCGCCAAGCTCGAGAAGATCAAGCCGCACGTGGCGGTCTGGTACAAGTCCAGCGGCCAGGCCATGCAGCTGATGCGCGACGGCGAGGTGGACATGGGCCTGATCTCCAATGCCCGCGCGATGTCGGTGGTCAAGGACGGCACGCCGCTCACCTTCGTCTGGGACAAGGCCTTCATCGACACCGAATGCCTGATGGTGCCGCACAACGCGCAGAACCCCAAGGCCGTGATGCAGCTGATCAACTCCGCGCTCGAACCGAAGAACCAGGCCGCCTTCGCCGTGGCCAGCATCTACGGCCCGACCAACCTGAAGGCCTTCGAGGGCGGCCTGATTCCCGCGGCCGCGATGGAGTGGCTGCCCAGCGCGCCGCAGAACCTGCCCCGGCAGGTGTGGGCCGACCAGCGCTGGTATGCCTCGCCCGAGGCCGAAGCTGCCTATCAGCGCTTCGCCAAGTTCCTGCAGTGATGGTGGCCATGAGTCCTGCATCCGTTCTTTCCGCCGCGCCGGCCGGCCTGGCCGTGCGCGACCAGGCGCCCGCGGCCGCCGGGCAGGGATCGCTGGGCATCCGGACCGAGGCGTTGAGCAAGTCCTACGGCGCGTTCGCGGCGCTCGACCGCGTCTCGCTCGACGTGAAGCCCGGCGAATTCCTCACCTTGCTCGGGCCCTCGGGTTCGGGCAAGACCACGCTGCTCAACATCATCGCGGGCTTCATTGCGCCGGACGAGGGCACGCTGTGGTTCGGCGGCGATGACGTCACCGCCCGGCCGGTGCACGAGCGCGGGCTGGGCATGGTGTTCCAGAACTACGCCCTGTTCCCGCACAAGAGCGTGTACGAAAACATCGCCTTTCCGCTGCGGGTGCGCAAGATGGCGGGCCCGGAGATCGACCGGCGCGTGCGTGAGGCCCTCGAGCTGGTGCAGCTCTCGCAGCTCGGCGGCCGCAGCATCTCGGCCCTCTCTGGCGGCCAGCGCCAGCGCGTGGCGCTGGCCCGCGCCGTGGTGTTCGCGCCGCGCATCGTGCTGATGGACGAGCCGCTGTCGGCGCTGGACAAGAACCTGCGCGAGCAGATGCAGGTCGAGATCCGCCGCCTGCACGAGAAGATCGGCGCCACCACCCTCTACGTCACCCACGACCAGCGCGAGGCGCTGACCATGAGCGACCGGGTCGCCGTGATGAACAAGGGACGGATCGAGCAGTGCGACGCTCCTGCGCGCATCTATGAAAAGCCCGCCAGCCGCTTCGTTGCCGGCTTCATCGGAGAAACGACGCTGGTGCCCGTCACCCAGGCATCGGCGGGCACCGTAGCCCTGCCGGACGGCCGCCTGCTGGCGGTGGCCGACCCGCTGCCCGACGCGCCTTCGCTGCATGTGGCGCTGCGGGCCGAGCGCCTCTTGCTGCCGGGCGAGTATGGCGAGGGATTCAACCGCATTCCCGCCCGGCTGACGGACGTGATCTACCAGGGCGACAGCCTGCTGATGCTGGCGCAGATCGCCGGAGCGCAGGCCATCTCGATCCGCAAGCCCCTGCGCGGCGGCGTCGAGGCGCAGACCTGGGCGGCCGGCCAGGCCGTCGAGCTGGGCCTGTCGCCCTCCGCCACCATCGTCGTGCCCGACTAGGACCTCGCTTCATGGAACAGACCATCGCCCCGCCCGCCTCCACCCGGCCGCGCCCGCAGCCTCCGCGCGCCATGCCGATTCCACCCGAAGGCGAGAACGGGCTGTTCTCGCAGTCGTGGTACCCGGTCGCGCTCGCCTCGGACCTGGCGGCGGGCCAGATCCTGGGCCTTGAGTTCCTGGACGGCAAGATCGTCGTCTTCCGCAAGGAGGGCGGCGCACCGCAGGCCATGAGCGCCTACTGCCCGCACGTGGGCGCGGACCTGTCGGTGGGCCGGGTCGTGGGCAACCACGTGCAGTGCGCCTTCCACCACTGGGAGTACAACGGCGACGGTGTGTGCGTGAAGACCGGCATTGGCGACCCGCCACCCCGCTCGGCCTGCCTGTTCGTCTTTCCGACGCAGGAGCGCTTCGGCATCATCTGGGTCTTCAACGGCGAGACGCCGCTGTTCGATCTGCCGCAACTGCCCTATCCCGATGCCGAACTGGCCGCCAGCGCCTACCGCATGGGCGAGCGCCTGCAGTGCGACCCCTGGGTGTTCGCCGCCAACACGCCGGACATGCAGCACCTGAAGGTGGTGCACAAGATCCGCTTCGACGCGGACGACCCGCACGAACTCGTGCGCTGGCACGAGCACGGCATGGAATTCAGCTACAGCGGCGTTCATCAGGGCAATGTGCCGATCGCCAACACGGCCGGCATCCTGGGCACCAGCGTGTTCTACCGCTGGGGCCTGTACAACGGCTACTGGCGCTGCAACGTGACCGGCTTCAGCCTGCCGCGGCCCGGCCAGCACGAGGTGTTCAGCTGCAGCCTGGTGCGTGCCGGCCCCGACGCCGCGGCGCAGCTCCAGGATGTGCTGGCCATCAGCCGGCGCACGGTCGGCGAGGACAAGGACATCCTCAACACCATTCACTACCGGCAAGGCCTGCTCACCAAGGCCGACACGACGCTGGGGCGCTTCCTGCGCTATCTGCGGGCCTATCCGCGCGCCCATCCCTCGGCCCCGTTCATCAACTGACGCCATGGCCACGCATGTCCTTCCCGCCGCCGCCGCGCGCCCGCGCGGCCTGGAGCGCCGCGAGCAGCGCTGGGCGCTGCTGAACGTGTCGCCGGCCGCGGCGCTGATCTTCGCGCTGCTGGCCGTGCCGCTGCTGTGGCTGTTCGCCCTGTCCTTCACGGGGCCGCAAGGCGGCTTCACGCTGGACAACTACGCCCGCATCTTCGACGACACCTCCTATGCCCGGGCCTTCTACCTCACCGCGTGGCTGGCCGTGGTCACCACCGTCGTGTGCGCGCTCGCGGGCTACGTACTGGCCTATGCCATGACGCTGATGCCGCGCTGGGCCGCCACGCTGGTCATGGCGCTGGTGGCCCTGCCGTTCTGGACCAGCGTGCTGGTGCGCACCTACGCCTGGCTGGTGCTGCTGCAGAACCGCGGCATCGTCAATACGCTGCTGCTCAAGTCAGGGCTGATCGACACCCCGATACCGATGATGCACAACGCCGTCGGCGCCCTGGTGGGCATGGTCCACATCATGCTGCCCTTCATGGTGTTTCCGCTGTACGCGGCGTTGCAGAAGGTCGACCCTGACCACACCCGGGCCGCCGCCGGCATGGGCGCCTCGCCGCTCTACACGTTCTGGCACGTCTTCTTTCCGCAGACGATGGCCGGCATCGTGGCCGGGTGCGTGCTGGTCTTCGTGCTGTGCCTGGGCTTCTACATCACGCCGGCCTTGCTGGGCGGTGGGCGCACGGTGGTGATGTCCATCCTGATCGAGCACGAGGTCAACAGCAGCATGAACTGGGGCACGGCCAGCGCCGTCGCCATCTTCTTCGTGGCCGCGGTGCTGGCCATCTTCGCCGCCGCCGGGCGCTACATGCCGGTCGAGCGGCTGTTCCAGAAATAAGCCATGAACGCTCTCGTGTCCCACCGCCGCCGGATCTGGCTCTATGCACTGGCCGCACTGGTCGTGCTGTTCCTCGTGCTGCCGGTGCTGGTGGTAATCCCCATGTCCTTTTCGGACTCGCGCATGCTGGACTTCCCGCCGCGCGGCTGGTCGCTGCGCTGGTATGAGCGCTTCTTCACCGCACTCGAATGGTATGGGGCCCTCCTGGTGAGCCTGAAGCTGGCCTTCTGCACCACGCTGCTGGCGACGCCCCTGGGCGTCGCGGCCGCCTACGGCATCCACCACGGGCGCACGGCCAGCGTGCGCCTGGCGCAGACCTTCCTGCTGCTGCCCCTGATGGTGCCCCACATCATCCTGGCCATTGGCATCTTCTACATCTTCGTGAGGCTGGAGATCCTCGGCAACTTCGCAGGCATCGCGCTGGCCCACACCATGCTGGCGCTGCCCTTCGTCGTCGTGACGGTGCTGGCGGGCCTGCGCTCCTTCGACATGTCGCAGGAGCTGGTGGCGCGCAGCCTGGGCTGCACGCGGCTGCGCGCCTTCCTCACGGTCACCCTGCCGCAGATCCGCACCAGCGTGCTGTCCGGGGCGCTGTTCGCCTTCGTCACCTCGCTGGACGAGGTGGTGGTCTCGCTGTTCATCGCCGCCGGCGACAACGCCACCATCACCAAGGTGATGTTCGGCTCCCTGCGCGACGAGATCGACCCGACGCTCTCGACCGTCAGCACGCTGCTGATCCTGGGCAGCCTGGCGGTCGTGGTGCTGGGCATGGTGTCGGCCCGGCACCGCGGTGGCCAGGCCCCAGGCGCCTGAGCGGCCGCGCGCACCGGCCGCCGCCGGGGGGCCGCCGCGTCGCGGCGTCCAAGTAATATGGCGCCCATGCAGCCGTATCTCCTGTCCGTCCGGAACCTGACCAAGCGCTATGGCCCGTCCCTGGCCGTCGACGGCGTCTCGTTCGACATCGCTCCCGGCGAATGCCTGGGCGTGATCGGCCCCAATGGCGCCGGCAAGACCACCACCATCCGCATGTGCCTGGGCCTGACGGCGCCGGATGCGGGCGAGATCACGGCGCTGGGCCTGCAGATGCCGCGCGACGTGCTGGCCATCAAGGAGCAGCTCGGCGTGGTGAGCCAGTTCGACACGCTCGACCCGGACTTCACCTGCGCCGAAAACCTGCTGGTCTATGGCCGCTACTTCGGCATGCGCCGCGCCGACATCGAGGCGCGCATCCCGAGGCTGCTGGAGTTCGCGGCGCTCACCCACAAGGCCGATGCCAAGCCCGGCGAGCTCTCGGGCGGCATGAAGCGCCGGCTCAGCCTGGCCCGCGCGCTGGTCAACGAGCCCCGGCTGCTGCTGCTGGACGAGCCCACCACCGGGCTGGACCCGCAGGCGCGGCACTTGATGTGGGAACGCCTGCAACTGCTGCTGCAGCAGGGCAAGTCGATCCTGCTGACCACCCACTTCATGGACGAGGCCGAACGCCTGTGCTCGCGCCTGCTGGTGCTGGACCACGGCCGCAAGATCGCCGAAGGCCGGCCGCGCGACCTGATCGCCCAGCACCTGGAGCCTGACGTGGTGGAGGTCTACGGCAACGGTGCGCTGGCGCTGGTGGATTCGCCGCTCAAGGCGCTGGCCGCGCGCGTCGAGGTCAGCGGCGAGACGGTATTTTTCTACACGCAGAGCGCCAAGCCGCTGCTGGAAGGGCTGGCCGCCCACCCGCAGCTGCGCACGCTGCACCGGCCGGCCAACCTGGAGGACCTGTTCCTCAAGCTCACCGGCCGCCAGATCAGGGAGGACGCTTGACCATGAGCAGCGACAACAGCCTGGCGGTGCCAGAACCCACCCTGTCGGCCTGGCGCGCGCCCGAGCTGTCGTGGCGCTGGTGGCCGGTGTTCCTGCGCAACCTGCTGGTGTGGCGCAAGCTCGCGGTGCCCAGCCTGGTGGGCAACATCGCCGAGCCGCTGATCTGGCTGGTGGCCTTCGGCTACGGCATGGGCGCGCTGGTCGGCCAGGTCAACCTGGGCGGGCAGAGCGTGCCCTACATCCTGTTCCTCGCCAGCGGCTCGATCTGCATGAGCGCCATGAACGCGGCTTCGTTCGAGGCGCTGTACTCGGCGTTCTCGCGCATGCAGGTGCAGCGCACCTGGGACGGCATCATGAACGCGCCGGTGAGCCTGGACAACATCGTGCTGGCCGAGATGCTGTGGGCCTCGTTCAAGGCGCTGTTCACCGTGACGGCCATCCTGGGCGTGATGCTGGCGCTCGGCATCAGCCACAGCCCCAAGCTGCTGCTGGCCTGGCCCCTTCTGTTCCTGGCCGGCATCAGCTTCTCATGCATCGCGCTGATCTTCAATGCGCTGGCCAAGGGCTACGACTTCTTCACCTACTACTTCACGCTGTTCCTCACGCCCATGATGTTCCTGAGCGGCGTGTTCTTCCCGCGCGAACAGCTGCCAAGCGTGGTGCGCGTGGTCTCCGACTGGTTGCCGCTGACCAACGCGGTGGAGCTGGTACGCCCGCTGTTCATGGACCAGTGGCCCGAGCATCCGCTGCGCAACCTGCTGGTGCTGCTGGCCTACGCCGTAGCCGCCTTCTGGCTGGCGCTGGCGCTCACCCGCCGGCGCTTCAAGGCCTGAATGCCATGGCCGCCAGCCTGTTGACGCCGGAGTTCATCGCGCTCATCAGCCAGGGGGTGACCACCATCGTCTGCTCGCGCGACCAGGCCAACCGGCCCAGCGTCATGCGCGCGGTGGGCAGCACGATCACGCCCGAGGGCCGCACCATCACGGTCTACCTCACGCGCCGCTCGTCGCGCCAGCTAGTGCAGGACATCGCCGCCACGGGAAGCGCCGCGGTGGTGTTCAGCGTGCCCTTCACGCACCGCACCGTGCAGGTCAAGACGGAACGCGCGCGCATCCGCGAGGCAAGTCCGGACGACGAGCCGCTGCTGGCGCGCTACCTGCAGGCGATGGAGCAGGAAGTCCTGCGCGTGGGTTATCCCCCCTCGCTCACGCGTGCCATGCTGTCTCATCGGATCGAGGACGTGGTGGCGGTCAGCTTCGAGCCCCTGCAGGCCTTCGACCAGACACCCGGCCCGCGCGCCGGCGCGGCCCTCGGCGAGGAGGGAGCGGCATGAGCCCGGCCGACGACAGCGCCTCCATGGCCGAGATCCGGCCCTGCCTGGAGGGCGCCATTCCCGCCATGATGGGCACCTGCGCACCCGACGGCACGCCCAACATCGCCCTGATCTCGCAGGTGTTCCATGTCGACGAACGCCATGTGGCGCTGTCGTTCCAGTTTTTCAACAAGACGCGACAGAACATCCTGGTCAACCCGCACGCCACGGTGCTGGTGATGCACCCGGTCACCGCGCAGTTCTACCGCCTGTCGATCCGCTACCTGCGCACCGAAACGCAGGGCCCGCTGTTCGAGAGCATGAAGGCGCAGCTCGCGGGCATCGCCTCGCACAGCGGCATGGCCAGCGTGTTCGCCCTGCTGGGCTCCGATGTCTACGAGGTGCGCGAGATCGAGCGCGTCGAAGGCCAGCCGCTGCCCGCCCCGCTGCCGCGCAGCGGCATGCTGGGCGCGGTGCGCCGCTGCAGCGAGCGGCTGTCGCGCTGCACCACGCTGGACGAGCTGCTGAACGCCGCGCTGGGCACGCTCAGCGACACCCTGGGCGTGCGCCATGCCATGGTGCTGATGCTCGATGCCGGCAGCGGCCGGCTCTACACCGTAGCCAGCTGCGGCTATGCCGTCTCGGGCGTGGGCTCGGAAATCGAGATGGGCGATGGCGTGATCGGCGTGGCCGCGCGCGAACGCACGCCGGTGCGCATCCTGCACATGACCAGCGCCTACCTCTACAGCCACGCCATCCGCAGCAGCCTGCGCGCCGACGCGCCCGGCATGCCGCTGGACACCGACATCCCCTACCCCGGACTCGCCGAACCGCACAGCCAGCTCGCCGTGCCCATCCTGTCGGCGGGGCGGCTGCTGGGCGTGCTGTTCGTGGAAAGCCCGAACGACCAGCAATTCACCTACGAGGACGAAGACGTGCTGGTGGCCGTGGCCGGCCAGCTGGGTTCGGCCATCGACCTGATGCAGGCCGCCACCGAGGCGGCCGACACGGGCGTGGCCACCGCCGCCGCGCCGGTGGCGGGCGCGCCGCTGCTGGTGCGCCGCTTCGGCCCCAATGACAGCGTCTTCATCAACGACACCTACCTGATCAAGGGCGTGGCCGGCGCCATCTTCTGGAAGCTGCTGCGCGACCATGCGCAGCAGGGCCGCACCGAATTCTCCAACCGCGAGCTGCGGCTGGACCCGTCGATCAGGCTGCCCGACGTGACGGACAACCTCGAAGCCCGGCTGCTGCTGCTGCAGCGGCGGCTGCAGGAAAACAGCCCGCACATCCGCATCGAGAAAACCGGCCGCGGCCGCTTCCGCCTCGCGGTGGGCCGCCCCGTGGTGCTGGAAGACGTGGCGGGCTGAGCCCCCGGCAGTCTTCCGCCGTTCAGGCCCTCACCAGCCCCGACACCGGCGACAGGCCCAGGCTGCGCATGAGCTTGGCCCATTCGGCATCCGTCAGGTGCGGCCGCGCGACCTCCAGCGCGGCCTGGAATGCCTGCGGCGGCGCATGGCGCTGCACGTCGCCCAGCATGGCCGCGCGTTCGGACGGATTCATGAACGGCACCATCCAGCGCATGACGTACATCATCTCCTCCGGCGGGATCGACGCCACCAGCGCATTGTGGATGGCGATGAGCTCGGCATCGGTGTAGCGGCTCCACAGCACGGCGTTGTGCGCGGTTTCCTCCACGTGCATGTGCTCGAAGTTGTGCGCGATGAACAGCGCGAGCTGGCGGTAGAGTCCCAGCGCCGCCGCGGCGCGCCCTGCGCGCGGGGCCGTCAGCAGCGCGGTGACCGCGGAGCCCAGCTCGGTGATGCCGCGCTCGTGCTCTTCGTGCTCGTGGGCAATGACCTCGCTGGCGCCGGGCGCGCGGGCTTCGATGGCCGCATGGATGAACTGGTTCTCGTGCGTCAGGTGCGCGCGGCAGAAATCCAGCAGTTCCATCACGCGGTGGCAGGTCTGCGCGAGTTCGAAATCGTCTTCGGTGTCCATCCGGCCCAGCCCCAGCAGCGTGTCGGCCATCAGGGCGCGCAGCGCCTTGTGGATGCCTGAATACAGGTCCTCGCGCGGTGCGGCGGGCACAGAGGCCAGTTCGGCCATTTCCTTGGGATCGATGTTCATCGTCGTGCTTCTTTCTCTTCGATGGGCCAGGCGGCGCCGGAGGCGTCCGGCCTGGCAGGGTGGACTGGCGGCAATGCCCCATGCACTGCGGCCATGGAAAGAAGTCTAGGAACGGGGCCCTCACGGCGTTGCTAAAAAATACTTAAGGCCACACTAAAGAATTCTTAAGCGCGCGTCCGGTTGCGGCCGCAGCCGAAAAGCTGCGACATCCATCACAACTTTGGCGGCGCATGGAGCGCTGCCGCGCGAGCCCGGCTGCGCATGCGCCCGCAGGCCGATGGGCGGCGGCGAACCTCCGCCCATGCAGGCGTTACCATTCCCGGCTGAACCTGCCTTCCCCTCTCTTTCTCATCTTCCCGGAGCCTTTCCTCATGAGCCAGAACCTTTCCATCCAGACCGTCGGCATCATCGGCGCCGGCACCATGGGCAACGGCATCGCGCAGGCCTGCGCGGTGTCGGGCATCGACGTGGTGATGGTGGACATCACCGACGCGGCCGTGGCCAAGGGCCTGGCCACGGTGGCGGGTAGCCTGGACCGGCTGATCAAGAAGGAAAAGATCACCGAGGCCGACAAGGCCGCGGCGCTGGCGCGCATCCAGACCTCCACCAACTATGAGGCGCTCAAGGCCGCGCAACTGGTGATCGAGGCCGCCACCGAGAATTACGAGCTCAAGCTCAAGATCCTCAAGCAGGCCGACGCGCTGCTGGCGCCCGAGGTGATCATCGCCTCCAACACCTCGTCGATCTCCATCACCAAGCTGGCGGCCGCCACCTCGCGCGCCGACCGTTTCATCGGCATGCACTTCTTCAACCCGGTGCCGATGATGGCGCTGGTGGAGATCATCCGCGGCCTGCAGACCAGCGATGCCACGCACGATGCCGTCAAGGCGCTGGCCGAGGCGCTGGGCAAGTCGCCGATCACGGTGAAGAACGCGCCGGGCTTCGTGGTCAACCGCATCCTGGTGCCGATGATCAACGAGGCCTTCTTCGTGCTGGCCGAGGGCCTGGCCACGCCGGAGGACATCGACGCGGGCATGAAGCTCGGCTGCAACCAGCCGATCGGCCCGCTGGCGCTGGCCGACATGATCGGCCTGGACGTGTGCCTGGCGGTGATGGAGGTCTACCTCACCGAGTTCGGCGACAGCAAGTACCGCCCCTGCCCGCTGCTCAAGGAGATGGTGGCCGCCGGCCGCCTGGGCCGCAAGACGGGCCGCGGCGTCTACGCCTACTGAGGAACGGCCATGAGCGTCGCGGAACATCCCGAAGGCAGCATCGACTGCGAGGTGCTCGACCATGTGCTGCTCATCAGCATCAACCGGCCGGCCAAGCGCAACGGCTTCACGCCCAAGATGTTCCGCGAGCTCGGCGAGGCCTACACCCGGCTGGACGACGAGCCGGCGCTGCGCGTGGGCGTGCTCCATGCCATGGGCGAGCACTTCACCGCGGGGCTCGACCTGCCCACCATTGCGCCGTTGATGCGCCGGGGCGAGAAAGCCATTCCGCTGGGGCTGGTGGAGCCGACCGACCTGGGCACGCCCGGCTACCGCCGCCGCACCAAGCCCATGATGGTGGCGGTCAAGGGCATCACCTTCACGCTGGGCATCGAGCTGATGCTGGCGGCCGACATCGTGATCGCGGCCGACAACTGCCGTTTCTCGCAACTGGAGGTCAGGCGCGGCATCATGGCCACGGGCGGCGCCACGCTGCGCATGGCCGAGCGCGCCGGTCTGGGCAATGCGCTGCTGCACCTGCTGACCGGCGACGAGTTCGGCAGCGCCGAGGCACTGCGCCTGCATTTCGTGCAGAAGGTGGTACCGGCGGGCCAGGAACTGGACGAGGCCTTGCGCCTGGCGCAGAGCATTGCCGCCCAGGCGCCGCTGGCGGTGACCGCCACGCGCCTGAATGCGCTCAAGGCCGTGGAGCACGGGCCGCTGGCAGCGATGCAGGACTTCATCGAGGTGCAGCAGCGCCTGTCCAACAGCGAAGACGCGGCCGAGGGCGTGCGCTCCTTCATCGAGAAGCGCCCGGCCCGCTTCACCGGCCGCTGAGCCGTTGCAGCCGTAGCGCCAAGGCGTGGGTTACTTGTCGCAACAATTAACTTGTACACAATTTAATTGTTGACTATAATTCGACCATGCCCGCCGACAAGTCTCTCACCGCCCAGGCCCTGCTGCTCGACAACCAGCTGTGCTTCGCGCTGTATTCCACCTCGCTGGCCATGACCAAGCTGTACAAGCCGCTGCTCGACGAACTGGGCCTGACCTACCCGCAATACCTGGTGATGCTGGTGCTGTGGGAAGGCGACGGGCTGATGGTCTCGGAGCTCGGCGAGCGCCTGTACCTCGATTCGGGCACGCTCACGCCGCTGCTCAAGCGGCTGGAGGCCGCGGGCCTGATCGCCCGCATCCGCGACGTGCAGGACGAGCGGCGCGTACGCGTCAGCCTCACGGCCGCCGGGCGCGCGCTCAAGACCCGGGCCGCGCGGATTCCGGGCTGCATCCTGAGCGCCAGCCAGTGCTCCATTCCCGAACTGATTTCCCTCACCCAGCAGGTGCAAGCCCTGCGTCAGCGCCTGACGGCCTGAAGACCGTTCTCCCCGTCCACCCAACCTCCATCACTCGAAGGAAACCACCATGACCCAGCTCGACAAAGTTCTGTACACCGCCCGCGCCCACACCACTGGCGGCCGCGACGGCGCCTCCAAGACCGACGACGGCCGCCTGGACGTCACGCTGTCCTCGCCCGGCACCTCCGGCACCGGCACCAACCCCGAGCAGTTGTTCGCGGCCGGCTACTCCGCCTGCTTCATCGGCGCCATGAAGGCCGTTGCCGGCAAGATGAAGGTCGCGCTGCCGGCCGACCTGGCCATCGACGCCGAAGTGGACCTGGGCCCGATCCCGAACGCCTACGGCATCGCCGCGCGCCTCAAGGTCAGCCTGCCCGGCCTGGACCGCGCCGTGGCCCAGGGCGTGGTGGACGCCGCCCACCAAGTGTGCCCCTACTCCAACGCCACGCGCGGCAACATCGACGTGACAATCACGCTGGTCTGATCACGCCCGGCTGTCGCCCGCCTAGCGGCCCGCCTGTGTGGAACAGGCGGGCCTTCTTTTTTGGAAAGGCGCCTCAGCCCGTGGACGCGCGCTGGCTCAGGGGCAGGCGCCCGCCACGGCGGCCACCGGCGGCACCGCCCGAGGCTGCGATGCCTCAAGTGCGCCGGGCAGCGGCGGCAGCACCAGCTCGCAGGCGCCGGCCGCCACGCCGCGCGGGTATTCGCGCGTGCTGTCGATGCAGCCGCCGTCGGCATAGACACCCTTGGCATCGCGCATGCGCATCATGCGCTGCAGCACCTGCCGCAAGGCTTGGGGCTGGGCCTGGGTGCGCTGCACGCAGGCTTCAACCCGGGCCTCGTCCATCTGCAGCTCGCCCGCGGCATCCGTCACGACGCCATCGCGCCAGTGGTACACCTCGAGGCACTTGGACTCGAGCGTGAAGGGCCGGTCGCGCCGCCAGAAGTTGCTGAACAGGCCGCCGCCCATGTAGATGACCCACGAGCCCTCGTAGCCCATCACGTCCGAGGAGCGCTCGTCGGGGTTGCGGAACCACAGGCGGTCGCCGGGCACGTAATAGCGCGCGGGCAGCGGCGCCTCCATACTGCCGTACTCGACCAGGAAGACGTCGTGGAACTGGCCCGACCGGATGGCGTTCTGCTCGTTGCAGGACTGCAGCTCGTCGAGCAGCCGCGGGTGATGCCGGGCCGCCTCCTGGGCGATGCCCAGCAGGATCACGTACTCGGTGGCGCGGTAGCACGAGAAGTCGTACAGCTTGCCCGTCGCCTCGGGCTGGGTGGCGCAGACCAGCGCCTCGATCAGCGGGCGGCCGGGATGGAGCAGGAAGCCGTTGCCCTCGTCGTAGCGCCAGTAAGCCTCGGGACGCTCGGCGGCCTCGGTCTTGAAGGCGAGCGCCGTCTTGCGCGCGGCCAGCGCAATGTTCCGCCGCACCCGCACCTGGGACAGGAGGGCCTCCACGCCGGGATAGCCAAAACCGATGGGCGAAGCCAGCAGCGCGATCAGGATCTCGCGCTCCAGCGCCTGCGGCTCGTCCAGGCCCGCCCAGGTCTCCTGCACCCGCAACTGCAGGCCCAGGGTGTCGTGCGCGGGCGCCCAGGACTGCGCCGCTTCGCGCGTGAGCGTGCACACCAGCACATGACCGCTCACGGTGACCAGCGATTCGGTGCAGGTGTGGCCCTGCAGCCCGAGGGCCTGCAGCAGCGTGTCGAGTTCGGTGCGGTTGCGCAGGGCCTGCGCCGCGTTCTTGCCAGCGAGTTGGACGCCGCCGCGCGAGGGAATACAGGCGTTCCGTGAAGATAAGCAATCCATGCGCCTATTTCCAAGCATGGAGTCCCTGATCGCAATAAGGAGTTTCACTCCCCCAGGCGGCGCAAGGCATGCCGTGCCCGCTCCGCCTCACAGCGACAGCGGCAGCTCCAGGAACTCCGCGTACACCCTGTCGCGGTGCGCGAGCAGGATCGGGTCCAGCGCCGCGGCGGTCTGCGCGTCGCGCGTTTCGAAGGCCGCGCGCGTGCCGGCGTCCATCGCGCATTGCGCCGGCGGCAGCGGATCGAACAGGGCGGCAAAGGTCGCGCTGTAGATGTCTGCCGCGCTCAGCGCGTGGCCCACGTAGTAGGGGCTCCCCGCGGCGCGCTGGGCCTGCAGGCGCGCGGCCAGCATGCCCAGCAGCTGCGCCACCCGGGCGTCGGCCGCGGCGCCGGCTTCGGGGCTGTAGCCGTATTTCTTGCCCAGGTACTTCGCCACCCGCTCCGGAAAGCCGCCCGCGCCGTGCAGGCCGGCATGGATCAGCTGCAGGCGGCGCGACCAGCCCAGGCCCGCTTCGCCGCAGATTTCGTGGGCCAGCCCGAAGACCAGCGCGCGCTCGGCCGGGTCGGCCGGCAGCAGCGAGGGCGCGGGCGCCAGGCGCTCGGCCAGCAGGAGGATGTCGGCCCAGCCGGCGCGCGGCGGTTCGTTCCGGTAGAGGGCCACCGGCCCGTTGCGCGCGCCGGTCCAGGCCTTGAGCGGCTCGCTGTCGTAGGCCAGGCGCACGGCCACCCAGTCGATGCGCTTGATGTGCAGGATGCCCTTGGCAGCCTCGCCCCAGGGGCTGGGCACCTGGCCCACCACCACCATGCGCAGGCCGTCGTGCTGCAGGGCCTCTTCCACGCTCACATACTGAAAACTCATTGGGGTCTCCGCGCACGCCGGGGCCATGCCAGCCATGGCCGTCGGGGCGTGCCGCGTGATTATGGCGATGGGCGCCCGGCGCCCTGTCACCTGCGCGATGGGCGGGGCCTCTGGAGCCCTTGCCGCCGCCGGCGCGCTGCGCTACGGTAGCGGCATGACCACCCAACTCCTCGTCCGCAAGGACCAGCTTGCCACCACCCGGCTGCGCAGCACCGACGACACGCCGCTGGCCGACGGCCAGGTGCGCGTGCGCGTCGAGTCGTTCGCGCTGACCGCCAACAACATCACCTATGCGGCCTTCGGCGACGCGATGGACTACTGGCAGTTCTTCCCCACGGGCGAGGACGGCTGGGGCACCGTGCCGGTCTGGGGCTTCGCCACGGTGACGCAATCGCTGCACCCGGGCGTGGCCGTGGGCGAGCGGCTCTATGGCTACTGGCCGATGGCCTCCAGCGCGGTGCTGGCGCCCGCGCGGCTCTCGCCTGCGGGCTTTGTCGACGGCGCGCCGCACCGGGCGGCCCTGCATGCCGTCTACAACCAGTACCTGCGCTGCGCGGCCGACCCCCTGTACACCGCCGACAGCGAGGACCTGCAGTCCCTGCTGCGCCCCTTGTTCATCACCTCGTGGCTGATCGACGATTTCCTGGCCGACAACAGCTTCTTCGGCGCCACCACGATGCTGCTGTCCAGCGCCTCGAGCAAGACCGCCTATGGCACGGCCGCGCAGCTGGCGCAGCGCCCGGGCATCGAGGTGGTGGGCCTGACCTCGCCCGCCAACGTGGCGTTCTGCGAGAGCCTGGGGGTCTATCACCGCGTGCTCGCCTATGAGCAGCTCGACCTGGTGGCGGCCGACACGCCCTGCGTGTACGTGGACTTCGCCGGCAATGCGAAGCTGCGCCACGCCATCCACACGCGCTTTGCCCAGCTCCGGTTCAGCAGCTCGATCGGCGGCACGCATGTGGAACAGCTCGGCAGCGCCAGGGACCTGCCCGGCCCGCGCCCGACGCTGTTCTTCGCGCCGGCCCAGGTCAAGAAGCGCCAGGCCGACTGGGGCGCCGAGGGCCTGGGCCAGCGGCTGATGCAGGCCTGGCAGGCGTTCATCGCACAGGTGGCAGCGCCGGGCGCGCCCTGGCTCGTGGTGCAGCACTACCAGGGCCCGCAGGCGGTGCTGGCCACCTATGCCGAGGTGCTGGCCGGGCACGGCGATCCGCGCACGGGGCACATTCTTTCGCTATCAAAACAATAGCTGAAAACGAACACCCCACCTGGACATCGGCCGTAAAACGCTCAAAAAATCAAGGTTGGGGCCGTGCTGGCGCCGGAACCACCGGCTGGGCCGGCTGCGCCATGCAATGCGGCGACATGACTCCACGTAGAAATCGCTCAGGGCGCGCTGCTGCACGAAGGGCGGGGCTCGGCGCGCAGCCCGCCGGTGCGCGAGGCCGCGTCCAGCGGCAGCGCATGCACCTGCCGCCACGGCGTGTCGTAGCCGATCAAGGCCTTGGCCGACACCAGGGTGCCCGTGCTGTCCGCCAGCCGCGAGTCGTTGCGGATCGGGTTGCTCACCAGCACCGCGTTGGGAATGGTGGCCTCCGCGTTGCGCATCGTGATGATGCTTGGCGGCCATCAACGCCGGCGTGGACCTGGGCCCCTCAGCGCCGCAGCGCCGCCAGCACGAACTCGACGACGTGGCGGCGGCGCTCGGCCCGCGCCTTGGCCGTGGAGAAGTCCATGTCGAACACCGCGCTCAGCGTATGGTTGTTGGAAAAGAACAGGAAGATGAGCGACGTCATCGAGATGTAGAACTGGTAGGGATCGACGCCCTTGCGGAACAGCCCCGCGCGCTCGCCCTGCTTGAGCATGGCCGCGATCTTCTCGATCAACGGCCGATAGAGCGCGCGCAGCTTGGGCGACTGCTGGATGTGGCGCCCGTTGTGCATGTTCTCGTCGGACAGCAGCCGGATCAGCTCCTGGTGTTTCTGCACGTGGTCGAAGGTGCTCAGCACCAGGTGCTCCACCGCCTCGACCGGCCCGCCGCTGGACAGCTCGACGTCGTCGTCGTGCATCCGGAACGACAGATAGGCCCGCTCCAGGACCTCGACGAACAAGGCTTCCTTCGAGCCGAAATGGTGCGAGAGCATCTGCTTGCTGACGCCGGCGCGCTTGCAGATGGCGTCCACGCGGGCCCCCTGGAAGCCGTTCTCCGAGAACTCCACATAGGCGGCGTCCAGCAGGTTGCGCTTGGTGCGCTCCGCATTGCGCCGGCCGTCGGATGGCGCGCGCGACCGGCTGGCCGAGATGAGCGGGGCTTGCGAAGAGGGGGGCGTTTTCATGCCAGCCATTATGCGGACGCGGAGTGGCTTTTTTTCATTTAATCAACCATCCGGATGGTTGACAACGGATGATTTACTTTCTAAACTGCCAGCGCGCAGGCTTGCTGCGTTGCCCCACGCCCCGGGAAGGATCGAATGTCAAAGCTGCGGTTGGAAATCGGTGAGAAGCACCAGCACTGGGTGCTGAGCAAACAAGTCACGACCTCGCGCACGGGGGTCGTGGTGGCGGCCAGCGCCCGCGCGGCGGAAATCGGCGCGGCCGTGCTCGCGCAGGGCGGCAATGCGGTCGACGCGGCGGTGGCGGCGGCCTGCGCGTTGCACGTCGTCGAGCCCTGGTCCAGCGGGCTGGGCGGCGGCGGCTGCATGCTCGTCCACCAGGCCCGGGAGAACCGCTACCACGCGATCGACTTCTCCATGAAGGCGGCCCTGGACGCCGATCCGCGCAACTACCCCCTCGCGCCCGGCAACGCGCGCATCGGCACCTTCCGCTGGCCCCGGGTCGAAGGCGGCCGCAACATGTCGGGTCCGACGGCCATGCTGATTCCCGGGGCGGTCGACGGGCTGGGCCAGGCGCTGGAGCGTTTCGGCACCTGGGATTGGCACCGGGCCCTGGCGCCGGCCGTCGATCTGGCCGAGCGCGGCTGGCCCGTGAACTGGTACACCACCCTGGCCATCGGCACGGAAGCCCGCGGCCTGGCGCGGTTTCCCGGCACGCGCGACGTGTTCCTGCGTGACGGCCACTACGCGCCGACGGTCGAGGAGGCCGACGGCGTCGACGTGATCCGCAACCCGCGCGACGCCGCGATGCTGCGGCGCCTGGCCGAGCGCGGCTACCGCGATTTCTACGAAGGCGAGACCGCCCGCGATCTGCTGGCCGACGTGGCCGCCTGCGGCCGGACGTGGACGGCCGCGGAGCTGGCGGCCTACCGCGCGCGCATCGCCGAGCCGATGGCGCTGGACCATGCGGGCGTGCGCCTGCTGGCGGTGCCGGGCCTGAACGGCGGCCCGACCGCGCTGCGCTTCTTCGAGCGCTACCTCCGCGGCCACGCGCCGGCCCCGAGCCAGCCCACGCCCGACGACTACGGGCACATCGCCTCGGTGATGCGCGACTGCTGGACCGAACGCTACGCCAGCCTGGGCGACACCGGCCCCCGTGACAAGTGCACGACGCACCTGAACGTCGTCGATGCAGAGGGCAACATGGTGTCGCTGACCAACACGCTGGGCGCCCGGTTCGGCTCGCGCGTGATGCTCGAACGGCTCGGGCTGCTGATGAACAACGGCATGTTCTGGTTCGACCCCGAGCCGGGCCGGCCCAATTCCATCGGCCTCGGCAAATGGCCGCTGACCAATGCCTGCCCGATGATGGTGGAGCGCGCCGGCCAGCCCTGGCTGGCGCTGGGCGGCTCGGGCGGGCGGCACATCCCGCCGGCGGTGATCCAGCTGCTGTCGTTCATGCTGCACCACGGCCTCGACCTCGCGCAGGCATTCCACACGCCGCGGATCGACGCCTCGGACCCGGCCCAGGTGCTGTGCGACCACCGGCTCCCACCCGAGGTGGTGGCGCGCATCGCCGAGCGCCACCGCGTCAGCCTGATCGAACACGCCGCCTATCCCATGCCGTTCGCCGTGCCTTCGGCCGTCCAGCGCGTCGGCGACCTGAACAGCGGCATGGCCTCGATCGACGTGCCCTACAGCGTCGCCGTCAGCGAGGAAGACCTCGCCCATCCCCACCCCGCAGCAACCCGAGAAGGAAACAAGCCATGAGCAACCCCGTCGTCACCCGCGAGCAGATGCTCAGGCGCGTGGCTTTCTTCGACAAGCTGGTGCCCAGCACCATGCCGCTGATCGACGCCGTGCTGCCCGCCTACCAGCGCGAGAACTACAACATCATCGGCATGGGCGTGTGCGAGGACGCGTCGATGGAGATCCCGATCCAGGACGTGGAGAACTTCCACATCACCCTGGTGAAAGCCCAGCCGGGCAAAGGCTCCGGCCTGCATCTGCACCAGACCGTCGAGGTCTTCATGCCGCTGTCCGGCACCTGGACGGTGATCTGGGGCGACGCCGGCGAGAGCACGCTGACCCTGGGCGCCTGGGACACGGTCTCGGTGCCGCCGCACATCATGCGGGGCTTTCGCAACGACGGCGACCAGGAGGCCTACATCCTTGCGATCCTGAGCGGCACCGACCCCGGCAAGGTGGAGTGGGCGCAGGACGTGCTCGACACCGCGCGCCAGGCCGGCTATGCGCTGGACGCGCAAGGCCACATCACGCGCACCTAGCCCGCACGGCTTCCTCCCTTGAAAGGACTTCCCATGCTTCGCTCCTTCTTCCTCAAGGCCTGCCTGGCGGCCTGGGCCGCCGCCGCGGCCCATGGCGCGGCGGCGCAGCCGCCCTACCCCAGCAAACCGATCCGCATCGTGACGCCGATCGCACCCGGCGGGTACGAATGGATTGCGCGGCTCCTCGCGCCCAAGCTCACGGCCAGCCTGGGCCAGCCCATCGTCATCGAGAACCGGGTGGGCGCGAACGGCAACATCGCGATGGACCTGGTGGCGAAGGCGCCGGCCGACGGCTACACGCTGCTGTTCGCCTCCACCGGCGCACTGACTATCAACACCTCCATCTACGAGCGCATGCCGCTCGATCCGATGAAGGACCTGGAGCCGGTGGCGCTGGCCGGAACCACCGCCATGCTGTGGGTGGCCCACCCCGGCGGGCCGATCCGCACGCTGGGCGACTTCGTGCAGCAGGCCCAGGCCGCGCCGGGCAAGCTCGACCTCGCAATGGGCGCCAGCGGATCGCTCAACCACCTGGTCTTCGAAGGCCTGCGCCAGCGCCATCGCCTCGACGTCACCGTCGTGCCCCACAAGACAGCACCCGAGGCGCAACTGGCCGTCATCAGCGGCCTGATGCCCATCATGGTCGACGCGGTGTCGACCGGCACGGCGCAAGTCCGGTCGGGCAAGCTGCTGCCCCTGGCCGTGACCTCGGCGGCACGCGTGGACACCCTGCCCAACGTGCCCACCGTGAAGGAGCTGGGACTGGACGACCGCGAGTACCTGGGCTGGTATGCCTTCATGGCGCCCCGCGGCACGCCGCCCCAGGTCATCGCGCAGCTGAACCAGGCCATCAATGCGGCGCTGAAGGCGCCCGACGTGCAGGAGCGGATGCGCAGCACCGGCACCGAGCCCACGCAGCGCACGCCCGAGGAGCTCCGCCGCTTTATGGTGGAGGAGCAGAAGAAATGGGGCGGCATCGCCAAGGCAGGCCACGTGAAAGTGCAGTGAGTGGCGGCCGCTGCAGACATTTTTTCCCCGGGCATCGCCGCCTTCGCACGGGCCTTGCGCCAGGGCGCCGTCACCAGCGAGCAGGCGGTCGGGCAGTACCTGGACCGCATCGCTGCCCTGCAGCCGAAGCTGCAGGCGTTTCGCCAGGTCCGGGCCGAGCAGGCGCTGGCCGAAGCGCGTGCCCTGGATGCGGAGCGCGCGCAGGGGCATGACCGCGGCCCCTTGATGGGCGTGCCCATCGCCGTCAAGGAAATCATCGCCGTCGAAGGCCTGGGGTGCAGCGTCAACTCGCGGCTCGACGTCTCCAGCCTGTGCCCCGTCGAAGGCCCGTTCGTGCGGGCGCTGCGCGCCGCGGGCTGCGTCATCCTGGGCACCACGGCGTCCACCGAGTTCGCGCTGGCCACACTCAACTGGGAGGACCCGGGCCCCTGGAACCCGGTGGATGGCACCGTCCGCCGCCTGTGCGGCGGGTCCAGCCACGGATCGGCGGTGGCCGTGGCGGCGCGCCTGTGCGCCTTTGCCGTGGGCACGGACACCGGCGGCTCCGTGCGGGTGCCCGCCGCGCTGTGCGGCGTGGCGGGGTACAAGAGCACGCAAGGCGTGTGGCCGACCGACGGCGTCTTCCCGGCCGCCCCCTCCATGGACGCGCTCGGTGTGCTGGCCACCAGCGCCGCCGACTGCGCCGCGGTGGCCCACGCGCTCCGGCCCCATCTCGGCCTTGCTCCAGACACGCCATCCGCCGGTTCGGCCGCCGGTTTGTCGGGACTGCGCCTGGGCTGGCTGTGCGAGCCGGATGGCGAGCCGCTGGACGCCGCGGTGCAGGACGCGCTGGGCCACGCCGTCGAGCGGCTGCGGCAAGCGGGCGCGGCCGTGTCGCCCGTCGCGCCCCCCGCGGCGGAAGAAGTTGCGCGCCTGTTCGCGCGGCGCATGCCGGCGGAATTTGCGCGCATGCTGGGCCAGGACCGGCTGCGCGCCGGCATGGACCTGCTCGACCCGGTCACCGCGGCGCGGGCCGCGGCCGAGATCGACATGCCCCCCGCGGAGCTGGACGCCCTGGCCCGGCAAGCCGCGCAACTGCGGCACCTGGCGCAAGCGCAGATGCAGGGGTACGACGCGTGGCTGTGCGCCACCACGCCTTGCGTGGCCGGCCCGCGCAGCGCCCTGCGCTCCCTGGACGACGCCCTGCACTGGAACCGGCGCATCGGGCGCCATACCCGTCCCGTCAACGTCTTCGGCCAATGCGCGGTCAGCCTGCCGATGCCGACGCGGGAAGGCCTCCCGGCGGGGCTGCAAGTCATCTGCGGGAACGGCCAGGACACGCGCCTGCTGGCGATCGCCACCGCCATCGAGGCCGTGCTGCGCTGAGGCCGGAGCCCTGTCCCGGGGGCTGCGCTACGGCGGTCAGGGCTGCTGCCATCGCTCCCAAAACCATAGCAAGAAAGAACTGCCCCGCCTGGACATTGGCGGGTTTTACCTCGAAATCCTCGGCCCAAACGCCCCGGTCAGCCCGCCGCGCCCTCCAGCCCCTCGGGCCGCACCTCCCAGGGCTGCAGCGGCGCGTGGCAGTGGCTGCACACCACCTGCGGCACGAAGGGCTGGCCGCAGCCCTTGTGGGTGGGGCGGATGGAGCTGGGCTCGTGGAAGTGGTAGCGGCTGGCCCAGCTCGAAAAACAGATGATGTAGCCGAACAGGTCGCGGCTGGCCGGCGTGAGGCGGTAGATCCTGCGGCGCGCGTCGTTGAGGTCGGCCTGGCACAGCAGCAGGCCCGAATCCACCATGCCAGCCAGGCGGCGCGCCAGCACGCTGCTGCCGATGCCCAGCACGTGGCTGAGCTGGTCGAAGTAGTGGCAGCCCAGCAGCACGGCCGAAACGATGAGCAATGCCCAGCGGTCCACCCGCAGCCCCAGGCCCATCTGCGCCGACGCCTCGGGCGACAGCCGCGCCGCCCGCAGACGCGGCGGCACCCGGGCCTGCAGCGCGGCATTGACATGCAGCGAGAACATCAGGTCGCCCACCCCCACCCGGTCGCCGCAGGCCGCGCAGGCCATCTGCGGCACGAAGGCGTGGCCGCAGCCGCGGTGCACCAGCCGCTGCGGCAGCATCGATGCGCGCACGCCCCAGCGCCGCTCCCAGGTCCACATCATGAGCACGTGGTTGTAGAGCGCCAGCCCCTTGGCGGTGAGGTGATAGCCCTGGCGCAGCGGGCGCTGCTGGTAGGGGCGCTGGCGCAGCAGGCCGAGCTCGGTCAGCGCCTTCAAGCGCTCCGCCAGCGTGTGGCGCGGAATGCCAAGGCGCGCCTGCCAGTCGTCGAAGCGGCGCACGCCGAGGAAGGCGCCGAGGATCACCGCCACCGTCCAGCGGTCGCCCAGCAGGTGCAGGCCGTGGCTGAGGGTGCTGGAGGCGAGCGCGTCGCGGGTGAGGTCGAGGTCGGGGGTCAGGGCCATGGGGTTTCCAGCCCCGCATCCTAGCCGCCCCGCGCCACCACGAAGCTCACCACGGTCGCGCAGGAGCCACCGATGTTGAGCGTCTGGATGCGCTCGGCCCCTTCGATCTGGCAGTCGCCGGCCTGGTTTGTGACCTGGCGCGCCGCATCGAACAGCATGCGCGTGCCGGTGGCGCCCACCGGGTGGCCGCAGCCGATCAGGCCGCCGCTCATGTTGACGGGGCAGCGCCCGCCGGGGGCGATGCTGCCATCTTCCACCGCCTGCCAGCTCTGGCCCGGCGGGGTGAGGCCCAGGTGGTCGATGGCCACGTACTCGGTGGTGGTGAAGCAGTCGTGCGTCTCGACGCCGTCCATCGCCTCCACCCCGGCCACGCCGGCACGCCGCCAGGCGTCTTCCAGCGTCCGGCGCAGGTGCGGGAACACATAGGGCTGGCCCTGGCTGCGCTCGAACTTGTCGAGCAGGCGCAGGCCGGCGTTGCGGTGGCCCCAGCCCGCGATACGCGGCAGCGCGGCGGCGTCGAGCCCCTGCTCGCGCACGAAGCGGCCCGAGGCCAGCAGCACGGCGCAAGCGCCGTCGGTGATCTGGCCGCAGTCCTGGCGCCGCGTGCCGGGCTCGATCACCGGGTTGGCCTCGTCGTCGTCGGTGAAACTCAAGACGTCGAACTGCCACTGGCGCGTCTGCGCCAACGGGTTGCGCCGGGCATTGGTGTAGTTGATCTCGGCGATGCGGTTGAGGTGCCGGCGGTCCAGCCCGTAGCGGCGCTCGTACTCCTGCGCCACGCGGCCGAAGGCGGCTGGCCACATGTAGGTGCAGTCGAAGCCCTCGCGGCCCTGCCAGGCGGCGGCGTTCTGGTTCTGCGAGGCCTGGTTGCCCGGCAGGTTCTTGAACTCCTCGGCGCCCAGCACCAGCACGCAGTCGTAGCGCCCGGCCTCGATCTCGGCCATGGCCGCCAGCACGCCCAGCGACGAGGAGGCGCAGGCACCCTCGTGCCGCATCGCGGGCACGCCCCAGAGCTCGGGCACCACTTGCGCCACCATCGCGCCCAGGTGCGCCTGCTGGCGCTGCAGCTCGCCGAAGGCATTGCCCACGTGGATGCTCTGCACGGCCGAGGCATCGAGCCGCGCGGCCTCCAGCGCGCCGAGCGTGGCCTCGCGCATCATGTCGGACAGGTCCTGGCCCTGGCGCGACCAGGCCTTGGCGAAGTCGGTCTGGTGGCCGCCGAGGATGAACACGGGTTCGGTCATGCGACTCTCCTCAGGGCGTCGGTTCGTGGGGCGGAAGCGGCCTGGTAGGGCAAGCCGGCCAGGCGCGCCGTGGCCTGGGCGTACTCCTGCGCGAGCCGCTCCACCACGGCGGCCACGGGCTCCACCGATTTGATGGCGCCCACGCCCTGACCCGCGGCCCAGACGTCCTTCCATTTCTTCGCGCCGATGGACTGGCTGCTGTCGTAGTTGCGCGCGGGAGCGGCGGGCATGTTGTCCGGGTCCAGGCCGTTGGCGCGCAGCGAGGGCTTGAGCCAGCTCGCGGGCGTGCCGGTGATGCCGGCGCTGACCACCAGGTCATCCACCGAGCTGTCCACCAGCATCTGCTTGTACTCGGCCTGGGCCAGGCTCTCGGCCACCGGGATGAAGCGCGTGCCCATGTAGACGTAGTCGGCCCCGGCCGCGATGGCGCCGGCCACGCCCCAGCCGTCGCTGATGCCGCCGCCCACGATGACGTGGCCGTCGAAGAACTCGCGCACCGCGCTCACGAAGGCGAACGGCGAGAGCGAACCGGTGTGCCCGCCCGCGCCGGCCGAGACGCAGGCCAGGCCATCGGCGCCGGCCGCCACCGCCTTGCGCGCCAGCGTGAGGTTGATGACGTCGGCGAACACCAGGCCCCCATAGCCGTGCACCACCTCGATGGCCGGCTTGGGACTGCCCAGGGCGGTGACCACGATCGGCGGCTTGTACTTGGCGATCAGCGCCAGGTCCTCGGGCAGCCGCGTGTTGGACGAGTGCGTGACGAGGTTGGCGCACCAGGGGCCGATGGTGGCCGCAGGCTGCTCGTCGCGCGCGCGGGCCAGGCCCTCGGTGATCTGCCGCATCCAGGCATCCAGCGTCTCGATCGGGCGTGCGTTGGGCGTGGGAAAGGCACCGATGATGCCGGCCTTGCAGGCGGCCAGCACCAGTTCGGGGCCGGAGATCAAAAACATCGGGGCGGCGAACACCGGCAGGCGCAGGGAGAAGGGAGAAGTGCGAGTGGAAGGCACGGGATGAACCTCATTGGTCAAGTGAAATGCCGCCCAGCGCCGCGATCACGCGGCTCCAGCGGTCGGTGTCCTGCCTCAGCAGGACGGCCAGCTCGGCCGGGGTGCTGCCCTCCAGGCCATAGCCCAGTGCGGTGAAGCGCTCGCGCAGCTCCGGCCGGCGCAGGGCGGCCGTGCTGTCGGCAGAGACGCGCTCCACCACCGCGGGCGGCGTGCCCGCGGGCGCGAACAGCGCGAAGCGGGCATAGGTGCCCTCCACGCTGGCAAAACCCTGCTCGGTGAAGGTGGGCACTTCCGGCAGCAGCGGCGAACGGGCCGGGCCGTTGATGGCCAGCGCCCGCAGCTTGCCGCTGCGGATATGGGTCTGCGCGGTGGCCAGATCGGTGAGCACGCTGGTGATCTGGCCGCCCAGCAGGTCGGTCACCGCGGGCGCCGTGCCCTTGTAGGGCACGTGGATCATCTCGATGCCGGCGGCCTGGCAGAAGGCCTCCACCCCGAGGTGGCCGCCCGAGCCCGTGCCAAACGAGCCATAGCTGAGCTGCCGCGGCCGGGCCTTGGCCAGCGCCGCGAATTCGGCCAGGCTCCTGGCTCGCGTGGTTTCATTCACCAGCAGCGCTGCCGGCCCGATCGCCACGTGCGACACCGGCGTCAGCGCCGTGCGCGGGTCGTAGGGCAGCTTGCGGAAGATCATCGGGTTGATGATCACCGGCGAGGAGGACGACATCAGCAGGGTGTAGCCGTCGGCCGGCGAACGCACCGCCGCCTCGACGCCGATGATGCCGGAGGCGCCGGCCCGGTTGTCCACCGTGACCGGCTGCTTCCAGGCCAGCGCCAGCTGCTGGGCCAGCGCCCGCGCGATCAGGTCCGAGCCGGAGCCGGCGGCAGTGGGCACCACGATGCGCACCGGCTTGTCGGGGTAGGCCGCCTGGGCCCGGGCAGCCGTGCCCAGGCTTGCCGCAGCCGCCAGCATCAGCACCTGGCGCCGGGTCGTCCGCACGGTGAGGGCGTCATGCATGGAGAACCTCCTGAAGATGGGCAATGCCCGCGGCCTGGCGGCCGGTGAATTCGCTGAGTTCGAACACCCGCTCGATGCAGGTGTAGTCGCGGTAGCCCATGCGCGCCAGCGGCTTGAGGCGGGTGATATCGATCTGCCCCGCGGGCGTGAGCGCCGCGTCGTCGATGTGGATGCCCACCACCTGGCCGACCAGCAGCCAGGCCGAGGCCTCGGCCGTGTTGCCGGGAATGCGCAGCTGCTGCGTCAGCCGGCACTCGAACTGCACCGGCGAGCCGGCCACGCGGCGCGGCGCGACATGCACGGACGGCACCCAGGGAATGGACAGCTCGCTGAACTCGTCCACGCCCGACGCCCAGTCGCGCGAGCTGCCGACCACCCACTCGCGCAGGTCGTAGGTGGCCATGTTCCAGACGAACTCGCCGGTCGCCAGGATGTTCGCGGCGGTGTCCTTGGGGGAGCCGTCCGCCCGCGCATTGGCCGCCACCATCACGGTGGGCGGGTCCCAGGTCAGGTTCTGGAACTGGCTGTAGGGAGCAAGGTTGTGCACGCCGGCCGCGCTGACGGTGGAGATCCAGCCGATCGGGCGCGGCACGCAGCAGGACTTGAACGGGTTGTGGGGCAGGCCCGAGGTTTCGCTGCCCGGCGAATAGAACATGGCAGGACTCCCTCTATTCGCTGGCCTTGAAGCCGGAAATCTTCACCGCCTCGGCCCAGCGCCGCGAATCCGCCTGTGCGAACCGGGTGAACTCCTCGGGCGTGGACGGCAGGGTTTCAAAATCCATGGTGCGCCACTTGTCCTTGATCTCGGCGGACTTCAGGATGCGCACCAGCTCGGCGTTGAGCTTGCCGACCACCGCCTCGGGCGTGGCGGCCGGCGCCACGATCGCGGCCCAGATGTAGATTTCCAGGTCGGGAAAGCCCTGCTCGCGGAAGGTGCCCACACCCGGCATCAGCGGCGAGCGCTGCGGGCTGGTGACGGCGATCACCTTGACCTTGCCGCTGTCCATGTGCGGCTTGACGGCCAGCAGCGGCAGGAAGGCCGCGTCCACCTGCCCGCCCACCAGGTTCTGCACCGCGGGCGGCGTGCCGTTGAAGGGCACGTGGACCATGTCGATGCCGGCGCGCTGGTTCAGGATCACGCCCGAGAAATGCGAGGAGTTGCCCGCGGTGAACGAGGCGAACGACACCTTGCCCGGCCGGGCCTTGGCCCAGGCGATGAATTCCTTGAGGTTGTTGGCCGGCACGCTGGCATTCACCGCCATGACCATGGCCGAACCCAGGAAGTTGGTGACCGGGCGGAAGCTCTTCTCCGGGTCGTAGGGCAGCTTGGCGAAGGTGTGCGGGTTGATGGTGAACATGCTGGTATTGGCCAGCAGCAGGGTGTAGCCATCAGGCGGCGCCGACAGCACGGTCTGCGCTGCGATGATGCCCGAGCCGCCGGGCTTGTTGTCGATCAGCATGGGCTGGCCGGTGTTCTGCTTGAACGCTTCGGCCACCAGGCGCAGCGCCGTGTCCAATGTGTTGCCGGCCGCGAACGGCACGACGATGCGCACCGGCTTGTCGGGGAAAGCCTGGGCCCGGGCTGCGGGCAGGGCCGCGGCCAGCGGCAGGGTGCCCAGCAGCTGCAGGGCGTGGCGTCGTTTCATGGTGTTTGTCTCCTGACGGGGATGGGGGCTACAGCAGGGTGGCGAGCAGCGCGGCGACGCGGGCCGGCTGCTCCATCGGGGCCATGTGGCCCGCGTTCTCAATCCATTCCAGCCGCGCGCCGGGAATCAGCGCGGCCAGCTCTTGCGAGAGTGCGGGCGGCGTGACCTTGTCGTCGCGCCCGCACATCACGAGGGTCGGCACATTCAGCTGCGCCAGCCGCGCGCGGTGGTCGGCCCGGCCCAGGATGGCGCGGTTCTGCCGGATGGCGGCCTCGCTGCCGATGCCGAGCATGACCTCGCGCAGGCGCGCCATCAGCGCCGCATCCTCGCGGCTCGCGGCATGCGTGGCGAACTGCGCCACGCCGTCCACCACCTTGGAAAAATCGCGGCCGATGGCGGCGATGGTTTTCTCGCGCATCGCCGCGCCTTCGGCCGATTCGGGCCGGGCTGAAGTGTCCAACAAGGCCAGGGCGCTCACGGGGCGGTCGGGCGACGCCATCATTTCAAGAGCAACGTAGCCGCCCATGGAGAAGCCGCAGAGCACCAGCGGCACCCCGGCCGGCACATCGGCCAGCAGGGCCCAGGCGTCGCGCGCCATCTGGGCGATGCTGTCCTGGGTCTGCACCGTGGCGATGCGCAACTCGGCGGCATCGCCCAGGTGTTCGGCCACGCCGGCCCAGACCTCGGCGGTGTTGAGCATGCCGGGAATCAGCAGCAGGACGGGTTTCATGCGGTTTCTCTCCGGGGTGTGGCGGCCAGAGCCTTGGCCTGCTCGCGCAGTTCGCGCTTGAGGATCTTGCCCACCGGGTTGCGCGGCAGGGCCTGCAGCGGCAGCAGGTATTCGGGCAGCTTGTAGACCGCCACGCGCTTGTGCTCGCGCAGGAAGCCGTTGATGGCGTCCAGGCTCGGCGCCTGCCCGTCGGCCGCCACCACGCAGGCGCAGACCTTCTCGCCCAGCATCTCGTCGGGCACGCCGACCACGGCCGCCTCGCGCACGCCGGGGCAGGCCAGCAGCAGGTTCTCGATCTCCTCGGACGAGATGTTCACGCCGCCGCGGATCACCAGGTCCTTGGAGCGGCCCACGTAGCGGTAGTACTGCAGGCGGTCGCCCGCGATCTCGAACAGGTCGCCGGTCTTGTAGAAGCCCTGCTCGTCGAACGCGCGCGCGCTCAGGGCCGGCGAGCGGTAGTAGCCGCTGAAGATGGTGGGGCCGGTGAAGCGGATTTCACCGGGGCGGCCGGCCTCCAGGATGTCTTCGCCGGTCTCCACGTCGACCAGCCGCGTGCGGATCTTGCGCGTGGTGGAGATGCTCCAGTCGTAGCCCGCCACGCCAGCGCGCGGGAAGAACTGCGCGCGCTGGGCCGGGTCGGGAATGTCCACGTGGTTGCCCGACAGCGCCGCGCCCTCGTTGGAGCCGAAGTAGTTGACGATCTCCACGCCGTACTTCTCGCCGAAGCCGCGCACCATCCAGTCCGACAGCGGCGCCGAGCCCGAGCCGATGCGGCTCAGGCGCCCGAAGTCGATGCCCTCCAGCAGCGCCTCGTTCTGCAGCAGCATGTTGAGGATGGCCGGCGGCGCCACGGTGTAGTCGATGCGCTCCTCGCGCAGCTGCTGCAGGAACACCGGCAGCGTGAACGGCTGGTGCTGCACCACCGTGCCGCCCAGGCGCAGCCAGGACGCGAAGGCGGTGGAAAAGCCCGCCATGTTGACCAGCGGGAACGGGTTCAGCAGCCGCGCGCGCGGGCGGATCTCGCCGGCCTCGATGATCGAGGGCGCGACGATCAGCCACTCGTTGTGGCTGCGCGGCACGCCCTTGGGCGCGGCCTCGGTGCCCGAGGTCCAGCAGATGGTGAACACGTCGTTGGCGGTGACGGCGACCTCGCGCTCGGCGCGCGCCAGGCGTTCGCGTGCGGCGGGCGTGACGGCTTCGGCGGTGCAGCGGGCAATGTCGATCACGCCATCCCCCACCGCGTCGCCCCAGGCGAACACGCGGGCCAGCCCGGGATGCGCAGCCTGCAGCCCCGTGAACATGGCCGCCGCTGCATGCCCGCCTTCGGGCTTGCCGATGCGCGAGAAGGTGACGGCGCCTGCGGCTTGCGTGACATCGAGGATGTGGCCCAGCTCATGGTCGCGGTACTGGATCGGCACCGGCGTGACGACGATGCCCAGCCGCGCGCAGGCGAGGTAGACCACGAACTGCTCCACGCAGTTCGGCAACTGCACCACCAACACCGCATCGCGGCGCATGCCCTGGTCCAGCAGCAGGCCGCAGAACCGGTCCACCTCGTCGGCCAGCATCGCCCAGCTCAGGCGGCGCGGCACGCCGTGCGCGAAGTCGGCGCGGTTGGGCGCGTCGACCACGGCCTCGGCCTCGGGCCGCTCGCGCACGTGGCTGGCAAACAGGTCCCACAGCGTGGTGGTGCCCCACCAGCCGCGCGCGGTGTATTCGTCGATTTTTTCAGGTGCAACCAGAATCACTTGCTCCGCCTTTTCACACAGCCTGAGGGTGCGCCATCAATATCCCCGGGCCAGGCGCTCGCCGCTGACCCAGGTGGCATGGAAGCCGTTGGGCACGCGCTGCGGCAGCTTGATGCGGCAGACGGGCCCCTGGGTGATGTCGGCGGCGTCGAACACCGTCACGTAGGAAGCCTGCTTCTCATCGTCCCACATGAAGCCGACGAGGTAGCCGTCGTCTTCCTTCTTCCAGTGGTCCTTGGGCGCGAACGGTGCCTCGCTGAACCACTTGTTCACGCCCTCGTGGTAGCTGGTGCAGGTGTCGCGCTCCAGGTCGTAGCGCACGAAGCCGCAGAAGCGCGGGTCCTCGGCACGGTTGCTGCGGCCCATGAGCACGTTCCACGAGTAGCGGGTCTTGTAGCCCTGCATCCAGGAGTTGATGACCGGGAACTCCTGGTTCACGATGTCGTCGATCACGCGCTCCTTGGTCTGGCCGGTGCGCAGGTTGAAGCGCCATTCGTAGAACAGGAAGTCGTGCTCCAGGTTGGCCAGCATCTTGGGGAAGCGGTCGACCTCGATGTTGCCGCGCCAGTCGCGCGGCAGGCGGAACGGCGTGCCGGTCATCACGATCTCGGTGCCGCCCTGGCCGTCGTCCTCTTCCCAGGCATTGGACACGTGGTACATGTAGGTTGGCTTGGCCTCGAACCAGCGGATCTGATCGGGCGTACCGTGGCGCGGGATGACGCCGAAGCGCGAAGGCAGCTGGTGATGGAACTTGAGCTTGTGGCGCCCCGCCGCGAAAGCGTCCATGTCGTAGAACAGCGGCAGGTCGTGCACCACGGTGTAATTGGGCGTGATCGCCATGTCGTGCGGCAGGCGCGGGCCGGGCAGTTGCACCGGCATGAAGGTCTGCAGCTTGCCGTGGCGGTCCATCACACCGTAGTGCATGTAGGGCGCCTCCTTGCCATAGGCGAAGAACAGGAACTCGCCGGTGCGCTCGTCCACCTTGGAGTGCGCCGACACCGGCAGCGCCTTCATGCGCTCGTCGAACTCCAGCTTGCCCACGGTGGACAGGTCGCCTGGGCGCACCTGGTAGACCGAGCCGCCCAGGTACCACATGGAAACCAGGTTGCCGGCATAGAACTTGACGTCGGTGTTGGAGGTGTTCTTGACCGGCATGTCGGGCCGGTCCTTGCGCGGCGGGTCCTTGATGCCCTGCCACAGCGCGGCGCCAGCGGCCAGTTCCTCGCGCAAGCTGTCGGTCATGACCCAGCGGTTCTGGTACTGCACCCGGCCGCCTTCGAAGCGCACCGCGTGCAGCATGCCGTCGCCGTCGAACCAGTGGTAGCGGCCGGCCGCCTCGAATCGGCGGTTCGGTCCGTTGCGCACGTACATGCCGGTCAGGTCCTTCGGCACCTCGCCTTCGATGTCGGTGAGGTCCAGCGTGAGTTCCTGCTCGATCGGCGCGAAGCCGCCTTGCAGAACGGGGATTTCATTGACGCCCATGGTGTTCTCCTTCAGGGTGAGGTGAGGGGTGCGGGCCGGCGCGACTGCGTGATGCGGAAGCGGCTCGCCACGAAAGACAGGTCGGTCAGGCTGGCGTTGCCCGCCGGGTTCAGGCCGGTGACGTGGTAGTCGCTGTAGGCCGCGGCGAAGTTCAGCGGCATCGGGCCCGTGAGGTTGATGGTGAGCTGCGCGCCGGCCTGTGCGTAGGCGGCCTCGGCCTGCGCGATGTAGGCCTCGTCGGTGGAATACAGGAAGGCGGTGAGGCCGCCGAACTGCTTCACGTCGGCGGTGGCCTGGCGCAGCGCATCCGCCGCGTCGTCGCAGGCGATCACGAAGCTGACGGGGCCGAAGCGCTCCTCGCCGTACAGGTCGCGCGCGTCCTTGCCCACCTGCAGCATCAGCGGGGTGCTGGTGCGCGCCTGCGCGAACTCGGGGTGCGCATAGGCCTCGGGCCGCAGCAGCACGCGGCCGCGCTTCGCGCCCTCCTCCTGCATCTGGGCCAGCAGCGCCAGCGTCTGCGGCGACTGCAGCGTGGCCAGGATCATGGCGGCTTTCTTCGGGTCGCTGGTCAGCGCCGCCACGGCGTCGGCCAGGCGCCGCGCCACCTCGTCCAGCGGCACCCGGCCCTGCGGCGTGCGCACGCCCTGGGCCGGCACGTAGATGTTCTGCGGGCTGGTGCACATCTGGGCGCTGAACATGCACAGCGTGGTGGCCAGGCTGCGCAGCGCGGCGTCCAGGTCGTCGGCGGACTCCAGCACCACGGTGTTGCAGCCCGCGGTCTCGGTGAAGCTCAGCGCCGGGTGCGCGTTCTGCTCCACCCACTGGCCGAAGCGCACGCTGCCGGTGAAGTCGACGATGGCCGTCTTGGGGTGCTTGACCAGCCGCTTGCCCAGGGGCTCGGCCACCGTGTCCAGCGCCATCGTGACCAGGTTCGCATCGAAGCCCGCAGCCGCCAGCACCCGGCGGAACACGCGCACCGAGATCGCCATCGGCAGCACGGTGGCCGGGTGCGGCTTGACGATCACCGCGTTGCCGGTGGCCAGGCTCGCCAGCATCGACGGCCAGGCGTTCCAGGTGGGAAAGCTCGCACACGAGAAGCACACGGCCACGCCGCGCGGCACCAGGCGGTAGGTCTTGTCGAGCACGATCTGCGCGGGGCCGAAGCGGCGCTCCCAGCGCGCCGAGGGCGCCACGGCCTGCATGGCCTGGTGCGCATAGACCAGGGCCTCGATGCCGCGGTCCAGCGCGTTCACGCCCGAGCCGGCATAGGCCATGTTGTAGCTCTGGCCCGCCGTGTGCATCACGGACTGGGCGATCTCGAACAGGTGCTCGCGGTAGATCGTGTCGAGCACTTCCATGAGCACGCCGATGCGGGTGTCGATGGAGGCTGCGGCCCAGCGCGGCATGGCCTGCTGCGCGGCGTCGAACAGCGTGTCCACCTCGGCCTGCGGGTAGCGCACGCCCAGCGGCTGCTGGGTGTAGGGCGACACTTCCTCGCCGAGCTCGCCCACGGCGCCCGGCTGGTCCAACGCGAAACGCTGCCCCAGGTGCGCCCGGAAGGCGGCGCGGCCGGCGGCCTGGGCCGCCTCGGCATCGGGGTACTTGGCCGGCAGCTCGGGGTAGGGGCTCCAGCAGTGCCGCTCGCGGCAGGCCAGCTGCGCGCGCTCGAAGGTGGCGCGGTGTTTCTCGAACAGGCTCATGAAGCACTCCGGCGCGACCAGACCAGACGGTGATGGCGCGCCACGGCCGTGCCGGGCACGGTGTCGGAGGCCGACAGGGTCAGCCCGCCGTCGGCGTCGATGTCCATGTTGCGCACCTGCTGCGTCCCGACGAAGTTGGGGTTGAGCGCATGCGTCACCGTGTGCACCACCTGCCGGCGCCCTTCGTGGATGCGGATCTCATAAGGTCCTGCGTATTGGAAATAGCTTTCGAACGCAGCCAGGCGCTCGGCCTCGGGCGCGCTGCGCACGCTGTCGCTGGACAGCCGCCCGCGCCCGCCGCGCGCGATGCAGGCGCTCATGTGGCCGTCGCCCGTGTACTGGATCAGGCCCGTGGCCTCGGCGCCGAATGGCAGCGTCGGCGCACGGCCGTCGCCGTAGCTGATGTCCCAGCGCACCAGGTACCAGGTGCCCAGCAGCGGATTGCCCGTCGAATCCAAAATCTTCTCCATTTACTTTCTTAACTGAACTCAATGTAGATCAAGTTTTTCGGCTTGGCAAGCGAGGCACCACGGGTTTAACGCCGAGAATGTCACCATGGTGTCAACCCCCGAAACCTCCGAGCGCCACGCCTATGAGCGGCTCATGCCCGACGTGGTGCTCGATGCGCTGGCCAGCGTCGGCCTGCAGGGCGACGGCCGCCTGATGGCGCTGAGTTCCTACGAAAACCGCGTGTACCAAGCCTACCTGGACGACGGCTCGGCCGTGGTCGCGAAGTTCTACCGGCCCGGCCGCTGGACCGAGGCGCAGATCTTGGAGGAGCATGCCTTCGCGGCCGAGCTGATGGCGGCCGAAGTGCCGGCCGTGGGGCCGCTGGTCCTGCAGGGCCGCACACTGCACCACCACGCGGGCTTCGCGTTCTGCGTCAGCCCGCGCCGCGGCGGGCGCGCGCCCGAGCTGGATGACGCCGAGGTGCTGGAATGGATCGGCCGTTTCCTGGCCCGCATCCACACCGTGGGCGCGGCCAAGCCCTTCGAGCACCGCCCCGCGCTCAATCTCCAGACCTTCGGCGTCGATTCGCGCGACTGGCTGCTGGCGAACGACATGGTCCCGCTGGACATGCAGAGCGCCTGGCAAGCCGCCTGCACGGACGCTCTCAATTTGATAGCATCGAGCGGCCTCCCCGCCTGGACCAACGGCGCCAATCCTTCAAATATCCAGACATTGCGCCTGCATGGGGACTGCCACCCCGGCAACATCCTCTGGACGCCGGCCGATCTGCCGGGCGGCGGCCCGCATTTCGTCGACCTCGACGACGCGCGCACCGGCCCGGCCGTGCAGGATCTGTGGATGCTGCTCAGCGGTGACCGCGCCCAGCGCACCCATCAGCTTGGCGCCCTGATCGACGGCTATGAACAATTCCGAGAGTTCGACCGCCGCGAACTGGCCCTGATCGAGCCGCTGCGCACGCTGCGCCTCATCCACTACAGCGCCTGGCTGGCCCGGCGCTGGGATGACCCGGCCTTTCCGGCCAATTTCCCGTGGTTCGGCAGCAGCGACTACTGGCAGGGCCAGGTCCACATGCTGCAGGAGCAGATGGAAGCGATGCAGGAGCCGGCGCTGGTGGCGTGAGCCCCCAGCTCCACCGGGAGAAGAGGCTAAGGCGCCACAGGGTCCGCGGCCGCCGGCAGCGGCGCGGCGCCGGTGGCTGGCGCCGGCTTGCGCTGCGGGTCGTACAGCACGGTGCCCGTGCCGACGCCCACGCCGACCCGTGCGTTGCTGTTGCCGATCGGCGTGCTGGCCCCCACACCCACGCCGCCCGTGACCTGGCCGCGCTGGTTGACGCCCACGCCGACGCCGACCGGCCCCACGCCCGTGCCCACCCCGGCCGTCACGCCGCCGCTGCCGACCCCGACGCCGATCGAGAACGGCCCGACCGGAACGCCAATCCCCACGCCCGCAGACCCGCACCCGGCCAGCAGCAGCGCCAGCACCGCGGCGGCACCGCCAGCACCCACCCGGCGCGCAGCGCGCCAAGATGACGAAGAAAGAACAGACATGGACATCGGATTCATCACGACAAGCGCCTCCTGAAGGCTCCACCATACACCTGCGCCGCGAGCAGCGTCCACTCCAGCCGGCAAAGCCCGGGAATCTGTGCCTTAGGCGATGCCAAACGCGCCCCTGAACGCCTCGCAGAACGCCGGGGTTCCGCTGACGGTCAACGTCAGCGTCAGGCGCGGCGCCCCGGTCTCGCCCGGCTGCAGGTCCAGCCGTCCCGCCGCCGCGTCGTACCGGGTTTGCAGCGTCGTCGCCACTTCCTGCACGCCCTGCAGTTCGTAGTCCCAGTCGCCGCCCTCGTCCAGCGGCTCGCGCGCGCCGGCAAAGTCGCGATGCGCCCAGTCCAGCACGCGCGTCACCTCCGCCTGCAGGGCCGCCACCTGTGCCGGCGCGGCCGAGGCCATGGCATCGAAGCTGCCTGTGCCTTCGGCGTCTTCGCTGTAGTCAAACTCGAGGTAGTGCAGGGTCATGGTGAGAGGCGTGGCTATCGGCTTGCAGGCGGTGGTGACTACACTCGGAGCCCTTTGCACCAGTGATCAACACCGCAGTCATGGACATGTTTCTTCTGGCGATGCTCATCGCCTTCGCCTTCTGGGCCCTCAAATCCAAGGACCAGGGCCAGCGCATTGCACTCCTGGGCAGCCATCTCGGCCAGTACCAGATCGAGAAGAACATGGAGGCGCTGACACAGGGCTATCTGCGGGCGCTCGGCGAGAGCGACCCGGAGCGCCGCGAGCAGATCTGGGGCCTGCTGCGCTCCACCGAGCAGAGCCTGTGCGACCAGTTCAACCGCTTCGCCGCCGAGTTTTCCCGCGCGGACGAAGCCAGCGCGCGCGTCAGCAAGCTGCCCTTCTACCTGCCCTTTGCAACCCGGCTGTTCCCGAGCGCCACGTTCGACCTGCGCAAGGCCCTGGCCCTTCACGCGCGCGGGATCGCGCACGCGGCGCAGGCTCAGGACGGCGAGGCTCCATCGCCCAAGGCCCGGGCCTTCACGATGTCGGCCGAGCTGTTCCTGATGCAGCACACCTGCCACTGGTTCTGCAAGTCCCGAACCGTGGCTTCGGCGCGCATGCTGGCGCGGCACCAGACGTCCTACGAGCAGTTGATCGCCTCCGTGGCACCCGATACGCGCGCGGCGTACTGCGCGCTGGTCGGACGCTGAACCCGCCACCACAGAACGTATTTACGCCAGCAGCGCGTTCACCCGCTTCACATAGGACGCCGGGTCTTCCGGCATGCCGCCTTCGGCCAGCAGCGCCTGGTCGAACAGGATGTGGGCCAGGTCGTGGAAATGCACCGAGCCGTCGAGCTTCTTCACGAGAGGATGGTCGGCATTGACTTCGAGCACCGGCTTCACGTCGGGCGCTTTCTGGCCGGCCTGCTTGAGCATGCGCGCAAGCTGCATGCTCATGCCGCCGTCGGTCACCACCAGGCAGGCCGGTGAATCGACCAGGCGCGTCGTCACGCGCACGTCCTCGGCCTTGTCCTTGAGCGCCTCCTTGAGCTTGGCCAGCACGGGCTTGAAGGTTTCCGCGGCTTCTTCGGCGGCCTGCTTCTCGGCCTCGTCCTGCAGCTTGCCCAGGTCCACCGCGCCCTTGGCCACGCTCTGCAGCGGCGTGCCGTCGAACTCGTTGAGGAAGTTCAGCGCCCATTCGTCGACCCGGTCGCTCATCAGCAGCACCTCGATGCCCTTCTTGCGGAAGACTTCGAGCTGCGGGCTGTTCTTGGCGGCGGCCAGCGTGTCGGCCGTGATGTAGTAGATCGCGTCCTGGCCTTCCTTCATGCGGGCCTTGTAGTCGGCGAAGGAGACGGTCACCGTGTCGCTCGCCGTCGAGGCGAAGCGCAGCAGCCTGGCCAGGCGCTCGCGGTTGCCGAAGTCCTCGCCCAGGCCTTCCTTGAGCACGGCGCCGAATTCCGAATAGAACCTGCCGTACCTGGCCTTGTCTTCTTCGGAGGCGCCATCGTCCTTTTCCTGCTTCGCCAGGTCTTCCAGCATGCCGAGCACGCGCTTGGTCGAGCCTTCGCGGATGGCTTTCACGTCGCGGCTTTCCTGCAGCAGCTCGCGGCTCACATTGAGCGGCAGGTCGGCCGAGTCGATCACGCCCTTGACGAAGCGCAGGTACACCGGCAGCAGCGCCTCGGCATCGTCCATGATGAAGACGCGCTTCACATACAGCCGGACGCCGGCGGCCTTGTCGCGGTTGTACAGGTCCGCCGGGGCCTTGGCAGGCAGGTAGAGCAGCTGCGTGTACTCGGTGCCGCCTTCCACGCGGTTGTGGCTCCAGGCCAGCGGCGCCTCATGGTCGTGGCTGATCTGCTTGTAGAACTCGGCGTACTGCTCGGGCGTGATGTCCTTCTTGGGCCGCGTCCACAGGGCGCTGGCCTGGTTCACGGTCTCCCATTCGCCGGTTTTCACCATCTCGCCGGGCTGGTCGTTCTCGCCGTCTTTCCACTCTTCCTTTTCCACCAGGATGGGCAGGCTGATGTGGTCGGAGTACTTGCCGATGATGCCCTTGACCGTCCAGGCGTTCAGGTAGTCGTCGGCGTCCTCGCGCAGGTGCAGCGTGACGCTGGTGCCGCGCTGGGGACGGGTGATGCTGTCAACCTCGAAGTCGCCGGTGCCGCCGCTGGCCCAGCGCACGCCCTCCTCGGGCGGCAGCCCCGCGCGGCGCGATTCCACCGTGATCCTGTCAGCCACGATGAAGCCCGAGTAGAAGCCCACGCCGAACTGGCCGATCAGTTGCGCATCGGCCTTCTGGTCGCCGCTGAGCTTGCCCATGAACTCGCGCGTGCCGCTCTTGGCGATGGTGCCGAGATTGTCGATGGCCTCCTGCTGCGACAGGCCGATGCCGTTGTCGGCGATGGTCAGCGTGCGGGCGGCCTTGTCCAGGCTCACGCGCACTTCCAGGTTGGGCGCGTCCTCGTACAGGGCGTTGTCGTTCAGCGCCTCGAAACGCAGCTTGTCGCAGGCGTCGGAGGCATTGGAGATCAGCTCGCGCAGGAAGATTTCCTTGTTGGAGTACAGCGAGTGGGTGACCAGGTGCAGCAGCTGGGCCACTTCGGCCTGGAAGGAAAGGGTTTGTTTGCTCATGGTGTCTGTCGTGCGGGAATACAAAGCGCGAAACGCCCCAGCAGATACGGGGCGCCCGCGCGGCTTTCAAGGGCGCAATTATCGGGGCAGCGACTCCACCTCGCGGGTCCAGCGCTCGAGCAGGCGCCGGCGTTCGGCGGCCCGTCCATACTTCTCGAAGTCGTACTTGATGAGTTTCACGTCATCAAGCGACGGAATGCGCGGATCGGTCTTGAAGGTCTTGTTGGCCGGCACCTGCAAGCTGTTGGCCTTGCCGCCGATGGACTGGCCGGCAGGGCTCATGAGCCAGTCGTAGTAGCGCCGGGCGCCGGCCGGGTTGCGCCCACCCTTGACCAGCGCGATGCCGCCGATCTCGTAGCTCGTGCCCTCGCACGGCGCAGCGGTCTTGACCGGGTACTTGTTATAGCGCCAGCCCTCGAAGCCGAAGATGAAGCTCACGCCCACCGCAACCTCGCCCTTGGCCACATTGGGCGCCTGCGCCTGGCCGCTGCGCGTGTAGGTGGTCACGTTGCGGTGCAGCTGCTTCATGTAGTCGAATGCGGCGTCCTCGCCCAGCAGCTGCACCAGCCCGGCCAGAATGGTGTAGGCCGTGCCGCTGCTCACGGGATGGGAAATCTCGATCTCGCCCTTGTAGCCGGGCTTGACCAGATCGGCCCAGCAATGCGGCTCGGGCAGCTTCTTCTTGCGCAGCAGCTCGGTGTTGAAGCCGAAGCCGATGGCCGAGGTATAGAAGCCGCCCACGCGGTTCTGCGTCATCGCGTACTGACGCACGCTCCAGCCGTGCAACTGGTCCAGATAGTCGGGCCGGTAGGGCTCCAGCAGGCCGATTTCGGCCGCCTGCAGGAAGGGATCGCCGGTGCCGCCCCACCAGAGGTCGGTCTTGGGGTTGGCGGCCTCGGCCCGCAACTGGGCCAGCGCCTCGCCCGTGGCCTTGTGCGTCTGCTGCACGCGCAGGCCGGTCGCCTTGCTGAATTCGGTTGCGGCCATCTCGCACCAGGCCTGGTCGGTGCTGCAGATCGCACTGACGGCGCCCTGGGCGGCGGCGGAGCCCGCCATCGCGGCCACCGCGGCGCCCAGGCACAGGGCACGCGCGCCACGCAGCAGTCTGGATGAATTCATGGCTTGACTCCTCGCTTCAGGCGCGGCCTCCCCACGCCAGCCGGGCAAGCATAGCGAATTCCCTTGCCACTCCTGACGAGCACCGCTCAGACGCACTTTGACGGTGCCCCAGAGCGTCATCACTTAAGGATTACCGTGACTTATTTAACGAACTTTTGTTTTTAATGTAACAAGAAAACAAACTATTCCCTATTAACGCTCTAATTGTTTCAAATAGTTTCAAACTCAAAACAACCCCAAGAAACAGGAACTTTTGTACTCGTCATTTTCCGGGTGATTCGCCGTTTTGCAGTACGTGCGCAAGAATTTTTCAGATGTTGGGAAGTCACGATATCGAGCCTCCTGCCGTTGGCAATGCATCGCATTGGCCATCTCTCTGGCCGCTGGGGCCGTGCATGCCGGCCCCGCCGGCAGCACGGGCGTTCCGGCCGCGGACGTGCCGCAGCCCCAGGTCGAGTCCCTGGACCGCTTCCAGGCCGAACAGGAGCGCCTGAGAAAAATGCTGGCTAACCGACCCAAGGCCTACGAAGACAAGGTCATGGACGCCAGCGTGCTGCCGTCCATGGCTGAGGACGACCGGCCGCCCGACCCGGACCAGACCGGCTTTCGCGGCTACGTGGTCGAAACGCGCATGGGCACGGCCCGCTCCGATTCGGGGCTGGCGCTGCGCAGCGCCACCGAACTCGGCCAGCGGCTCGAATACCGCCGCGAAACCCTGAACTACGGGGATTTCCTGGTGCAGCTGGACTGGCGCGACAGCCAGGGCGCAGCGGGCCTGGGCGGCGGCCCGCTGGGCTATGCCACCGAGAAGTCCAGCGCCCGCTTCACCGTGCGCAACCTCGGCTTTCCCATCACCCCCAGCCTGTTCGCCGACACCACCGTGGGCGACATGTCGAGCGAGATCACCGACGCCCTGACGCGCGCCTACCGGCTGTCGCTGGGCAGCGGCATGGTGCGCGGCATCGGCATGCGCGTGTTCGACGGCCTGTCCGACCTGCGCGTGGGCTTCGGCGCGCGCGGCAACCTCGCCGGCGGCCCCTACCCCGGCTACGAGCGCAGCCAGGGCTCCCTGGCCTGGGCCGGCTACAGCCGGCGCCTGTCCGGCGACACCTTCGCCGGCCTGCAGGTCAACCAGGCCAGCGGCATTCCCGCCTACTCCGCCGCCGGCTTCACGAGCCTGACCGACAACGTCACCAGCCTGGCCGCCAGCGTGGGCTACGGCAGCGACCTCTCCCTGAACAGCACCGGCAAGGGCCGCCTGATGTACGTGCGCAGCCAGACCTCGGCCCCGATCGCGGACCGGGCCAACAGCGCGCAGGGCTTCTTTGCCGAGGGCGGCTTCCGCTGGTGGGGCCTGCGGCACGAGATGGGCGCCTACAGCGCCGAACCCAACCTGCGCTTCGGCGACCTGCTGCTGCCCGCCGACAACCGCGGCGCCTACTGGCGCATGGACGGCAGCAGCATGCGCCTGACCTGGGGCTTCGGGCTGAGCCTGGAAGACCAGAACCCGCACCGCGACCCGGGCCGCCTGGCAGGCCGCCGCCTCGGCCTGAATGCCAACGCCCAGTACCGCCTGAACCGCGACGACACCGTCGGGGCCAACGTCAACCTGAGCCGCAATCGCTACGACAGCGGCACCAATGGCCTGCCCGACCTCGGCGCCGGCATGCGCAGCGTCTACGCCAGCGGCTACTACCAGACCCGCCTGGCGCCCGGCTGGGGGCGCAGCCGCCTGCGCCTGACGCTGCGCCGCGACGAGGTGCTGGTGACCAACGGCCTGCCCGCCACGGGCGACGAGATCGAGTGGGAGCAGGACTGGATCGCGGGCCGCTACGAAACCCAGCGGCCCGAGTTCGTCACCACCCTGGGCCTGGCGCGCGACCGCAGCAACGGCATCCCCGAAACGCGGCCCACCGCCGGGGTGGTGTTCCGCTTCTGGCCCGAGGCCAGCTGGAATATCGGCGGCAGCCTGCGCTACACCGCGCGCGACAGCAACCTGGCCACCAGCCGCGGCCTGTCGGGCACGCTGGACTTCGAGAAGGTGCTGCAGCACGGCTGGCGCCTGGGCGGCACGCTGGTCATGAACCAGGCCACCGTGAACGTGGCCTCGCCGGTGCTGGGCGCGCCGCAGGTCAGCCGCAGCAACGACAAATACGCCTCCGTCTACCTGCGCTGGGAAGGCAGCGGCGGTTCGAGCTACCAGGGCGCGGGCCTGCGCGGACCGGGCTCGGCCGGCGGCGGCAGCCTGGACGGCATCGTGTACTTCGACGTCAACCGCGACGGCGAGCAGCAGCCCGGCGAGGGCGGCGTGCCCAACGTCGAGGTGATCCTGGACGGCCGCTACCGCGTCACCACCGACCGCAACGGCCGTTTCGATTTTCCGCTGGTCGGCACCGGACGCCACCAGCTGACGCTCAAGCTCGAGAGCGTGCCGCTGCCCTGGGGCGCGGTGCAGGACCGGGGCGTGAGCGTCGATGTTCCGCTGCGTGGCCAGGCCACCGCGCGCATCCCTGTGGTGCGGGTGGGGGAATGACCATGCAACGACGCCTGCGCCCCCCACCCGGCCATCCCTCCCTGGCCATCGACCTGTTCCCGTTTGTTTCTCAACCTGAAAGCGAAAGAAAGGAAACCTTTGCCATGAACCTCCTGCATCTCCAACGCGCCGCCGTCCTCACCGGCGCCCTGCTGACCCTCGCCGCCAGCCTCGGTGCACGCGCCGAGAGCCAGTACGGCTACGACGCGACCGGCACGAGCGGCGCCCGCACCGCCACGGCCAAACTCGACATCAACATCGTCGTGCCCAAGCTGATCCTGCTGCGCGTGGGCAGCAGCGGCACCACCGTGAACTCGGCCAACCTCACGGCGGCCCTCAACACCGGCATCCCGGGCGGCGTGAACAACCCGTTGACCGACGGCAGCAACAACGCCTCGGGCTGGGACGGCACGGCGCCGGTCTGGACCACCGCCACCTCCAGCTCGGTGCAGGCCTGGGCCTGGACCAACGCCTCGGGCGGCGGCAAGGTCGACGCCGCCGTCACGACGGCGCTGGCAGGCGGCGCCGGCCTGACCGCCGCGGACGTCACGGTGGCCAGCACTGCTGTCTCCGGCGGCGGCCTCGCCCACCCGGGCACCGACACGGGCACCAACGCCACCACGACCTTCACGCGCAACACCATCGTGAGCTCGAACTGGGTGTTCTCCGTCTCGGCCTCGGCACTGGCTGGCGCAGCGGCCGGCAGCTACACCCAGCAGATGACCTACACCGCCACCACCCTGTAAGGAGCCCTCGCAATGCAGTACATCCTCTCTCCCCGGGGCCGGCGGCTGCGGCGCCTGTCCGCCGCGCCGGGCCTGCTGTGCCTGGCGCTGGCGGCCAGCGCGCCTGCGCATGCCGAAAGCACCTATGGCTACAGTGCCGTCGGCACGGGCGTCGTCACCGCCACCGCGCGCGTCAACCTGAGCGTCACCGTGCCCAAGCTGATCCTGCTGAAGGTCGGTTCGAGCGGGGGCACCATCGATACGCTGTCCTGGACGACGGGCTTCAGCATTCCGGCCACACCCACGACCCCCTCGGTGACCGCCAACAATGCCCCCGTCACCTGGAACGGCACTGCGCCGACCGTGAGCACCTCGGCCGACCCCGCCGCGCTGGCGGTGGCGGCGTGGAGCAACTCCACCGGCTCCACCGTCAACTGCGCCGCCACGGCGATTGGCGCGGGCGGCCCGACGCTGGCCAATTTCGCGGTGACCGCGACGGGAACACTGCCTCACCCGGGCGCCAACCTGGGCTCCTGCGCGGCCACCCCCGCCATTGCGGCCAACACCCTGGTGTCGTCCAACTGGGCCTATGCCCTGGGCGGCACGCCCGCGACCTGGCTGGCTGGTGCCTACAGCTCCGTGGTGACCTACACGGCGACCAGCCTCTGAGGCCACGCCCATGAACGCCCAGGCCGCGCCGCACCGCGCCGGCGCCCGCGCCACCCCGGCACGCACGGCGCTGGGCGCCGCCCTGGGCGCGATCGCCCTGTTCTTTGCACAGGATGCGCAGGCGGTGTTCACCTGGGCCGGCGGTTTCTTTCCGGCGCAGAGTGTCACGCTGCGGGTCGGCTCGGCCAACGCCACGGTCAACAACGTCACCTTCAACGTCAACAGCGCCAGCCTGTTCCTGAACCCGGTGCCCGTCACGGGCACACCCGGCAACGGCACCCCGGCGACCACCCCGGCAAACGGCACGGAAATCCAGATCGATGCGGCGATGCCCGGGCTCTTCGGCACCTACACCCTGGCCCTGAGCGTGGATTCCTCCGCCGGCCTGAGCTGCGTGGGCGGCACCGGCTGCGGCACCACCCTCATTCCGTTCAGCACCATCAGCTGGACCTCCTACAACCTTGATGCGGGGGGCGGCGACATCCAGACCGGCACCTTCAACGGCGCGGCCGGCCAGCCCCTCGCCAGCAGAAGCCAGGCCTCCGGCTTGTTCGGCGGCACGCTCACCATGCGAAACGTGCTGATCTTCCAGTACGACAACGCCACGCTGTACCCGTCGGGCACCTACCAGGGCCGCGTGGTGTACACCGCCACCAACCTATGACGCGCCGGCCTGCTCTGCTGACGCCACGCGCCGGGTCGTGGGCTCTGGCGGCGGCCCTGCTGGCGGGCGCTGCCAGCCCCGTGGCCGCGGCCGACCGACTCGACGACAGCGCCTCGCCGCGCAGCCGCGTGCCGGCCCAGGTCGTGATGAGCAACGAAGGCCGGCCGCTGGCCGACAGCCTGAACCCGGTCACGGCCACCGTGAAGTTCGGCCGCGTCGACTACAAGCTGGCCACCGCCCGCTACGTCGGCCGCCAGGCCCGCATCTACTACGTCGTTCCGGCCCAGATCAACGGCCTGCGCTCGCCGGCCGGCCTGCGCGTGGACTGGCGCGGCTACGGCCTGTTCGCCAGCGGCAGTGCCCGGCCAGGCGAGCGCCAGCTGGTATGGACCGGCACGGTGCGCGAGGCCTGGATGAGCGACGGCCTGGACCTGAGCTTCCAGCTCGACCTGCGCGAGCTGCAGCGGCCGCGCGACGGCCAGTTCGGGTTCGAGTCCTATTTCGAAATCGAGGTTTCCCCATGACTCCCTTTTCTCTCCTGGGCCGCAGCGTCGATGGACGCTCTGCCCTGCGCCGGCAGGCAGCCCGCCTGCTGGGCGCCCTGGCGCTGGCCAGCGCCGGCCTGCCGGCCCTGGCCGCTTCGTTCGAGGTTGCGATCTCGCCTTCGCGCTTCGAAGTCACGGGCAAGAGCGGCGCCCGCATCGGCCAGTCGCTCAACATCTTCAACGTGGGCACCGCCCCGTCCGAGGTGTCGGTGCGCACGCTCGACTGGACCTACTCCGAGAGCGGCGAAGTGGGCTACCACGACGAGCTGCTGCCGGGCAGCTGCCGGCCCTGGGTGACGCTGGAGCGCAAGCTGCTGCGAGTCATGCCCCAGGCCAAGACCGCGTTCCGCTTCCAGGTCGACATCCCGGCCGATGCGCCGCGCGGCGAGTGCCGCTTCATGCTGGCCATCGAGGGCGTGGAGCCGGCCTACCGGGCCCAGCTGCAAAGCGGCGGCGCCAGCCTGAGCCTGCCCGTGAGCGGGCGCATCGCGGTGGCGGTGTACGTGATGATCAACGGTGCCGAACCCAGGCTCGAGGTGCAGCAGGTCGGCGTCAAGGAGATCAACGGCAAGCGCACCCCCGTGATCACGGTCGGCAACCAGGGCGATGCCCACGGCCGCCTCGAAGGCGGCCTGGAGGCGGTGGACGCCAAGGGGCTGAAGTTCGACCTGCTGCCCGAGGGCACGCCCATCATGCCGGGCCAGACCCGCACCCTGCCGCTGCTGCCGAAAGCCGAGTCCGGCCAGAAGCCGCCCGAGGTGGTGCTGCCGGTCCGGGCCAGCGGCCAACTCGACTGGGACCTGGGCAGCTTCAAGGTGAATGCCGAGTTCAAGTAGCCTCCCGCCGCCTCCGCCATGACGCCCCTGCCCGCGTGCCCTCCCCCGCGCCTGCGCCAGCCCGCCCTGCGGGCGCTTGCGCTGCTGCTGGCGCTGGGCGGCACCCTGCCAAGCGCCCTGGCCCACCAGGGCAGCACCGGCACGAACTCGTCCACCGCCAACCTCGATTTCGTGCTCAACATCGGCAAGTTCATCTTCTTTCGCGTCGGCACGGGCGCGTTCCCCACGGCCAGCGCCACGGTGGATACCGTGGCCTTCAATGCCGTGCCCGCCATTCCCGCCGGCGCCGTGGTGCCGGTTGCCGGCAACAACACCACCGTGGTCTGGAATGGCGCCTTGCCGGCCTTCACGGCGGCAGCGACCAGCCTGCCGGTCGAAGTGCGCAGCAACGCCGGCCAGATCAGCATCCGGGCCACGGCCACGACGCCGTTGAACAGCGGCGCCAACAACATTCCGCTGTCGCAGATCGTGCTGAGCTCCAGCGACGCCAACCTGCCCGCGCCCGTGGTGCCCAACACCGGCACCGGGCCGGCGGTGAACGTCACGGGCACGGCCTTTTCCAACCTGGTCACGGTGCGCAGCGCCAACTGGACTTTCTCGTACAACCCGCTGGCGACGCAGCGCGCCGGCGTCTACACCGGCCAGATCAGCTTCACGGCCTCGTCGCCCTGAACGCGCACGCGCGGCTGGACAGCCGGCGCAGCCGGGCGCTATCATCCCTGCATCGACTGAAACTGGTTTCAGTCACCCCGCCCCTTCGCCCGCCCCCTTCATGCCCGACCCCCGCCCCCCGCGTGCACGCGCTGCCGCCCGCCCCACGCCAGATGCCTCCGCCCCGCCCGGCGCCCGCCGCGCCACGATCGACGACGTCGCGCGCGCCGCCGGCGTGTCCAAGGCCACGGTGTCGCGCTTCCTGAATCACCGCGAGACCCTGCTCACGCCCGACATCGCCACGCGCGTCGAAACCGCCGTCGCGGCCCTGGGCTACTCGCCCAGCCCGATGGCGCGCGCGCTCAAGCGCGGGCGCTCGCGGCTGATCGGGCTGGTGGTGGCCGATGTGACCAACCCGTTCTCGGTGGCCGTGCTGCGCGGCGCCGAGCGCGCCTGCCAGCAGGCGGGCTACCTGCTGATGCTGTTCAACCTGGGCAACGACAGCGGCCGCGAGCGCGCCGCGATCGAGGCGCTGGCCTCCTACCAGGTGGAAGGCTTCATCCTCAACACGCTCGGGCGCGACGCCGGCGCGGTGGTGGACGGCGCGCGCCAGGGCCGCCCCGTGGTGCTGGTGGACCGCCGCCACAGCGGGCTGCAGGCCGATTTCGTCTCGCTGGACAACGCCAGCGCCGTGCACATGGCGGCCGGCCACCTAGCCGAGCAGGGCTGGCGCGACCTGCTCTACGTGACCGAGCCGATGCGCGGCGTGAGCTCGCGCCTGGAGCGCGAGGCGGCGTTCCGCGCCTTCGCGCAGCAGGCCGATGGCGTGCGCGGCCAGACCTTCGAGAGCCAGGACGGCGACGGCGCCACCGACGCGCTGGCCGAGGCCCTGCGGGCCTGGCGCGCGCAGGCCGCGCCGCGCCGCGCCGCCGTGCTGTCGAGCAACTCGGTGATCACCCTGAGGCTGGCCGGCGCGATGGCGCGGCTGGGCTGGCACTGGGGCCGGGAGCTGGGCCTGGTCGGCTTCGACGACACCGACTGGGCGCCGCATGTCGGCCCGGGCATCACCACCATCGCGCAGCCCACCGACGACCTCGGGCGGCTCGCGGCCAACTGCCTGATCGAGCGGCTGCAGGGGCTGGTGCTGCCGCCGCGCCAGATCCTGCTGCCAGGGCAACTAGTGGTGCGGGGTTCGTCGCTGGGCTCGCTGGCGCCGGCCTGAAGCGGGGCCGGCCGGCGGGCGGCGGCGAGAAAACGGCCCGGCGGCGGATTTTTCAAGCCAAATCGGCCCGATGTCCTCGTCCCCTGGTCCTTTCCAGCTATCAAATCAGGAGTTCCCGCGCGCGCCTCGCGGCGCCATGCCCGCCGGCCCGGCGGCCGTCCGGCACCGGCCAGGAAACCCGGAGCGCCCCAGGCGCTCCAAACCCCATCAGGGTTACTACGAATTTTTGACAGAAACCGGTTTCTTATAATTCAGAAATCGGTTTCAGAGAATCAAGGCATCAGCCCGCCCTGCGCGAGCCCCTGAGACAGGACTCTTCACGTGAACTACGACTTTCAATTCGGCGACGTCTTCGCGGCCTGGCCCCTGCTGCTCAAGGGCACCTGGATCACGCTCCAGCTCTCGTCGCTGGCCATGCTGATCGGGCTGGGCGTGGCCATCCTGTGCGCCTGGGGCAAGACCGCCGGGCCGCGGCCCGTGCGCTGGCTCGTGAACGCCTACATCGAGGTCATCCGCAACACGCCGTTCCTGGTGCAGCTGTTCTTCTTTTTCTTCGCGCTGCCGGCCATCGGCCTGCGCTGGTCGGCCTACACCGCGGCGCTGGTGGCGATGGTGATCAACCTCGGCGCCTACGCCACCGAGATCATCCGCGCCGGCATCGAGGCCATCCCCAAGGGCCAGATCGAGGCGGGCCTCGCGCTCAACCTCAAGCGCTGGGAGATCTTCCGCTTCGTGATCCTCAAGCCCGCGCTCAAGGCCATCTACCCGGCGCTCACCAGCCAGTTCATCCTGCTGATGCTGAGCTCGGCCGTGGTCTCGGTGATCTCGGCCGACGACCTGACCTCGGTCGCGGCCACGCTGCAGTCGCAGACCTTCCGCAGCTTCGAGATCTACATCGTCGTGGCGGCCATCTACCTCGGCCTGTCGATGGCGTTCTCGGCGCTGTTCAAGCTCGTGTACCGGCACACGCTGGACTACCCCGACCGCCGCTGACCCCCTCCGCCTGAACGGACACCCCCTCCCATGCGCACCTTCGGCTTTTCCGAATTCCTGTTCATCCTCGAAGCCGCCAAGTGGACCCTGGCGCTGTCGGCCATCGCCTTCGCGGGCGGCGCCGTCGTCGGCCTGCTGGTGGCGCTGGCGCGCACCGCCGAGTCGCCGCTGCCGCGCGCGCTGGCGGGCGGCTTCATCCAGGTCTTCCAGGGCACGCCGCTGTTGCTGCAGCTGTTCCTGATCTTCTTCGGCGCGCCGATCCTGGGGCTGCAGATCAACCCCTGGCTGGCCGCCAGCGCCGCGCTCATCCTCAACAGCGGCGCCTTCCTTGGCGAGATCTGGCGCGGCTGCATCCAGGCCATCCCGCGCGGCCAGTGGGAGGCGGCGCAGGCGCTGAGCCTGTCCTACGTCTCGCGCATGCGCGACGTGATCCTGCCGCAGGCCTTCAAGATCGCCGTGCCGCCCACCGTGGGCTACGGGGTGCAGATCATCAAGGGCACCTCGCTGGCCGCCATCATCGGCTTCACCGAGATCACGCGCGCCGGCCAGGTCATCAACAACGCCACCTTCCAGCCGCTGCTGGTGTTCAGCGCGGTGGCGGCCCTGTACTTCGCGCTGTGCTGGCCACTGTCGCTGCTGGCCGCGCGCATCGAGCGGCGCCAGGCCGCCGCGCACGCACGCTGAGCCCCTTTTTTTCCTTCCCCCCAAGCAACCCCAAGGAGACCTTCATGACCCCCATCGCTTCCCGCCGCGCCTTCAACGCCGCCCTCGGCGCCCTCGGCCTGTCGCTGCTGGCGCCGCACGCCGTGCGGGCCCAGACCGTGGCCGACCTCAAGAAGAAGGGCGAGATCACCATCGGCATGCTGGTGGACTTCCCGCCCTACGGCACCACCAACGCACAGAACCAGCCCGATGGCTACGACGCCGACGTGGCCAGGCTGCTGGCCAAGGACCTGGGGGTCAAGCTCAACCTGATCCCGGTGACCGGCCCCAACCGCATCCCCTTCCTGCTGACCAACAAGGTCGACCTGCTGGTGGCCTCGCTCGCCATCACGCCCGAGCGCGCCAAGCAGGTACAGTTCTCGCAGCCCTATGCCGCGGCCACCATCGTGCTGTACGGCTCGGCCAAGGCCGCCATCAAGTCGGCCGCCGACCTCAAGGGCCTGCGCGTGGGCGTGGCCCGCGCCAGCACGCAGGACGTGGCCGTGACCAAGAGCGCGCCCGAAGGCACCGAGATCCGCCGCTTCGACGACGACGCCTCGGCCATGCAGGCGCTGCTGTCGGGCCAGGTGGACGCCATCGGCTGCTCGGTCACCGTGGCCGCGCAGATCGCCAAGCGCGCGCCGGCCGGCGCCTTCGAAGTCAAGTTCAACCTGCTGCAGCAGGCCATGGGCATCGCGATGCGCCAGAACCAGCCCGAGCTGCTCAAGGCCGTGAACGACTTCGTGGCCCACAACACCAGCAACGGCGAGCTCAACAAGCTCTACCGCAAGTGGCTCGAGACCGATCTGCCGAAACTTCAATAACCCCCAGGCTGCGCGACACTGCGTGCCGCTTCGCCTCCCCCCTGGAAGGGGGCTCCACCTGCGGCCCGGCCCAGCCGGTCCCGCGGTGTGCCGCGAAGGGGCCGCGTTGCGCGGGCCGCTGATTTCGCGGGCGCGGCTCCACTACTGATTTTTTGGGAACCTCCATCATGACGACCGACGCAGAACCCATCATCCGCATCGAGGCGGTGAGCAAGTGGTATGGCGAGTTCCAGGTGCTGACCGACATCGACCTGTCGGTGCGCCAGGGCGAGCGCATCGTGATCTGCGGCCCCTCGGGCTCGGGCAAGTCCACGCTGATCCGCTGCATCAACCGGCTGGAGACGGTGCAGCAGGGCCGCATCGTGGTGGACGGCATCGAGCTCACCGCCGGCGGCCGCAACGTGGACTCGGTGCGCGCCGAAGTCGGCATGGTGTTCCAGCAGTTCAACCTGTTCCCGCACCTGACCATTCTCGAGAACTGCACGCTGGCGCCGATGCGCGTGCGCGGCATGGGCCGCGAGGAGGCCGAGGCCGTGGCGATGAAGTACCTCACGCGCGTGCGCATCCCCGAGCAGGCCCGCAAGTACCCGAGCCAGCTCTCGGGCGGCCAGCAGCAGCGCGTGGCGATCGCCCGCGCGCTGTGCATGACGCCCAAGATCATGCTGTTCGACGAGCCCACCTCGGCACTCGATCCCGAGATGGTCAAGGAAGTGCTCGACACCATGATCGGCCTGGCCGACGACGGCATGACCATGCTGTGCGTGACGCACGAGATGGGCTTCGCGCGCAGCGTGGCCGACCGCGTGATCTTCATGGCCGATGGCCGCATCCTCGAGCAGGCGCCGCCGGCGCAATTCTTCAGCCAGCCCCAGCACGAGAAGACGCGCAGCTTCCTCGGCCAGATCCTGAGCTCGCACCAGGCGGGGGCCTGATGGCCGGCGCAGCGCTGCCGCCGCCAGACGGACACGAAGGGGGCGGACTGGACGTCGTCACCTTCGGCGAGGCCATGATGCTACTGGTGGCCGGCCAGCCCGGCCCGCTGGAAGCCGCGGCCACTTTTCACAAGCGCACCGCCGGCGCCGAAACCAACGTGGCCATCGGCCTGGCGCGCCTGGGCCTGAAGGTCGGCTGGGCCAGCCGCCTGGGCACCGACTCCATGGGGCGCTACCTGCTGGCCGAGATGCGGCGCGAAGGCATCGACTGCTCGCACGTGGTATGCGATGCAAGCCAGCGCACGGGCTTCCAGTTCAAGGGCCGCGTCGACGACGGCAGCGACCCGCCGGTGGAATACCATCGCAAGGGCTCGGCCGCCAGCCACATGGGGCCGGACGACATCGACGCGCCCTGGCTCACCGCAGCGCGTCATCTGCACGCCACGGGCGTGTTCGCGGCCGTGTCCGGCAGCACGCTGGCGCTCAGCCAGCGCAGCTTGGCGCTGATGCGCGCGGCCGGCCGCACGATCTCGTTCGACACCAACCTGCGGCCCACGCTGTGGGCCTCGCCCGAGGCCATGCGCGAAGGCATCAACCAGCTCGCGGCGCAGGCCGACTGGGTGCTGCCCGGCCTCGAGGAAGGCCGCCTGCTCACCGGCGACGGCACGCCCGAGGGCGTGGCGCGCTTCTACCTCGCGCAGGGCGCGAAGCTCGTGATCGTCAAGCTCGGCGCCGACGGCGCCTACTACGAAGGCCAGCACGCCGGCCAGCCGGTGCGCGGCCGGGTGCCCGGTGTTCCCGTGGCCCGCGTGGTGGACACCGTGGGCGCGGGCGACGGCTTCGCGGCCGGCGTGGTCAGCGCGCTGCTCGAAGGGCTGGACGTGGAAGCCGCCGTGCGCCGCGGCACCTGGATCGGCGCGCGCGCCGTGCAGGTGCTGGGCGACACCGAGGGCCTGCCCACGCGCGCCGAACTGCGGGAGGCCGGGCTGTGAGCCATGCAACGACGACGCGCCAGAAGGTGCTGGTGTTCCGCGAGCTGCCGCTCGCGCAACTGGCACGGCTGCAGGCCGCGCATGAAGTGACGGTGGCCAACCCGCGTGCCGGCGAAGCGCAGCGCGCCGCCTTCGAGGCGGCCCTGCCCGAGGCCGACGGCCTGATCGGCTCCAGCTATCCGATCGACGACGCCCTGCTGGCGCGCGCGCCGCGGCTGCGCGTGATCTCCAGCATCTCGGTCGGCGTGGACAACTACGCGCTGGCCGCGCTCGCGGCGCGCGGCATCCTGCTGTGCCACACGCCCGGCGTGCTCACCGAAACCACGGCCGACACGATCTTCGCGCTCATCATGGCCACGAGCCGCCGCCTGGTGGAGCTGTCGCAGCTGGTGCGCGAAGGCCGCTGGACGAAGAACATCGGCGAAGACCTGTTCGGCCGCGACGTGCACGGCAAGACGCTGGGCATCCTCGGCTTCGGCCGCATCGGCCAGGCGCTGGCGCGCCGCGCCGCGCTGGGCTTTGGCATGCCGGTGCTCTACACCGCGCGCCGCCCGCTGGACCTGGCCGCGCAGGCGCCCGAACTGCAAGGGCACGCACGCCACGCGCCGCTGGACGAGGTGCTGGCGCAGGCCGACATCGTGGCCGTGACCCTGCCGCTGAGCGACGCCACGCGCGGCCTGCTGGGCGCGCGCGAGTTCGCGCGCATGAAGCCCGGCGCGGTCTTCGTCAACGGCGCGCGCGGCGCCATCGTGCAGGAGGACGCGCTGCTCGCGGCGCTGGACAGCGGCCATCTGGCCGCTGCCGGCCTGGACGTGTTCGCCACCGAACCGCTGCCGCTGGACTCGCCGCTGCGCACGCACCCGCGCGTGACGCCGCTGCCGCACATCGGCTCGGCCACCATCGAAACGCGGCTGGCCATGGCCGAGCTCGCCACCACCAACCTGCTGGCCGCGCTGGCTGGCCAGACGCCGCCGGCGGTGTACCGCGGCGCGGCGGCGGGCTGAAGCCCCCCCGCACCCGGAATGTTCAACGAAATCGGCCGCATGTCCAGGTACAGCGGTCGTTTTCAGCTATCAATTCAATAGCATCCTGAGTGTGCGGCCGGCACCGCGCTGTCGCACAGGCGCATCGCGCCAACGCGGCGCGGCCCGTAAACTGGCGGCTTTTTGCACGACGGCACAACCTGATCGAGGAGCAGCATGAGCAAGATCGACTTCACCGGCCGCGTGGCCATCGTCACCGGCGCGGGCGGCGGCCTGGGGCGCGAGCATGCGCTGGCGCTGGCTCGCCGCGGCGCGCGCGTGCTGGTCAACGACCTGGGCGGCACGGTGGACGGCAGCGGCGGCTCGGTGTCGGCCGCGCAGGCGGTGGTGGACGAGATCCGCGCCGCGGGCGGCGAAGCCATCGCCAACGGCGCCTCGGTCACCGACGCGGCGGCGGTGCAGGCCATGGTGCAGCAGGCGCTCGACGCCTGGGGCCGCGTGGACGTGCTGGTCAACAACGCCGGCATCCTGCGCGACAAGAGCTTCGCCAAGATGGACCCGGCCGACTTCCGCCTGGTGCTGGAGGTGCACCTGATGGGCGCCATGCACTGCACCCAGGCCGTGTGGCCGCACATGGTGGCGCAGAAATACGGCCGCGTGGTGTTCACCACCTCGTCCAGCGGCCTGTACGGCAACTTCGGCCAGAGCAACTACGGCGCCGCCAAGATGGCGCTGGTGGGCCTGATGCAGACGCTCTCGCTCGAAGGCCAGAAGCACGGCATCCACGTCAACTGCCTGGCGCCGACGGCGGCCACGCGCATGACGCAGGACCTGTTCCCGGCCGGCATGCTCGACGCCTTCGGCCCCGCGGCCGTGGTGCCCGCGATGCTGGTGCTGGCAGCCGAGCAGGCGCCCACGCGCACGGTGCTGTGCGCCGGCGCGGGCAGCTTCGAGGCCGCGCACGTCACGCTCACGCACGGCGTGCACATCGGCGCGGGCGCCGACGCGCCCGAGCAGCTCGCGGCGCGCCTGGCCGAAGCCACCGACCGCCACGGCGAGCAGGTGCCGGGCAGCGGCGCCGCCCAGGGCGCCAACGAGATGGCGCTGGCCGCCGCTCCGCGCACGGCCTGACGCGGCTGAGCGCGAGGGCCGCGCTCAGCCTTTTAGCTGTGCGAGCTCATCGGCAGCGCGGTGGACTGGCCGGGCGCCTCCTGGCCGGTCGCATGGCCGGCATGCACGGCCTGGTCATGCATCTGGTCCGAGCTCATGGTGGACTGCATCGGCTTCGGCGCGGTGGACTGGCCGGTGGCCTCCTGGCCGTTCGCATGGCCGGCGGCCATGGCGCTTGCCTGGGCATCGGCCGGCGACACGGTGGAATTCATCATCGGCATGGCCGTCGACTGGCCGGTGGCCTCCTGGCCGTTGGCATGCGGATAGTCCGACTGGGCAAAACTGGCGCCCGCGCCCAGGGCGGCGAGCACGGCGACGGCACCGAGAATGTGGGTGGATGCACGCATGGGAGATCTCCATTTGGTTTTCGGGCTCCCGCCACGGACGACATGCCCGCCGCGGAACCTGTCACGACTCTAGGCCGCACGCATGAGATGGGAATTAGCGAAAAATTAGCTGGGCGTGAGCAAGTGCGGAGGCGGCGGCCTCCGGAAAACGCCAGCCCGGGGAGCGTTCAGAACCTGTTCACCGGCTCTCAATGCACCGGCAGGTGCACGCGCGCCACGAGCCCACCGCCGGCCGCGCCGTCGCGGTTGCGCAGCTCGATGCGCGCGCCATGCCGCTGCGCGGCGGCCTGCGCGATGGCCAGGCCGAGCCCGCTGCCGCCAGCCGCGCTGCCGGGCACGCGGAAGAAGCGGTCGAACACCCGGCTGATCCACTGCGGCGCGATGCCCGGGCCGTTGTCCACCACGTCGACCACCGGCCGGCCCTCGACCTCGTGCAGCCGCACGTCGACCACGCCGCCCTCGGGGGCATAGCGCAGCGCGTTGTCGATCAGGTTGTCGAACACGCTGCGCAGCTCGGCCGCCGGCGCCTCGACCCGCGCCGGGCAGCGGCCCTCGTAGCCCACGTCGATGCGGCGCCGGTCGGCCAGCACCATGAGCTGGCTGATGCTCTCGCGCAGCAGGGTTTCGACGTCGACCGACTCCGCCGCGGCGCGGTCCGGCGCGCTCTGGCGCGACAGGTCCAGCAGCTGCTCCAGCAGGTGCTGCGCGCGCGTCACGCCAGCCTCGAGCTGGGCAAAGCGCTCGGCCGCCTCGCCGGGCGGCACGTGGCCGCGCAGGGTCTCGACCTGCAGGCTGATCGCCGCCATGGGCGTGCGCAGCTCGTGCGCGGCGTCCTGCACGAACTGGCGCTGCAGCGCGAACGCGTCGCGCAGGCGGGCCAGCAGGCTGTTGAAGGCGCCCACCAGCGGCGCGATCTCGTCGGGCACGCGCGACAGCGAGATCTCGGCCAGGCTGCGCTCGTCCTGCGCCGCCACGTCGCGCGCCACCGCCCGCAGCGGGCGCACGGCCGCCGCCACGATGAGCCACAGCGCCAGCAGCACCACCGGCAGCAGCAGCGCGATCGGCAGCCCTTCGAGCAGGGTGCGCCGCAGCACGCGGTAGCGGCGGAACGCATCGCTCTGCACCACCTGGATGCGCGGCTGGCCGCTCTCTGCATCGGGCTCGGCGGTGTAGACGCGCCAGACTTCGGCCTCCGACGGGCCGGTGCGCACGCGGCTGAAGCCCGCGGCCGGCTGCAGCGGCAGGTTCAGCGGCGCCCAGGAGGTGGCCAGCAGGGCCTGGCCGTCGGCGCTCCAGGCCTGCACGACGAAGGCGCCCTGCGCCACCGCGCCCGCGCCGGCCACCGACGGCAGCGCCTGCATCCGGTAGCCGCCGGCATGCGACTCGGCCACCAGGCGCATCTGCTCGTCCATGAAGTTGTTCACCACGCGGCCGTAGGCGCCGTAGGAGAACCAGACCGTCAGCGCCGCGGCCGCGATCAGCAGCAGCGCCAGCCACAGCAGCAGCTGCGCGCGCAGCGAGTGCGGCCGGTACCAGGGCGCGGCGCGGCTGGCGGCTGGGGCGATCGCGTTCACGCCGGCACCACCCGCCAGCCCAGGCCGCGCACGTTGCGGATGGCCTCGGCGCCCAGCTTGCGGCGCATGCCGTGGATCAGCACGTCGACGGCGTTGCTGGTGACCTCCTCGCCCCAGCCGTAGATGCGGCTTTCGAGCTGCTCGCGCGACAGGATCGCGCCCGGCCGCTCCAGCAGCGCGTGCAGCAGCGCGAACTCGCGCGCGGTCAGGGCCTCGCGCACGCCGTTCACCAGCACCTCGCGCGTGGTCAGGTCCAGCTGCAGCGCCGCGGTGCCGATCAGCGAGTGCGCGCTGCCCGAGCGCCGCCGGACCACCGCGCGCATGCGCGCCAGCAGCTCGGAGAACTGGAAGGGCTTGAGCAGGTAGTCATCCGCGCCGAGGTCGAGCGTGCGGATGCGCTCGTCCAGGCCGTCGCGCGCGGTCAGCACCAGCACCGGCGTCGCGTCGCCGCGCTCGCGCGCGCGGCGCAGCACCTCGGTGCCGTCGCGCCCGGGCAGGCCGAGGTCGAGCAGCATGCAGGCGTAGTCGCCATCGGCCAGGGCACTTTGCGCCAGCTCGCCGTCGCGCACGCCATCGACCGACCAGCCCGCCGCCTCCAGCGCCGCGCCGAGGCTGCGCCTGATCATGTCGTCGTCTTCCACCAGCAGCACGCGCATGAAGGTCCTTTGGCAGGCGGCGCCCCGTGGAGGCGGCCCGCCGGTAGGAGTCTAGCCCCGCCGAATTAGTTCTGCATGAGCGGGCGCGGCCCGGCGGTCAGAACCTGTTGACGATCTCAGAACCGCTCGTTCGCCCCGAGGTAGCGCCACTGCCCCACCGGCAGCTGGCCCAGCACCACGCGGCCGATGCGGATGCGCTTCAAGCCCACCACCTTGAGCCCCACCAGTTCGCACATGCGCCGGATCTGGCGCTTCTTGCCCTCGGTCAGCACGAAGCGCAGTTGCTCGGGGTTCTGCCAGTCCACCTGCGCCGGCTGCAGCGGCTGGCCGTCCAGGCTCAGGCCGTGGCGCAGCCGCGCCAGCTGCTCGCGCGGAAAGGCCGCCTGCACGTTGGCCGTGACGGCGCCGAAGCTCACCCGCACCAGGTACTCCTTCTCCATCGTCGAGTCCTCGCCGATCAGCTGGCGCGCCACGCGGCCGTCCTGCGTCAGCACCAGCAGGCCGATGGAGTCGATGTCGAGCCGGCCGGCCGGCGCCAGGCCGCGCAGCTGCGGCGGCGAGAAGCGCTGGCGGCTGGTGTCGTCGCGCCAGTGGGTGCGCGGGTTGATCAACACGATGGCCGGCTCGTGGCCGTCCTCGGCCTGGCCGCTCACGTAGCCCATGGGCTTGTTGAGCAGCACGGTGACCTGCGCCGCCTGCTGGCCCTGGGCCTTCGGGTCGACCTCGATGCGGTCGGCCGGCGTGACCTTCACGCCCATCTCGGCGGCCCGGCCGTTGACGCGGACCCAGCCCTGGGCGATCCAGTCGTCGGCCTCGCGGCGCGAGCACAGGCCGAGTTCGGCCATGCGTTTGTTCAGGCGGGTGGGAGCGGCGGCGGATTCGGGCATGACTGGCTTGCTATCTATTTCGTAGCACCCCACGACCGGGGGATGCGGACATCCGCCCATTTTCCCTCAAAAAACGGCTTCCAGCCGGCTCACGGGGCCAGCAGCCGGTAGCCGACCGCGGTTTCGGTCAGCAGATGGCGCGGCTGGGCCGGGTCGGCTTCGAGCTTCTGCCGCAGGTGGCCCATGTAGATGCGCAGGTAGTGGCTCTGCTCGGCATGCGACGGCCCCCAGACCTCGCGCAGCAGCTGGCGGTGCGTCAGCACGCGGCCGGCGTTGGCCACCAGCACCGACAGCAGCCGGTACTCGATCGGCGTGAGGTGCACGTCCACGCCGGCGCGGCGCACCACGCGGGCGGGGCGGTCCACCTCCACGTCGCCGAAGCGGAACAGCGGATCGGCCTCCTCGGCCTGGGCCCCGCCGGCAGCCGCGCGCGGGCGCCGCAGGTTGGCGCGCACCCGCGCCAGCAGCTCGCCCACGCCGAACGGCTTGGTCAGGTAGTCGTCGGCGCCGGCGTCGAGCGCGGCCACCTTGTCGGCCTCGTCCACGCGCGCCGACAGCACGATGATGGGCACGGCCGACCAGCCGCGCACGTCGCGGATCACCTCCAAGCCGTCGCCGTCGGGCAGGCCGAGATCGAGCACCAGCAGGTCGGGCTTGCGCGTGCCAGCCTCGCTCAGGCCGCGGCGCGCGCTGTCGGCCTCGTGCACCTGCCAGCCCTCGGCCTCCAGCGCGGCGCGCACGAAGCGGCGGATCTGCGGCTCGTCTTCGATCACGATGGCGACGGGGCTGGACATGCTTTACTCGTTCGAATCCGGCGGCGGCCGGCGCGGCAGGGTGAGCGTGAATTCTGCACCACCGCCCTCGGCATTGGCCGCGTCGATGCGGCCGTGGTGCGCGTCCACCACCGCCTTGCAGATGGCCAGCCCCAGCCCCACGCCGGGGGTGGCCGATTCGGCCTCGCCGCGCGTGAACTTGTCGAACAGCGTCTGCTCGCGCCCCTTGAGCCCGGCCGGCAGGCCGGGGCCGTGGTCGCGCACCGCGAGCACCAGCGCGTCGGGCGTGGCGCGGGCGCGGATCTCGATCGGCGGCGCGCCGTACTTGGCGGCGTTCTCCAGCAGGTTGACCAGCACGCGCTCGATCAGCACCGCGTCGAACTCCACCAGCGGCAGATCGGCCGGCAAGTCGGTGTTCACGGCCCGCCCGCCCAGCGCGTGCTGCGCCGCGCGGATGGCGGCGCCCACCACCTCCTCGACCGACTGCCACTCGCTGCGCAGGCGCACCGAGCCACTTTGCAGCCGCGCCATGTCCAGCAGGTTGTTGACCAGCGCGCTGAGCTGGCGCGCCTCGCTGGCGATGGCCTGCGCGTTCTGCGCCTGGGCCGGCGCCAGCGGCGTGCGCTGCAGCGACTCGGCCAGCCCGATCAGCGCCGTCAGCGGCGTGCGCACGTCGTGCGAGATCGCCGCCAGCAGCGCGTTGCGCAGCCGCTCCGACTCCATCTGCACCAGGGCCTGCTGGGCGATTTCGACGTAGTGCACGCGCTCCAGCGCGATCGCGATCTGGCGCGCCAGCGTGTCGAGCTGCTGCACCTGCTCGGGGATCAGCAGCCAGCGCGGCTGCGCGGGCTTGAGCGCGAGCACGCCGCGCACCCGCATCGGCGCGCGCAGCGGCAGGTAGTGCCAGGCATGGGCCGGCAGCGTGGAGGTGGCCAACCCGGCCGGCTGCGCGTTGCGGAAGGCCCAGTCGGCCACGCCCGCGTCGAAATCGGGCGGCGCCTGCGGCGGCAGCACCAGCAGGTCGGCCGCATCGGTGCCCAGCACCAGCGCCTGGCCGCCGAAGTTGCGGCGCACGGCGGCCTCGCCGAGCTCGGCCACCTGCGAGCCCAGCAGCGCGGCCGACAGGTCGCGCGTAAGCTCGAACAGCGACTGCGCGCGCCGCTCGCGGCTGGCCGCGATGCGGGCCTGGAAGCGCAGCCCCGCGGTGAGCTGGCCGGTGAGCAGCCCCACGCCGAGCATGACGGCGAACGTCACCAGGTACTGCACGTCGCTCACGGCGAACGACATGCGCGGCGCGACGAAGAAGAAATCGAAGGCCGCGACGTTGAGGAACGCCGCCAGCGCCGCCGGGCCGCGCCCGAACCGCATGGCCACCAGCACCACGCCCAGCAGGAACAGCATCACGATGTTGGCCAGGTCGAAGAACTGGGCCAGCGGCGTGGCCAGCAGGGTGATGGCCACGCTCGAGGCGACGGCCCAGGCGTAGCGCGGCCAGTGGCCGTGCCAGGCGGCAGCGTCTTCCTCGTCGTGCACGAGGTGCACGGCGCGCGCCAGCCGCCGCGCGCTGTCGGCCTGGCCCACTTCCACGATGTCCAGCGTGGGCGCCAGCAGGGCCAGCCGGCGCGTCATGGTGCGGCCGCCGCGCCAGTTGCGCCAGCCGCCCGCGGCCTGCGGCCGCCCCACCACCAGCGTGGCGCAGTTCAGCCGCTGCGCCTGCTCGACCAGCGCCTGCGCCGCGTCGGCGCCGGTCAGCACCGCGGTGGCGGCGCCCAGCTCCTCGGCCAGCTTGAGCACCGCCAGGATGCGGTCGCGCTGCGCCGCGGCGCGCCGCTGCAGCGGCGGCGTCTCGACAAAGGCCGCGTGCCAGCGCACGTTGAGCTGCCCGGCCAGCCGCGCGGCGGTGCGCACGGTCTGCTCCGCGCCCTCGTTCGGGCCGATGCAGGCGAGGATCGCGCCTTCGGTGTTCCATACCGGCGCGATCGACTGCTCCACGCGGTAGCTGCGCACGTCGTCTTCCACATGCTCGGCGGTGCGGCGCAGCGCGATCTCGCGCAGGGCGATCAGGTTGCCCTTGCGAAAGAAGTTGCGCGCCGCGCGCTCGGCCTGGTGCGGCAGGTAGACCTTGCCGGCCTGCAGCCGGTTCATGAGTTCGTCGGGCGTGACGTCGACCAGGATGATCTCGTCGGCCTGGTCCAGCACGGTGTCGGGCACGGTCTCGTGCACCCGCACGCCGGTGATGGCGCCGACCGTGCCGTTCAGGCTTTCAAGGTGCTGCACGTTGATGGCCGACCAGACGTCGATGCCGGCCTCCAGCAGCTCCTGCACGTCCTGCCAGCGCTTGGGATGGCGCGAGCCCTCCACGTTGGAGTGCGCCAGCTCGTCCACCAGCAGCACGGCGGGCCGGCGCGCCAGCGCGGCGTCGAGGTCGAACTCGCGCAGCGTGCGGCCGCGGTAGGGCAGCTCGCGCAGCGGCAGCTGCTCCAGCCCCGCCAGCAGCTCGGCGGTCTCGCTGCGGCCGTGGGTTTCCACCACGCCCACCAGCACGTCGCGCCCGGCCTTGCGCTCGCGCTGGGCCGCGCTCAGCATGGCGTAGGTCTTGCCCACGCCGGCGCTGGCGCCGAAGTAGATGCGCAGCTTGCCGCGGCGCGCGCGCTCGTCCTCTTCCCGCAGCTGCTCGAGCAGCTGGTCGGGGTCGGGTCGCGCGTCGCTGGAACTGCCCATGGGGTGATGCCTGGCGCGGCGATGGCCGCCGCCTGTCGAGCGTAGCACTCCCGGCCCGGATCAGAAGCTGCGGGTGGCCGACAGCACGAGGCTGCTGCGGCCGGTCGGCTTCGGATGGAGCCAGGCCGAGTCGCCGGCCTGGTAGTAGCGGGCATCGGCCCGGGCGCCCACCAGCGCCAGCCCCAGCAGGAAGCCCGCCGCCTCCTTCGTCAGCGCGAGCTTGTAGTCGGTGTAGGACAGCTCGCCGTAGCGGCGCACGGCCGTGTGGCCCAGGTGCAGGCCGAGCGCGAACTGGCGGCCCAGCTCGAGGCTGTAGTTGAGGTCGAGGTAGGTGGTGCCCCGGGAGCTGCCGCGCGCGGGCAGCGGGGTCCAGTAGGCATAGCCCGCTGTGGCGCTGTTCAGGCCGAAGTAGTCCGTCACGGCATAGGACAGCCTGGCGTTGAAGGCGCCGCGCGCCAGGCCGAAGTAGATCTCGGTGTTGTCGTACTTCTGGCCGCCGGGCTGGGCCGGGGCGCTGTTCAGGTGGGCGCCGGGGTAGAGGTAGAACAGCACGCCGGCGTCGGCCGTCAGGTCCTGGGTTAGCGGGAAGCGGTAGCCGCCGTACAGGTCGACCTCCAGGCCCGCGCCGTTGTTGTAGCTGTTGGACGAGACGCTCGAGTTCCAGTTGCCAAGGTACAGGCCGCTGGCATGCGTGTAGTCGATGCCGCCCTGCACGGCCGGCTGGCGCCAGCTCTGCGAGAGGCCGCGGAAGCGGTAGTCCGACACCAGGCTCAGGTTGCCGGTCAGGCTGTGCACCGGGGCCGGCTCGCCCGGGTTCGCCGTCTGGGCCTGCGCGCTCACGGCGGCGCACAGCAGGCTGGCGGCCAGGAGCCGCCTGCATTTGAAGAAGAAACAGGCATTCGCGATCATTCGATCTCCTCGTATCGAGTTGCGTGGAAAAAAGGAAAGAGACAGGGCGAGCCGCTCAGGGCCGGCGCCGGGCGCGGCACCGGTGGGTGCGCCCATCCAGGCACACGAGGGCCCAGGCCAGCCCGAGCGGAACCAGGAAGGCGGCCAGCGCGCATAGGACGCGGACCAGGTCAGAGTCCATCGGGCAGGCCCAGGCTCGACAGGTGCTGCGACCACGGCGTGATGCGGCCGATCTCGCCGCTGGGCACGCAGTCGAGGATGCGGTGCATGACCTCACCCGACAGTGCCAGCGGCAGGCGGATCTCCAGCCGCACCCGGCGCTCGAGCGGCTGCGGCACGCAGCGCACGATGCCCGTGTCGGGGCAGCTCACCAGGGCGCGGCGCACGGGCAGCGCGTCGGGGCTGGCGACGGTCACGGCCAGCACCGCGAACGCCATGGGCAGCACCCGCAGAGGCCGGCGCGCCGGCAGGCCCGCAAACTCCAAATAAGCGGCATAGGCCATGGCAGCCCCTCAATGCAGATCGTTCAGCGCCAGGTTCAGGCGCAGCACGTTGACGCGCGGCTCGCCCAGCAGGCCCCACAGCGGCGCCTCGATGTGCTGGTCCACCAGCCGCGCCACCTGTTCGGGCTGCAGGCCCCGGGCCCGCGCCACGCGCGCCACCTGGTAGCGCGCGGCCGCGGGGCTGATGTCGGGGTCCAGGCCGCTGGCCGAGGCCGTGACCAGGTCCACCGGCACCGGCGCGGTGTTGCCGGGATCGGCGGCGCGCAGCGCCTCGACGCGGCCCTTGACGGCGTCGGCCAGCGCCGGGTTCAGCGGCCCCAGGTTGGAGCCGCCCGAGGCCGCTGCGTTGTAGGCCATCGGGCTGGTGGCCGAGGGCCGGCCCCAGAAGTGCCCGGGGTCGGCAAAGTTCTGGCCGATCAGCGCCGAGCCCACGGGCTTGCCGCCCTGCAGCACCAGGCTGCCGGCGGCCTGCTGCGGAAACAGCACGCGCGCCACGCCCGTGACCATCAGCGGATAGGCGATGCCGGTGAGCAGCGTGAGCACCAGGAAGAAGACCAGCGCGGGGCGAAGAATGTTTTTCATGATGGTTGCCTCAGACAAGATGCAGGGCCGCGAGCAGCAGGTCGATCAGCTTGATGCCGACGAACGGCACGACCAGGCCGCCCAGGCCGTAGATCAGCAGGTTGCGCCGCAGCAGCGCGGCGGCGCCGACGGCGCGGTAGCGCACGCCCTTGAGCGCCAGCGGGATCAGGAACACGATGATGATGGCGTTGAAGATCACCGCCGACAGGATGGCCGACGACGGGCTGGCCAGCCGCATCACGTTGAGCTCGGCCAGCTGCGGATAGGTGGTGACGAAGATCGCGGGCAGGATGGCGAAGTACTTGGCCACGTCGTTGGCGATCGAGAAGGTGGTGAGCGAGCCGCGCGTCATCAGCAGGGCCTTGCCGGTCTCCACCACCTCCAGCAGCTTGGTCGGGTTGGAGTCGAGATCGACCATGTTGCCCGCCTCCTTGGCGGCCTGGGTGCCGCTGTTCATGGCCACGGCCACGTCGGCCTGCGCCAGCGCCGGCGCGTCGTTGGTGCCGTCGCCGGTCATGGCCACCAGCCGGCCCTCGGCCTGGTAGCCGCGGATCAGCTTGAGCTTGGCCTCGGGCGTGGCCTCGGCCAGGAAGTCATCGACCCCGGCCTCGGCCGCGATGGCCGCGGCGGTGAGCTTGTTGTCGCCCGTGATCATCACGGTCTTGATGCCCATGCGGCGCAGCTCGCCGAAGCGCTCCTTGATGCCGGACTTGACGATGTCCTTGAGCTCCACCACGCCCAGCACCTGCGCGTCCTCGCACACCACCAGCGGCGTGCTGCCGCGCCGCGCCACTTCGTCGGCGGCGCGCACCACGTCGCCCGGCATGCTGGCGCCCAGCGCCTCCACGTGGCGGCGGATCGCATCCACCGCGCCCTTGCGGATGCGGCGGGTGCCGCTGCACCCGGCCTGCGCCAGATCGACGCCGCTCATGCGCGTCTGCGCCGAGAACGGGATGAAGGCGGCCTGGGCCGGCGCGCCTTCGGCCACGCCCAGGCGCCGCGCCAGCGCCACGATGCTGCGGCCCTCGGGCGTCTCGTCGGACAGCGAGGCCAGCAGCGCGGCGCGCGCCACCGGCAGCTCGGTCAGGCCGGCGGCCGGCACGAAGGCCGAGGCCTGGCGGTTGCCGTGGGTGATGGTGCCGGTCTTGTCCAGCAGCAGCACGTCGACGTCGCCGGCAGCCTCGACCGCGCGGCCCGAGGTGGCGATCACGTTGGCCTGCATCATGCGGCTCATGCCCGCCACGCCGATGGCCGACAGCAGCGCGCCGATGGTGGTGGGGATCAGGCATACCAGCAGCGCGATCAGCGCCGTGACGGTCACGGCCTGGCCGGCCTGCGTCACCTCCACGCTGAACACCGAGTACGGCAGCAGCGTCACCGTGACCACCAGGAACACGATGGTCAGCGCCACCAGCAGGATGGTCAGCGCGATCTCGTTGGGCGTCTTCTGGCGCCGGGCGCCCTCGACCATGCTGATCATGCGGTCGATGAAGCTCTCGCCCGGATTGACGCCGACGCGCACCACCAGCCAGTCCGACAGCACGCGCGTGCCGCCGGTCACGGCCGAGAAGTCGCCGCCCGATTCGCGGATCACGGGCGCCGACTCGCCGGTGATGGCGCTCTCGTCGACCGAGGCCACGCCTTCGATCACCTCGCCATCCAGCGGCACCATGTCGCCGGTCTCCACCAGCACCACGTCGCCGCGGCGCAGGTTCTCGGCCTGCTCCGGCAGCCAGGTGGTGCCGTGGAAGGCGCCGCTTCGGGCCTCCTTGAGTTTCTTGGCCCAGGCAGCTTTTTTGAGCCCGCGCAGCGAGGCCGCCTGCGCCTTGCTGCGGCCCTCGGCCAGCGCCTCGGCAAAGTTGGCGAACAGCACGGTGAACCACAGCCAGAGGGCCACGGCAAAGATGAAGCCGGCGCTGGCCTCGCCCCGGCCCTGCAGCGCCTGCACGCCCAGCAGCGTGGTCAGGATGCTGCCGACGTAGACCACGAACATCACCGGGTTGCGCCACTGCACGCGCGGGCTGAGCTTGGCGAAGGCCTGCGCCACGGCGGGCCGCAGCAGCACCGGGTCGAACAGCGAAAGATTTTTTGTCGTATTCATGATTTCTCCCGGGGAATCAGCGGCCGGCCCACAGCATGAAGTGCTCCACCACGGGCCCGAGCGCGAGCGCCGGCACGTAGTTCAGCAGCCCGACCAGCAGCACCGTGCCGATCAGCAGCACGACGAACAGCGGCCCGTGCGTGGGCAGGGTGCCGGCCGTGACGGCCAGCCTCTTCTTGCGCGCCAGCGCGCCGGCGATGGCCAGCACCGGCACGATCACGCCGAAGCGGCCGAACCACATCGCCAGGCCCAGCAGGGTGTTGTAGAACGGCGTGTTGGCCGACAGGCCGGCGAAGGCGCTGCCGTTGTTGTTGGCGGCCGAGGTGAAGGCGTACAGGATTTCCGAGAAGCCGTGGGCGCCCGGGTTGGCGATGCCGGCCTTGCCCGCGGCGGCCAGCACGGCCACGGCGGCTCCGGCCAGCACCAGGATCGGCGTCACGAGGATGGCGACGGAGGTCATCTTCATCTCGTAGGCCTCGATCTTCTTGCCCAGGTACTCGGGCGTGCGGCCGATCATCAGCCCCGCGATGAACACGGCAAGCAGCGCGAAGATCAGCATGCTGTAGAGCCCCGTGCCGACGCCGCCGAACACCACTTCGCCGAGCTGCATCATCACCAGCGGCACCATGCCGCCCAGCGGCGTGAACGAATCGTGCATGCCGTTGACCGCGCCGCAGGAGGCGGCCGTGGTGATGACCGCGAACAGGCTGGAGGCGGTGATGCCGAAGCGCAGCTCCTTGCCCTCCATGTTGCCGCCGGCCTGCAGCGCACTGGCCGCCTGGTCCACGCCCAGCGGCGGCAGCAGCGGGTTGCCGGCCTGCTCGGCGGGCGTGATGGCGATCACGGCGACGGCGAACATCACGGTCATCGCGGCCAGCACCGCCCAGCCCTGGCGCCGGTCGCCGACCTCGCGCCCGAAGGCAAAGCACAGCGCGGCCGGGATCAGGAAGATGGCCAGCATCTGGAAAAAGTTGCTCAGCGCCGTGGGGTTCTCGTAGGGATGCGCCGAGTTGGCGTTGAAGAAGCCGCCGCCGTTGGTGCCCAGCATCTTGATGGCCTCCTGCGACGCCACCGGGCCCATGGCCAGCGTCTGGGTGCCGGTCTTCATGGTCTCCAGCACCGGGTTGCCCTTGTCGTCCTTCAACGGCTGGCCATCGGCACCGTTCTTCGGCTGCTGGTAGGTCTGGGTCTCCAGCGTGCCCACGTCCTGGTAGGCGCTGAAGTTCTGGATCACGCCCTGCCCCACCAGGAACACGGCGAACACGAGGGACAGCGGCACCAGCAGCCAGGTGGTGATGCGCGTCACGTCCACCCAGAAGTTGCCGATCACGCCGCTGGAGCGCGCCACGAAGCCGCGGATCAGCGCGAACACCACCGCGATGCCGGTGGCCGCCGAGAGGAAGTTCTGCACCGCGAGCGCGAGCATCTGCGTCAGGTAGCTCATGGTGGACTCGCCGGCATAGCCCTGCCAGTTGGTGTTGGTGACGAAGCTCACCGCGGTGTTGAAGGCCGAGTCGGGCGTGATGGCGGCCATGCCGGCCGGGTTCAGCGGCAGCCCGGCCTGCCAGCGCTGCAGCGCGTAGACCGCCAGCAAGCCAAGGCCGTTGAAGGCCAGCAGCGCCAGCGCGTACTGCACCCAGTTCATGGACCGGTCGGCCGAGATGCCGCCCAGCCGGTACAGCGGCGCTTCGAGCCGCAGCATCCAGCCCGGCAGGCGGCCCGCGCACAGGGCGGCCAGCCAGCGGCCCAGCGGCCACGAGGCCGCCAGCAGGACGGCGAGGTACAGGGCCAGCAGGCCCCAGGCGGACGAGCTCATCTCAGAACTCCTCGGCGCAGATCAGCGCATAGACCAGGTAGGCCAGCAGCAGCACGGCGCTCAGGGCGCCCAACCCGTACAGGACATCGAGCGCGCTCATGAGCGGCTCCCCTCGGGCTTCTCGAGTTTCCGGAAGCCCCAGACCAGCAACACCATCGCGCCCCACAGCAGGGCGCAGCCGGCAACGAACGGAATGTCCATGACTTTCTCCAACGTGCAAACGATGGAGAAAGCTTAGAAAAAGGGGCGTAAAAACGGGGACGAAACTTCGGCGGGCGCCATAAAAAAGGCGTAAAGACGGCTGCGCTCCGGGCCGTCAAATGCTACCGAATCAATAGCAACAAACAACCACGGGACGCGGACCTTCAGCCCTTTTTATTCTGAAAAACGCTGGATCTCAGTGCCTGCAGGTCGAGGATGCGCAGGCCGCCGTATTCCACGCGGATCGAGCCCTGGGCCTCCAGCAGCGCCAGGGCTTCGTTGACGCGCTGGCGCGACAAGCCCACCAGGTAGGCCATCTCCTGCTGCGTGATGCGCAGGATCTCGCCCACGCCCGGGTACAGCACCGGGTTGAACAGGGCGGCGAGGCTGCGCGCGACCCGCACGTCGGGGTTGTTCAGGCGGTCGATCTCGCGCGCCGCGATGAACTGGCCCAGCCGCTCGTTGAGCTGGTTCATCACGAAGCGGTTGAAGCCGATGGAGTGGTCGAGCAGCCAGTGGAAGGTGTCGATCGGCAGGCCCGCGACCACGCTCTTGCGCAGCGCCTGGATGTTGTAGCGATAGGGCTCGCGCTTGACTGCCGTGCCCTCGCCGAACCAGCCGCCGGGCGGCAGGCCGGTGAAGGTCATGCTCACGCCTTCGGCGTTGTCGCTGCTCATCTTGAGCAGCCCCTCGACCACGCCGAACCAGTAGGTCACGGGCCGGCCGATGCGGCACACGTAGTCGCCCGGCAGCGCGTCGCCCACCACGATGGCGGCCACCGCGCGCTCGCGCTCGGCGGGCTGCAGCCGCCCGAGCCAGGGAATGCCGGCCAGCTCCGCGGCCACGGGCTCGCGGCGTCGCTGATGCAGGGGAAGGTCGGTGGACATGGTGCGGACGGCGCCCGCAGCCCCGGGACGATCCGGGGAGGGGCGCTCCTGAATTGTCATTGAAAAGCCAAGCCGGCGCCAGTTGGAGGCCTGGGATCGCGCCCCGTTCCGAGGCCGCTTCGAAGTCAGTTTCAGCGAGCCCGGCGGGAATGCGCCGCGCTTCGTGGCGCGCCCCCGGGTCGGGCGCGGCGGCCGGTTCATCCCCTGATCCGCGCCGGCCGTATGCGGGGACACCCCAGTAGGACATTCCCTTGGATTGTCGTCGTAAAGACAAAAAGACGTCAAAGTCTTCTCTACGATTCCTCTCAATCAGTGGCCCCAGCGCCGGGCGGGCACCCCTCGAACGCCCGCCGGACAGGCTCTACGACCAAAGGAACCGGGATGCAGACCACCTTCCCCCGACTGTTGCTGAAACATGCGGCCGAACGCCCGCAGGCGCCGGCCATGCGCGAGAAGGAATACGGCATCTGGCAGGCCCATAGCTGGTCCGCCATGGCGGTGCTGGTGGAGCAGATGGCCTGCGGCCTGCACCAGGCCGGCCTGCGGCGCGGCGAGCACCTGGTGGTGATCGGCGCCAACCGCCCCCGGCTCTACGCCACCTTGCTGGCCGCGCAGTCGCTGGGCGCCATTCCCGTGCCGCTGTACCAGGACGCCGTGGCGGCCGAATGCGTGTTCCCGATCAACAACGCCGAGGTGCGCTTCGCCGTGGTGGAAGACCAGGAGCAGGTCGACAAGATGCTGGAGATCCGCGAGCAGTGCCCGCAACTCGCCTGCCTCTACTATGACGACCCGCGCGGCCTGCGCAACTACAGCGAGCCCGGCCTCGCCGCGCTGGACACGCTGCTGGCAGAAGGCCAGGCGCTGGCCGCCGCCGACCCCGGCTTCTTCCAGGCCGCCGTGGAGCGCACCCAGCCGGGCGACGTGGCCGCGATGTTCTTCACCTCGGGCACCACCGGCAACCCCAAGGGCGTGGTGCACACCCACGGCACCCTGCTCGACCGCGCCCAGGCCGGCGCCGACTTCGACCGGCTCACCAGCGCCGAGGAAGTGCTGGCCTACCTGCCGCCGGCCTGGGTCGGCCAGAACATCTTCAGCTATGCCCAGTGGCTGTGCTGCGGCTACGTGGTGAACTGCCCCGAGAGCAGCAGCACGGTGACGATCGACCTCAAGGAAGTGGGCCCGACCTACTACTTCGCGCCGCCGCGCGTGTTCGAAGGCCTGCTCACCAGCGTGATGATCCGCATGGAAGACGCGGGCGCCCTCAAGCGCCGCATGTTCCATGCCTTCATGGACGTGGCCCGCCGCGTCGGCCCGGCGCGCATGGACGGCCGCGCGACCGGCTGGGCCGACACGCTGCTGTACGCCCTGGGCAACCTGTGCGTGTACGGCCCGCTGCGCAACACCCTGGGCCTGAGCCGGGTGCGCGTGGCCTACACCGCGGGCGAGGCCATCGGGCCCGACCTGTTCGCGTTCTACCGCTCCATCGGCATCAACCTCAAGCAGCTCTACGGCTCCACCGAGACGGCGGTGTTCGTGTGCCTGCAGCCCGACAACCAGGTGCGCGCCGACACGGTGGGCATCCCGATCAACGGCGTCGAGATCAAGGTGGCCGAGAGCGGCGAGATCCTGGTCCGTTCGGCCGGGTTGCTCAAGGAGTACTACAAGAACCCGGCCGCCACCGCCGAGGTGCTGACGGCCGACGGCTGGTACCACACCAGCGACGCAGGCTTCCTCGATGCCAGCGGCCACCTCAAGATCATCGACCGCGTCAAGGACGTGGGCCGCATCAAGGGCGGCGCCAACGACGGCGCGATGTTCGCGCCCAAGTATGTGGAGAACAAGCTCAAGTTCTTCCCCCACATCAAGGAGGCCGTGGCCTACGGCGACGGCCGCGAGCAGGTGTGCGTGATGCTCAACATCGACTTCGATGCCGTGGGCAACTGGGCCGAGCGACGCAACCTGCCCTACGCCGGCTACACCGACCTGGCGCAAAAGCCCGAGGTCTACGAGCTGATGCGCGAATGCGTGGAGAAGATCAACGCCGACCTCGCGGCCGACGCGCTGCTGGCGGGCTCGCAGGTGAGCCGCTTCCTGGTGCTGCACAAGGAGCTGGACGCCGACGACGGCGAGCTCACGCGCACCAACAAGGTCCGCCGCGGCTACATCGCCGACAAGTACGGCGTGCTGATCGACGCGCTGTATGGCGGCCGCACCGAGCAGTACATCGAAACCCAGGTCAAGTTCGAGGACGGGCGCAGCGGCAGCGTGAACGCGACCCTGAAGATCGTCGACACGAAAACCTTCGCCCCGGTGAAAGCGGCAGCATGAGCAAGAAGATCGGCGACGTCATCCTCGACGTGCAGAACATCTCCCTGGGCTTCGGCGGCGTGAAGGCGCTGACCGACATCTCGTTCAACGTGCGCGAGCACGAGATACGCGCCATCATCGGCCCCAACGGCGCGGGCAAGAGCTCGATGCTCAACTGCATCAACGGCGTCTACCAGCCGCAGCAGGGCAGCATCAGCTTTCGCGGCCAGACCTTCCGCCACATGAACTCGCGCCAGGTGGCCGAGATGGGCGTGGCGCGCACCTTCCAGAACCTGGCGCTGTTCAAGGGCATGAGCGTGCTCGACAACATCATGACCGGGCGCAACCTCAAGATCAAAAGCAACCTGCTGCTGCAGGCGCTGCGCATCGGCCCGGCGGAGCAGGAGGAAATTCGCCAGCGCGAGTTCGTCGAACGCATCATCGACTTCCTCGAAATCCAGGCCTACCGCAAGACCCCGGTGGGCCAGTTGCCCTACGGCCTGCAAAAGCGCGTGGACCTGGGCCGCGCGCTGGCGATGGAGCCGCAGGTGCTGCTGCTGGACGAGCCGATGGCCGGCATGAACGTGGAAGAGAAGCAGGACATGTGCCGCTTCGTGCTCGACGTGAACGACGAGTTCGGCACCACGGTCGTGCTGATCGAGCACGACATGGGCGTGGTGATGGACATCTCCGACCGCGTGGTGGTGCTCGACTACGGCAAGAAGATCGGCGACGGCACGCCCGACGAAGTGCGCAGCAACCCGGATGTGATCCGCGCTTATCTAGGCACAGGACATTGACATGAAACGAACCACAAACACCTGTATTGCACGAATCCAGCCCGGTGGCCGCCGAGGAGCTGGCTTCGCCGGGCCGCTGGCGGCGCCCCCTGGGGCGCAGCGCCGCAGACGCTTCGGGGAGGGGCACTGACCATGGGATTCTTTCTTGAGACATTGTTCGGCGGCCTGATGGCCGGCATGCTGTATTCGCTGATCGCGCTGGGCTTCGTGCTGATCTACAAGGCCTCGGGCGTGTTCAACTTCGCGCAGGGCGCGATGGTGCTGTTCGCGGCGCTGGCGATGGCGCGCTTCTCGGAGTGGTTCCCGCGCTGGCTCGGCTTCGAGAGCCAGGTGCTGGCCAACGTGCTGGCCTTCGCCGCAGCGATGGTGGTCATGGTCATCGTGGCCTGGCTGATCGAGCGGCTGTGCCTGTCCAAGCTGGTGAACCAGGAGGGCATCACGCTGCTGATGGCCACGCTGGGCATCAGCTACTTCCTCGACGGCCTGGGCCAGACGCTGTTCGGCAACGACATCTACAAGATCGACGTGGGCATGCCCAAGGAGCCGGTCATGATCCTGCAGGACACCTTCCAGGGCGGGCTGCTGATCAACAAAGAAGACCTGATCGCCGCGCTGCTGGCGGCGGCCCTGGTCGTGCTGCTGGCCCTGTTCTTCCAGAAGACCGTGACGGGCCGGGCGCTGCGCGCCGTGGCCGACGACCACCAGGCCGCGCAGTCGATCGGCATTCCGCTCAACCGCATCTGGGTCATCGTGTGGTCGGTGGCGGGCTTCGCGGCGCTGGTCGCCGGCATCATCTGGGGCTCCAAGCTCGGCGTGCAGTTCTCGCTCTCGCTGGTGGCGCTGAAGGCGCTGCCGGTGGTGATCCTGGGCGGCCTGACCTCGGTGCCCGGCGCCATCATCGGCGGGCTGATCATCGGCGTGGGCGAGAAGCTCTCCGAGATCTACATCGGCCCGATGCTGGGCGGCGGCATCGAGATCTGGTTCGCCTATGTGCTGGCGCTGGGCTTCCTGGTCGTCAGGCCCCAGGGCCTGTTCGGCGAAAAAATAATTGACAGGGTTTAAGCCATGCCTATCGACTACAACGGATTGAGCGCGGGATGCCGTGGAACCGGCTTCGCCGGGCCACTGGCATCGCCCCCTGCAAGGGGGTTGGCGAAGCGACACGAAGTGCGCGAAGACTGGGGGTGTGCATGATTTACCGCGAAAACGGCCAGTTCAAGACCAGCTACCGCGCCGACCAGCAGATCTTCCCGATCCGCCAGGACCGCTTCTTCATGGCGGCCCTGCTGCTGGTGGCGTTCGTCGCCGTGCCGATGCTGGCGTCCGAGTACCTGTGCCGCGCCATCCTGATCCCGTTCCTGATCCTGTCGCTGGCGGCGCTGGGCCTCAACATCCTGGTCGGCTACTGCGGCCAGATCTCGCTGGGCACCGGCGCCTTCATGGCGGTGGGCGCCTACGCTTCCTACAACTTCATGGCGCGCATCGATGGCATGCCGCTGATTGCCGCGCTGCTGCTCGGCGGCCTGTGCGCCACCGCGGTGGGCGTGCTGTTCGGCCTACCTTCGCTGCGCATCAAGGGCCTGTACCTGGCCATGGCCACACTGGCGGCCCAGTTCTTCGCCGACTGGGCGTTCCTGCGCATTCCCTGGTTCACCAACAACTCGACCTCCGGCTCGGTCAGCGTGGCCGGGTTGCAGGTGTTCGGCATCCCGATCGAATCGCCGGTGCAGAAGTACCTGTTCTGCCTGTGCTTCGTCTGCGTCTTCGCGCTGCTGGCCAAGAACCTGGTGCGCAGCGCCATCGGCCGCGAATGGATGGCCATGCGCGACATGGACGTGGCCGCCGCCGTGATCGGCATCCGCCCGATCTACGCCAAGCTCACGGCCTTCGCGGTCAGCTCCTTCATCGTCGGCGTGGCGGGCGCGCTCTGGGGCTTCATCCACCTGGGCGCCTGGGAGCCCGCGGCCTTCAACATCGACCGCTCGTTCCAGCTGCTGTTCATGGTGATCATCGGCGGCCTGGGCTCCATCATGGGCGCCTTCTTCGGCGCCGCCTTCATCGTGATCCTGCCGCTGCTGCTGGACCAGGTGCCGTACTGGTTCGGCATCCCGCTGTCCACCGCGCTGGCTTCGCACCTGACCTTCATGATCTTCGGCGCGCTGATCGTGTTCTTCCTCGTGGTCGAGCCCCACGGCCTGGCCAAGCTCTGGAGCACGGCCAAGCAGAAGCTGCGTTTGTGGCCGTTCCCGCATTAGCCATGGCACACCCCCAGGCTCCGCTGCGCTGCGCCTCCCCCCTTGCAGGGGGCGATGCCTATGGCCCGGCGAAGCCGGTTCCATGGCATCCCTGGCGGAGCACCTGCGGACCGGCGGGGCCGGGTCCGCGGTGTTTCTGGCCTCAGGTACTTGCCATCCGACCCCTGTTCCTTTTTTCGTGTCAGTCCATTTCAACCAAGGAGACAACCATGAAACTTGCTATGCAACTCGCCGCCGCGGCATTCGCCCTGGCCGCCGCCGTGGCGTCCGCGCCGCCGGCGCTGGCCCAGGCCAAGGAGCAGTTCTTTCCGCTGCTGGTCTACCGCACCGGCCCCTACGCGCCCAACGGCACGCCCTGGGCCAACGCCAAGCAGGATTACATCAAGCTCATCAACGCGCGCGGCGGCATCAACGGCGTGAAGATCACCTATGAGGAATGCGAGACCGGCTACGCCACCGACAAGGGCGTGGAGTGCTATGAACGCCTGAAGGGCAAGGGCGCCACGGTGTTCGACCCGCAGGCCACCGGCATCACCTTCGCGCTGACCGACAAGGCCCCGGCCGACAAGATTCCGCTGATCACGCTGGGCTATGGCCTGGCGGCCTCGCAGGACGGCGGCGTGTTCAAGTGGAACTTCCCGCTGCTGGGCTCCTACTGGACCGCCGCCGACATGCTGATCCAGCACATCGGCGCCAAGGAAGGCGGCATGGACAAGCTCAAGGGCAAGAAGATCGCGCTGGTCTACCACGACAGCCCGTTCGGCAAGGAGCCGATCCCGCTGCTGCAGGAGCGCGCCAAGATGCACGGCTTCGAGCTGTCGCTGATTCCCGTGACCGCGCCCGGCGTGGAGCAGAAGTCGGCCTGGCTGCAGGTGCGCCAGCAGCGCCCCGACTACGTGCTGCTGTGGGGCTGGGGCGTGATGAACTCGACCGCGCTCAAGGAGGCCGTGGCCACCGGCTACCCGCGCGAGAAGATGTACGGCGTGTGGTGGTCGGGCGCCGAGCCCGACGTGAAGGACGTGGGCGCCAACGCCAAGGGCTACAACGCGCTGACCATCCAGTACGGCGCCGGCCAGCCCAAGGTGGTGCAGGACATCCTCAAGGAAGTGCACGACAAGGGCCAGGGCACCGGCCCGCGCGAGGAAGTGGGCACCGTGCTCTACAACCGCGGCCTGATCATCCAGATGCTGTCGGTCGAGGCCGTCAAGCGCGCGCAGGAGCGCTTCGGCAAGGGCAAGGTCATGACCGGCGAGCAGGTGCGCTGGGGCTTCGAGAACCTCGCGCTCGACCAGAAGAAGCTCGATGCGCTGGGCTTCGCCGGCGTGATGCGCCCGGTCAGCACCTCGTGCCAGGACCACATGGGCTCGACCTGGGCCCGCGTGCACACCTGGGACGGCAGCAAGTGGGTGTTCTCGTCGGACTGGCTGCAGGCCGATGATCAGATCCTGAAGCCCATGGTGCGGGCCGCGGCCGACAAGTACGCCGGCGAAAAGAAGATCACGCGCCGCACCCCGCAGGACTGCCAGTCCTGAGCCCACCCCCGAGGCGCCTGCGGCGCCTCCCCCTCAAGGGGGCGACACCAGCGGCCCGGCAAAGCCGGTTCCGCGGTGTCTCTGGCCTGGGGGGTGCACCCCACCTCTGTTCCGCCCGACCGCATCATGAGTGAAGCACCTAGCAACATCCTTCTCAACGTCAACGGCATCGAAGTCATCTACAACCACGTGATCCTGGTGCTCAAGGGCGTGTCGCTGCAGGTGCCCCAGGGCGCCATCGTGGCCATCCTGGGTGGCAACGGCGCGGGCAAGACGACCACGCTGCGCGCCATCTCCAACCTGCTGCAGGGCGAGCGCGGCGCGGTCACCAAGGGCTCGATCGAGCTGCGCGGCGAGCGCATCGAGAACCTCTCGCCGGCCGACCTGGTGCACCGCGGCGTGGTGCAGGTGATGGAGGGCCGCCACTGCTTCGCCCACCTCACGATCGAGGAAAACCTGCTGACCGGCGCCTACACGCGCAAGAGCAAAGCCGAGATCGCAGCCAACCTCGAGAAGGTCTACACCTACTTCCCGCGCCTGAAGACGCGGCGCGGCTCGCAGGCCGCCTACACCTCGGGCGGCGAGCAGCAGATGTGCGCGATCGGCCGCGCGCTGATGGCCAACCCGAGCATGGTGCTGCTGGACGAGCCCTCGATGGGCCTGGCGCCGCAGATCGTCGAGGAGGTCTTCAACATCGTGCAGGACCTCAACCAGAAGGAAAAAGTGACGTTCCTGCTGGCCGAACAGAACACCCACATGGCGCTGCGCTACGCCCACTACGGCTACATCATGGAAAGCGGCCGCATCGTGATGGACGGCGCCGCCGCCGATCTGGCCAGCAACGAGGACGTGAAGGAGTTCTACCTCGGCGTGGGAGGCGGTGAACGCAAGTCGTTCAAGGACGTGAAGAGCTACAAGCGCCGCAAGCGCTGGCTCGCATGAGCCCCCCCGTGGCGCCCCCACGGCGTGTGGGCCGCCTCCCCCCTCCAGGGGGCGACACCTGCGGCCCGGCCAAGCCGGTTCCGCGGTGCCCCCCGAACGGGCTTCGCTTCGCGCGCCACGCGCGGGAATGGGCGCGGCCCCTTTCTTGCCCCACCAACAAAGGCATCGGTCATGACCGACCACTACGACACCCTTGAAACCCGCGCTCCGGCCGAGCGCGAGGCCGCGCTGATGGCGGCGCTGCCGGCGCAGATCGCCCATGCCCAGGCCCGCTCAGCGGCCTTCGCCGAACTGCTGCGCGGCGTGCCAGCCCCGTCGATCGGCTCGCGCGCCGCGCTGGCGCAGCTGCCGGTCACGCGCAAGCACGAGTTGCTGGAGCGCCAGAAGGCCGCGCGCGCCGTTGGCGGCGGCAGCGTGTTCGGCGGCTTTGCGGCCATCGCGCCCGGGCCGCGGATGCCGCGCGTGTTCGCCAGCCCCGGCACCATCTACGAGCCCGAGGGCACGGCCAGTGACTACTGGCGCGTGGCGCGCGCCATGTTCGCCGCGGGCTTCCGGCCCGGCGAGCTGGTGCACAACTGCTTCAGCTACCACTTCGTGCCCGCGGGCTCGATGATGGAGACCGGTGCCCACGCGCTGGGCTGCACCGTGTTCGCCGGCGGCACCGGCCAGACCGAGCAGCAGGTGCAGGCCATGGCCGAGCTGCGGCCCGCAGGCTACGCCGGCACGCCTAGCTTTCTCAAGATCATCGTGGACAAGGCGGCCGAGATGGGCGTGGCCCTGCCCAGCGTGAGCAAGGCGCTGGTCTCGGGCGAGGCCTTTCCGCCTTCGCTGCGCGACTGGCTGGCCGCGCGCGGCATCGCGGGCTACCAGTGCTACGCCACGGCCGACCTCGGCCTGATCGCCTACGAAACCACGGCCCGCGAAGGCCTGGTGCTCGACGAAGGCGTGATCGTGGAGATCGTGCGCCCCGGCACCGGCGACCCGGTGCCCGAGGGCGAGGTGGGCGAGCTGGTGGTGACCACGCTGAACCCCGACTACCCGCTGATCCGCTTCGGCACCGGCGACCTGTCGGCCGTGCTGCCGGGCACCTGCCCCAGCGGCCGCACCAACACCCGCATCAAGGGCTGGATGGGCCGCGCCGACCAGACCACCAAGATCCGCGGCATGTTCGTGCACCCGGGCCAGGTGGCCGACGTCGTGCGGCGCTTTCCCGAGGTGCTGAAGGCGCGGCTGGTGGTCAGCGGCGAGATGGCCAACGACCGCATGACGCTCAAGGTGGAAGCCGCCAGCCTGCCGCAGGGCCTGGCGCAGAAGATCGGCGAGGCGATCCGCGACGTGACCAAGCTGCGCGCCGACGTGGAACCGGTGGCCCCGGGCAGCCTGCCGAACGACGGCAAGGTGATCGAGGACGCGCGCAGCTACGAGTAGCGGCCTCGCGCCGGCGTCAAGTCGCTATCAAATCGATAGCAAACAATGGCCTACAGACCTGGACCTTCGCCCGCATGGGCTTGGGCCAGGGTGGTGGCAGGCGCCACATCGCGCACCGAGGCGCCCGCCATGCGCAGGGCGCCTTGCGCGCCGGGCTGCAGCGGCACCAGGTATTGCGGCAGCGGCGGCAGGCGGGCCGCCACGGTGCTGACGGGGCGCCCCGTCAGCGTCCACTCGTGAAGGCCGCCCACCAGCCAGGCCACGCGCCCGGTGGCGTAGCCGGCCAGCAAGGCCTGCAGGCGCTGCGCCTGTGCGTCGCCGGCATGGCCCACGATCACCACTTCGCGCGACAGGTCGATGCCCTGGCTGGACACCAGCTGCTGCAGCTGCGCGCGCTCGCCGGCCTGCGCGGCCTCGGCCGGCACCGAAATGGCGCCGGGCACGTGGCCGGCCTGGTAGTCGGCCTGCGGGCGGACATCCACCATCACCGCGCCGCGCGCCAGCGCCTGGGCGGCGGCCTCGGCCGAAACCACCGACGACAGCGGCGTGCCAGCCTGCGCCAGGCACAGGGCGCTGGCACCAGCCAGCCAGGCAACAACAAGAATGCGCTTCATCACGGGCTCCAGGGGATCGAGTCCGCCACTCTAGGCAGCGCGCCGCGCAGCGTCCAATACATATAAGCCATGTGCAAATAAGCAGGCCGTATAAGGCGCGCGCCCGCAGCTTCGGCGTATCACGCCGCACTGGGCTGTAACTTGTTGAATATCAAGGGATTTCCCGGGTATTCCTAAGTAGTTCCCGGGGGGCGAAGGCCACAAATTGGCGGCTACGATCCGACCACTCATCCAAGGAGCAAGGAGTACTTATGAAGAAACTGCTGACCCTCGCACTGGTGGCCGCCGCCTTCGGCGCCCAAGCTGCCGACTTTCCCGCCAAGGACAGGCCCATCACCATCGTGGTGCCCTTTGCTGCCGGCGGCCCGACCGACCGTGTGGCACGCGACCTGGCCGAAGCCATGCGCAAGCCCCTGGGCGCCAACGTCGTGATCGACAACTCCGCTGGCGCCGGCAGCTCGATCGGCGCCAACAAGGTGGCCAAGGCCTCGCCCGACGGCTACACGCTGCTGGTCAACCACATCGCCATGTCCACCATGCCCGGCCTGGTGCGCAACCTGCCGTTCAAGGTCGAGAGCGACTTCGAGTACCTGGGCATGATCAATGACGTGCCCATGACGCTGATCGGCAAGCCCGGCCTGCCCGCCAGCAACTACAAGGAGCTCACCGCCTGGATCGCCCAGAACAAGGGCAAGATCAACCTGGGCAACGCGGGCGTGGGCTCGGCCTCGCACCTGTGCGGCCTGCTCTACCAGAGCGCGATCCAGACCGAAATGACCACGGTCCCCTACAAGGGCACGGCGCCGGCCATGACCGACCTGATCGGCGGCCAGATCGACCTGATGTGCGACCAGACCACCAACACCACCAGCCAGATCGAAGCCAAGAAGGTCAAGGCCTTCGCGGTAACGACGTCCAAGCGCCTGACCACCCCGGCGCTGAAGGACCTGCCCACGCTGGACGAGACCGGTGTGAAGAACTTCCAGGTCACGATCTGGCACGGCCTGTACGCCCCCAAGGGCACGCCGCCCGAGGTGCTCAAGAAGCTCAACGACGCGCTCAAGGCCGCACTGAAGGACCCCGAATTCATCAAGAAGGAAGAGGGTCTGGGCGCCGTGGTCGTGAACGACAAGCGCACCGAGCCGGCTGAACACAAGAAATTCGTGGCCGCCGAGATCGCCAAGTGGAGCCCGATCATCAAGGCAGCCGGCGTCTACGCCGACTGAGCCCCACCCGCGCTTGCGCACAGCCGCCACGGCCTTCGGGCCTGGCGGCTTTTTCTTTGGGCGCGACCCGGGTTAACCCCCAAGCCCCAGTTGGTAACGTTCGTTACCATTTGGCCGCGGCATCCGCCCTCGCGGGTGCATGGGGCTTGCGTGGACGTGGCGACTGAACTCCAGGTGATGACCGGGCTGTACCGCATGATGGTGCGCATCCGGGCCTTCGAGAACGCGGCCGAGGCGGCCAGCCAGGGCGGCGTCAGCGCCTATGGCAAGGCGGCCGACGGCACGGCGCGGGTGCGCGGGCCGCTGCACCTGTCCACCGGCCAGGAGGCCGTCCCCGCCGGGGCCTGCGCGCACCTGCGGCGCGAAGACTATCTCACCTCCACCCACCGTGGCCACGGCCACACGCTGGCCAAGGGCGCCGACCTCGGCCGCATGATGGGCGAGCTGTTCGGCCGCGCCACGGGCTTCAACGGCGGCAAAGGCGGCTCGATGCACATCGCCGACTTTTCGGTCGGCATGCTGGGCGCCAACGGCGTGGTGGCCGCGGGACTGCCGATCGCGGTGGGCGCCGCCCACGCGCAGAAGCTGCAGGGGCGCGATGCCATCACCGTCTGCTTCTTCGGCGACGGCGCGATCAACCGGGGCCCGTTCCTCGAAGCACTCAACTGGGCCGGCGCCTACCGGCTGCCCGTGCTGTTCGTCTGCGAGGACAACCGCTGGAGCGCCACCACGGCCAGCGGCCCGATGACATCGGGCCCGGGCGCCTCGGCGCGTGCGCACAGCCTGGGCCTGCCCACCCTGCAGGTGGACGGCAACGACGTGCAGGCGGTGCATGAGGCCGCCGGCCGGCTGGTGGCCGAGGTCCGCGGCGGGGCCGGGCCCCGCCTGCTGCAGGCCCTGACCTACCGCGTCAAGGGCCATGTGTCGGTGGACCTGGCCGGCTACCGCGATCCGGCCGAACTGCAGGCCGCGCTGCAGACCGACCCGATCGCCCGCGCGCGCCGGCGCTGCCTGGCGCTGGAGCCCGATGAGCGGGTGTGGAATGCCATCGACGCGCAAGCCGAACAGGAAGTCGCGGCGGCGCTGGCCGCGGCCGAGGCGGCGCCCTGGCCTACGGCGGACCAGGCCTTCACCGATGTCCAGACCACCGGAGCCGGCCAATGGCATTGAAACCTTCCCCGGCTGGCGACACCGCGCTGCGCACGCTGAGCTATGCGCAAGCCGCCGCGCTCGCGGTGCAGCGCGAGATGGAGGCCGACACCCACGTGGTGGTGCTCGGCGAGGATGTCGGCCGCGGCGGCATCTTCGGCCAGTACCAGGGGCTGCAGCAGCGCTTCGGCGCGCAGCGCGTGATCGACACCCCGATCAGCGAGGCCGCCATCATGGGCGCCGGCGTTGGCATGGCGCTGGCCGGCCTGCGCCCGGTGGTGGAGATGCGGGTGGTCGATTTCGCGCTGTGCGGCCTGGACGAGCTGGTGAACCAGGCCGCCAAGAACCGCTTCATGTTCGGCGGCCAGGGCCGCGTGCCGCTGGTGGCCCGCCTGCCCATCGGCATCTGGGACTCGTCGGCGGCGCAGCATTCGCAGTCGCTGGAGGCCTGGTTCGCCCACCTGCCGGGCCTCACGGTGGTCTGCCCGTCCACCGCGCAGGACAACCATTCGCTGCTGCGCGCCGCGCTGCAGTGCGGCGACCCCGTGGTCTACATGGAACACAAGACGCTGTGGGGCCAGCCGGGCGAGGTCGATGAATCGCTGGCCGTGCCGCTGGGCCGGGCCGCGGTGCGGCGCGAAGGCGGCGACCTCACGCTGGTGAGCTGGAGCCGGCAGGCCCTGGTCTGCGAGGAGGCCTGCGCGCAGCTCGCGCGCCAGGGCATCCACGCCGGGCTGATCGACCTGCGCACGCTCTGGCCCTGGGACCGCGAGACGGTGCTTGGCGCCTGCGCGCGCAGCGGCCGGCTGCTGGTGGTGCACGAGGCGGTGCAGGCCGCGGGCTTCGGCGCCGAGATCGCGGCCAGCGCGGCCGAAGCCACCGGCTGCCGGGTCCGGCGCCTGGGCGCGCCGCGCATCCCGGTGGGCTACGCGCCGGTGCTGGAGGCGCAGTCGCGGGTATCGGCCGACCAGATCGTGGCAACGGCCCGGGAGATGCTGGCATGACGCGCCACAAACCACGGCTCGGCGTGCAGATCGAGGAATGCATCGCCGTCGCCAGCCTGGCGCTGCTGGTGGTGATCACCCTGCTCAACGTGATCACGCGCTACTTCACCGACGACTCCTTCGCCTGGACCGAGGAGATCTCGGTGTTCCTGATGGTGCTGATGGCGCTGGCCGGCGCCAGTGCCGTCGCCGGGCGCGACAGCCACATCCGCATCGAGTTCCTGTTCAACCGGCGCACGGCCGAGGGCACCGAGGTGCCGCGGCGCGGCCTGAAGCTGTTCGCCGCGCTGGCCTCGAGCGCGGTGTTCCTGCTGCTGGCGGCGCTGTTCGCGCGCTGGGTCTGGGACCAGTACCAGTTCAGCGAAACCTCGATGGGCCTGGGCGTGCCGCTGTGGTGGTACGGCGCGGTGATTCCGCCGCTGTGCCTGGCGATCTCGGCGCGCGCCTTCGGCGCCTTCGTGCGCACGCTTCGCGCGGCCGACGCTGGAGGCGACGCATGATCGCCGCCTTCCTGCTGCTGTCGTTCCTGGTGCTGATGCTCATGGGCGTGCCCATCGCCATGGGTCTGGCACTGAGCGGCCTGGTGTCGATTGCCTGGGCCAACGCCGATGCCCAGTGGTTCGGCCTGCTCGCGGGGCCGCAGAACATGTACTCGTCGATCGGCAAGTACCCGCTACTGGCGCTGCCGATGTTCGTGCTGGTGGGCTCGATCTTCGACCGCTCGGGCGTGGCCCAGCGCATGGTGACCTTCGCAATCGCCTGCGTCGGCCGCGGCCCGGGCATGCTGCCCACGGTGGCGATCCTGGTGGCGATGGTGCTGGGCGGCATCAGCGGCTCGGGCCCGGCCAATGCCGCGGCGGTGGGCGGCGTGATGATTGCCGCGATGTCGCGCGCCGGCTACCCGGCCCCGTTCTCGGCCACGGTGGTGGGCGCGGCCGCGGCCACCGACATCCTGATTCCGCCGAGCATCGCCTTCATCGTCTACAGCGTGCTGGTGCCGGGCGCCTCGGTGCCGGCGCTGTTCGCCGCCGGCATGATCCCGGGCGTGATGGCCGGCATCGCGCTGATCGCGCCGGCCATCTGGCTGTCGCGCCGCCATGGCTTCGGCGCCGCCGAGGCCACCCTGGCGCGCCCGCCGTTCTGGGCCTCGCTGCGCGACGCGTCCTGGGGCCTGGCCGCGCCCTTCCTGATCCTGGGCGGCATGCGGCTGGGCTGGTTCACCCCGACCGAGGCCGCGGTGGCGGCCGTGGCCTACGGCCTGTTCGTGGGCCTGGTGGTGCATCGCAGCATCGGCTGGCGCGACCTCTACCCGATCTTCCGCGAGGCGGCGGAAATCTCGGCCGTGATCATGCTGATCCTGGGCGCCGCCGGCATCTTCAGCTATGCCATCAACACCCTGGGCGTGGCCGATCCGATCGCGCAGTGGGTCAAGGCCGCGGGCCTGGGCAGCCGGGGCACGCTGGCGCTGGTGCTGCTGGCCCTGCTGGTGGTGAGCATGTTCATCGACGGGGTGTCGATCTTCATGATCTTCGTGCCGCTGCTGTACCCGGTGGCCCTGGCCTTCCAGTGGGACCTGGTGTGGTTCGGCGTGCTGCTCACCCTGGTGGTGGCCAAGGCGCAGTTCACGCCGCCCATGGCGATCAACCTGATGGTGAGCTGCCGCATGGCCGGTGTCGGCATGGAAAGCACCATCCCCTGGGTGCTGTGGTTCATCGTGAGCTTCCTCGTGATGATCATGGCCGTGTTCTTCTACCCCGAGCTCGCGCTGTGGTTGCCGCGCCACCTGGGCTACTGATTTTTGCGAAGGAGACTCAAGATGAAAAGGCGTTCCCTGATCCAGCTGGCCACCGCGTCCGTGGCCTCCGTCGCGCTGCCGCGCTACGCATTCGCGCAGAATGCCTACAAGGCGGAGTACAAGATGAGCACCGTCGTGCCGCCGGCCTTCGCCTGGGGCAAGGGCGGCGAGATCTTCGCCAACCTGGTGCGCGAGCGCACCAGCGGCCGCATCAACATCAAGCAGTACCCGGGCGCCTCGCTGGTGCAGGGCCAGCAGGACCGCGAGTTCTCGGCCATGCGCCAGGGCATCATCGACGTGCTGTGCGGCGCGCCCATCAACTGGAGCGGCACGGTGCGCGAACTCTCGGCGTTCACGCTGCCCTTCCTGCTGCCCGACCACAAGGCCTATGACGCGGTGATCAACAACGCGCCGCTGATGGCCGAGTACTTCAGCATGGTGCGCAAGGCCGGCGCCGAGCCACTGGCCGTGGGCGAGACCGGCTACCGCCAGATCAGCAACAGCAAGCACCCGATCATCAAACCCGACGACCTCAAGGGCATCAAGGTGCGGGTGGTCGGCAGCCCGATGTACGGCGAGATCATGAGCAGCATGGGCGGCAACCCCACCTTCATGAGCTGGGCCGACGCCCAGCCGGCCCTGGCCTCGGGCGCGGTGGACGCGCAGGAGAACCCGCTGGAGGTGTTCCTCGCGGCCAAGGTCAACACCCTGGGCCAGAAGTACGTGACCAAGTGGAACTACAGCAACGACATCCTGCTGTACGCGATCGCTGCCCCGGTGTGGGCCGGCTGGACGCCGGCCGACCAGAAAATCGTGCGCGAGGCCGCGCAGGACGCGGCAAAGCAGCAGATCGCCATCGTGCGCAAGCTGTTCGCCGACGACGTGCAGGCCGTGAGCGCGCTGGGCGTGAACGTGCACGTGCCGACGCCGCCCGAGATCGAAGCCTGGCAGACGGCGACCCGCCGCACCTACGCGCGCTGGAAGGCGCAGATCCAGCCGGCCTTCATCGGCAAGATCGAGCAGATCGTGGCTGCCAGCCGCAAGGCCTGAGAGACCGCGAGGTTTTCGGCGCGCGGGCGCCAAGGCCCGCTTACAGTCGAGCCATGCCCACCGAGCAACTTCCTGTCGATTCCTCGCTGTTCTTCAAGCTGGTGCGCGTGGTCAACCTGACCGCGCGGCCGTTCCACGCGGGCGTGAGCAAGCAGCACCATCTGTCGCTCAACGAATGGCGGGTGATGGTGGTGCTGGCCTCGCACCCGGGCGTGTCGGCCACCGAGGTGGCCGACATCACCGGGCTGGACAAGATGTCGGTAAGCCGCACGCTGGCCGGACTGCACCGCCACGAGCGGCTGCAGCGGCAGGACGACCCCGCCGACCAGCGGCGCAGCCGCCTCTACCTGAGCCCGCAGGGCAAGCGCCTGTTCGCGCGGATCGGCACCCAGGCCAAGGTGCGCGAGGCCGAGCTGTTCGCCGGCGTCAGCGCCGCCGAGCTCGAGCGCATGAACGTGACGCTGGACAAGCTGATCGCCGCCGTGCAGCAGTCCGACCCGGCCTGAGCGCTCTCTCGCTAGAAACCGAAGAGGTTGCCCGCGCCGCGCTCGCGGCCCTCGGCCCAGCCCAGCAGCAGCGCGCCGAAGGGCGAGGCCATCTCCACCCGGGCGCCAGGCTCGCAGACCACGAAGCAGTTGGCATGCGCGGCCTGGCCGTTCACCTGCAGCAGGCCGCCGCGCACCCAGAACTCGGTCAGGTGAGGCGTCTCGAAGGCCAGCGCGCATTCCGGACGCAGCGTGAGCTGAACCATGCGCCGGTCGGTGCCGGTGCCCGCGTAGTCGAACACCCTCTGCCGACGCACGCCGAAGATACCGGTCTCCTGGATCGGCATCTCGTCCACCGGCACGTTGATCTCCGGCGGCACGTCGGGGTCGGGGTTGCGGAAGGCCTCATGGCGCGAACCCGCGTGCACGCCGCTGATGTCGCTGGACGGCGGGTAGGTGACCGGCCCTTCGAGCCGGGACACCAGCACCGTGGGCCGGTAGGCAATGGCGTCGTGGGTCGATCCTTTCACGTTGATGCCGGCCTCGTGCAGGCCGATGGCGCCGTGGTGATCGGTGAGGCCGCCCTCGATCACGAAGCTGGTGGCCACGCCCTGGTGCTGGTGCAGGCCGCTGCGCACGAAGGCGTCGAAGCGCACCAGGCCGAGGAAGTGGCCGAGCGCGTCGTCGTGGCGCACCGGCTTGAGCCACAGGCCCGCATTGGCCGTGGCCTGCCAGGGCTGGCGGTTCATGTCGAACACATGGGTCCGGCCATCCGGCGAGAGGGTATAGAGAGCATCCATGGCAGCACCTCGGTGGCGCCCGCGCGCGGGGCGTTTCGGCCCATATAGTAACGAACGTTACTAATCGGAGGCCTGGGGTTATCCCGCCCACGCCGGTAGCCGGATTGCATTACAACGGAGGACATGGCGGGCGCCGCTGCGCGCCCGCCAGCCCGCCTTTGGCAAGGAGACATCCCCGTGACGCTGGATTTCAGGAAAAAACGCCGCCTGGCCCTTGCCGTGTGCGCAACGGCAGCCATGAACTTTGCAGCGCCCCAGGCCTGGGCCCAGGCCGCCTGGCCCACCAAGCCGGTGCGCATCGTGGTGCCGTTCGCGGCCGGCGGCACCACCGACATCCTGGCGCGCGCCATGGCGCCCGAACTGTCCAAGGCCTTCGGCCAGCAATTCATCGTGGACAACCGCGCCGGCGCGGGCGGCAACATCGGCACCGAGGTGGTGGCCAAGTCGCCCGGCGACGGCTACACCCTGCTCATGGGCACGGTGGGCACGCACGGCATCAACCGTGCGCTGTACGACAAGCTGCCCTACGACCCGATCAAGGACTTCGTGCCCGTCACGCTGGTGGCCGCCGTGCCCAACGTGATGGAGATGAATGCCGACAAGGCCAAGGCCATGGGCATCCACAACGTGGCTGATTTCATCCAGTACGCCAAGGCCCACCCCGGCAAGCTCAACATGGCCTCCAGCGGCAATGGCACCTCGATCCACCTGGCCGGCGAGCTGTTCAAGACCATGACCGGCACCTACCTCGTGCACTTTCCCTACCGCGGCTCCGGCCCGGCGCTGCTCGACATGGTGGCGGGCAACATGGACGTGATGTTCGACAACCTGCCCTCGTCGATGCAGCAGATCAAGTCCGGCCGGCTCAAGGCGCTGGCCGTGACCAGCGCGCAGCGCTCGGCGGCGCTGCCCGACGTGCCCACGGTGGAGGAAGCCGGCGGCCCGGCGCTCAAGGGTTTCGAGGCCAGTTCCTGGTTCGGCCTGCTGGCGCCGGCCGGCACCCCGCCCGAGATCGTGAGCCGCATCCAGCACGAGGTGGCCAGGTCGCTGGGCACGCCGGCCATGAAGGAAAAGCTGCTGGCCCAGGGCGCCATTCCCAGCGGCAACACGCCGCAGGAGTTTGCCCGGCTGATCGACAGCGAGCACCGGAAATGGGCCCAGGTGGTCAAGGCCTCCGGGGCCCGGGTGGATTAAGGCCTGCCCTACACCCCCCAGACGACTTCCCGGCCCTCGGCCTGGCACACGCGCAGCATGTCGATGAACGGCATGGCGCGCTGGCGCAGCGAGATGCTGTCGGTGGGCGCATGGCCCTCGGCCGCGGCGTTCGGGTCGGGCGGGGGCGGATGCTTCTTGGCCGCCTCTTCCTTGGCGATGGCGGCCTCCAGCGCCGCGATCGCGGGGCCCATCTGCTCGGGCAGGATGATGCCCTGGGGCCCGCCGTCCTTGCCGATGATGTCCAGCACGCGCCGCCCGTTGGCTTCGAGCATGATGAGGTCGCCTGCCACCTTGGATTTGAATTTGTACAACATCGCCGTCACCTGTACATGTAAGTTCTGTTGAACGGGTAAAGTGATTGTGCACCCCGCAGCGTGCCGCTGTCGACCCGGCCATCGGGTTTCGTCGCGAGGATCTGGTGCAGCGAGATCCATCCGCGCTCGAAGCTCATGGCGCAGCCCGACAGGTACAGGCGGTAGGCACGCAGGATTTTCTCGGCGCGCTCGCCGGCCGTGCGCAGCAGCACCTCGTGCGCTTCGGCCAGTTGCGCCTCCAGCGCGTCCGACCAGGCCCACAGCGTGCGCGCATAGTGCGGCCGCAGGTTCTCGGTGTCCACCATCTCGATGCCGGCCAGCGCCATGTCCTTCAGCACGTGGCTCACGTGCAGCAGTTCGCCGCCGGGAAAGATGTATTTCTCGATGAAGTCGCCCATGCCGCCGCCGAGCTGGTTGTTGTCCGGCCCGCCGGCGGTGATGCCGTGGTTCATCACCAGCCCGCCGGGCCGGAGCAGTCGGCCGATCTTGCCGAAGTAGGCGGCCATGTTGGCGCGCCCCACATGCTCGAACATGCCGACCGAGGACACCTTGTCGTAGGGCTGGGACTCGTCGAGTTCGCGGTAGTCGCGCAGTTCCATGCGCACGCGCCCTGCCAGGCCCTTCTCCTCGATCAGGCGGCTCACATGGGCATGCTGGTTCTTCGACAGCGTGATACCGGTCGCGTCCACCCCGTAGTGCTCGGCCGCCCACAGCAGCAGGCCGCCCCAACCGGCGCCGATGTCCAGGAAGCGCTCGCCGGGCTGCAGCAGCAGCTTGCGGCAGACATGGTCGAGCTTGGCTTCCTGCGCCTGCGCCAGCGTCATGCCGGCCTCTCGGTAGTAGGCGCAGGAATACACCTGGCGCGGGTCCAGCCAGAGCGCGTAGAAGTCGTCCGAGACGTCGTAGTGGAACTGGATCTGCGCGGCGTCCCGCTCGCGCGTGTGCGCCGCCAGCGACTTGGCGCGGTGCATCATGTGGGCCCACCAGTGGGTGTCGCTGTTCACCGGGTTGCCCGGCAGCAGGCCGGCGGCGGCGGCCATCAGGTCGCGCATGCTGCCCTCGATCTCCAGCCGGCCCTCGACATAGTCTTCGCCCACGGCGCCGATCTGCCCGGCCGCCAGCCGCGCCAGGCTGGTCCATTCGGAAAACGACAGGGTGACGGCCGTATCCCCGGACCCGAGGCGCCGCCCCCCGGGCAGCTTCAGCGACACCGGCACGGGCAGCGCAGCCAATTGCAATTCGACTTTGGGAATGAGGTTTTGCATGGGTAAATTCTTGTGGCTGTCGCCCTGGCCGTCAACCGGCCCCAGGAATTCCCCGTGATTGCGACGATTGACAATAATTTGTTTAGGTCTAAACTATTTCACCATGAATATCCTTTGCGTGGGCGGCGGCCCGGCCGGCCTGTACTTCGCGCTGCTGATGAAGCAGCAGGACCCGGCCCATCGTGTCGTCGTGGTGGAGCGCAACCGGCCCTTCGACACCTTTGGCTGGGGTGTGGTGCTGAGCGACCAGACGCTGGGCAACCTGCAGGCCGCCGACGCCCCCACGGCCCGGCTGATCGGCGATGCCTTCAACCACTGGGACGACATCGAGGTGTTCTTCAAGGGCCGCAGCGTGCGCTCGGGCGGCCACGGCTTCTGCGGCATCGGGCGCAAGAAGCTGCTCAACATCCTGCAGGAGCGCTGCCTGGCGCTCGGGGTGGAGCTGGTGTTCGAAACCGACGTGACGGACGACCAGGCGCTGGCCGCGCAGTACGAGGCCGACCTCGTGATCGCGAGCGACGGCCTGAACAGCCGCATCCGCAACCGCTACGCCGCCACCTACCAGCCCGATGTGGACCTGCGTCAGTGCCGCTTCGTCTGGCTCGGCACGCGCAAGACCTTTGACGCCTTCACCTTTGCCTTCGAGCAGACCGAGCACGGCTGGTTCCAGGCCCATGCCTACAAGTTCGATGACGACACCTCCACCTTCATCGTGGAAACCCCGGAGGCCGTCTGGCAGGCCCACGGGCTCGACACGATGCCGCAGGAGGAGGCCATCGCCTTTTGCGAACGCCTGTTCGCGAACTACCTGGACGGGCACAAGCTCATCAGCAACGCCACGCACCTGCGCGGCTCGGCCATCTGGATCCGCTTCCCGCGCGTGGTGTGCAAGACCTGGGTCCACCGCGAGCGCATCCAGGGCCGGGACGTGCCCTTCGTGCTGATGGGCGACGCGGCCCACACCGCGCATTTCTCCATCGGCTCGGGAACCAAGCTGGCGCTGGAGGATGCAATCGACCTCGCGAACGAGTTCGGCGGCGCCGGCGCCGGCGGCATGGACGCGGTGCTGGCCGGCTACGAGGCCCGCCGCAGCGTGGAAGTGCTCAAGATCCAGAACGCCGCGCGCAACTCCACCGAGTGGTTCGAGAACGTCACGCGCTACAGCGGCATGGAGATCGAGCAGTTCGCCTACTCGCTGCTCACGCGCAGCCAGCGCATCAGCCACGAGAACCTGCGCCTGCGCGATGCGAAGTGGCTCGAAGGCTACGAGGCCTGGCTGGCGGGCCGCGCCGCGCCGCGCGGGGGCCATCCCGTGCCGCCGATGCTGACGCCGCTCAAGGTGCGCGGGCTCGAACTCAAGAACCGCATCGTCGTCTCGCCCATGGCCACCTACAGCGCGGTGGACGGCGTGCCGCAGGACTTCCATCTCGTGCACCTGGGCGCCCGCGCGCTCGGCGGCGCGGCCCTGGTGTTCGTGGAGATGACCAGCCCGACCCCCGAGGGCCGCATCACCCCGGGCTGCCCCGGCCTGTGGAACGACGCGCAGGCCACGGCCTTCCGGCGCATCGTCGATTTCGTGCATGGCCAGAGCAGCGCCAGGATCGGCCTGCAGCTCGGCCACAGCGGCCCCAAGGGCTCGACCCAGCTCGGCTGGGAAGGCACGGACGAGCCACTGCCCGCGCCCAGCGGGCGCCCTGATGAAGCGCCGAATTGGCCCCTGCTGTCCGCCAGCGCCCTGCCCTATGGCGAACAGAACCAGACGCCTCAGGCCATGACACGCGCGGACATGGACCAGATGAAGCAGGCCTTCGTCGATGCCACACGCCGCGCCGCCGGCGCCGGCTTCGACTGGCTGGAGCTGCACTGCGCCCACGGCTACCTGCTGTCGGCCTTCATCACGCCGCTGACCAACCTGCGCACCGACGACTACGGCGGCAGCCTCGAAAACCGCTGCCGCTTTCCGCTGGAGGTGTTCGCAGCGATGCGCGCAACCTGGCCCGAGGACCGGCCCATGAGCGTGCGCATCTCGGCCCACGACTGGGCGCCGGGCGGCCACACGGCCGACGACGCGGTCCAGGTGGCGCGGCTGTTCCAGGCAGCGGGCTGCGACTTCATCGACGTCTCCTCGGGCCAGACCACGCGCGCGGCCAAGCCGGTCTATGGCCGCATGTACCAGACGCCGTTCTCCGACCGCATCCGCAACGAGGTGGGCATCCGCACCATCGCCGTGGGCGCCATCAGCGAGGCCGACCACGCCAACAGCATCATCGCGGCCGGCCGCGCCGACCTCTGCGCCATCGCGCGGCCGCACCTGGCCGACCCGGCCTGGACGCTGCACGAAGCCGCCCGGCTGGGCAGCCGCGCCGTCGACTGGCCGCGCCAGTACCTGAGCGGGCGCGACCAGCTCTACCGCGAGATTTCCAAGCAAAAACAGGCCGATGTCCAGGTGCAGCGGTCATTGGATGCTATGAAAACAATAGCAACCGACGAGGAGCACTGACCATGGACCTGGAAGCCCGCGCCCACAGCGAACACCCCGAGGCCCTGCGCCTGTGGCTGCGCCTGCTGACCTGCACGCAGCTGATCGAGAAGCAGGTGCGCGCCGGCCTGCGCGAGCAGTTCGACACCACGCTGCCGCGCTTCGACCTGATGGCCCAGCTCGAGCGCGCGCCCGAGGGCCTGAAGATGAACGAGCTGTCGCGCCGCATGATGGTCACCGGCGGCAACATCACCGGCATCACCGACCAATTGGTGGCCGAGGGCCAGGTCGAGCGCGTCGAGGTGGCCGGCGACCGCCGCGCCTACCGCGTGCGCCTCACCCCCCAGGGCCGCCAGCTGTTCAACGAGATGGCCCAGCAGCATGAGAGCTGGATCGTCGACGCCTTCGCCGCCCTGGGCAGCAAGGACATCGCCAGCCTGCACAAACTGCTGGGCAAGGTGAAAGACCACGCCCAGCGCCCTCCCCAAGACCCTTCCACGGAGACCGCATGAAACACTACATTGGCGCAGGCAACCCGATGCGCGCCCAGTTCGACGCCCAGGCCGGCTATGCCGCGCGGCATTTCGCCTGGCAGTTCGAGGCCGGCGTCGGCACCATCACGCTGAACCGGCCCGAGCGCAAGAACCCGCTGACCTTCGACTCCTACGCCGAGCTGCGCGACCTGTTCAACGCGCTGCGCCACGCCACCGACGTCAAGGCCGTGGTCGTCACCGGCGCGGGCGGCAACTTCTGCTCGGGCGGCGACGTGCACGAGATCATCGGCCCGCTCACGAAGATGAGCATGCCCGAGCTGCTGGAGTTCACCCGCATGACGGGCGACCTCGTGAAAGCCATGCGCGGCTGCCCGCAGCCCGTCATCGGCGCGATCGACGGTATCTGCGCCGGCGCGGGCGCGATGATGGCATTGGCCTGCGACCTGCGCTACGGCACGGCCGCCACCAAGACCGCCTTCCTGTTCACCCGCGTCGGCTTGGCCGGTGCCGACATGGGCGCCTGCGCCCTGCTGCCGCGCGTGATCGGCCAGGGCCGCGCCTCGGAGCTGCTGTTCACCGGCCGCGCCATGACGGCGCAGGAAGGCCTGGCCTGGGGCTTCTTCAACGCACTGCACGAAGGCGCCGAGCTGCTCGGCAAGGCCCAGGCCATGGCGCGCGAGCTGGCCGAGGGCCCGACCTTCGCCCACGGCATGACCAAGACCATGCTGGCCCAGGAATGGGCCATGACCATCGACCAGGCCATCGAGGCCGAGGCCCAGGCCCAGGCCATCTGCATGCAGACGCAGGACTTCACCCGCGCCTTCGAGGCCTTTGCGGCCAAACGCAAGCCGGTGTTCGGCGGAGACTGAAGCGATGCACCCACCCGCCCCACCCTCCACGGCGCATCTGGCGCTGCCCTTCTTCGAGCCGGCCCACCGCGCGCTGGCGCAGCAGCTCGTGGCCTGGGCGCCCACGCAGGACGTGGATGAACGTGACGACCGCGCGGCCTGCCGCGAATGGGTGCGCCGCCTGGGCGACGCCGGCTGGCTGCGCTACTGCGTGCCGGCCGCGCACGGCGGCGCGCTGCAGCGGCTGGACTCGCGCGCCCTGGTGATCCTACGCGAGACGCTGGCCTACCACTCGCCGCTGGCCGACTTCGCCTTCGCCATGCAGGGCCTGGGCAGCGGCGCCATCACGCTGGCCGGCACGCCGGCCCAGCAGCAGGCCTACCTGCCGGCGGTGGCCGAGGGCCACAAGATCGCGGCCTTCGCGCTGAGCGAGCCGGACGCCGGCTCCGATGCGGGCGCTATGAAAACAATAGCTGAAAACGACCACTCCGCGCGGACCTCTGGCACATTTCTTCTGAACGGCAGCAAAACCTGGATCAGCAACGGCGGCATCGCCGATTTCTACTGCGTGTTCGCCAAGACCGAGCCGGCGGCCGGCACGCGCGGCATCACGGCCTTCATCGTCGACGCCGACACGCCGGGCCTGGACAGCTCGGAGCACATTGCCGTGATGGCGCCGCACCCGCTGGCCACGCTCCAGTTCAACCAATGCCGCGTGCCCGCCGCCGCGCAGCTCGGCGCGCTCAACGGCGGCTTCAAGCTCGCGATGCAGACGCTGGACATCTTCCGCGCCTCGGTAGCCGGCGCGGCGCTCGGCTTCGCGCGGCGCGCGCTGGCCGAAGCGGTGGCGCACGCCAGGCAGCGCCGCATGTTCGGCCAGACGCTCGCTGACTTCCAGCTCACCCAGGCCAAGCTCGGCGAAATGGCCGCGCTGGTGGACGCCGCCGCTCTGCTGACCTACCGCGCGGCCTGGCTGCGCGACGAGGGCGAGAAGCACGGCGGCGTGCGCGTGACGGCCGAAGCCGCCATGGCCAAGATGACCGCCACCGAGAACGCCCAGCGCGTGATCGACATGGCGCTGCAGATGCACGGCGGCCTGGGCGTGAAGGTCGGCACCAAGGTCGAGAGCCTGTACCGCGACATCCGCTCGCTGCGCATCTACGAGGGTGCGACCGAAGTCCAACAGCTCATCATCGGCAAGTCTGTTTTGCAGGGGTAGTTCCATGTCCGCTCAGCCCGATCGCTTCGTCCACGACCGCCTGCCGCCGCGCGAGCAGTGGCCGCAGCTGCGCTACGACCTACCGGAGCTGCAACTCCCGCCGCACATTAACGCAGTGGAGCAACTGCTGGACCAGGCCGCGCACAAGGGCTGGGCCGAGCGGCCGATGCTGCGCTCGCCGAAGATCACGCTGAGCTACGCCGATGCGCGCGAGCGCGTGGACCGCATCGCCCGCGTGTTGGTGGAAGACCTGGGCCTGGTGCCCGGCAACCGCGTGCTGCTGCGCGGCGGCAACTCCATCGGCATGGCGCTGGCCTGGCTGGCGGTGGTGAAGGCCGGGCTGGTGGCCGTGGCCACCATGCCGCTGCTGCGCGCGCGCGAGCTGACCGACATCATCGACAAGGCCCGGCCCACGGTGGCGCTGTGCGACGGCAAGCTGCTCGAAGAGCTGCAACTGGCGCAGCGCCAGAGCCCGGTGCTGCAGACCATCGTGCCCTTCAACCTGATGAACGAGCCGGGCTCGCTGGCGATGCGGGCGGCGCAAAAGGAAGGCGGCTTCACCGCCTGCCCCACGGCGGCCGACGACATCGCGATGATGGCCTTCACCTCGGGCACCACCGGCAAGCCCAAAGCAGCCGTTCACACCCACCGCGACGTGCTGGCCGCCTGCGAGGCCTGGCCGCGCCACGTGCTGCGCGCCACGCCCGAGGACATCGTGATGGGCTCGCCGCCGCTGGCCTTCACCTTCGGGCTGGGCGGGCTGCTGGTGTTTCCGATGTGGGCCGGCGCCTCGGTCTACTTCCCCGACATTCCCTACACGCCCGAGGCCATGGTGCGGCTGATCAACGAGGTGGGGGCCACCACGGTCTACACCGCACCGACCTTCTACCGGCAGATGGCGCCGTTCGCCAAACAGGCAGGCACGCCAACGCTGCGCACCTGCGTGAGCGCCGGCGAAGGCCTGCCCGACGCCACACGCCAGCTCTGGAAGGAGGCCACCGGCCTCGAGATGCTGGACGGCATCGGCGCCACCGAGATGTTCCACATCTTCATCTCCTCCGCCGGCAGCGAGGTGCGGCGCGGCGCCATCGGCAAGGTGGTGCCCGGCTACACTGCGAAGGTGGTGGACGACGAGGGCCGCGAAGTGCCGCGCGGCACGATCGGCAAGCTCGCGGTGGTCGGGCCGACCGGCTGCAAGTACCTGGACGACCCGCGCCAGGCAAACTACGTGAAGGACGGCTGGAACTACCCCGGCGACGCCTTCCTGCAGGATGCCGACGGCTATTTCTTCTACCAGGCGCGCGCCGACGACATGATCATCACGGCCGGCTACAACGTGGGCGGCCCCGAGGTGGAGGACGCCCTCCTCAAGCACCCGGCCGTGGCCGAGTGCGGCGTGATCGGCAAGCCCGACGAGGAGCGCGGCATGATCGTCAAGGCGTTCTGCGTGCTCAAGCCGGGCCATACCGGCGACGCCGCCCTGGTCAAGGCACTGCAGGACCACGTGAAAGCGTCCATCGCCCCCTTCAAGTACCCGCGCGAGATCGAGTTCGTGGCCAGCCTGCCGCGCACCGAGACCGGCAAGCTGCAGCGTTTCCGGCTGCGCCAGCTTTGACCCCCATCCTGGGAGAGAGATTGATGAGAACACTTTTGCAGCCACCCGGCTGGGCCGCGCCCAAGGGCTACGCCAATGGCATCGCCGCGCGCGGCACCCTGGTTTTTGTGGGCGGCCAGATCGGCTGGAATGCGCAGCAGCAATTCGAGTCCGACGACTTCATCGCCCAGACCGCGCAGACGCTGCGCAACGTGGCGGCCGTGCTGCGCGAGGCCGGCGCCGGCCCCGAGCACATGGTGCGCATGACCTGGTACGTCACCGACCGGGTGGAGTACAACAGCCGCCTGCCGGAGCTGGGCGCCGCCTACCGCGAGGTGATGGGTCGCCATTTCCCGGCCATGACCTGCGTGGAGGTCTCTGCGCTGATGGAAGAGCGCGCCAAGGTCGAGATCGAGGTGACGGCGGTGCTGCCGGACTGAGCGCAAGCCGCGTCAGAACGTCCCGCGCAGAAAGGCCGGCACCGGGCGCCCCACGCTCGCGAGCCAGGCTGCCATGGCGCCCGCCACGGCACGTACTGCGGGCCGCTGCGTCAGGCGTTCGCGCCAGGCCAGCAGATGGGGTGTGGCCGGCGTCACAGGCGCGCTTTGGCGCTCGCCGAACAGCGCGGCCATGTAGAACGCGATGTCGGCAAAACCGTAGTCGGCGCCGGCCAGGTAAACCGAGCGCGCAAGCAGTAGGTCCATCTCGGCGTAATAGCGCGTGGCCGCGGCAATGGCGGCCAAGGCCGCTTCGTCCTGCAGGTTCTGCTGCAAACCCATCAGGCGCACCACGTGCGGGAAATACACCTCGTCCGAACGATGCTCTAGCAACCGCGCACGGGCGCGGGCCTGCGGATCGCGCGGCCACAACGAGGGATGAGGTTGCAGGTCTTCCAGGTATTCGAAGATCTGCGTCGAATCGAAAATTTCGAGATCGCCATGCACCAGCACCGGTACCTGGCGCTTGGGGTTGATGCGCAGCACCTCGGGATGCTTGGGCGTGTAGCCCTGCGCCCAGTCGAACGGCACCATGACGAGGTTGAACTCGAGGCCCTTCTCCAGCGCGGCGATCTGCGCCTTGGCGCCGAACATGCTGAGCGGCCCCGAGTAGAGGGTGAAGCGCGCCGGAAGGGAGGTGAGTGCATCCATGGCCACAGACCATACCACCGGCGCCCGAATGGCGCATCGCGGGCTGCAGCCCGCCGGACCGGCCGCCCCCGCCAGAACATCGTGGCGGGCGGCGGGCCTTGGCCTCGAAGCGCGCCGCCTAGCGAACCACGCCGGAGACTTCGATCGTGACGCGGCGATCCGGCTGCAGGCACTGGATCTGCTCTTCGCGCGACGACTTCTCGCTGCAGTCCTTGGTGACCGGCTCGCGCTTGCCCACGCCCTTGGCCTTCACGCTGGCTGCCTTGATGCCCAGGGATTCGAGCTGGGCCTTGACCGTGTCGGCGCGGGTCTGGGACAGCTTGTCGTTGTACTCGTCGCTGCCCAGCCGGTCGCTGTGGCCCACGATGGCGATCGACTCGATGGACTTGTAGGCCTTGAGCCGATCCGCGATCAGGGCCAGGCGCTGCAGCCCGCCGGGCAGCATCTCGTCACGCCCCGACTTGTCGAAGCGGAACAGGGTGTCGGCCAGAATGATGAAGGTTTCCTTCGTGACGCCGCCTGCCGGCTGGGCTGCGGCGGCCACAGCCGCGGCGGCAGCCGGCGCGGCACGCACCGCCGGGGCCGCGGACGCGGGCTGCGGGCAGCTGGCCGCCTCGGCGCTGGCGCGCCGCAGGGCGTCTTCCACCATCTGCACATGGACCGTGGCCTGGCGCCAGCCCGTCTGCTGCTCGGCATGGCCGGCCCGAACCAGGCGCACTTCGGCGCAGGCGACGGTGCGCGCGGTGCAGGCCAGCGTGGACTCCTTGTCCTTGTAGCCCGCGAGCTGGGCCCACAGATCGTCGCGCAGCTTCGTGCTGCGCGCCACCAGCGGCGTGTCGTAGCCGGCCCGGGCGTTCTTGTCGGCCTCCAGGGCCTGGATGATCTTGACCGACTCGGTCAGCGATTCCTCGATGTACCCCGTGCGGTCGTTCTCGTGGTACTGGGTCTTGGCCGTATCGAGCCAGCACTGGGCCTTGGCCAGCGGGTAGTTGTTCTGCGGCACACCGGCCTCGTTGAGCTTGCGCAGGCGCTGCTGCACCTGATCCAGCGTCTGCCGGTCGGCCAGGATGCGCGAATCGGTGATGCGGGCCGGCGGCGGGTACAGGCCGGTGGCCGCGGCCGAAGGCCCGGGGGCTTCCGTGCGGGCGGCGGGAAAGGAACACCCGGACAGGAGCAGCGCCGCCACCAGAGTCATTGAAAACAGCTTGTTCATGGCAGGCCTCGTCAGGGTTGGGCAGGTGCCGCGGTGGGATTCAGGGTCTTGTTCACGGTGGGATCGTTCTTGCGGAACAGGTCTTCGTCGAACTTGTAGCGTACGCCCAGAACCCAGCCGCGGTTGGTGTAGTCGCTGGCGGTCAGGTCCTTGTCGCTGAAGCCGCGCCAGTTGTAGCCCACGGTGACGAGCAGGTTGTCCATCAGGACATAGCCCGCCTCCAGGCCGTAGGCGTACTGGCGCGCGCCGCCCTGCCCCTGCAGCACGCTGAACAGGGCCCCGATCGACCAGCGGTTGGTGATGTCGTAGGTGACCCGAGCACCGAACAGCTGCGCCCGGTAGCTGTCGTTGACCGTGCCGAGCAGCAGCTCGTTGACCTGCTTGTAGGCATAGCGCCCCGACAGCCACCAGGGCCGGCTGGGGTGGTAGTTGGTGCGCAGGCTGATGATGTCGGTGCGGCTGTCGGTGCCGGCCGACAGATCGTTGTCGACCTTGCGCTCGTACAGGCCCAGCGCATCGAACTTGTTGTTGTCCACCGGCCGGTAGGCAAAGCCGACCTGGAACCGGTTCTGGCGCTTGTTGCTGCCCGCGGCCGTGCGCGGCTGCACCAGGTTGGCATAGTCGCGCGCCAGCATGGTCCAGTCGCTGTCCAGCTTGCGGGCCAGGCCCAGCGTGAGCAGCCAGTTGGTGTTGTTCGCGTCCTGGCGCCACTCCATCCGGCCCGAGCCCTTCCACAGCTCGCTGGCCGTGTATTCGAGCCCGACACCGGCCGCGGAGGCGTTGCCGGTGGGGCCGGTGACGCGCTCGACGCTGGTGAGCATGCGCAGGCCCTCGGCCAGTCGCCAGCCATTGCGCAGGCCCAGGGCCGCCTGCACGGTCTTGCCGCTGTCGCCGTCGAGCAGGCGGTACTCGCTGAACAGCGAGCCGTCCTGCATGTACTGCGTGTCGATGCCCATGGCGAACGAGTCGGAGGCCGCGCCGACCCCCAGCCCGTAGGCGCCGCCCCAGCTTCGGGAATGCTCGAGGCGTGAATACAGCCGCGTCTTCTCGGCCACCTGCCAGTCGGCGCCCAGGCGGTACAAGGTGGTGCTGTCGGTGCCAAACTCGCGCTGCAGCTCTCCCGACAGCATCACGGTGTCGGTCAGGCGGTACGTGGCGCGCCCATAGAGCGAGGTGCGGTCCAGCCCGACCGGGGCCGTGGTGGTGGCCGAGAGCGTCGTCGGCGAGCAGACCACGGGCTGGCCGGTGGCCGGATCGATCTGCTGGTTGCCCTGCTGATTGATGCCGTAACCGTTGTTGTAGCCCGAGCTACCGCCCCCCGTGCCGCTGGAGCACGTGTTGCCAGTGAGCGAGGTCAGGCTCGCGGCATTCTGCGAGACGCGCCGCACGCCGCCGCCGACGGTGAGGCGATCGCTGAGCTTGAGGTCGGCCCCGACCGAGGAGGCGTCCCGGCGGGTATCGGCGATGTCATCCTCGGAGTGGATGTACTCGCCGTTGAGCGTGAGTCGGCGGTTGACCTTGTAAGCACCCGAGGCGCCATATTCGCTGCGGCCGCCGGTGATGCCGCCCGCCGTGTTGTTGAAGCCATCGGTGGCGCGCACCGCATAGCCGCGCAGGCGCATGTCCTCGTCCGAGTGGCGAACCTCCACCCGCGCGGCACTGCCCGTCATCTCGCCGCTGCGGTTGATGAAGTTGCTGCTGGTGTTGGCGTTGTAGCCGCTCGCATTGGTGTTGACCACGCTGTTGGTGTGCGCCACCTCGGCGATGACCTCGGTATGCTGGCTCAGCTTCAGATGGAGGTTGGCGCCCGTGATCTCGTAGGGCGCGGCAGGATTCCGGTCCTTGGCCATCGACACGCCCACCGAGAGCACATCCGACAGCTTCAGGCGCGCATCGCCGCCGTAGACGAGGAACTTCTCGCCGCCCTGGTCCACTTCATAGGTGACGCGGATGGACACCGGGTTGAGCTGGTCGTCGTAGCTCGGCACCGGTGACTTGAACAGGATCTGCCCGCTGAACGGCTCGAACTCGTAGTCGGCGTTGCGGGTCAGTGCCGTGGTCTTGAGAATCAGCGAGGTCTGGTTGCGGTCGCGCACGACGATCTCGACCTTCTCCGAGCCCGTGACCCCATTGGGATTGGACACGGAGTACGGCCCGGACACGCCGCGAGCGGGGAATTCGTCGATCACCTGGCGCGACGTCTGCTGCGCCAGGAAGGCGTTGCCGGTGATGCGGCCTTCTTCGTAGTGGGCGCGCAGGCCCGACAGTGAACGGCTGTACTGGCTCAGCGAGCGCGCCGGATTGGCGTCGATCGTGGTGAAGTCGCCGTACAGCAGGTAGCTGAGCTTGTTGTCGATGCGCACGTACAGCTTGCCCGAACTCTGCGCGTCCACCCCGCGCACGCTGGAGTCGCCATACACCGGGTAGAACGCGTTCGGATCGACGTCCTGGAACAGGATCTTGCGGGTGTCCTTGTCGGAGTCATAGGCCAGCGTGAGCAGGTAGTCACCCTTGACCTTGCCCTTGAGGTACATGGCCGCGCGCGCGCCGAGGTTGGTGCGGCCGCCGTTGAAGTCCTTGGTGAAGCCGCGCAGTTCGTTGTCGAAGCCATCGTTCTCGCGCACGGGTACGATGACGCGCGGGTCGAACTTGTCCGACCGCAGGCGGCCCTCGACCAGGCCGACTGCCAGCATCTCGCGCAGATCGGGCACGTAGCGCACGATCACTTTTTCCACCACGCCCTTGACCGACACCTTCAGGGTCACGGGGTCAGGCTTGTAGGGCGCGATCAGCTTGAACGCCAGCGCGCCGTTCTTGACGGTGTACTGGATACCGGGCTGGATGCGGTCGATGTCGCCGCGATCCGCCCCCGACTCCGAGGTCTTCCGGCCAGGCAGCAGGATGCGGGCTCCGCCATCCACTTCGATCGTCACATCCACATCGACTGCAAGGGGCATGCCTTTGCCATCGAGCAGTTGCAGGTTGACGTCGGTGCCCGTCACGCCGTCGGCGGACAGGTTGTTGCCGGCCACCTTGATGAGGATCTTGTCCACCGGAGTCGACAGCCGCTCGAAGAACGAGGTAAAGGGGCGTGGGCCGATTCCCTGCTGCCCGCCCGTCTCGAACAGGCTGGTGGCATCGGGAACATCGGCACTGGTCGTGTTCTGCGCGGGCTGGGCCATGGCCATCCCCTGCATGAGCGCCATGGCCAGGGCCACCGGGGTCAGGTGTGGCAGCGAAGCACCTGGGGTTCCGGGTTTGATCGGCTTCATGGTCGGATCACTCCCGTGTCCACAGGGGTGCTGCCCATCTGGCGTGCCGCGGGCAGGATCTGCAACCCTGGCGAAGAGCGATTGTCAAGTTTCAGGGGCATGCCTTTTTCATGTTCGGGCAGCGAGGGGCCGCCTTGGGCGCGCCGCGCCTTCACCTGGTCCATCACTTCGGGGCTGCAGGAACCCTCGATGAAGTCGGCCCGGTGCATTTCGCCACCCTTCATGTCCACGAAGATGCTGTCGCCAACGCCGGCGTTGCGGTTGCTGGAGGGCACCAGGCGCGCGCCCTTAGGCAGGGTCGTGCGATCGACCTTGATCACATGCGTCTGCGGCTTCACGCCGCACAGGCTGTACTTGCCTTCGTTGTCCGTCACGATGTAGGTGCCGTCCAGCATGACCAGGCGCACGCCGGGGATGCCCAGCTCGCGCGAGCCGCCGTCGTTGCCCTGGACGAAGTTGCCGTCGCAATCCATGTAGACCTTGCCGACGATGCAGCCCTCGTTGCTGAACACACCGCCCTGGACAGTGACCTTGAACAGCGCCGTGTTCGAGCGGACGGGTGCGGCATTGGCCCCGGGGAAGGCGGCGGTGGCGCGGTTGATGCCATCGCCTTGCTGCGAACCCACGCCCAAGCGGACGAAGTAGGTCAGCTCATAGACCGTGTTGGCCGGGATCGTGCCAATGGTGAAGGTCAATGCGCGTCCCACGCCTCCGGCCGGATTCGCCAGGACGGCGTTGTTCAGGCGGGCCGTTTCCAGGATGTAGCGGAAGCCTGCGGGCAGCAGGTCTTCCAGCGTCACACCCGCGATGGGCCGGCTCGTGGTGTTGCGCATGCGGATGGTGTACTGCACCGAGTCGCCCACTTCGGCCACGGTCTTGTTGCCGGTCTTGTTCACCAGGATGGCCCCGGAAGCCAGTGGATCGAGCGGAATATGGTTGTGGATCACGCCCGCCGACGGGCTACCCCCCTGAACTGTCAGGTTGAACATCAGGAAATACTGCGTTCCCACCGCACCGACCGCACCGCCCCCGGTGACATTGGCCGCAGGCGCTGTGGCATTCGGCTGGATCGACACCAGCGCGACATTGGTGGGCGGCGTGTAAGTGCCTCCCGGCTGGGCAACCCCCCCTTGGGCGGCAGGCGTGGCGCTGTAGCCGTCCGGCGGCGTGATGCCGAGCTTGTAGCTTCCGTTGGGCGCTGACGGCAGCAGATCGAACTGGTAGATACCCGACGCATCGGTCGTCATCGATGAAGCGCCCTGCAGCAGCTGGTTGCCCGGCACGGGGTTCCCATCGGGGCCGATCAGCGTCACGACGGCCCCGGCCACCGGTTTGCGCGACACGGCGTCATAGACGATGCCGCTCGGATCGATCGGCAGGTTTTGTTCCTTGACGTTGTCCCCGGCGTACAGCGTGACGTTGCTGATCGAGCCACCAATCACCACCGTCGAAGAGCCGATCACCGATGTGGTCGTTCCCGTGGAAGAGTTGCCCGAAGCCAGGGTCGTCGTCTGGTTGAACGGCGTGGACACGATGACCTGGCCCGCCGGATTCTTGAAGCGCACGGCATAGCCGCTGCCGGGGACCTGGTTGATGATCGTGTACGAGCCGTCGGCACCCGTGATTGCATTTCCGACAACCGCCCCGTTGAGCAGCAGCTCGACATGCCAGCCCGCCAAGTCGAGATCGACCTTGGGCGTGTACAGCTTGTCGCTGTTGGCATCGAGCCAGACGCGGCCCGACAGGGAAGCATTGTTGACCGTGGCCACCGTGAGCGATGCCGTGGCCGTGTTGTTGGCCTTCGTCGATTCCGGCGTCGTCGTGTCGACGTTGGCCTTCCAGGTCAGGGAAGAGCTGGCCGTCTGCGACGCGGGGATGCTGTAAGCAACCACCGTCACGGTGGAGCTGCCTGCGGGCAGGCTCGACAACGTCAATACAGTGGTTTGAGAGCCGCCCGGCAATGTGAGGGTGGCCGTGACATTCGCTGCGGCGCTCGGTCCGAGGTTGAGAACGGTAACAGTGGCTGTGACCGTGCTGCCCGGTGCCGATGTGGCGGGGACCACCAGCGTCACGCTCACATCCGCCAGGCTGCTGATCGCCGTGATTCCGCTGGCGGTGTTGTTCGCCAGGTTGCTGTCGGGCGTGGTGCTGGTCACCACCGCCGTGCTCGTCACCACACCGCTGGCCGGCACCACGTAGGTGAAGGTGTAGCTCACGCTGCTGCCCGCACCCAAGCTGCTGGTGACCACACTGGAGCCGACCCCGTTATTGACCGTACCACTGGTCAGCGCCGTTACCGTGCCTCCGGCCACGCTCACCGTGCCACCCACATTGCTCGCCGCGCTCGGTCCGTTGTTTGCAAAGGTCACGGTGCCCGTCACCGTGCTACCCGCCGTCGCGGCGGACGGCACGCTCAAGGTCACCTGTATGTCGGCCACTGCCGTGCTCGACACGCTGAAGGTCGCCGTGTTGTTCGCCGGATTGGTGTCGTTGGTCGCTTTGCTGGTACCCGTGCCCGTCACCACCGTGCTGGTTTGCAGGTAGCTCACCGAAGCGCTGATCGTGCCCCCAGCCACCAGGCTGGACGGTACAGGGTTAGCAAACGTCACCACCCCCGTCGCATTGTTGTATGTCCCCACGCCCAGCACCACGCTGGTCACCGTCACCTTGCCCGCACCCAGCCCAGGCGTCAGCTGCAGGGTCACCGTCGGATTCACCGCCGTGTTCGCGCTCACGTTCACGAAGCTCACCGTTCCGCCCACCACGCTGCCCACCGGTGCGCTCGCGGGGAAACCCGAGAAGGTCGTGGACATGTCTGCGGCTACGACACTGGTGACCACCGTCGCCGTGTTGTTGTTCGGGTTGCTGTCGGGCGTCGTGCTGGTGCCCGCCGCCGTGTTCGTCACGTTGCCCGTCGTCGCCGTCACCGTCGCGTTCACCACCAGGGTCAGCGTCGCGCCCGAGGCCAGTGTCGTGGCCGTGGCCGCCGCGCTGGCTCCGCCCACCGTCGCCGTGCCGTTGCCGCCCGTGCTGCTGGCGCTGATCAGGCTCAGGCCCGCGCTCATCACGTCGGTCAGGGTCACGTTCTGCGCCGCGCTCGGGCCCAGGTTCACCAGCGTCACCGTGTAGCTGATCGTCGCGCCTGCCGTGCCGTTGGCGCTGGACGCCACCTTGCTCACCACCAGGTCGGCGCTGGCGCTCACCCCCGTGACCACCGTCGCCGTGTTGTTGTTCGGGTTGCTGTCGGGCGTCGTGCTGGTGCCCGCCGCCGTGTTCGTCACGTTGCCCGTCGTCGCCGTCACCGTCGCGTTCACCACCAGGGTCAGCGTCGCGCCCGAGG